>DATKTZ010000049.1:0-228976 GCA_035530815.1 Acidimicrobiales bacterium
CCCCCGCCACGAAGGGGTATGCACGTATGTGCCGCCCGAAGATGTACGTAAATCCCGGTTCAGATTTCCTGAGCCGGGATTTGCGTTTTGTGGCGGCGCGAGCGAGGCGGCTCACGCTCGGGAACTGGATCGGGGCGTGAAAGATGCCGCTTCTCATGGCGGCTACAAGAACGGAGACGTGACTCTCTGCGACACTCTCGAATCGAACGAGTGTTGACGCACCTGGTAGTCCCGTCGAGGACAGCGAAAACGCACTGGCGTAGGCGGCGACGCCCTGCTTACACGGGCGACCCATCTTCCTCGTAGGGGTCTGCTCGCGCTGGGTATTCTTCCTCTTTTCGCCGAGCCTGGTTCAACAAATATGATCTAGGCGTGATGGACGCGAAGGAACGTACCGCGCGTCTGCGGGAATGCCCGGGCTTTGTGCGCTACTGGATGGCCTCCACTGTTTCGGACTTCGGAACCTACATCAGCACGATCGCCATTCAGGTCATTGTCGTGTTCGTGCTCCACAAAGGCGCCGTCGGCGTGGGACTCGTCAGTGCCGCTCGCTGGCTCCCCTATCCTTTGTTCGGCCTGGTGGCCGGTGTTCTGGTCGACCGTTCCCGTCGGCGCCCGCTACTGGTTATCACGGATCTAGTTCGTGGGCTGCTGTTTGTTGTTGTGCCGGTACTCGCATTGATTCACCACCTTTCGCTAGTGATCTTGATGTTGTTCATGGCGGCATTTGGGTTGATGTCGCTTCTCAACGATGCGGCCTCTCAGTCCTTTCTGCCGCGTCTGGTGCCCGCCAACCAGCTCGTCCCTGCCAACGCCCGACTTGACCAGAGTGGAGCGGTTGCCCAGACGTCGGGTCCGGCAATCGGCGGTGGGCTCGTTTCGCTACTGACGGCACCTTGGGCCGTGCTGATTGACGCGGCGAGTTACGTCGCATCCGGTCTCTTACTTCTGCGGATGCCGGTATCCGAACCCCCGCGCCGATCTGTGTCTCTGCGAGGCGTACGACGTGAGGCGCTCGAAGGCATACGTTGGATTTACCAGCACGCCGCTCTCCGGCCGCTCGCGCTGAGCACCCACGGCTGGTTTCTCTGCAACGCGGTAGCCGGCACGGTTCTGCCCCTCTTCGTCTTGCAGACACTCGGTATGAGTGCCTTCGGTTATGGCGTGGCGCTGTCGGTGGGTGGCGTTGGCGCGCTGGTGGGAAGTCTCGCTGCGACACGACTGGGCGCGCGCTTCGGTTGCGGTCGGGTAGTCGTAGCCTGCCGCGTGGCGACGGCGGCCGCATGGGCGTTCATGGCCTTCGGCCAACATCATCTGTCGGGCTGGGTCGTGTTGGGCGCGGGGCAGTTCTTGCTTGGCTTATCAATGGGCGCGGAGAACGCAAACGAGATGGGTTATTGGCAAGCGGTGACGCCTGACGCTCTACAGGGCCGGATGAACGCGACTAGGCGCTCGATCAACCGAGCGATGATCGTGATCGGAGCACCGACAGGCGGTTTGCTCGGCGACACGATTGGGTATCGACCCATGCTCTGGATTGTTGCGGGAGGGTTTTTCGTCGTGGCGATCTCACTTGGACTGTCGCAGTTTCGAGACGCGCGCGTAGATGACGCACATACTTGATGTGCTCGATTTCTGCGGAACCAGACTCGCGTAGCCCTGATTTCACTGGTGCTCGGGAGACTTGCGCCTCTTGGGATGGCACTTCGACCACCTCGTGTGTGTGCCACGTTGGCTTAAACGAGCAAAGAGAGACCACGTTCGGACGCCGACGTAGTCGGGGGATCAAGGGCTCTTCGATTCGGAATTAGCGCCTGGAGAGATTTAGAACGTCGCTCTATTGCGCGACCACACTATTTGCCGTAAACAGGGTATCCATGTCACTACCTATCCCCTTGATCCGTTGCAGCGACCGTTGGAACTCGCCCACTATCCCTCGATAGGCTGAAAATGGAGGCGCGAGTATGACCGAAGCACTGAGCAACGAACCGAACCCGGCTTTCACCGGCGTCATCTCGGCAGTCGTGGCGCTCGTTTGCGACGAGAACGGACGGGTTCTTTTGGCGTCGTCTTCCGAGAGCGGACCGTGGTCGTGCATTGGTGGTGGCGTCGTCGAGGGTCAAGACCTCGCGAGTGCTGCGATCAAGTTCGCCCGCGAGGACTGCGGTCTAACTGTCGAAGTTGGCGATGTCGTAGCTGAGCTCTCGGGTGACCAGTACCGGGTGCTCTACGAGTGCGGAGCTGACACGACCTACCGGGCAACGGTCTATGACGCCAAGTTGCTCGCCGAAGATGAGCCAGCGCCGTTGCGCGCCAACTGGTTCACGCCGGCACAGCTGGCCGGCCTCTGCCTGGACGAGTTCGCAACAGCAGCGCTCTCCGATCTGCATCTGTTGTAGGTCCGCTACGCCTGCGGCTCGGTGGATCGCCAGGGTTTGGCTGGCTTCGGGATAGAAAGGCTACGGGGTGCTCGCCGGTTACCCGACGGCGGCGTCGGGGTCGTTGTCTTGGGTGTTGGGTTCCGCACTGCCTGCTTGTACGTGAGCGGGTCGGCATTGGCCGCCAGCATCATCAATCGGTAGAAAAGCAGACCTCGGTCGGGCGAACGCCGGCGGTTGAACCGAAAGGTGAACTCGTCGAGATACTCGGCCAGATGGTCAGCGTGATACGAACCCTGGTAGGTCCCTAACACCCAACGTTTTAGCAAGGACGCGACGCGGTGCACGCCAGGGAGCACAAAGTGGGCCTGCTGGCCCGACGGAGCAATGCGGTGGACGACATGGGTGAACTTGCCCGCGGTGGCCTTCTGGTAGGGCAGCCACCCGTCGGTCACCACTGTCGCACCGAGTTCGACAGTCTCATCGAGGAACTGGCCGAGCGTCCTGGCGGACGCGTCGGGGATAATGCGCAGGCGAATCCGTCCGTAGCCCTTCGGCTGCTTGCGCTCGATGGCAATGGCCACGATGACTTTTCCGAGCGCACCACGACCCCGTCCTCCTGAACGCACGCCTCCCAGGAAGGTCTCGTCCACCTCGACCTCACCCTGCACTTTGTCACGCCCGGCCAGTGCCATCGCCGAGCGGAACCGGTGCAACATCATCCACGCGGTTTGGTAGCTGCCGAGTTCAAGACGCCGCTGGATCGCCAGCGCCGACACGCCACCTTTATCGATGCAAAACTCCCACGCCGCGGTGAACCACGAGGTCATTGGCGTACGCGTGTCTTGGAAGATGGTTCCCGCCGTGCGTGAAACCCTCGCAGTGCAAGCAACGCAGCACCACACTCGGCCGCTCACCTGGCGAGGGTTGTTGATTGTTCCGTATCCCGTGCACACGAGTTGATTGCCCCAGCGCAGCCAGTCGAGGTAGTCCAAGCAGGCGCTGTCGTCTTGGAACCAGGCGCGAAACTCTCGTTCAGAACTGGGGTAATGAGGTCCGCGGGTTGCCATTTCCAGTCACGCTATCTACTGGTAGTGACATGGATATCCCTTTGCCGCAATATGGGAATCGTTGCCTCGGTCAGCAATGTCGCCGACGTTGGTAGGGTTACGTCGCTTGACTTTGGACGATTTCGTTGGAGAAGGTTGACATGAATCGTTGCAGTAGATCTCGAGATTTCAGGAGTCAATTTCGTCGCCGTGATTACACGATCATCCTCCCTAGCGGGCTGTACCACTTCGCTCAGCAGAATCCGAAAGGAGAGTGGCCAGTGGGAGTAGTGACTCCGAGAGTGAACGTGCGTCGTAGACGGTCAACGTGGATCGTGCTAACGGTACTCGTGGTCGCGATTGGTGGTGTCCCAACATCGCGGTCCGGTGCGTCGTCGTCAGCCATCACCGTTCCGCTGCCTTTGCGCCACGACCAACCGGGGTTGGCGGTTCGTGCAGGAGAATCCTCCAGCATCTATGTGCTGTGGCGCCAGAGTGACTCGTGTTCGCAATGCTGGTCCCTCACGCGGTCTACGTACGACTTACAGTCCATTGTGAAGGTCACCGCCCCACCGAAGATCCGATACGTCGCGGGTGATCCGACCGGATCGCTGGTCTCGCTGGTGTTCTCTACCGTCTCCGACGGCATGGCGCTCGAGCAGTTGACGACCGGGTCGGACGCGCTCTACGTGACTCACAATGGTGCACATAGCTGGACGCGTTGGCCACTCCCGGCGGGCGCGCAGTTGATGGACCTCGTAGCCGCCCCAACCGGCTTCTTCGCCACCGAGCGGACCTGTCAAGCCAAGCCCTGGCGCTGCGTCGATACGTCGCTCCTCCGCGCTGAGCAGGGCGCAACCCGCTGGAGCGCAACGCCGATCCCGGGGGCCAGAAGTCTTCACGGCGAGATTGTCGACGTCGGCGCCTGGCGCCATCACGTCTGGCTCACGGGCAGCACGCCCGCTCCTCCCTACGCTTTCCTCGCGACCTCGACTGACGGCGGAAGGAGTTTCTCGATGGGTCACGAAGGTGACCTGATGAGCATCGTGTCGTGTTCGCTCATCGCGATGTCGGAGAGATCGCTCTGGGCCACCTGCCTTGGCGGGCACGCTTACACCCTGCTTCATAGCTCCGACGCGGGAAGCCAGTGGCAGACGGTGTCCACACCGGTTCCGAACATGGCGCAGGGAAGCGGATTCGCACCGGTCTCAGCGACGACGAGCTATGTATCCCTCGCACTCACCAAGCGCCTCTACGTCATTACTCGTGGTGGGAAGGCCGTGACACTTCGAGGTCCGAGTCCGTCGCCGTACTTGGTCGGGCTGGTCTTCGTTGGTGCCAAGGATGGACTCGCCATTGGACAGAAGGGTTCGGCCTTCAGGGTCACCGTGACCAGCGACGGAGGACGGCACTGGACCAGGATCCAGTCTTAGGACAATTTCGGTCTCCGAACTCAAGCGGTGCAAGTCGGAGCCAGTGCCAGTTGGCGTTTGGCGCGTCGAGTCTGTGACCACAGTAGGTCACAGGGTGTCGTTACATCTGCACCATGTCCAGGCCACCTTCAGCTCAGAAACATCGCGAACTTGCTACTTCGATGGGGGTGTGCAGACCGGTGTGCACCACGGGTGTGCATGTACTTCTACCAAGGAAAATGAACAAGACATCGCCGCGAGTAGGCCTTCCCTCACGGTTCCCCCGCCACCAGGAGAAGTGCAGATCAGAGCCGGTGCGAAAGCACCGGCTCTTCTGTTGGAACCGAAGGGACGGTTACGTCGTAAGTCATTTCGACGAACGTAGCTGCGCGAGTTGACCTTCGATCGTCGAGACCATCTCCTCGGGGACGCCTTCGGTTTCGTCTCTAGATGCAGCGATGGCGGCAGGTGCCCCCTCCAAGAGGTCGAGGACGATCGTCATCGCACGTTCTGTGGACATTCCCCACTTGAGCGCCTCATTGGCGATGCGCTCCACCGTCACTTGATTCGTTCGGTGGACACTGTCAATGTACATGGCAAGCCGGTCGTCTCCGTAGTAGAGGGTGCAGAGGAGGTCGTAGAGCGGTGCCAATGTCAGTGTGCCTGTTGATTGGTGCAGGATTGAGTAATTCTTGGCGTGTGCGTCTCCGTTGCCGATTAAGGCGTTGATCGTCACTGCTTTCAACAAGTCTTCGATCGCATCCGGGGCGGTCACGGTCTGCAAGAGACCGGCGACGCGAAGCAGCGACGGTCCGCCATCCTCTTCGTATTTGTGCTCAGGGACAGTCGCGGTTGCTTGACAGAAGTCTTCCTGGTGGATGCGTTCGACACTTCCGTCCACACCAACGGTGCGGTCATAGCGCTCGACGATGAGCAACTTTCGTCTTCCGATCACCGCGGTCTCTACAGCCGCGACTGGCACTCCCAGATGCGCGGCGATGCGCATGCAAAACGCTTCGTTCTCTACGGTTAAGGGGAATCGGGCGATCTCGGGTTTGAGGATATGGGTAGACGGCGTTCCGTCCACTGGCCGGCCCCACGACCCATCGGGCATGCGCGTGAGGAGAAGTTTCTCTTGAACGCCGCCAAGAGAGACCCGAACTCTTTCATCGACACCCAGAGGTGCAGCGCGCAAGTTTGCGATGAGAGATTCAATTTCGCTTTCGGACAGTGGTTCCGCCCGCAGCGTCGACGGCGGGCGAGGTGGCGGCTCGTCGTCCGGCTGGATCACGATTGCGCCCGCACAGTCTCGACCGATGGCACGGATGAGCGCGTAGGTATCACTGGCGAGGACATTGAATTCCTCTGCGACGGCCAACCGTGACTGCCCTTCGGGGAGAAGCCCATCGAGGAATGGTCGAACCACGCCCTGGGTAAATCGCTGAGGTCGGAGCGGGAGCGCCAGCGAGAGCAGTGGCGTGCCGAGCGGGTACCGGGACAGTGCCTGTTCGGTGTAGACGAGGCGGGGACGGTGCCGTTCTTCGTCGATGACGGCGACTTTGTCGCCATGAAGCCACACCGCAAGGATGTCGGCCACTACCAATCCGCCTTGTCCAAGGTCATGCGGACGCCGAGTTGGCGCAACACGCGCAAGATTCTCTTGACCTGTTCAGTTTCCTTCCCGGTCTCCAGTTCGGAGAGGTAGGAGCGGTGGAGGCCTGCCCGCTCGGCCAATTCAGCCTGTGTCAATCCCGCCTCCGTTCGGTAGTGGCGGATGGCGTCTCCGAGGGAGGCCGGGGTGTAGATCCGGAATGGTCCCTTGCTTTGAGTTCCCGAAGAGTGTGTCGACATATCCGGACATGATAGCAGATCTGTGTGATTCCTGTAAATGCCGACATTTACGTAATTCGTAATAATGTTGGAGTATTCCGACACTGTACCGCGTCGGAGTATCTCGACTTCGCTCATCACCGGCGACTCGCCAAGGATCAGCCTCTCGATGACTTCGAGCGAAGGGTGTGGGCAAGAGCCCTGGCCATCAGACTCAACGCTGAGACCGCGACAGGCTTCTCGCTCAGTGCGGCGCTCACGGTCGCTGGGTTCAATCGAGATGCTCAGGTGAGTGGCGGACCATCCCTTGCGTACCATCTCGATCTGCAGCTGGCTTACGCTCACGATCACGCCCATCCGGCAGTACGCCATCACCGTCCCAAGAACCGATTGCTGCGGCGTCTCTCTTGGGTTTGGAGCAATCCAATCACGATCGCAATCCCAAGTCAGATTTACAATCATCGGGCTGACATCCGCCGACTGGTCGGGCGCCTCGGCCGACGTTCCTAGTTGTTCAGTCTCCAGTGCAAGGTTGAATTCTTGTTGCGTCGGGCCACGATGACGCGCCCTTGGCGAGCAGCTCACAATGACTTCCGAGTCGCATACCTCTGGTAGTATCAAAGTATGAAGATAAGCATGAGTTTGCCCGAAGAGGACGTTGCCTTCCTCGACGCGTACGCCACTGAGAAGGGACTTCCTTCACGCTCGGCTGCACTACATAAGGCTGTTCGACTACTCAGAGCGACGGGCCTCGGGGCGGCATACGAGAGTGCGTGGGCCGAGTGGTCAGACGAGGATCAACAACTTTGGGAGCCCACCGTCTCAGATGGCTTGCACTAATGCGCCGAGGTGAAATTCACGTGGTCAACCTAGAGACGGCGAAGAGCGGAGAGTCCAACAAGCGACGACCCGCCGTCATCGTTAGTAACGACGGAGCGAACGTTGCCGCCGAACGAACTGGCCAGGGGGTCATCACCGTCGTGCCGGTGACCTCGAATATTTCTCGCGTCTACCCATTTCAAGTGCTGCTTCCAGCAAACGTGACCGGACTAGAGCGCGACTCCAAGGCCCAGGCAGAGCAAGTCCGGTCTATTTCCGTGGAGCGACTTGGGCACGTGCTTGGAGAAGTCCCTCAAGATTTGATGGCTGACCTCGATGAGGCACTTCGTCTCCACCTTGCGCTCTGACAACTGAGGCCGCATTCTCGTTGCGAACCCTCAACCGAGTTAAGTCGTATTCAGTCGGGCGTTGACGTGTCTGTTGCGTCGGGCCCCAATGACAATTGGCCACGGCGTGTCGCCACGTTGGCGACATGGTTCGTCCAAACTCATTTCGTGAACTCTGCAGGCATGCGACTTTGGCGGGGGTGTGTAGAGCGGTGTGCACCATGGGTTTGTAGGACCTCCCATTAGGAATGTCGGACACAATCTTGTCTCGCGTTGGCCCTTCGTCACAGTTCCCCCGCCACCAAGAGGTGTGCGCCGAAGTCTGGTGTTCACCTGCACGTAAGTCCGGGTTGTCGCCAGAGAGCCGGGATTTTGTGTTTTCGCGGTCGATCTCTCGCGCCACCATCACGCTGGCCCAAGAGGAGTGCCACCCCGAAGAGTGGCTGGAGGTTGATCGTTCGCGCGGGGACGTCAACGCTGAAGGTCACTCAGTGAAGGTCACGTGGTTTACGAGGCGAGTGGCGGAGAGACGCCGCCGAAGGTCTGGAACACCTCTACGTACTTGGTGACGCCGACCTTACGCGGGCACCCCACCTTTGGCTTGGGCGCACGGCCCTGATGCTCGAAATGGTGCGTTTGTGTCCGAACTGGGGGGACGACGATGAGGCGTACGCCCGTGACATCCGGAGCTCCTGGAAGACTTGCGGAGAATTCTTCGCGACGCTGTCGCTACGCGACCGCTTCGCGACCGCTTCGCGACCGCTTCGGCTACTCGAGTCTTAGGCCGCGACAGCCGGCCTCGGCGGCCGCGAGGCGAGAATCAGCAAGAGCCCCACGACACCAATGGAGAGAATTCCCCAGAGGAGACCGAACAACGAGAACGCCACAAGAAGTGAGCCGGCGACGACGGTGGCTGGCCCTGGGCGACGGTCCGCGCGACGCCGACGGCTGGTGACGTCAAGGAACGCTACGAGTATCGCCACAGTCACGAGGACCATCGCAAGCAGAACTGAGAAGTTGTCACGCTCGAACAGAGAGAGGGCCGGTGGACTTCCGACGTAGGTGCGGCCGTTCATTGTGATGCTCTGGACGCCAGATGGCTCGTTGATGTGATAGGTGAAGGCCACCCCAAGCCATAACAGAGCCCAAGCGGCTGCCAGTGCGACCGGCCAACGGCGAGCGAGCGGGGTCATCTCATTTATTGTGCCAGAGAAGTGTCCCCGGGCACGTGACACTTCGCGACCGCTCTTTGCGGCGCAAATAGGTTCTTCTCCCCGCTATCACACGGTAGGTACGCGAGGCCAAGGTAGGAGGCCATCCTGAGGGAAGAGTCGAGTTAGCAAGTGTGGACGACGCTCGAAAACTGGACACTTCCAACGCTCAAGAAGTGAACAGTTTTGGACACCGTTTCCTCGGCGCGATCAGCCCACAAAGGTTCGCGACATCAGCTTGTCTACTGTGTGACCTCGGTCACGAGTCTTGCCGAAGATGGATTCCCCGGGCGCTCGGGAACACGTCGGGCACTCGACACCAAGAGGGCCAAGGGGTTGACCACGACTGCGAGCTGAGTGAAGGGTTGCGAGGTCGAGGTCGTTGACGTTCCTTCAAAGACTGCGTACGGGACCGCGTATCAAAACGAGACGACGGTATAGCCCGCGAGAGCGTAGTCTTCGACCTCGGCACCCGCTGCGAGTAGTTCCAGGGGGCGTGAGCCGACTTCGTCGGCCACGCCGTACTGCTCGACGTTCGCGCGACAGGCCTTGGCACCGATTCCCGCGTTCAGTAGTTCGCCCAATTGCTCGTCGATTTGGCCGCTGGCTGCCAGTTGGACGCCCGGTCCGAAGAACAGGACTCGGATGTCGGCGCCACGGTTCACCTTCATTCGCGTCGCCATAGTCAGTCCGGGAATGGCGCGCGCGGGATCATCGCTGATGATCATGAAGGCCACTTTGGCATTGGAATTGTCGGTCACTGGAGTTGCCCCTCTTCGGTTTCGATGCGAATGGTGTCATTGGGTCGTTTGCTGGAGTTCGGAGAAGCGTTGTGTGGCAGCGCGCAGGTTGATCCGTGACGACGCTCTCTCGCTGTCCACCCATAGGTGGCGACGATTGCGACAATCGCGACGAGCCAACTGATCGCCACGTTGTTCGCGGGCCCGGCACCCACATAGCCCAGCGCGGCCGCGATGAGAAGCCGATTTGCTGGGCACAAGTGTCGCACCGAATCACGATAGCGGTGGTTCAGGCGATGTGTGCTGCCGTGTGAGATCGCCGGCGGATGGACTCTCTAGTCTTCCTTCGCCCTTCCTTGTCGACTTTCATGTCGTCTGCTTCTTCTGTGACGCATCGTGTGAGTCCCTGACGGCGTGCGCCTCGCACCATTCGCAGCGTCGACGATCTCCGGTGCCCACCAGCGCGTGGCCGTCGCGGGTGATCTCTTTCCCGTAGGGACACGCGACAAGGTCGTGGTACACGGGGTTGTCGACATCGGTGTCGGTGTGAAACGGAGCCACACCGGCGTGCGCCTCGCACCATTCGCAGCGTCGACGATCGCCGGTGCCCGCCAGCGCGTGGCCGTCGCGGGTGATCTCTTTCCCGTAGGGACACGCGCTCGAGTCGTGATACACCGGCACGCCAGGGCTGGTGTCGACCTCGGTGTGAAACGGTGCGACGTTCGCGGCCATCGCGGCCAAGTCGGCTCGAGAGCGGCGTGTGCTCGCCGATTCTGCGTCGTCCGCGGCGCTGCCCGAGGGATCAAGCATTCGGTAACCGAGCAACTTCACCTGGTCGGTAGCGACGAACCACACGAGCGCGTAGCCCCACACGAGGGCCGCGTAGCGCCAACCCAGAGGGGTCATGAAGATTCCGAAGACAGCGATGCACGTCGCCAGTACCTGGGTGCCGATGACCGCCAGTAGGAGAACACGTGCGGGGCGGATGGACCAGAACGGACCGCGGGTACGAGCCTGGAAGATCGTGAGATGCCCGGCCACCGACAACGTGAGATACATCATGGTCCGCAACTCGGGGTGGGCGAGGTGAAAGACCCGGTCGCCGAGGTAGAACATGCCGAACGCGGCCACGGGGCCCACGACGCCCAATATGGTCGCCATCCCAAGCACGACTCGCATATTCCACGCCTCGGGTCGATTGCGGTAGTGGACGTTGTCGTAGGCAATGGACAGGATGGCCCCGTCGTTGAGCAGGGCGAGCAGTACGATCTGCATCGCTGTCACGGGGAAGAAGTTGAAGATCAGGATGACGAGCGAGATGAACAACAAGACGCGTAGCGTCTCGGCGATCCGGTAGATCGCGTAGCTGTTCATCCGCTGGAAGATCTTGCGGCTCTCCTTGATCGCGTCGATGATCACGGACAGGCCCGGCGTGGTGAGCACGATGGAGGCCGCGGCGCGCGCCGCGTCGGTCGCACTCGACACGGCGATTCCGCAGTCGGCCTTCTTGAGCGCGGGGGCGTCATTGACGCCATCACCGGTCATGCCGACGATGTGGCCGCGCCGCTGCAGGACGTCCACGATGTGGTACTTGTGCTCGGGAAACACCTGGGCGTAGCCATCGGCGCCTTCGACAGCTCTCGACATCGCCGCGGTCTCGGTACGCGTAGTGTCGCCCAGGCTCGAGGCGTCGAGGATATCCATACCCATCCCGAGGGTCCTGGCGGTCTCGGACGCAATGGCGAGCGCGTCGCCAGTGACCATCTTCACCTCGACGCCCATCTGGCGTGCGGTGGCGATCGTCGCCTTGGCGTCGCCGCGCGGCGGATCGAACAGGGGAAGCACGCCGAGGAACCGCCAGGCGCCGTTACCTTCGGCGCGAGCCACGCCGAGTGAGCGAAAACCGCGCGCGGCGAAGTCGTTAACCGCCCGGTCGACGCTCGCCTTCATCTCCTTCGCGTTGGCTGAGAGTGCGAGGATCACCTGGGGCGCGCCCTTGGTCACCTTGAACGAGGCGCCCTTCGGGGCCTTCACTGTTGCCTCGGTGCGCTTGCCGACCGGGTCGAAGGGCGCGAAGTGCTCGACGTGGTATCCGTGCAGCGCCTGGTCGCTCGCGAGGCCACTGAGAACCGCCAGGTCAATAGTGTCGTTGTCGTCGGCGCGCGACGCCAGAGCCGCGTTCAAGATGACGTCGTCGACCGAAACCCCTTCCACGGCGAAGGGGTCGCCGAGCGTCAAATTGTTCTGGGTCAGGGTCCCGGTCTTGTCCGTGCAAAGCACGTCCACCCCGGCGAGCTCCTCGATCGCGACGAGTCGGCTGACGATGGCCTTCTTCTTCGCGAGCAGGCGTGCGCCGACGGCCATGGTCACCGATAGCACCGTCGGCATAGCGACGGGAATCGCTGCCACGGTGAGCACGAGCGCGAACTGCAGTGTGGTGAGGAACGGGTCGCCGCGGATGATCGAGACAACAACGATCACGCTCACCATCGTCACGGCCAGGAAGATCAGGTAAGTACCGATCTTGAGCACGGCGCGCTGGAAGTGGCTGGCGGTCTGGCTGTCCTGGACGAGTTCCGCGGTCTTGCCAAAGTACGTGTTCGTGCCCGTGGCGTAGACCAGGGCGCCGATCTCACCCTGGCGGACAATCGACGCGGAGTACACCGCGTCGCCTGAACCGCGCGTGGCGGGCAACGACTCGCCGGTCAGTGCCGATTGGTCGACCTCGATCGGGTCCCCTTCGAGCAGACGCGCGTCGGCGGGAACGATGTCGCCCAGGCGTAGCCGGATGACGTCGCCGGGAACGAGCTCTCGCGCCGGTGGATTGCTCCACTCGCCGTCGCGCAGCACTCGCGCCTTGATCGCGAGCTCCGCCTTCAGGGCGTCGATGACCTTGCCTGCCTGGTGTTCTTCCCAGAACCCAATGGTGGCGTTGGCGAGGAGCAGGACGAGGATGATGATGAAGTCGGGCCAGTGACCCAACACGCCCGACAAGATCACGGCGGCTTCGATCATCCACGGGATGGGTCCCCAGAAGTAACCGAGGAACTTCAGGAACTCGTTGACCTTCTTTGCCTCAATCTCGTTTGGGCCGTACTGTCCCAGGCGCTTTGTTGCCTCCGCCTGGGTGAGACCCTTCGGCGAGGTCGCGAGGTGCCTTTCGACCTCGGCCAGGGGCAGAGTCTTCAGGTCGTCGTTCGTGTCGGGCTTTGATTCGGGTTTCACGCCAGAACCCTCGGACGGGGCACCGTCAGACTTCGCACTCGACATGTCGCACTCCTTCGCATGACACACGCCTCATGATTTCGACTCTACGCCCACTCCCGACGACGCTGGAACGGGCTACAGCTGCCTCGCAGCGCCACTACGTCACTCATCAACTCCACCGCGAACGACGCGCGAGACGAACAGTGAAGGGCAGAGTCTGCGCGTCGATTCCTGCGTTGGCTCCTTGTCGGATCTGGCCTAGTGAATCAGTTCCTTTAGAGCATCGTGCTTCGCGGCGTTGGCGAACACGTCGTACGCCTCAAGCATCTGGCCGAAGGAGAACTCGTGAGTGACGAACTTGTCGGCGGGCAGCTTGTGGTCGGCGACGAGCTTCAGCAGCATCGCGAAGGTATTGGTGTTCACGAGACCCAAAGAGATATCGATGTTCTTGATCCACAACTCGTTGAGGGCCAACTCGACAGGCTCTCCGTGCACACCGATGTTGGCGACGCTACTCCCGGCGAACGATCTCCGTTGCCATGTTGCAAGGTCCTTCTGCCCGCGAGAAAAGCCACACTGTGATCACGAACGCTGGTCTGCCCGCAAGTTCCCCATGGTTCGCCGACATGGTCCGCCAACTCTGCAACCATTCGAGCTCAATGACTTCAACCGCCCATCGTCCACGGTTCACTTTGCGTTTCAACCTGCGGCGACTTCAGGACACCGGCAGTCGTCGCGGAGTCTCTACAGCTCGATCAACGTCAATCCATGAACTTCCCCCTTCGTCCGGAGGTTGTGGAAGAGGCAATCATTCAGGCGTCGCGGAGGATTTGGCGTGAGGCGACAGGGGTTGGTTAAGAAGTTGAGGTCGTCATGTTGAAGTGCCCATCACGGCATCTATCGACTTCATTACCGTTGTACTAAGCGAAGAGGCGAAAACGTGACGAAGGACTTACGGTGGGAAGACCGCAGCGTCTGCCGATTCATTCAGACGGATCGCCCAGATGCTCGAGAGCGTCGTCGACGATCGTCTCGGGACTCTGGTCGAAGTTGACGCGCACGCCGATTTCGCTGTCGCCGAGTGGCTCGAGGGCGGCCAACTGAGAGTCCAACAAGGAAGCCGACATGAATGAGTGGTGGCGAGCGGCGACGCGGGCGCGCAGGACATCGCTATCCCCGTCGAGGAAGACGAAGTAGGTGGATACCTCTCCGTCTCGCAAGACGTCACGGTAGCGTCGCGCGAGCGCGGAGCAAGCTACTACGACCCCCTCACGCGATGGTGGCTCGCGCATTTCGCGCGCGATCGCGCGCAGCCACGGGAGCCGGTCCGCGTCGTTGAGGGGGGCGCCGGAGGCCATCTTCGCGACGTTCGTGGCCGAGTGGAGGTCATCACCCTCGAGGAAGCGGTACCCCAGTCGATCGGCCAGAATTCGCGCGATGGTGCTCTTGCCGCAGCCGGAGACTCCCATGACGACGAGGCGACGGGGGGTTGTGGGAGTTGAGGCGCCGTTCATGACCTTCGGGCTCGGACGCGGTGGGCGCTGAGAAGAAGGAGGCTCACTTCGAGGAAGAGTGGAAGGTCGGCGCCTTCGCGCTTTCCTGTCATTGAACAGTGGGCAACGAGAACGGTCGTCTGTGTGCCAACAGGACGGCCATCACGTCGGGGAGGTACAACATCTTGGCGGACGCACAATTTGGTGTGCACAGTCTCAGGACGAAGGTCGTCGTTCGGGCGGCCCGGGTCGCAAACCACGAGTTCCAGCGTGTCTTCGCAGTCGAGTGCAGGCGTTGGTACGGGTGATGATGAGGGTGGTTAGCCAAACGACGCTCGTGTTGGTGCACATCAGAAGTATGTCCCATCGTGCAGGCCCGCATTGCGGCCTCGGTCAGATCGAAGCTGCGGACCACCTGACTGATCGAGCGGTCGTCTCCGCGGTACAACTCGACGATCTCAGCCTTGAACGTCGAGTTGAACGACCAATCAGGTCGTTGGGGCCCGGTTTCTGGTCTTCCATGCTGAACATCCTCTCCGGGGTAATGCCCCAGATAGTGGACGTCGGCAATAGCGGAGGATGTCCAGGAAGATGACGGTGGACATCGTTGCTGTCTCGACAAGCGCTCGTACTTTCCTAATGCTGAGCAGTCAGTGCTCGTTGCCGTCCGTGGGCCTCCGTGACGCACAAGAGGGTCGCACCGGAGGGTGAAGGGTCGGTTTGACGCGGTCGAGAGTCCAACTCGTCGCGTCGCCTTCGCCAAGAGATGCGCCTGTTCCGCGCTCGCGCCGCAAGACTCCTACGATGTGCACGTCGGTGTTGTTGAGTTGACCGTGGCTCGGTCAACGGGGAAGTAGACAAGCACGAGGGGCGGAGGTTGACATCGGGCGTTCTTTAAGGGTCGCAATCCTTCCTGTACTGTTCGTCGCGCCGCTGGCGATGCAGCCGCTGGCCGGAGGTCCAGCCAGTGCGCAGGGCGCCCCCTCAGCCAAGACGGTCGGCGCCGCCAACTACGGCGTTGGTATTGCGCGGTGCGCGTTCATCGACAGGACTCGCAGCACGCCCAATTTCGACACCACGCCACCGTCGGTGCTGTCGCGATTTCGTACGTTGGTCACCGAGATCCGCTATCCGACCGACGGGGCCACGCCGGGCACGGCGCAGTCGGCACTCGCCCCTGCGGCGCGGATCGGTGGTTTCCCCATGATCGTCTTTGCGCACGGCTACGACGTCACCCCGGACATCTATGGCCCCCTGCTCGATGCGTGGGTTCGGGCTGGCTTCGTGGTCGCAGCGCCGTTCTTTCCCGACGAGCAGCAACGCGTCGTCACAGCCCAGCACGGGGTTAACACCGAGGACGACATGTGGAACGAGCCGGCCGACCTGGCCTTCGTGACTCGCCAACTCCTGGCGGCGTCGGCGACGTCCTCGCCGCACTGTCGGATCGCGCACGGGCTCATTCGTCCCTCTCAACTTGCCCTCGTCGGTCACTCCGATGGTGCGACCGTCGTGGGCATGTTGTCGTTTGCCCGAGGGCGCGATCCGTACGGAGTGAGTTACCAACGACTTCGGGCGGGCCTTGACTTTCGCGCCACAATCATTCTCTCGGGCCAACAAGATGGTGTCGACCCCTACCTCCCGCTTAAGCCCGACCCGGCACTCCTCGTGGTCCAGAGCGCTGCGGATCAGTGCAATCCCGCGAGTAAGGCGATCGAGCTCTATCGATCAATCCGCCAGCGTCAGAAGTGGTTTCTCGAACTTCGCTCGGCGCACCATCTTCCGCCCTTCGACGGCGTGGATGTCGCAGCTTTCGACGTCGTGGCGCGAACCTCGATTCGCTTTCTCAGGATCGCGCTCGAGGGCGCGAAACCAACGGTCGGCCTGCTCGCCTACGCGAACACCGACCCGGCGATCGCTTCGATGTACCAGGGCCCCAACGCCCCGAGCGACCCTGCGCCGACCGGCGTGGTGAGTTGCGGGCTCAATTGACGATGGGCAATCGAGGAAACGCGCGACGTCCAAGGTGCGCCACGTCCAGATCTACCGGACTTCATCGCTGCGCATTCGCCTCGTCGCTAGTTCTCGTTCTCGCGATCGTGCCGGTGTCGCCGTCGCTGGTGAGCGCGGCGACCACGACACCGTCGACCGCGACGGTGATCGCCGTCGGCGCACCGTTTCATGGCGCCCCGCCGGCGACGAGTCCCGCGGTCGTGGACATCGCCGCCGCAGCCGACGGCAGCGGCTACTACGTCGTTCGCGCGAACGGCGAAGTGGACGCCTACGGTGCGGCGTTCTACGGCTCGTTAGCGCCGACCCGTCTCGCGCCAGGGGAGACCGCCACGGGTATCGCGTATGACGCCAAGACCGGCGGGTACTGGGTCGTGACTTCCCGCGGGCGGGTGTACGGCTTCAATGCTCCGTTTCTGGGCGAGCCTCATATTGTGCCCGGCGGCTGGGGTCAACACGCCGCGGCCGTGGGCATCGCCGCCGCAGCCGACGGCAGCGGCTACTACGTCGTGCGCGCCAATGGCGGTGTGAACGGCTTTGGGGTGCCGTGGCACGGTTCTCTCGCGGGCCGTCTCACGTACGGGGCCACCGCACCCGTCGTTGCAGTGGGGATGGCCGTCGACGCGTCAACCGGGGGCTACTGGATTGCGCTGTCGAATGGCCGAGTCGTGAGCTTCGGCGCCCCCTTCGAGGGTGAGCCGCTCGGCACGGACCACCCGGCGTACGGTTCGATGGCGGTCACCGGCATCGCCGCGGCGCCCGACGGTCGCGGCTACTTCGTGCTTCGCGCCGACGGCGGGGTTGATAACTTCTCGGTGCCCGCCGGCGACGCGGGGGCTGGTTCGAGTCGTCTGCCCGACGGCGCCCTGGCGAGCGGCATCGCCGTCGACGCGGCCACCGGGGGCTACTACGTGACGCTCGACTACACGCCCGTCGGCGGCTACCTCAACCCCTTGCGCCGCGTTAGCGCGCTGGTGCCCCAAGAGATCGACCAGGGCGTCGACTACTGCGGGTTCGGACCCGTCTACGCGATGGGTGACGGGGTGGTCGAGAATGTCTACGCCAGTGATTGGCCGAGCGGCGTCTTCATCGCCTATCGCTTGACCGGTGGACCGGCCAAGGGACTGGTGGTCTACGTGGCCGAGAATCTCACCCCGAACGTCGTCGTGGGCCAGCGCGTGACGCCAGGGAGCGTTCTCGGCATCGTGCATGATGCCCGAACGTGTATGGAGACGGGCTGGGCCGACGCGTCAGTACCGAAGGGACACGTCGCCGGTCACTTCGAGTACAACGGCAAGAATTCGACGGCCTTCGGGTTGAACTTCAGTGCGCTACTCGCGGCGCTTGGTGCGCGTCCGGGCCTACCGCGGCACGCCGGCGTGGCCGGCCCCCTACCTTCGTGGTGGCCCGGGTGGTGAGAAGACATTACGTTGGCAACGCCGTCGGACATCGTTGCGCCAGCGCCGCAACTCACCGTCGGGGGCGGCATCGTCACCGTGCGCGCATTCATCACTGCCGCGACGATCGCCACGTGTTGTGTCTCGCTGCGGACAGTCGTGTTACTGAGGCAGATTGATCCGATCGTCACGACCACATTGTTGTGCGCCGCCAGCGCATAACGCTCCAAGGTAGGCGTGCTGGCGAGGGCGCTCGTCAGGTTCTCCGTCGCGCACCGTTGAGATGGGCATCGGCGTCGCGGCGAGTCCAACCCTCGTAGGTTCGCGTCAGGGGTCGCTGAAGGCGAGATCACACAGTATCGATCCAGTGTTCATGTCCGATGACGCGGCGCACCATTCGATGGTACGTAGCTCAGTGGCCCACGGGGTCCAATGCGCTGCGTCTCAGGTAACGCTCGTGGTGAGCGCAGCTGTCCTCGCCTCCAAGGTCTTGCCTCCGGTGCGCGGAACCGTGAGGGCAACGGGAGGGGCAATCTTCAAGGTCGCGGAAGGGTGATTCACGGGCGGTGTTGCGCAACCGGATCGCCACACCGCCCCGAAGTCTGAGCGCCGCGGACGCCGGACGGGCCGGTGCTCGATACTCGGGCGATTTGACGGTACGTGCCGCCACGCCCCCTCGAGCCTTGGTGTGTCTTCGCGTCGTCGTTCGAAGCAGGTCACGATGGCGACGTCGCGAGGACGTTGGTCTTCTCACAAACTGGTGGTGCATTGCGATGACACCACGGGAATGTGCGCAATGTTGTGCACGGACTTCGAGGTGAGGAGTGCCCTGCTCTTAGCGAGTTGCCATGAACATCGGCGTGTCGAACGGCGGCACCGGGCCCCGGTCAACGGTGTTGCAGGAAGACTCTCTGAGAGGCTTCTTACGATCTTGTGCGCACGCGCCTACGCGAGCCGGACAATTCTGCAAGCGTCGTCGCCGACGTTGGCAAGGGCCATTCACCATATTTCGCAAGGCGTAGTGCGCACGGATGATTCGCAGCGTGCCCGTCCGTTCGAAGCCGACGAGTCAACGCAGTGGTCGCGACCGGTGCACTCGTGGTCTCGCGTGCTCACCGACCGCCTAACCGCGTCAAGTGCCCGGCACGACGCGCAGTAGAGATTGCTATCGTATCGCCAATCAATCGTTGGCATGTTGTGGCAGAAGTGTTTCTTCGTTGTCATTAGTGGCTCGTGGCGGATTGATTTCGTTGCACGAACCGGGGCGGACCAAATGCAGGATCGCATCACAACACCGCAGTATTCGGGACCCGGGCGTCGGCGCATACGCCGTCGAGGTGTCGCACGACCCAGGGTGTGGGCACGCGGTGCCGTCAGTGTTTCTCTGCTGCTGGCGCCGCTGGGTGCGGTGGCGATGTCGGCGGGTCCCGCCGCGGCGTCTCAGAACACGGTGGTCTTCGGCGGCTCCGCGACAGGCAGCCACGGGATCTACAGCGACACGACCACGTACACTGCCGCACCACTGAACACCTATGACGTCATCGTGTACGACAGTACCGATCCGACTGCAACCTTCACCCTGGCCATCACCGACCCGGGAACGGCCGGTTGCGCTTTCGCGTCGTCGGGGAGCAACACGGTCGTGTACCAGTCTGCGGGGTCGTGCGTCATCATCGCTACCGATAGCGGCGCGGACAGGGATAGTGGCGTCGGCGCAGGTGACGGCAACGACGTCGGTCAGAGCGGCACGCTCACCTTGAACGTTGCCAAGGCCACCCAGGTGATCACGATCACCAACGCGAACCCGGACACGGTCGCCTACGGTTCGGTCGCCAACTACCAGATCAACGCCTCGACCAACGGTGACGGAACGCTGCACTTCTCCACCGCGAGCTCCACCTGCGCGCTCGGCGCCGCCAGCGGTCTGATCACTAACCTCGCCGCGGGCACCTGCGTGGTGACGGTGTCAACCATTAACAGCACCAACTACAGCGAAGCCGCGCCGGTGACCTTCACCTTGCAGGTCACTGCACCACCACCACCGCCGCCGCCACCACCACCACCACCACCAGCACCGCCAGCAATCGTGCCGTCCATCCTCACCATCACCGCGTCCTCGCAAGTGCTGGTCCAGGGCAGTGGGCTGTCGAGCATCACGGCCAGCGTGTCGGGCATCGATTCAGGCGATAGCGCATCGCTCAGTGGAGTGGGCTTCGTGTATTCGGGAGCCGGTTCGACGGCCTATGGGCCTACGCCGACGGCGCCCACCGGTCCTGGCACCTACACCGTGGCGCCCACCGGCGGGACGGTGACGATCGCGCCGGCGAGCGATCAGTCCAAGTACTCGTCGACCTATTCCTACGTGCCTGGTTCGCTCGTCATCACGCCGGCGCCGGTGATAATTCCTGTGTCGGCGCCTAAGGCGCCGCACCGCCCTGTGCCCGCGGTTCGCACCATCGTCATCAAGCCATTCGCCGAAGGTTCGTTCAAGTTGACTAAGCCGTTGAAGTTGCAGGTCAAGCGACTGGCGATTCAAATCAAGCGTCATCACTACCAGTCGGTGAGCCTCGCTGGCTACACGGACAATGTCTTCACACCGGCCTTTGACCTGATGCTGATCCAGAACCGAGCGGAAGTCGTGTTGCGCCAGCTCTCGAGTGATCTTCGCTCATTGAAGGTCTCGAGCGTCAACATTTCGATCATTCCCGGGCTCACCATCCAACTGGTGGACGCCAACGCCACCGCGAAGAGTCGGGCGTTGAACCGACGCGTGGTGGCGACGTTGAAGGCACGCTAGGCCACTCGTGCTCACACGGGTGCGTTCTCCTCACTCGATAGCCAAGGCGCAGCACTTCGTTCGCGCCGTGGTTCTCGCGGTCCTCGTGGCTGCGCCCATCGCGCTGGTCGGTTCGGGGGCGCAGGCGGCGACGTCGGGCGGCACCAGACCCACTGGGGCGATCTACGTCACGAACCTCAATGAGAACACCGTGAGTGCGATCGACATCGCGACGCACCACGTCACGGTGATCTCCAGCGCCACTCACGCATTCAAGGGACCGCTCGGCATCGCCGTCACCCCCGATGCGACCACGGCTCTGGTGACCAACTCACTGGGTAATACCGTGACTCCCATCTATCTGAAGGCCTCACCGCCCAAGGTGGGCGTGCCGATCAAAGTTGGGAGCGGTCCCGCGGCGATTGCCATCACCCCCAACGGCAACATCGCGTACGTGACGAACTTCAACTCGAACAGCGTGACGCCGATCAACCTGACCACCACACCGCCGACGCCGGAGCACCCGATTCCGGTGGGCCCGGGCCCGTGGAGCATCGCGGCGAGTCCCGACGGGAAGTACGTATGCGTGTCGAACTCGGAGAGCAACACCGTCAGCATCATCATGGCCGGTAGGCGTTCGGTGACCACGTTGTCAGTGGGTGGACGCCCTCAGGCCATTGCGATCAACCCCAACGCCTACACGGCCTACGTCGCCAATGGCAATGACATCACGCCCATCAACCTGCGTGCCAATCCGGCCAGGGTCGAAGCTGCGATTCCTATGGGGGTTGAACCGGTGGGCATTGCCATCACCCCCGACGGTGCCACCGCCTACAGCGCCAATGCGAACAACACAGTGACACCCCTCGACCTCTTGACGAATCCGCCCACGCCGGGCGCCGCGGTGGCGATCGGGACGATCAGCCAACCAGACGGGATCGCTATCAGCACCGATGGTTCGACCGCCTACACCGCGGATGCCAGCAACACCGTGACGCCCGTCAATCTGAAGACATCGCCGGTGAGCGCCGAGACCCCCATCTTCGTGGGGGCGGCCTCGTTCGGCATCGCCATCGAGTCCGATCAGGCTCCCATCGCCCGTCTTCGCGTGACCACGTCCGCCGCGGGCAAGCAGACCGTGCTGGACGCGTCCACGTCGACATCGCCCGACGGCAAGATCGTCCGCTACGCGTGGAACTTCGGTGACGGCACCACCGCGGTCACTCGAACGTCCAAGATCACCCACGTGTACCAGCACCCCGGTTCTTACGTGGCCTCAGTGACGGTCACCAGCGCGGGGGGAACATCGCTGGCTACGACCTACACCGGCCAGACGGTGAGCAACAACGGCAGTGGTCGTGCCAGGGCGGACCAGTCATTTCAAATCGTCGCGCTCGCGCGACTGAGTCCGCCAGCGGGTTCACCGGGGATGGCGGTCGCGCTGCGCGATGTGGCGTTCACTGGGTCGTGCAATCCGGTCTACGTCTTGTTCGACTCCAAGTTGGTAGCCCAGGTCACCCCCATCGGCCAGCTGGTCTACGACAAGCATCTGGTGATCCCGGGCAACGCGACCATCGGGCACCATACGGTGTCGTTGGCGTGCTCGCCCCTCGGACCGGCGGTCACGAGCGTCTCGTTCAATGTGGTGGCCACGGCGAACCACCTCTCGGAGTTCAGTGTTGCGATGCCCACGCTGGGCGAGATGGGCCGCAGCCTGCCCGGCGCCGGCGTGATCGGCATCATCATGTTGCTGATGGGCCGCATCATCAGTGCGGGCTTCCCGAGTGAGTGGCTCGACCGCACCTACGAGGAGAATCGCGAGCGCTTTAGTCGACCGCTGCGGCGCCGATTTCCTCGACTGTTCCTGCACCACTCCGTGGAGCACTCGCTGGCGAGGCGCATCCTGGGGGGCACGACCTTGTTCGGTGTGTTCGCGGCATTCGGTGGCTTCATCAACTCGATCCTCGACCCCGCCTTCGGCTTCAACCAGAGCTCGCTGTGGCTCTTTCTCGGCCAGTGCATCGGCATCGGGGTGATCTCGGTCACCGTGCAACTGCCGACGGCGTTCTCGGCACTTCGCCAAGGCCGCAAGGTGCACCTGCAGATCCTGGCGGGTGGATTGGTGATCGCGGTGGTCTGCGTGGCGGCGTCCAAGGCCATCGGGCTCTCGCCCGGCTACTGCTACGGGCTGATCGCTACGTTCCTCATCTTGCCGCAACAGAACGACGAAGAGCGGGGTCGGCTGCACGCGATCGGCTCGGGACTGGTGCTCGCCATCAGCACGGGGGCCTTCTTCTTGAGCATCCCGTTGTTCAAGATGGCCACCTCGAGTTCACCGTCGCCGCTCGTCTTGATCCTGGTCCCGGCCCTCGAGGTGATCTTTCTCGAGGGATTCGCGAGTCTCGCCTTCGGGATGTTCCCCCTGCCGTTCCTGCCGGGACGTCACGTGGCCAAATGGAACGAGACGATATGGCTCGCCATCAGCGGCATGGGGCTCATTGGTTTCGTGGGGGTGCTGCTCACCCCGGGCAGCGGCAGTGACGGCGAGGTGCATCACGTGGGCTTGGTGCCCATCGTGGTGGCCTTCGTGGTGTTTGCGCTGATCTCGCTGGGCGCCATCACCTACTTCCACTTCCATCCCACCGAAGAAGCCGAGGGCGTACAGTTCGCTGGCCCCGACGAAGCGGGCGGACTGCCCGTTGCGGAGGCGTAGGGGAACTCAGGGTCCGTCGAGACCGAGGGTGTTGGCGAAGGGCTCGACCACCGGGCAGATTCGTCGCGAGTCGTTGACGCTGAGCGACGGGCGGTGCACGGCGCAGCCAGCGCGCACCAGGCGGTCCCTCGACGTCGCGAGATCGTCGGCCCGTGTGAACGGCACCCGGCTGGCCCCGATGGGGTTGGTTTCACGGTCCGAGAAGCGGAAGCCGAATTCCACGTCGTCGATGCTGAAGTACCAGTGGTTGCCCTCGCCCACGAAGGTCTCATCGCTGGCGAGCTGGGGCGACCATCACGTCGTCGCCGCCTGGGGGTCGTCGACGAAGAACATCACGGTACGAAGCAGCGACGGCTCCATCGCCCAAACCCATAGCCACTCGCGCATTCACGCCGAGTAGTTTTCATACGTGGGAGTTCTCGTCATCGGCATGCACAGGTCGGGCACCTCAGCTCTCTCAGGGGTGCTGGAGGGCCTGGGACTGAACGCCGGCGCTCCCGAGGCGATGATGTCCTCGGACACCGGCAATCCCGAGGGCTACTACGAGCAGCGCCCCATCGTGGATCTCAACGAGGAGATCCTCGAGGCCCACGGCGGACGCTGGGACAGCCCGCCGCTGCTGGCTGCGGGCTGGGCGAACGAACTCGACGCCGACCAGTACATCGCTCGCGCCGAGGGGTTGCTGGCCCGCTCCTTCTCGGGCCGGCACTTCGTCTTGAAGGACCCTCGCGTGTCGCTGCTGTTGCCGATGTGGCGCAAGGTGCTGCTCGATCGAGGCTGCGCCGTGGTGATCGTGCGCGATCCCTCGGAGGTTGCGTGGTCGCTGGCACTGCGCGACAGCATCCCGTCACTCACGGGCCTCGCGCTGTGGTCCGCGTATAACCGCGCCGCACTGGCCGGTCTTTCGGGGATGGCGGTGCACATGTGCGACTACACGGATCTCGTCCAACGCCCCCGAGAGGTGGTGAGCGAGATCGTGGCGAGCCTGCAGGCGTGGGGAGAAGTCCCGCCCGAAGCGGACCTGGACCGCGCGATTGCCCGCGTGAAGCCCGACTTGCGCCGCGACACCCGACCGAGCGACGACCTCGAGGCCGTGGCAACACCCGACGAGATCACCCGGTTCGCGCAGTATCTGCTCGAACGCACGGGACGGCACGACGCCTTCGATGAGGGACCAAGTCCCGCGCAGGGTTGGTGGGAGGCGCCGTTGTTGAACGAGCGGCGCCTCATCCTTCAGCGCAGCGCGGTCCGGGTGCACGAGCTGGAGGCGCTCTCCGAAGCGCTGGCGCGCGACAACGAGGCGCTGCGCGCTCAGAGCGACGAACTGCGAGGTGAGCTCGAGCTGACCGGCGCGGCGCTTGCCCGCGTTCGCGCGATGCTGCCCGTGAGACTGCTCAGCGCCCTGCGCGGTCCCGGCGCCGACTGAGTCAACTTCGGCGTTGCTGGATAAGGTGTCGAGGTGGCTCGAGACGACAGCACGGCGCAAGACGAGTGCCTCGATCCGGGTGTCGAGATGTCCATGGAGGTGCTGGACGACGAGCGCCTGGCGGCGATGACCAAGGCACTGGGCCATCCGGTTCGCGTGCGCATCCTGCGGTTGCTCGCCGAGCGACGTGCGTGCGTCACGGGCGACGTGGTGGCCGAGTTGCCCCTAGCCCAGTCGACGGTCTCCGAGCACCTGCGGATCCTGCGCGATGCGGGACTGGTCCAGGGCGAGATCGAGGGAGCACGCACGTCCTATTGCATCAATGCGGCGGGACTGGTCGCCCTGAAGCGCGCCATTGAGGCGCTCTGACGGGGATTCCATCGTTGATCGTCGAATGACGATATATTATGGAACGCGGATCACACCGGTTCGCCGATTCGAAGGTAGGTGCGATGGCGAAGACGGTCATCTTCTTGTTTCACGACGACGACGCATCCTTGAACGCCGGGTCGCACGTGGCTGAGCGTGTGCACCAGGTGGCACCCGACTCGGGCGTCGAGTTGGAGGTGTTCTGTTTCGGACCGGCTCAGTCGGTGCTGACCAGTGACGAGCAGGCAGAGGTGAAAGTGCAGTACCGTGCCCAGATCGCGTCGCTGAGCGCGGCCGGGGTCGTAGTTGGGGCGTGCGTCAACGCGGCCAAGGCCAATCACAATGACGAGCAACTTGCCTCACTGGGGCTCAGGTTGGAGTTCGCGCGTGACGCATTCGTCCGGTGGGGCCACGAGGGCGCCGCCGTGATCAGCTTCTGAGTCGATGAACGTGGACTCTCCTTCTTGCTCGCGCCCGGGATCTCCGTCGTGACGACGGCGCCCGGTCTGAGCGCAACGCACCACGACGCCGTGGTCGCGCGCCTCTCGGTGCTGGACCGGTTCTTGCCGCTGTGGATTCTGGGCGCGATGGGACTGGGCCTCGGTCTGGGACGGGTGTGGCCGAGTCTGAACACACACCTCAACGCGATCCAGGTGACGTCGGGCACGTCACTGCCGATCTTCGTCGGGTTGCTGGTGATGATGTACCCGGTGCTCGCCAAGGTGCGCTACGACCGGCTCTCGACGGTCACCCGCGACCGGCGCCTGCTGGTGTCGTCTCTGGTGCTCAACTGGCTGGTGGGGCCCGCGGTGATGTTCGCGCTCGCGTGGCTCATGTTGCCCGACCTGCCGACGTATCGCACCGGCCTGATCCTCGTGGGACTGGCCCGATGCATCGCAATGGTGCTCATCTGGAACGACCTGTCCTGCGGCGACCGCGAGGCGGCCGCGGTGCTGGTGGCGATCAACTCGCTCTTCCAGGTGGTGGCCTTCGCCCTACTCGGCTACTTCTACCTCGAGGTGCTGCCGGGATGGATGGGGCTGAGTACCGTGGGTCTGCACCTCTCGGTGCTGCGCATCGCCGAGACGGTGGCCATCTTCCTCGGCGTACCACTCGTGGCGGGCTATCTCACCCGGACCTGGGGCGAGCGCCTGAAGGGCCGCGAGTGGTATGAACAGAGACTGCTGGCCCGCCTGGGCCCCTTCGCCCTCTACGGGCTGCTGTTCACCATCGTCATCCTCTTCGCCCTCCAGGGCGACACGATCATCTCGCACCCCGCCGACGTGGCGCGCATCGCGTTGCCCCTGCTGAGCTACTTCGTCATCATGTGGGGCGGCTCTTTCGCGCTCGGCGTCGCGATGGGGTTCTCCTACGAGCGCACGGCGACCCTGGCCTTCACCGCGGCGGGCAACAACTTCGAGTTGGCCATCGCGGTGGCCATCGGCGTGTTCGGCATCACCAGTGGCGAGGCGCTCGCGGGCGTGGTGGGCCCGCTCATCGAGGTGCCGGTGCTCGTCTCGCTCGTGTACGTGTCGCTGTGGGCGCGGCGCTTCTTTCGTCCCAGTTCGCCCGCGACTAAGGAGTAGTTCTATGGCCGACGCCCCCGTGGTCTTGTTCTTGTGCGTGCACAACGCGGGGCGCAGCCTCGCGGCGCGACTCCTGCTCGAGCACTACGCCCGTGGCCGCATCGAGGTGCGTTCGGCGGGTTCGGAGCCGGCCGAGCATCTGAATCCCTCGGTGGTGGCTGTGCTGGACGAGCGGGGGCTCGACGCGTCCGCCGAGGCCCCCAAGGCGCTGACCGACGAGATGGCGCGCGAAGCGGACGTGGTGGTGACGATGGGCTGTGGCGACACGTGCCCGTATTATCCCGGCAAGCGGTATCTGGACTGGGACCTCGAAGATCCCGCGGGGCTGGACGTTGCGCGAGTGCGCCCGATCATCGACGAGATCGATCGTCGGGTGCGCGCGCTCATGGTCGAGATGGGTGTGGCGCCAGACGAGCCGAGTTAGCGGATCGTCAGCCGAGGGTGGCCGTGGCCACCTGGGCGATGCCGCGACCCCAGGCGCTCAGTGTGGCCGCGGGTAGGAATGACTTGCCGCTGCTGGTGTGGTTCACCACCGGCGAGGCGATGAACCGCTCGTTACCCTGGGGATCGATGAAGTACAGCAGCGACGTGTGGATGATATCGGCGTTGGGGTTGGGCGCCGAGACGTCGATGCCGTAGTCGTTCCACACGGTCCTGAGAGTGGCCGTCGGTCCGGTGAAGAAGTGCCACGAGGGGATGCTCACCAGGTTGTGCGCCCGCGAGAAGGCCATCATGTTGGCGACGCTCGCGTAGTACTGGTTCACGTTCACCGCGACGAACACGACCTTGGAAGCGTTGGCGCCGAGGTCCCTGTTGGCGTCGACGAACTCCTTGGAGACCAGGGGGCAGATGTCGGTGCAGTGCGGGTCCATGAACTCCAGGACCACGGCCTTGCCCTTGAGGCTCGACAGGGACAGGGTGCGGCCGTTCTGGTCGGTGAGGGTGAAGTTGGGCGCCGGCGCGGTCTTGATCGGTGAGAGTCCCATGAGGTTGGCGGTCGCGGTCGAGACGCTCGCCGGCAGGCCCGTCACCCGGATCTGTTGGGTCGTGGCCGTACTCCCCGCCGACCGGTTGCGCAGCGCCACCACCGCCAAGGCGGCGCTGGCGATGACTGCGAGCCCGAGCACCACGAACCAGAGGCCGATCCACGGCCTCGCGGACTTGGTGTTCGTCTCGGGGGCGTCGGGACTAGCGGCATCTTCGGGTGACGTCACGGTTCTCCTTCGTTGGCCGGCACGTGGGTGCTCCGGGCACTAGAGGACATTCTAGAGTTTAGGGTTCGCGTCGGATCCCTCAGGCGCGCGGCCCAGCCACCACCAAGGGCCGTAGCGGCCCCGATCGGGCGATGACGTCGGCGCCGCGGGTGAGCAGCGAGCCCAGCGCCAGCCAACCCACCAACACCACGGCGGCACCCACGCCCAGCCCGACGATCACGTCGCCGGGATAGTGCACGCCCACGTACACGCGTGCGAAGGCCAAGAGCACGGCGAGCACGCTCGAGGTGATGGCCAGACGGCGGATGATCCGGGGACCGTAGTAGGAGGCCACCCACAGTCCCGCGGTGGCCGCGCCGGCGGTGACGGCGTGGTCCGAAGGGAACGAGAAGTCGTGGGACTTGGCCACCAGCACCTCGGCACCGGGGATTTTGAGGAACGGCCGGGGACGCTGGACCGCACGCGCGATGAGTTGGTTGACGCCCACGGCGGCCACGGTACCCACCGCCGTCCAGACCGTCGCGGCCACGGCGCGCGTCGCGGGGTGCCCGAAGCGGGCGTACCACCAGGCCGCGACCACCAGGATCGCGTACAGGCCCACACCGTAGAGGGCGTCGTCGCGCATGAACGGGTGCAGCCACGAGGTGTGCACGGCGAAGCGATTGACATCGCGGTACCAGCTGGCGTCCATGTTTACTGCTCCCAGGTGTGCTCGTGCGGCCGTCGCTGACGGCCGCCGCCCGTGCGCACCGAGCCCAGGGCTCGGTCGCAACTATCGAACAACGTTACCCGTGCGACACAGCGATGAACACTCACCCCGGCGCCGTGTTCAGGCGTTCGAGGCGGCCGAGGCCAGCTGTCGAAGTTTCTCCATGTCGCTCGCCGAGCCCAGGGCCATCAGTCGGTCGCTCGCCTGGATGACGGTGGCACCGGTGGGCACGATGACTTCGCGCCCGCGCTCGATCGCGGTGACCAGCACTCCGTGGGGGATGTGCGCGTTCTGCATGCTGGCCCCGACGATTGGCGCTGACTCCTCGACCGTCACGTCCAGCAGGCCGGTCGCCCCGCCCAATTCGGACGCGCGTCGTAGGTTCGCCTGCAGTGCCCGCCGATAGCCGCGCACGATGTCCGAGATCGAAACGGTGCCCACGACGTGTCGGTCGTTGTCAATGACCACGATCCACGACTGGGCGGTCGAGGTGAGGATCTCTAGGACGACGTCGAGTCGGCGGTCCTGGTGCACGGGCGTGAAGGCCGCGTCCACGAGGTCCCTTACGTCGATCGCTCGCGGAGAACGCAGTGCTTCGCGGACCCGGTCCAGCTCTATCTCGCCCACGTAGTAACCCTCGGCGTCCACGTAGGGCGCCGCGTGCACGCCGTGCTCGTCCATGCGGCGCTGCACGTCGTCGAGGCTCGTGCCGGTGCGCACCACGTAGCGGGGCACGGTCATGGCCTGGGACGCGGGTATGGCCGCGAGCAGCGGCAGTCCCGACAGGATGCGGTGCGCGGGCGATTCAGCCCGGCTGCGCAACTGGCTCCGGTAGATGGTCTCGTCGGTGCGGCGCACGATCAGCGTGGCGAGACCGACGGCCACCATCGCCGGCACCAACAAGGTGAGCGTGCCGGTCATCTCGGCCACCATCAGCATGACCGCCAGGGGCGCGCGCGAGATACTGCCGAAACAGGACATCATCCCGACGATGACGTAGGGCGCTGGGTCGTGACCCAGGCTGGGAATCACCGGCTCGAGGAGCCGCCACACCGACGCGCCCAGGAACGCGCCGATCACCATGCCGGGCCCGAAGATGCCGCCCGATCCTCCCGATCCGATCGAGAGGCTGGTGGTGAGGATGCGAGCGAAGGGCAACACCAACACAATCCAGAGGGGAATGTGGAGCAGCTGCTGGCCCAGGCTCTGCTGGATCCAGCCGTAGCCCGTTCCCATGACCTGGGGAATGGCGAGCGCGATGCAGCCCACGATGAACCCGCCGATCGCCGGGCGCACCCAGCGCGGCACCTTCAAGCGCGCGAATACGTCCACCATTCCGTAGAAGCCCTTGGCGTAGGCGAGGCCCACCAGTCCGCCAAGCACGCCGATGAGCGCGAACCAGATCAACTGGGTGGCGTTGTTCAGCCTGTACAGCCCGACGTAGCCGAATAGCGGCCCGAAGCCCTCGATGGAGCCCCAGACCGAGTAGCCAACGATGGACGCGATGAACGAGGGCAGCAAGGCCTCGACCTCGAAGTCGTCGCGGTACATGATCTCGGTGGCGAGGATCGAACCAGCCAGGGGAGCGCCGAAGATCGAGCCGATGCCCGAGCCGATGCCGCTGGCGACCGCGATGCGCGCGTCCGAGGGACTCAGGTCGAAGAAGCGAGCCAGATACGACCCGAAGCCGGCGCTGATCTGACCCGTCGGACCCTCGCGCCCGCCCGAACCGCCTGAGCCGATGGTCAGGGCCGAGGCGACGATCTTGACCACAACGGTGCGTATGCGAATGCCTCGGGGGTTGTTGTGCACGGCCGAAATCGCCGCGTCAGTGCCGTGGCCCTCGGCGTCGGGTGCGATGCCAAACACCATGATGCCGCCCAGGGCCGCGCCCACGCAGGCCACCAGCGGAATGGCCCACGGTCGCACGAAGTGGGCCGAGCCCGCGAGGCTGCCCTCGCCGGCGGGCGTGGGTTGGGTGTAGCCCGCCAGTGTCTGTATGAAGAAGTGCGTGGAGATCTGCAGGGCCTGGTAGAAGACGACCGCGCCGAGACCCGCAATGACGCCGATGGCGGCGCCCAACACGAGCCACTTCTGGCCGTACGAGGCCGAGGCCAGCCACTTGGTCGCACGGGCCTGGAGCAGACGGACGGGTCGTCGCCAAGGGTTGATTCGTGGGATGTGCAGGGTGGCCATCTAGAGGTCCCACCCCGTTGACCAGTCCAACTCGGGCACTTCGCCGCCCGCGGCGCTGAGCCGCCCGAGCGCCTGGATGAGCACGGCCTGTTCCTTGGCTGGGATTCCGCTCACGATGCGTTCAATCTCCTTACGCCGACGTGCCGTGACCTCGTCCACCAGCGTGCGGCCCTTGGGGGTGAGCGCCAGTCGACGCGAGCGTCGATCACCGCGCACCTGGCTGCGTCGGATGAGGCCCTTGCGCACCAGGCGGTCACACATTCGTGTGGCCGTGGCGGGCGTCACGTTGACCAGCGTCGCGAGGCCCGCCAGGTGTTGGGGGCCGCGCGAGGCCAGTACGACGAGCGTGCGGTACTGGGTGAGCGTGACCTCTTCAGCGACGTCGGCGAGCGAGCGTGCCGCGACCGCGACGAGCACGCGACTCGATGACAGCACCGCGTCGACCACCGAGCCCTGGATGGGCTCGGTGCTGTCCATTTTCGTCTTCACAGGACAATTATTGCACATACTAACTAATGCAGAATCCGGATCCGTGGTGAAGTGGACGCGTCGTCGCAGGCGTCAGCGCCGCGCGACGAAGAGATCAGAAGGATCCCGGAGTGGCCACCCAGAGCGCGACGAGCCCCGCGCCGAGTGCCAGGGGCGTCAGGATCAGCCCGAGGCGTGAGTACGTTCGCGCCGAGGGTGCGGCTCGCTCACGGCGAGCGACTCGTAGCCAGAGCATCGCGGACAGAGCGCCGATGACGACCAGGTTCGGTCCGATGTCGAGCCCCAGCAGCAGCGCGAAGGGGTGGGCCGGAGCGTGCGGGGACAACAACACTGCAGCGGGCAGGTTGTTGAGGGTCGCCGAGGCTCCCGCGCCGAGGGCCGCAGCGCCCCATGGACCCGCTGCGCCGAGCAGACGTGACGGCACGTTCCAGGAGCGCGCGAGCATGCCAATTGCCACTGCGGCGACGAAGAGACCGGCCAGCGTCGCGGGTCCGACGACCCGCAGGGTCTCGCGCGTTGACAGCCGACGGGCCACCACCTGCCAGGCGGCGAGCGCGAGTCCCAGCGCCAGCACCGGCAACGCGGGGTTGGCGAAGGCGAGCATGCACGCCACCGCGGCCCCCACGCCGACCGTCGCCAGGCCGGGCCGGAGCGTCATCGGTGGGTCGGGTCGTTCCTGGGAACCGTGAAGGTCTCGCCGGCGCCACAGCGCGACGACCAGGAAGGTGACCAGCACCGACGCCACCCACGGCGCCAACATTCGCATCGCGAAGTGCCCACCACTTACGTGCTCGGGCGCCAGCACGAGCAGGTTGGTGAGATTCGAACCCGGTAGCAGCAGTGACGCGGAATTCGACATGAAGATCGCGCCGTAGAGGAAGGCGGTCTCGGGGACACCCCGTCGGCGAGCGACGTGCAGGAGTATGGGTGTGAGAAATACCACCGAGGTATCGAGGTTGAGCACGACCGTGACGACGGCCACCAGGCCCATCATCGACGCGAAGAGGCTCAGGCGATTGCCGGGTACCCGCGCCAGGTGCGAGCCGACGGCCTCAAATAGGCCGTCCGAAGACGCCGCGACGCCGACCAGCAAGAGGCCCAGGACCAGCACAAAGGGAGGCCAGGTCTGGTCCAGAGTCTGCGTGAGGTGAACGGCCGCCATGGTTATGTCAGTCTCACATCTCTTGCGTCACCGCTGAGGTACGCGGATGGTCTGCGAGTTCCTTGGACATATCCGCACGCGGCGAGCGTGTCCTCAGCGCCAGTGGGGAGTCGGAGCCTGGATGCGCGCGAGACTGCTCGTTACGGTCGTGAAGCGCTCGTCGCCGCTCTCCCAGGCGTCGTAGGCCTCGTCGATCTCGCGGCGGCTCCGAGCGACGAAGTTCCACCACATGAACAGCGGCTCATCCAGCGTGACGCCCCCCACCAGGATGGCCCGTGTCGCGTGAGCGGCACTGATCGCGACTTCGTCGCGCTCGGGTCGAAGGTACCCCAGATGACCGGGCGCCAGCCCGCGGCCGTTCACCTTGAGCGATCCCTCCAGCACAATAAGTCCGTGATCAAAGTCTGGGCGCAGCGGCAGGGTGAGGTCGCCGTGCAGCGCTAGGTCGAGGCCGACCAGTTCGCTGTCGTGACGCGCGGGGCTTGAGCGTCCGAGGGTCTCGCCGATGAATACCGTCGCGCGTCCGGCGGGCAGATCGATTGTCGGCAGGTCGTCGAAGTGTTCGAAGGCGGCGCGGCCGTCTCGCGTGGCCTCGGGTAGGGCGATCCAGAGTTGGACGCCCTGGAGCGTGCCGCGGTAGTGGCCAGTGGCCTCTTCGGCGTGCACCACGCCGCGGCCCGCCGTCATCACATTGAGCTGACCTGGCGCGATCACCTGCTCGGAGCCCAAGCTGTCGCGGTGCAGGGCTTGCCCGTCGATGAGCCAGGTGACGGTCTGCACTCCGACGTGGGGGTGGGGGCCGATGTCGAGGCCGGACTCCTCGGATACGTCCGCGGGGCCCACGTGATCCGCGAAGCACCACGCCCCGATGTTGCGTCGGCCCCGACGCGGAAGTGCCCGACGAACGTCTACGTGTCCGACGCGTGCGTAATGACTCTCGGTGATCTCGGGCTCGTCGCCGGGCACCTCGGTGGTCCGGGCGACGGCGATCCGTGGACCATCATCACTCACGGCTGACTCCGTTCAGTAGTGATGATCAGACCGTAGCGGTACCGAAGAGCAGTCGGGCCCTGGGGTCGAGCACCGCCCACTATAAACAACCAGGCCCCTCCGGCGTGAAGCGGAGGGGCCTGAGGCCGGAGGGGCCTGGTTGTTGACGTCGTTAGATCTCCACATCCGGATCTCTACGGCGATATTGGCGCACCCCGATCAGGGTGAGGATCAGCATGATGACGGCCAGCACCAGAGCGGCTGCCACTGACCATTGTGCGATGACGGCGAACATCCCGAAGGCGTACGCCGTGAGCAGCATGCTGCGAAGGGTTTGACCCTGGAACATGAGTTGCACCTGGTTGGCGAGCGCCTTGTTGGTCGGATCCGCTTGCGCCTTGGCGCTCAACTGGGCGTAGGTCTGACCCCCGCCGATCTCATCCAGGTGGACGGCGATGAAGTGGTCGGCCCACACCTCGGCCTCACGGCCGGTCAACAACTGCTCGCCGGCGTACGGAGTGAGATAGGGCTTGATCAACGGGTTCTGGAGTTCAGGTGAATTCTTCGCGGGGAAGTAGATCTTCTGCGCCGCCAACTGGTTGTGCACCTGTGAGTTCGCAAAGGTGTAGCCCCACATCAAGAGCCCGCTCGCACCGAACAATCCCACGGTGACCACTGCTCCCACCCACGTCAAGAGTAAGTCAAGTGTCTTTCGCCGCATATTCGGTTCCTTTCGCTGGTAATGGAACCAGTCTGCCCTCGAATACGGAGATACCGCTAGTGACCAAAGTCACAAGCGATCTGGCACTTGTTTAACCGATGTTCGGGCGATTCCATTTTAAAATGAAATGGCAACTATCAGTTTGGCCTATACAGGGCAATTACTCATTCTGGTGACAGGCCGAGATGCGCGAAGTATCCCAGTCCCATCACGGCGCCCTCGCAGCCGAGCTGCGCGAGCTCGTCCAAATCATGCTCGTCGCGCACGCCGCCGGCGGCCACGACGGCCAGTCCGCTGGCGCACACTCGTTCGTACAGAGCCAGGTCCGGGCCATTGAGGATTCCGTCGCGCTCGATGGCTGTGACGTGCAGGCGCCGTACGCCGCTGAGCACGCACCGTTCCAGCGCCTCGTCGATGCCGATGGCGGTGGCACTCTGCCAGCCCCGCACGGCGATATGACCCTCACGCACATCGAAGGCCACCACCAGTCGTTTATCCAATGCGCGCACGTAGTCCGTCATGGACGTGGGAGTGGACCACACGGCGGTGCCGACGATGACCCGTGCCGCACCGGCCCCGAGCGCCGCGTTTGCCATCTCGATCGAACGGATGCCTCCCGACGCCTGCACCGGGATGTCGCCGGCAATGGCGACACAGCGGCGCACCATCTCCAGGCGCAGCGCCCCGTCGCGCGCACCCTGCAGGTCCACCACGTGGATCAGGGAAGGTGCGGTGGCGACGACGCGCGCCAAGAAGTCATCGATGGGCCGACGAAACAGCACGTGGTCGTACGCCCCACGTTCGAGGCGTACGGCGTCCTCTCCCAGGAGGTCGATGGCGGGTATCAGTTGCATAGTAGCGTTGTAGCACGCTAGCATATTACTATGACGAGTGGCAAGGTACTTCCGGCCGAGGCGAACGCCATCACGGCGGGGCGCTTCGAGGAGTTGGTGGACGCTTTTGCACGCTTGCGTGATCCGGTCACGGTAGCCGCATTCCTACGTGACCTGTGTACGACCAACGAGCTGGACGCCATGGGCCAACGCCTCCAGGTCGCGCGCCTCGTGGACGAGGGGATCGCGTACCAGGAGATCTCGCGGCGTACCGGCGCGTCGACCGCGACGGTCACACGAGTGGCGCATTGGCTGCACTACGGCGAGGGCGGCTACCGGGCCGTGTTGAAACGAGGAAGACGATGAGCCGACGATTGACAATGGCGCTGCCCTCCAAGGGACGTCTGCGCGAGCCTTCGTGGGCGCTGCTCGAGGCGAGCGGAGTTGATCCCCAAGAGCCAGGCGAGCGGGTGCTGCAGGCGCACTGTCGAAACGCCGATATCGATCTCTTGTTCGTGCGCGCCGATGACGTGCCCGAGTACGTCCAAGACGGCGTGGTCGACTGCGGGATCACTGGCCTCGACCTCATTTACGAGCGGGACTGTGACGTGGAGGTGCTGTTGCGTCTGGGCTACGGCTCCTGCTCGCTCCAAGCCGCCGTGCCGCGCGAGGATGCCGCACTGACCCTGGAGGATCTCGAAGGGCGTCGCATCGCAACCTCGCACCCGCGCACGGCCGAACGCGCGTTTGCCGAGCGAGGTATCAAGGCCGACATCGTCCGGGTGGGTGGCTCGGTGGAGATCTCGCCACGCCTGGGACTGGCCGACGCGATTGTGGACCTGGTTTCCACGGGTTCGACGCTGCGCACGAACGGCCTGCGCTCGCTGGGTGTGCTCTTCGAATCCGAGGCGGTGCTCGTCGGCCGCACCGGTTCAATCGATTTGGAGGCGCGCCGCACGCTGACGACCGTGCTCGGCAGCGTGATCAACGGGCGGGCAAATCGCTACCTGCTCTGCAACGTGGCCAAGGACCGCCTCCACGAGGTCGCTGCGGTGCTGCCCACGAGGGGGTCACCCACGGTGATGGACCTGGCGACGCCTGGCGTGGTCGCCGTGCACGCGCTGGTGCCGGCCGCCGAGATTTGGTCGTTGCTACCCAAGTTGGAGGCGTGCGGCGCGACCTCGATCATCACGTTGCCCGTCGAGAGGATGGTGCCATGAGCCGACCCGTGCAGACCGAGCGCTCCTTCAGCATCGAGGACATCGTTCGCGACGTGCGCGAGCGGGGCGACGCGGCTCTGGCCGAATGGTCTCAGCGCCTCGACGGTACGACGGCCGGTGCCCCCGAGCGAGCGTCGGCCTACGGCGACATCCCCACCGCGGCCGTGCTGTCCGCCGCGCACTCGGTGCGGACCTGGCACGAGGCCCAGCGTCCCAGTGACATCATGCTCGAGGTGTCGCCGGGCGTCACGCTCGAGCGTCGCTGGAGTGCCCTGCGCTCGGTGGGCATCTACGTGCCTCGGGGTCTGGTCTCCTCGCTCATCATGGGTGCGGTGCCCGCCCAGGTGGCTGGCGTCGAGCGGATAGTGGTGTGCACGCCGCCCGCGGGCGCGCCGGCAGTGGCCGCCGCCGCTGCATTACTGGGCATCGATGAGGTGTGGGCCGTGGGTGGGGCGCAGGCCATCGCCGCGATGGCCTACGGCACCGAGTCCATCGCGCCCGTCGACAAGATCATCGGTCCGGGGGGCGGTGCGGTCAATACTGCGAAGCTGCTCGTGAGCCGCGACGTCGCGATCGACCTGCCCGCGGGGCCCAGTGAGATTGTCGTGGTCGCCGACGAAGGGGTTGAGCAGGGTCTCATCGATCAAGAGGTTGCCGCGCAGATGGAACACGGTCCGGACTCGCGCGCTTTCGTGGTTCGTGTGGGTGAAGATCTCGACGCCGCCCTCGCGCAGGTCGAGGAGTACGCCGCCGAACACGTGGCCCTGTTGGGCGAACGCGCGGAGTCGCTCGCCGGACGGATCAGGAACGCCGGAGCGGTCTTCGTCGGACCCTACGCGCCGGTACCGGCGGGGGACTACGCAACCGGCGGCAACCACGTGCTGCCCACGGGTGGATGGGCCAAGTCAACCGGGGGACTGGGACTGGAGGACTTCATGAAGACGGTAACCGTCCAGCGGGTGACGAAGGAGGGTCTCGAGCGGCTGGCGCCGACCATCGAGGCCCTGGCCGAGCTCGAGGGCATGCCCAATCACAAGGCGACGGCACGACGATGACGCGGCCGGTTCCCCTCGACGCGTACGCGTGGCCTCCCTCGAGTGAGACGATCGCCCGGCGGGTCGGTCTCTACGTGAGCGACATCATCAGATTCGACGGCAACGTGCCCGCCTCGCCGCCCGCCAGCGCGCGCCCAGCGGCGCTCGCACGGGCTCTGGCCGACATCAACGAGTACGACCGCGGCCGCTACGAACCGTTGCGTGCGGCGATCGCGGCGCGCCACGGCGTGGGTCTTGATCAAGTTGCGCTCGGCGCGGGGAGCGACGAGTTCATCGTCCTACTCGCGAGGATCTTTGCTGAGGGCAAGTCGATCGCGACGGTGCCGGCGAGGTCGTACTCCATGTACCGCTACGCCGCTCTGATGGCGGGAGCGTCCGTGATCGACGACCCCGCACAGGCGGATCTGGTCTTCGTGTGTCGACCCAACAATCCCACGGGGGAATTACCGGACATCCCCGAGGTGCGCGGCCAGTTGATCATCGACGAGGCGTACGCCGACTACGCCGGGGTCGACGCGCTCGATCGCGTGGATGACGGCGTCATCGTACTGCGCACCTTCTCCAAGGCCTTTGGACTGGCCGGCGCTCGAGTGGGCTACGCGATCGCGAGCCCGGAGCTGACCGCGGTGATCACGTCGCGACAGGCGCCCCTGTCGGTGTCGTCGCTGTCCGCGGCGCTCGCCCTGTCCGCGCTGGCGAACGAACCTGACGTCACCGGCCAGCTCGTCGAACGCGAGCGCCTGGCCGGTGAGTTGCGTACGTTGGACCTGAAGCCCCTCGACTCGTACACGAACTTCCTCTTCATTCCCATGGAGAACCCCGGCGAACTGGTCGAAAGGCTGTTGCCGTACGGCGTGGTCACGCGGGCCTTCGGCGATGGCCTGCGCGTCAGCGTGCGCGATCAGATCGACGACGACGTGCTCCTCGATGCGCTGCGAAGCGAGTTGCGCGGCGCGCCGCGCGCCGTGCCGCTGACGCGGCATCGGCGCGCCACGGCCGAGACACTGCTGTCGGTGCGACTGCGCGTGCCGGGCGAGGGTCGGGTGTATGTCAACACCGGTCAGGGCTTCTATGACCACATGCTCCAGCAGCTCGCCTTTCACGGCGGCATGGACTTGCGCCTCGAAGGCGTCGGTGACCCCGAGACCGGTGAGCACCACACAGTCGAGGACATGATGCGCACCTTCGGCGAAGCGCTCGACAAGGCGCTCGGCGACCGGCGGGGCCTCACACGCTACGGCGAGGCGCGGGTGCCGATGGACGAGGCGATCGCGCACGCGGTGGTCGATCTTTCAGGACGAGCGACGGCCGCCATCAACATCACGCCCGATCCAGGCATGGCCGCACACGCTTTCGAGTCGCTCGCCCAGACGGCGCGGATCACGTTGCACGTGACCGCCACGGGCCAGAATGATCACCACGTGGCCGAGGCGGCCTTCAAGGCGGTGGGCCGTGCGCTGGCCCAGGCCCTGACACGTGATGGTTCGCTGATCCGATCGACCAAGGGCTCACTGTGAGTGACGTGGTGGTGGTGGACTACGGAGCGGGCAACACCCGCTCAGTGCGCGCCGCACTGACTCGTCTCGGTCGCACCAGCCGGGTGAGCAGCGAGCGCCACGACCTGGAACATGCGCCCTTCGTCATCCTGCCCGGCGTGGGATCGGCTCGCAGTGCCATGGCGCACCTCAACCAGACGGGTGCGGCCGAGGCGCTTCGCGATCGTTTCGTGAACGATCGGCCGGTGCTGGGCATCTGCCTCGGACTGCAGCTGGCAATGGACTCGAGTGAAGAGGACGGGGGCGTCGCGGGAATCGGGCTCGTCGAGGGCGAGGTCTACCGTCTCCACGAGGACCGGGTTCCTCGACTGGGCTGGGCCATGGTCGAGCCCTGGAACGAGGCGTACTACTTCGCCCACTCCTACGCGCCACGCACCAGCCACGGCGTGGCCACCTCGGAGGGGATCACGGTTGCGGTCGAGGCCGGGTCCTTTGTCGGCGTCCAGTTCCACCCCGAAAAGAGCGGCCCGGCCGGCCTCGAGTTCCTTGAACGATGCCTCTCCCTCGTCTGATCCCCTGTCTCGACGTGGCCCACGGCCGGGTGGTCAAGGGCGTGAGCTTCGTGGGCCTGCGCGACGTCGGTGATCCCGTGGAACTGGCGAGCTTCTACAGCGATGGGGGAGCCGACGAGCTGGTTTTTCTCGACATCGCGGCCACGCCAAACGAGTCGAGCACGCTGATCTCGGTGGTCGCCCAGGTGGCCGAGGTGCTTTCGATCCCCTTCACAGTGGGCGGCGGCGTGCGCAGCGTCGACGACGCAAGTCGCATCATCGAGGCCGGCGCGGACCGCGTGTCGCTGAACTCCGCGGCGTTGGCCGCGCCCGCGCTGATCACCGCCATCGCCGATCGCTACGGGAGCCAGGCCGTCGTCGTCGCCATTGACGCCGGTGACGGGGTGGTGCACACCCACGGCGGACGGGTGGCGACCGACGTGGCCACCCTTCCCTGGGCGGTGCAGGCAGCCGAACGGGGTGCGGGCGAATTGCTGCTCACCTCGATCAGCCACGATGGTCACCGGCGCGGCTTCGACCTGGAGTTGACCGCGACGGTGCGCGCGGCGGTCAGCGTTCCCGTGATTGCATCGGGGGGCGCCGGGTCGGCCCAACACGTCGCCGACGCGCTGCGCGTCGCCGACGCCGCTTTGGTGGCGTCCATCGTGCACGAGAACCCGGCGGGGCTGCCCGGTCTGCGCCGCGAGATCGAGCGTTGCGGGGTGCACCTTCGACCGATAGGGGATGAACGTGAGTGAAGAACTGCGCGCGGCGATAGTTCAGGATGATCAGAGCGGCCGGATTCTCATGCTCGGATGGATGGATGACGAGGCGCTACGGCTCACCAGGGAGAGCGGGCTCGTGCACTTTTTCTCGCGTTCGCGCCAGAAGCTCTGGCGAAAGGGTGAGACTTCGGGCAACGAATTGCGGGTGATCGAGGTGCTAATGGACTGCGACGAGGATGCCGTGCTGGTACGCGTCCGGGCGACCGGGCCGACGTGCCACGACGGGTCAACGTCGTGTTTTACGCCGTGGCTGTGGCGAAAGATTCTGCAACGCGAAGCCCAGGGGGCCGATGATTCCTACGTGGTCGCCACGCTGCGCGCGGGCACTTCGCTGAGCGCACGCAAGGTGGGCGAAGAGGCGGTGGAACTTGCGGTCGCCGCGTTGAGCGAGGACGATGAGCGCGTGGTGAGCGAGGCAGCGGACTTGTGGTTCCACACGCTGTTACTCCTTCGAAGTCGCGGCCTGGACCCGGCTGCCGTGGAGGATGAGTTGCGTCGCCGGGATGCCTGAACTGCGCCTGGAGCGTGAACAGATCGGCGCACGAAGTTCACTTGGTCGGGTCGATATCGTCACGGGGAGATAATTCTGGCGTTCTAGAAATGCCTCCATGAAACAAGCACCCAATATCAAGAATGCTCCGCGCGTGCGGATTGCAGGCATGGCCCTCGCGGCCACCATGGCATCACTCTTCCTTGTCACTCTCAGTGCCGGCGCTAGCGCTAAGAAGGGTCCCACACTCGTGGTGTACTCAGCGCAGGGTTACGATTCCGCGGCGGTCACGGCCTTTAACAAGACCAACCCGGGCTTCACGGTGACCCTCAACGACAACTCCACGGGGCCCTTGCTCCAACAGATCCAAGCCGAGGGGCAGAACCCCAAGTGGGGCGTCTTGTGGGTGGACGGCGCCACCGCCTTTGCCCAACTCGATCGTGAGCATCTCCTGGCCAAGCACATCGTTCCTCACGTGAGTTTTAACCAGGTTGGCAAGGCGAACATTCCCGCCGATGGAAGTTTCGTGCCCACTGGCATGACGGCCACCGGCGCACTCGTGTACGACTCCTCCCAGATCTCGCCAGGCCAGTTGCCCAAGACCTGGGCGCAGTTGACCTCGGCCAAGTACAAGGGCATGCTCGGCATGAACGATCCCACTCAGTCGGGACCTACGTATCCGATGATCGCGGGCATCATGGACTTCCTGGGTCACTACACGAAGGGTTCGACGGCCAAGTCGGTCAAGCTCGGCAAGGCGTATCTCACCAAGTTGAAGCAGGACGGTCTCGTGATCAATGCAACCAACGGACCCACGATCGGTGCGATTCAGTCGCACAGTATCAAGATGGCTATCGTGCAGAGTTCAGCGGGCTACGGCCAGGAATTGACCACCTTCCCGAGTCTGCGCGTGAAGTACCTGAGGCCGACGATTGCCCTGCCCGGTGTGGTCGGCATCGACGCCAAGATGCCCGCCACCGTGCGCGCTGAGGCGCAGAAGTTCGTTGATTGGCTCCTTTCGCGGGCCGGCCAACACGTGATGCAAACCGGTGACCCCCAGGGTGACTCGCTCTTCTGGCCGGTTCTCAACGGTGAGAAGCCCTCGAACAAGGTGATCCCGAACCTCAACAGCGTTCCGATGATGAGTATTGACCCCTACGTATGGGGATCGCTTGAGACTTCCATCAACAACTGGTTTACGGCCAACATCAACAACGGTTAGTCCGCACCTCCCCTCGGACCGGCCTCCCCGCGGCGCTGCGACCTTGCCTGTGGTCGCAGCGCCGCCCCTTTGAGAAATGGACGACGTATGACCACAACTCTGACTCGCGAGGCCGCACCTGCGGTGGTGGTGGTCGAGCACGGGCCGCCACGGCGGGCGCGCACGGTGATGCTGGGCACCGCGTCGCTCTGGGTGATACTGACGCTGTTGATCATTGCGCCGGTGGTGTGCTTCCTGCTCCTCGCCACGAGCCCGCGGCTGTTCCACCAGGGTGCTCAGTACTTCACACTGCACTACTTTGCCCAGGCGTTCTCGGGCGCGACCGGCCAGGGCATCGTCAACTCCCTGTGGGTCTCGGCCCTAGTGTCTGTCACGGCGGTGGGACTCGCCACGGTGCTCGCGTGGCTCATCCAGCGCACCAACGTCTATGGGCGGCGGGTGTGGACCGTACTCATGTGGGTGCTCTTCTTGGTGCCGACGTGGATGATGACGTTGAGTTGGGGTGACTTGTTGCAGCCCTACGGAGTCGCGAGCGCGATGGGTCTCAATACCAACTGGATCTACGGGGAATTCTTCGGTCCACTCGGCGTCGTGATCGTATTGACCACTGCCGCTCTGCCCTTCGCGTACTTTGTCGTCTCGGCTGGTCTGCAAGGCCTCGGCTCGGAGTTCGAGGACGCCGCACGCATTCACGGTGCGGGGCGGCTCTTGACGCTGCGTACGGTGGTACCGATCATTGCGCCCGCATTGCTCAGCGCCCTAGCGATCAGCTTTGCGGAGACCATGAGCGACTTCGGCGTCGCCTTCACCCTGGGTTACCACAGTCATTTCCAGCTGGCGACGTATACGCTCTTCAACGCCATCAGCAATTTCCCAGCGAATTTCCCGGTCGCGGCGGTCATCGCCCTGGTGCTCATCCTCGCGACGATCCCGCCGATCCTTCTGCAATCGCGAGTCATGCGCCGCCGCTCCTACGCGGTGCTGTCGGGCCGAACGCGCCAGGCCCGACGCCGCGAATTTCGTCCGGCCGCCCGGGTTGGCACGACTCTCGGGGTCGCCTCCTTCTTCCTCGTGGCGCTGGGCGTTCCGATCCTGGGCTCGGTGGCCGGCTCGTTCGTCCAGAACTTGGGCATTTACTCGACGTCGCCGGCACGCCTGTCGCTCACCTTCTATCACGAGGTCTTTCACCCCTCCATCACCGGCAAGAGCCTGGGCGCACCGCTGTGGTTGTCGAATCAGCTCGGCGTCATCGTGGCAACGGCGACCGTTGCGCTCTCGCTCATTCTGGCCAAGCGTCTGGTGGCGAATACGGGTGGCTGGAGCCAGCGAGTCACCGACGTCTTCCTGCTGGGTTCGGTGGCCGTGCCCGGGGTCGTTCTCGGCGTTGGCTACATCTTCTTCTACAACCTGGACTTCATCACCCATCACGTGATCAACCTCTACAAGACGCTGCCGTTGTTGATGCTGGCACTCATCGCCTCGTCGCTCCCCGGCCAGTCACGCTTCATGGCCGGTCCGGTCAGTCAAATTCAACCCACGCTCGTCGAGGCTGCCCGGGTGCACGGTGCGTCGCGCATTCGCAGTTGGCGAACGACGAACCTGCCCCTCGTCTCTCGCGTCTTGCTCTGGGGCTGGCTCTTGACCTTCACCAAGACCATCGCCGAACTCGCGATCGCCCAGATTCTCTATCCACCGAGCCAGGAGCCGGTTTCGGTCACGATCCAGGCGTATCTCGGAAACTTCCAGTTGGGTACCGGCACGGCGATGACCGTGATCACCCTGGGCGAAATGCTCGTCGTCATTGCGGTGGCTCTGGGCCTTTATCGAGCGCTGACGCCCCGGGGTTGGCGGCGAATTGGCTGGAGCGAGGTGCGGGGGTGAGCGTGACCTCATCTCACGCCGCGGGCGTGTCGATTCGTGAGTTGACCAAGACCTTCGGGGACAAGAACGCTCTTCGAGGCGTGTCCCTCGATGTCGCGCCCGGCACCTTTCTCGTCCTGCTCGGTCCGTCAGGTTCGGGCAAGACCACGCTGCTGCGCTGCCTGGCCGGGATCGAACGCCCGACGAGCGGCGTGATCGAGATTGACCGGCGAGAGGTCGTAGGTCCGCACGGCTTTGTCGCCCCTGAAAAGCGGGGCTTGGCCATGGTGTTCCAGGACTACGCCCTGTGGCCGCACTTAAGCGTGCGCAAGAATGTCGCCTTTCCTCTGGTGAGGTCGGCGCGCTCCAAGCTCGAGCGCGCGTCGCGCGTCGATGACCTGCTCGAACGTGTTGGCATCGCGCACCTGGCCGAGTACTACCCCAACCAGCTCTCGGGCGGCGAGCAGCAGCGGGTGGGGCTCGCGCGGGCGCTCGCGGCCGACGTGGGCCTCATACTCTTTGACGAGCCCCTCTCGAACCTCGACGCCGATCGACGCGAGCAGTTGCGCATCGAGATCGCCACGCTGACCCGAGCCGCCGGGGCTACTGCGGTGTACATCACCCACGACCAGTCCGAGGCCTTCGCGATGGCCGATCAAGTGGGTGTGTTGAATCACGGCGAGTTGGTGCAACTCGACACACCCGAGAACGTGTATCGCCGACCGAGCAGTGCGTTCGTCGCACGGTTCACCGGCGTCGCGGGCGAGTTCAGTGTCGATGTGCTGCACAGGTGCGCACCAGATCGTTACGCGGTGGCCCTGCCCTTCGTCGCGGGTCACAGCATCGAGGCCGTGGCGCTCGAGCGACTGGTACCGGGTGAATCCGCGAGCCTGTTCGTTCGCGCCTCGGCGGTCGGTCTACAGCCCGGGTGCTCGAGCGATGGTGTTCCCGCCGTGGTGCGCGACGTAGCATTTAGTGGCCGTGGTTACGAGCATGCAGTGAGCGTGGGCGGCGAAACCATGCTCACCAAGGTGTACTCCAAGACGCGCTACGAACGTGGCAGCAATGTTCGGGCGTGCTTCGACGCAGCGGAGTGTTTTGTCATGAATCCAGTGAAAGGAAGCCAATGATTGCGACAACAATCTCCTCGGGAGTGGTTGTCTTGGTGGGTGCGGTCTTCTTGGCCTGCGCGGTTGAGATGGTCGAGGCACTCACCATCGTGCTGGCCGTGGGTCACACGCGCGGGTGGCGCTCGGCCTTTGAGGGCACGGGGCTCGCGTTGGTGGCGCTCGGCGCGCTGGTGGCGATACTGGGACCCGCGCTCATCCACGTGCCGCTCAGCGTGTTGCGTCTGGTGGTCGGCGGCGTCTTGTTGATCTTCGGCATGCAGTGGCTGCGCAAGGCCATCTTGCGCGCGGGTGGGCTCAAGGCACAGCACGACGAGGACGCCATCTACCGCGAGACGGTGGCCGAGCTCGAAGGACTCGGCGCGGGCGTCAATCGCGATCGCGTGGCATTTGTCATGGCGTTCAAGGGCGTGTTCCTCGAAGGGCTCGAGGTGGTCATCACCGTGCTCACGCTGGGCACGTCGGCGCACCGTCTAGGACTGGCCGTCGTGGTGGCGGCCATCGCGGTGGTGGGTGTGGGCATCGCTGGGCTGATCGTGGCTCGTCAGCTCTCGAACGTGCCCGAAAATCTCATGAAGATGGGCGTCGGGGTGCTGTTGGTCAGCTACGGCACCTTCTGGACCGGCGAGGGGTTGAAGGTGCGTTGGCCCGACGGTGACGTCTCGCTCGCGCTGCTCGTCGCGCTCTACCTGATGGTGACCTGGTCAATGGTGACCCTGCTGCGCCGCGACGCCCCTCTGGAGTCCACCAAGGAGGTGGCGCGGTGAACCGGGCCTCGGCGCTCGCGAGGCGCGCACTCAGAGGCTTCGCCATGTTCTGGTGGGACTTTCTCGTGGGCGACACCCCCGAGCTCTTCGTGGCCGCGCTCGTGACCATCGGCGCCGTGGCGTGGATCAGCCAGGTCGTCCACTCCAACGCGGGCGCCATCATCACCTTGCTGGTGCTGGCGATCGGAGCGCTGGCCCTCTCGCTGTGGCGCGCCCAGCGTGGCGCAAAGCCGCGGCGTCCCTAGCCGGCGCCCAGCTCGAAGGCGGTCATCGACAGCGAGCCCATTTCGTAACCGTCGACGAGCGATCGGGCGGTGGTCGAGGCCGCCGCCGACAGCCCCGCGAGGTAGGCCAGGGGTAGGAAGTGGTCGGGGGTCGGAGCGGCCATCGTGTAGTCGGCGTGCTCCCTCGAGCGAGCGAGTTCGCCCGGATCACTCGTCATGATCCTTCGGACCTCGTCGTCGAAGCGATGGGCCCAGTCCGCTCCCGCACCCGGGGAGTGCCAGTCGATGAGTCGCAGGTTGTGCACCACGTTGCCGCTGCCCAGGATGAGGATGCCCTCCTCGCGAAGGGGGCTGAGTTGGGCCCCCAGGTTGAAGTGGTAGTCGAAGGGCTGATCCGCGTTGACCGAGAGCTGCAGCACCGGCACGTTGGCCTGGGGGAACATGTGCACCAGCACCGACCAGGTGCCGTGGTCGATACCCCAACTGTCGGCGTCGAGGCCCACGAAGGTCGGTCGCACCACGTCGACGATCCGCTCGGCGACCTCGGGGTCACCCGGGGCGGGGTATTCGACGTCGAACAGAGGCGGGGGGAAGCCGTAGAAGTCGTGGATGGTGCGAGGGGCGGGCATCGCGGTGACCGCGGTGACGTTGACGTACCAGTGCGCCGAGACGACCAGGATGGCGCGCGGCGTGGGCATCCGGGCGGCGAAGTTGGCCCAGGCATCGGTGTAGCGATTGTGATCGAGGGCGTTCATCGGATTGCCGTGACCGACGAATGCGGCGGGAAGTTGTGGAGCCATGCGTTCTCTCCTGGAACTGGGTGACCGAGTCAGCGTATCGGCGCGCCTCCGCGTCGCCGCTGGGCCCGGGGCCCTAGAGGTAGTGCGGCGGTACCTCGTGTTGCTCGCGACGCAGCCTGCGGATCTCGTCCTTCAGCCGCGCGATCTCGGCCAGCAGATTCGCCACGCGCTCCTCGAGTTCCTCGCGAGTCGCTTCTCGTTCACTCATCCCAAGAGGTTTGCACACGACAGAGTCCCGCGACGGGCGTCGCGGGACTCGGTCGTGCTACGTCGACTCACGGGAAGAGGCCGCGCAACTCGGTCGCTTCGGCGATGCGCTCCACGCCCACGGCGATGGCGGTCTCGCGCAGGGTAACTCCCAACTCCTGGTGGCGCTGCCACACGTAGTTGAAGGCGTCGCCCATCGTGCGCTCCAAGCGCTTGGTGAACAACTCCTTCTCCCACATGAAGCCCTGGAGGTCCTGGGCCCATTCGAAGTAGGAGGCGACCACGCCACCCGCGTTGGCGAGCACGTCGGGGATCACCGGTATGTTGCGGCCCGCGAGCACCTTGGCGCCCTCGCCGGTCGTGGGTCCATTCGCGGCCTCCACCATGATTGACGCGGCCATCGTCTCGGCCACCTGCTCGGTGACGACTCCACCCAGCGCAGCCGGAATGGCGATGTCACTGGGGATCATGAACAGCTCCTCGGCGGGGACGTGCACGCTGCCGGGGTAGCCAACGACGGTGCCGGCCTCGGCGAAGTGCTTCGCCAGTACCTGGTGGTCGATCCCCTCGGGCACGTGGATCGCTCCGTGGACGTCGGCGACACCGACGATCTTCATACCGCGCTCGCTTAGCATCTTCACGAGCGGCGCGCCAACCTTGCCGTAACCCTGAATCACCACGCGCTGCTCGTTGGTGGCGCGTCCGAGGCGCTGGAGCAGCGCCGTGGTGCAGATGGTGACCCCCAGCGACGTGGCGCCGGCGTGGCCGAGCGAGCCGCCGATGGCGAGGGGCTTTCCGGTCACCACACCGGGCGTGTTGTGGCCGCGCAGCATCGAGATGGTGTCCATGATCCAACTCATGACCTGGGGGTCGGTGTTGATGTCGGGAGCCGGAATGTCACGATCGGGGCCGATCATGGGGTCGATGGAGAAGGCGTAGCGCCGCGTGAGACGTTCGAGCTCGCCGCGTGAAAGTCGTTGGGGATCCACCTTCACCCCGCCCTTGGCGCCCCCGTAGGGGATGTTCACCACGGCGCACTTGATCGACATGTCGGCGCTGAGCGCGGCGATCTCGTCGGTGTTGACGCTCGGGTGGAAGCGGATGCCGCCCTTGCCGGGTCCGCGCGAGGTGTCGTGCTGGATCCGCCAGCCGGTGAACATCTCGATGTCGCCGGAGTCCATGCGCACCGGAACCGCGACCTCGAGGATTCGCTCGGGGGTGATGATCCGTTGGATCATTCCATCATTGAGGCCGAGAAGTCGACCTGCATTCTCTATGAGAGAGGACACGTGCAACCACGGATTGAACTCGTGGGGCGGTACCTCGTCCGGACGCGTGACCACGTTGTCACCAGCCTTTGAACTAAGTGAGAGCGCCGTTGCTCTCGCTCTCAGCGTAGGTCACCGCGAACAGGGCCGTAGGTCACCCGCGGACTGATTCCGGTACTGTTGGCGGCGATAGCGTCGGCGAAAGGTTCTCATGAAGATCTCCACGATGTTGAGCTACTCCGGTGGGTTCAAAGAGGCCGCGCGCGAGGTCGCTGAGATGGAGAAGGCGGGACTCGACCTGGTGTGGGTGGCCGAGGCCTACGGCTTCGACAGCCCGTCGCTGATGGGTTATCTCGCGGCCCTGACCGAGAAGGTGGAGATCGGTGCGGCCATCTTGCCGATCTACACGCGCACCCCGACGCTCATCGCGATGACCGCCGCCGGCATCGACGCGCTCTCCGACGGGCGCTTCCACCTCGGTCTGGGCGCGTCGGGTCCCCAGGTCATCGAGGGCTTTCACGGCGTTGCCTACACGAACCCCCTAGGCCGTACTCGCGAGATCATCGAGATCTGCCGCGACGTGTGGAAGCGCGAGGCACCGCTGGTGCACCACGGCAAGAACTTCACGTTGCCGCTGCCACCCGAGGAGGGAACCGGGCTCGGCAAGCCGCTCAAGATCATCGCGCACCCGGTGCGCGCCGAGATCCCGGTGTGGATCGCCTCACTGGGCGAGAAGAACGTGCAGTTGACCGCGGAGATCGCCGACGGCTGGATCCCCATCCTGTTCATCCCCGAGCGCGCTGGCGACGTCTGGGGCTCGGCCCTGGCCGCGGGCCGCGCCCGGCGCTCGAACGCCTTGGGTGAACTGATGATCACCGCTGGCGGGCTGCTCGCCATCGGTGAGGGCGAGGACGTCGTGGCCCTGCGCGAGCTGCAACGCTCGATGGTCGCGTTGTACGTCGGGGGCATGGGGGCCAAGGGAAAGAACTTCTACAACGAGCTCGCGATCCGCTACGGCTACGAGCGTGAGGCCGGCGTCATCCAAGATCTGTACCTCAGCGGCAAGAAGCGCGAGGCCGAGGCCGCGGTGCCCGACGAGTTCCTCGAACTCACGACCCTGTGCGGACCGCGCAACTACGTGGCCGAGCGGATCGCGGCCTTCAAGGCCGCCGGGGTGACCCATCTCCAGGTGCATCCGCTGCCTCAGGCCGGACAGACCTCGGCGTCGCTCATCGAGACGGTGAGGACCCTGCTCTAGTTCGCGCTACGCGTCGCGTCGCGCCCGCCCGAGGCGAGCCACGCGTCGTACATCGCGCGGTATGCCCCGTGGTTCGCGAGGAGTTGCTGGGGTGTGCCCATCTCGACCACCGCCCCCTTGTCGATGACCACGATGCGGTCGGCTCGCTGGGCGGTGGTGAGCCGGTGCGCGATGAGAATGGCCGTGCGGCCCTCCAGGAGCCGGTCGAGCGCGTGCTCAATGATGGTCTCGCTGCGCAGGTCGAGCGACGAGGTCGCCTCGTCGAGGATGAGCACCCTGGGACGCGCGAGGAACGCTCGGGCCAGCGCGAGCAGCTGGCGTTCACCGGCCGACAGGGTCTGGCCCCGCTCGTGCACCCTCGTGTCGATGCCGTCGGGCAGCCGCTCGACCAACTCGCGAAGACCCACGACGTCGATTGCCTCGTCGATTTCCTCATCGGTGATCGTGGTGCGGCCGAAGCTCAGGTTCGTGCGAATCGAGCCGGCGAAGAGGAACGCCTCTTGGGGCACGACACCCAGTTGACTGCGCAGCGAGTGCAGGGTGACGCCGCGGATGTCGACGCCGTCGATGAGCACCCGCCCCTCGGTCGGGTCGTAGAAGCGCGTGGCCAGCTTGGCCATGGTGGACTTGCCGGCGCCCGTGGGCCCGACGAAGGCCACCGACTCGCCCGGGGCGATCTCGAGGTTGATGTCGTGCAGCACCGGACGCTTCGGGTCGTAGCCGAAGCTCACGTGCTCGAACGTGATCCGACCCTCGACGGGATCGAGGGTCGTCGCATCGTCACGTTCGTCCACGCTCGGCGGTTCCTCAAGGAGTTCTCCCAGCCGCGTGATCGATGAACGACCCTGTTGAAGCGTGTTGTACTGCTGCACCAACAGCTGGATCGGTTGGAAGAATCGGTTGAGGTATAGCAAGAACGCGACGAGCGCACCGATGCTCAGCTGGTGCTTGAGCACCATGTCGCCGCCAATACCGAGCAGCAGGCCCTGGCCGAGGATGCCGATCATGCTGCTCGAGGGGCCGTAGATCGCGCTCACGCGTCCGGTGTAGAGGTTGGCGTCTCGGTAGGCGCCGACCACGTGTCGGTGGTTCACGATGTTGCGGCGTTGTCGATTGTGGGCGGTGACCACTCGGATGCCGTAGAGGGATTCGGACAGGTCGGCGAGCACGTTGGCGATGCGGTCGCGGCTGCGCAGGTAGCCGCGCTCGGACGCCTGATGGAACCACACCGAGAGTGCGAAGAGCACGGGCACTACCAGCAAGACGGTCCACGCGGCGAGCGCGACATTGGTCGCGAAGAGCACCACGGTGATCACGATCATCGTCAGACCCTGGGTCGCGAACTGGCTGACGCCGTCCTGGAGCAGTTGCTGGAGGTTTTCGATGTCACTGGTCATGCGGCTCATGAGGACCCCCGCCTTCTCGTCGGTGAAGAAGTCCAGGCTGAGCCGTTGGAGGTGGGTGAAGACTCGGATGCGTAGGTCGCGCATCACCCGCGACGCGAGGCGTCCGGTCACGTCCACTTGGAGTCGCTGCATCACCGCACTCGCGAGGGCCACCACGAGGTAGAGGCCCGCGGCGACGACGATCACCCGGCTCGAGTGGTGGCCGGTGACCATGCCATTGTTGATGGCGTACTCCGTGATCTTGGGTCCCGCCTGGAGGATCAGGCTCGCGAGCAGCACGAGCAGCGAGCCGCCCGCCAGGTAACCGGGATAGGCCCCCACGAGGCGCCCCAGACTGAGCGGTCGACGTTCCTCGGCGCTCGGACGTTGGGTGAAGACGCGGTGCGAGGGCTCGTGGGTTGGTTCGGTGGCGAGGAGTTTGGTTGCCTCGTCCATCAGTTCGCTTGGAATGCCGCCGAAGGGGAGTCCATTGGAGCTCGAGCGTCCCGCGAACATGGGCCCGCCGCCCCATCCGCCGCCCCAGGCCATCAGGCCCCCTCTGACGTGGTCTGTGCGAGGACCTGGGCGTACAGGGGCGTGCCGGCGAGCAGTTCCTCGTGGGTGCCGGTAGCCACCACGCGCCCCTCGTCGAGCAGGATGACCCGGCTCGCCAGGGCAATGGTGGAGATGCGGTGGGCGATCACGATGGTGGTGCGGTGCTCGAGCAACTCGCGCAACGCCCGGTAGATGCCGGCCTCGACGTGCACGTCGATCGCGCTGGTGGCGTCGTCGAGGATGAGGATGGGTGGATTGACGAGCAGGGTCCGGGCGATGGCGATGCGCTGCCGTTGGCCGCCCGAAAGGGTGTAGCCGCGTTCGCCCACGACGGTGTCGTACCCCTCGGACAGCCGAGTGATGAATTCATGGGCGTTGGCCGCCCGGGCGGCGAGCTCGATCTCTTCCATTGAGGCGTCGGGACGGCCGTAGGCGATGTTCTCGCGGATGGAGATGGAGAACAGGAAGGGCTCGTCCAAGACCACTCCGACGCTGGAGCGTAGCGACGTGAGCGTCACGTCGCGCACGTCGACACCATCGATGGCGATCGATCCGCCGCTCACGTCATAGAAGCGCGTCACCAGCCGGGCCACGGTCGATTTGCCCGATCCCGTCCGTCCGACGAGGGCGACGGTCTCGCCCGGCTCGATGTGCGCGTCGAAGTCGTTCAGGATCTGCGAGCCGTTCGCGTACTCGAAGGACACGTGGTGAAAGTCAATCGCGCCATGCTCGACAGCCAGGTCGAACGCGCCCGGTCGCTCGAGGACCTCAGGATTCTCGTCGAGAATCTCGAAGATGCGCTCCGCGCTGGCCTTGGCGCGCTGGCCCATCATGACCAGTTGGCCGAGCATCATGAACGGGGCCTGCAGCATCAGCAGGTACGCGTTGAAGGCGAGGATGCCACCGATGCCCAACTGGCCGCGCAGTACCATCTCGCCGCCGACGAGCAGTACGAGGGCGAGTCCCAGTTGGGGAAGGTTCTGAACCCAGGGCGACCAGATGGCGCGCAGTTGGGCGTCCTTGATGTAGGCCCAGGCCACACGCTCGGCGGCGTCGGCGAGGCGGTTGATCTCGGCCTCCTCCTGGGCGAAGCTCTTCACGACTCGCACGCCGTTGACGTTCTCATCGACGATGGTGGCCACGTCGGCGAGTCGAGCCTGGGTGATCCACGAGATCGGGAACATCACCTTGCGCATGCGAATGCCTACGAAGTACAGGACCGGCATGACGAGCATGGCGACGAAGGTGAGCGGCACGTTGATCGACAGCATGAAGGCGAACGCCACGACACCGATGAACGACTGGACCAGGATCAGCGGGGCGAAGGTCGAGTACATCTGCACGCTGCGGATGTCGCTGTTGGCGCGGCTGATCAGCTGACCGGACTGGACCCGATCGTAGAAGCTGAACGACAGCCAGGTCAGGTGCTCGTAGATGAGCGAACGAAGGTCCGCCTCGACGTTGTAGGCCGTCATGAACACGAACTGGCGAGAGATGACGCCGGTGACCCCGGCCGCCAGGGCGACGATGAGAATCCGTACGACGTCGTCGTGCAGGGCGTGCGAGTGCGCGACCAGGGCGTTGTCGATCGCGCCGTTCATCATCTTGGGCACCAAGGTCTGGAGCACCAGGCTGACCAGGGACAGGCTGATGGCGACGACGAACGTCGCCCGGTGCGATGCGATCACCGGCAACACGCGTCGCCACCACGCGAGCGAGCGGTCGCGCGAGATCTGAGCGTGCGGCCCGGGGTAGTTGGAGTGCACGCCACCCAGGGGGTTGGCCGGTAGCTCTTGCGCGCCTCGCTTGCGGTCTGCGGGGAGCGAAGTTGCCACTCACGGATCGTAGTGGCCTCCCAGAATCTCGCCCTCTACCGCACCGCCGAAGACATCGTGCTCGCCGAGCTCGCACGGCGTAGTGTGACCACGTGCCAGATCCACTCATTGTCAATCACCCACTGGTCGCCGACAAGGTGCGCCAACTGCGCGACGCCGTCACCTCGAACGCCGACTTCCTTCGTCTGGCCGGTGAGATATCGCGCTTCGTCGCCTACGAGGCATTCCGTGACACGCCCGTCACCCTGACGACGGTCGATACTCCGGTCATGAAGGACGCACGCGCCTTTCGGATCGATGCCGAGTACGTCATCGTGCCGATCCTGCGCGCCGGACTCGGCATGAGCCCGGCGGTGCAGGAGGTGCTGCCGCACAACCGGATGTGTCTGGTTGGGCTGCGTCGCAACGAAACCACGCTGCAGCCCGACGTGTACCTCGACGGGCTGCCCGACACCCTCGCTGGCGCGCACGTGGTGATATGTGATCCGATGCTCGCTACCGGTGGATCACTGGTGTGCGTGCTCGACATGCTGGGAACCCGCGGGGCCACCGACGTGACGGTGCTCTGTCTGATCGCGGCCCAGCCGGGTATCGACTTCGTGCGGGCGCACCATCCGGGCGTCCAGATCGTGGCTGCGGCCCTCGATGAGTCGCTCAACGACATCGGTTACATCGTGCCCGGTCTCGGTGACGCGGGCGATCGTCTCTTCGGACCGCCCGTTCGCTGACTAGAGCCCGATGTCCTCGTTCCACACGTCGGGGTGCTCGTGGATAAAGTTCGCGAGCAGCGTGCGACACGGCTCGTCATCCAAGACGATCACCTCGACGCCTAACTCGGCCAACCAATCGTGGCCGCCGTGGAAGTTGTCTGCCTCACCGATGACCACCGCCCCGATGTTGAATTGTCGAACCAGCCCCGAGCAGTACCAACAGGGTGACAGCGTGGTCGCCATCACGCAGTTGGCGTAGTCACGGCGCCGACCCGAGCGGCGGAAGGCGTCCGTCTCGGCGTGCACCGACGCGTCGTCATCTTGGACGCGTCGGTTGTGACCCGAGCCGAGCAGGGTGCCGTCACGTACGAAGAGCGCCGCGCCGATCGGGATGCCACCCTCGTGAAGACCCGCGAGGGCCTCCTCGTACGCGGTGGCCAGCATGTGTCGAGCGAGCTCGTGGTCCAGGGGTGGTGTCCGAGGGTGCATGGGCTCAGTATGCTCCACCACCGTGGGTGAACGCACGTATCAGGTGGACGTAGGGACGCAGCGGGTGGAACTGCCCATCGTCTCGTTGAGTGAGCAACTCGCGTTGGCACTGCTCATCACCGTCGACATGGGAGTCAGTTTCATGTCGCGTGCGGGCGAGGAGCTCGCCGACATCCTTCGGCCCTACGACGTGGACATCGTGGCCACCGTTGCCACTATGGGCATACCCCTGGCGGTGGAGGTGACGCGCCACCTGGGTCTGGACCAGTACGTGATCCTGCACAAGACACCCAAGATCCACCTCGCCGACGCGATCAGCGAGCCGGTGCGCTCGATCACCACCGACGCGGATCAGCGCCTGCTCTTTGACCGTGCCCGCATCAAGGACGTGCGGGGTCGCCGAGTGGCGATCGTCGACGACGTCATCTCCACCGGCGCCTCGACCGGAGCCGCGTTGCGCCTGCTTCGCGGCATCGGTGCCCACGTCGTGGCCATCGGCACCTTGGTCACCGAGGCCTCCGTGTGGCGAAGCTCGTTGGGCAACGATGCCACGAGCGTGCGCTCGTTGGGCGCCATCCCGGTGTTTCGACCTGATGGGACGGGCGGGCTCGTGGAAGATTGGGTGGGTTGAGTCCACCGGTTGACGCGCCGTTGCCAATATGTCGCGCGCGCGGTGACTCCCGCACGAACACTTTGTCAACTCTGAACGCACGCACAGGCCACTCAAAGGAATCCAGTGGAGACTGGGTTCACCTCGAGGCCACTCGAGTCGGAGAAAGTTGGTCTAGCAATGAAACAGACTTCTAGTTTGGGCATCGCCACGAGGGCGAGTCTGTCGGCGGTATTGGCGGTCGGTGTGATGCTGGCGGGCGTCGCAACGGCGGGTGCATCGAGCACGGCGACGCGCACCTCGGGCTCGAGCGTGGCGTTGACCAAGACACACGGCCACCAGCCCAGCCGCGTGGACGGCGTCATCACTGCGACGTCCTCGACGCTCATCACGGTGACGAACCACAAGACATCGACGCAATTCACCGTCGATTCGACCACCGCAGTCACCGAGCGCAAGATGCTGGTGCCCGCCACTGATCTGGTGCAGGGTGCCCGCGTGCAGGTGACGGCGTCGACGACCACGCCCGGTACCACTCCGGTGACGGCAGCGTCGATCGTGATCTTGCGCGTGCCCCCGCTCAAGCAGGGTCACGGCTTCACCGGTGTCGTGATTGCCCCGGCGCCTACGGCTCCCGGCACTGTCACGATCACGTCGGGCAACTCGAACAAGAACTTCACCGTGACCACGTCGACTCTCGTCCTGATGCGCGGCTTCGCGGCTCCGCTCAGTGTCGTGGTGGTTGGCGCGCGAGTGCGGATCCTTCCGCTCAAGGCGACTCCGGGCACGGCTGCGATTATTGAAGTTTTCTCGAATGCTTCGGCCAGCAAGAACTTCGTGAGTGGAGTCGTCACCCTGGCGGACCCGTCCTCGATCACGATTCAAAACGCTTCGGGAACGACGCTGTTCACCATTGACGCCACGACCCTCTTCGTGAAGGGCCGCCTCGTGATCCTGCCAGCCAACGTGGTCGTGGGATCTAGGGTGCGCATTCTGGCCTCAACGCCTCTCACGACGCCCCCCACGGCAGTGGTGGTCGCCCTCACCTCGAAGTCGGGTGCTATCAGCTAGCCGATTATTGACTGCACTGCACACAACGAGACCCCCGGGCCTAGCCCGGGGGTCTCGTTGTGTGGCACCTGTGCGTCACGTAGCGCGAACTAGAGGTGGGGTTCGAGCTCGCGCTGTTGCTCGACCTGCTTGGCGACGTACCCGGTAGCCCGTTCGAGCGCGAAGTACACCAGTCCGGCGAGCAGGAAGCCCGTCGGGACCGAGAAGTCGGCGCCGCCGTACCACCCGGCGGTGCAGACACCGTGCACGAGGTCACCGGCGCACGCTGCGCCGAAGTGATTGGAGATCGGCGTCATCCAGTGAAACGGGAAGTTCACCGGCGGCGGGGCCTTGGAGTAGGAGAGAGTTGCGGTGACCACGCCGACCACGAAGGCGACCACGGCATTCCAATTGATGCCGGTCGAGCCGCCGAAGTAGATACCCCCGCGGTCGGTTCGCTGCAGCTCGGCGGCGTTGTAGCGGTACCTGCGCAGGATCCAGTCGGCCAGGTAGATGCCGAACCACGGCGCGATCCACAAGATGATGACCCCCACGAACTCCTTCATGTAGAGCGAGAAGGTGGACTGGAACTCGGCCCAGATCGTGAGCAGGCACGCGATGACGCTGTCCATTACGACCGCCTGGTACCGCTTTAGGCGGATTCCCATCGCCTGGACCGACACCCCTGAGGAGTACAGGTCCATTGAGTTGATTCCGAAGAGCTGGACGATTGCGAAGAGCAGGAACACCGCGACGACCCACGTCGGGATGAAGTGTTGGCCGTAGAGCGCCTGGAACGGGTTGGCGCCGTTCCAAGCCGCGACTTGGGCGTTGCTCGACAAGAACGTGAAGGTCAGCGCCCCGAGGATCATCAAGATGATCTCGGGCACGGCCGTGCCGAGAAAGACCCAGCCCACGATGGAGCCCTTGCGGGCGTCGCGCGGGAGGTAGCGCGAGTAGTCGTTGCCGCACTCGGTCCATCCCAGTCCCGACAGCGCGAAGACGAACGCCAGTCCCGCGGTGTAGAGCTGCCAGCCTCCGAGGAAACCCTGGAAGTGCGTCGTACCGTGGCGCACGTCGAAGTAGGCAATCAGGACGAAGATCGCCCCGAAGGGAATGATCAGCGCTCGCAGTACCTTCACCATTGTGGCGTGGCCCAGGAAGGGGAGAATCGCCTGAATGGCCGCAGCCAAGATGATGAAGAGCACCTTTAGGCCGTTGCCGACGTGGATGCCGGCCATCTGGCACAACACGATCACCGCGCCGACGATCAGGATCAGCCCTTCGGTTTCGAAGCCCAATTGGGTGATCCAGTTGAAGAAACTGACGATCCTCGATCCGCGAAGACCGAAGGGCGCGCGCGAGATGGTGAAGGCCGTCGTACCGGCCTCGGGCCCCTGCAGCGACGCTAGCCCTAGCAGGAGAAAGGAGATGTTGCCGATGATGATGATGCTGACGGCCTTCCAAAAGCTGAAGCCGAAGCCCATGAGCAGCGCGCCGTAGACGAAGTACTCGACGTTGATCGAGGTACCGGCCCAGAGCGCGCCGATATTGCGCGGAGTGGCCCAGCGCTCGCTCTCGGGGATGTAGTCAATCCCGTGTTGCTCGATATGAAACGGCTGGTCCTCGGCCGATCCATCGTGTGAATCCAATGTTGACGCCACTGAGTGGTCCTCCCTATATAGACAGATGTGCATCTTCTGTGCGACCCCGTGAGGGGTTGGTCGCACGCGACAAGTCTGCCTGATCACCGCCGTGACATCGTGACAAAATGACTGGATTCATTTCGGTTTCGTGAATTTGAGGACTTAGCGACCTCTTAACCACGACACAGGGCTTTCCAAATGTTCTGGCCCAAGATGGTGGAGTCTCGAACACTCGAGCAAGAGAAAGCAGGGTAATCACCATGTATCGCACTTCGAAGCGCACTGTACTGAAGGGGGTCAGCCTTTCTGCGGTGCTGACGCTTGGCGTACTCGCCACCGGTATCGGGGTTGCGAGCGCATCCCCGCACTCGCATTCGCGTCACGGTCACGACCACGGCGCCCTCCAGACGCTCGGCGCCTGGGACCACGGCCACGGCCAGGGCCACGGCCGCGGCGAGGGTCACGGTCACGGTCACGGTCACGCATTCGCAGTGCGCGGCTTCGTGACGGCTATTTCGCTCGACACAACCAGCTCAAGCGGCTCGATCACGATCTCGGGTCCGCACAACTCGACCTCGACGTTCACGTTGAGCACATCGACCACGGTGGAGATGGGTCCGCACACCGCGACGCTCAGCGACCTCAAGGTCGGTCAGCGAGTCTTCGTCAAGCCGCTGTCGACTGACGCCACTACGGCGGGCGACATCTTCATCGCGGGCAACGGCCGGACGATGGGCACCGAGCGTACCCAGCAGAACTCGGTGGAGGGGCTGGTGAGCACCCTCACGACGACCACTTTGCCCGGATCGATCACGGTCACCGACCCGAGCGGCACACTGACCACGTTCGCCATCGACGGTTCCACCACGGTGACCCTGGGTAAGGCGCCCGGAGCGCTGACGGATCTGTCTGTCGGTGAGCGCGTCGAGATTTCTCCCTCGAGCACTACCGCTACCACTGCGGGCACTATCGAGATCGAGTTGGCCCGCGTCAGCGGTTTGGTGACCGGCGTGGACGTGAGCACGAACACCATCACCGTGACCACTCAGAACGGCTCCACCGCGAGCGTGGTGGTCGGAGCGACCACCACGTACGCCATGGTTGGTACGCCGACCGCGACGTTGGCCAATGTCACGACCGGCCTCTACATCTCGGCCAAGGGCATCGAGCTGACTGGTACGACGACGCTCAACGCGCTCAGCGTGAACATCTTCACGAGCACCGGCGCGGCGCATCAGGACGACCACTAGGCGACCTCCGACGACGGCCCACGGGCGGCCGCGTCGGCTCCTCGCCTATGGCGTGACATTCACCCCCGAGACCACGGGAGCGAATCGTGAATTGACTCAGAATTGAAGAACCCGGGTGGAGTTTCTCCACCCGGGTTCTTCGTAGAATCACTGAGTTACGTCGCAGCGATCAGGCGGCAATTGCCTGAGTAGTTACTCAGACAAGTCTTTCGAATGTTGCCCTTGCGATTTACCCAGTTCTTGCTAAGTTGCGCGCAGAGGGGAATCAACGCAAGGTCGATTCTTCGGGGGAAAGCAGGAAATGATGTCAGCTCAGTTCGATCGTCGATCGTTTCTCACTCATTCCGCCGCCACCATCGGTGGCGTCGCCATGGCTGGAACCGTGGTCGATGGCATGTTGGCCGATGTGGCAAGCGCAACGATGGGCATCAACAAGAGCAAGCCGAAGATGGGGGGAACCCTCAAGGTCGGACTCATCTCGGATGTTCCGAACTACCACAACTTCAACGGCGCGCAGGGCAAGATGGATGCGTCGGGCTTTTGCGTGGCCAACGCGCTGTTCGACGCCTTGTTCGTCGCCTCGGCGAATGGTCGAACCTGGCTGCCGATGCTCGCGCTGTCGGCGACGCCGAACAAGACCTACACCCAATGGACGGTGAAGTTGCGTCAGGGCGTGACGTTCACCAACGGCGACGCCTTCAACTCGGCGATCGTGGTGGCCAACTTCAACGCCGCTGCGGCGGACCCCACGGTAGGACTGGCCATTCGCCCAATCATCGCCAAGGTGAGCGCCGCGGACAGTTACACGGTGGTGTTCGACCTGGTCATCCCGTTCTCGACCTTCCCGATCAGCGCCCTGTCCGAGCAGCAGACCGCGTACATGGCACACCCCAATTCGTTGGTGAAGGGTTACACCGGCAATCCCGTCGGCACCGGTCCCTTCGAGGTCGTCTCGTGGCAGGTCGGCTACCAGTCCAATTTCAAGAAGAACACGAACTATTGGCGAGCCGACGCGCATAATCGCCAGCTGCCCTACCTCGATGGCATCAGTTTCCACACGATCCCCGACGACCCCACGCGAAATCAGGCACTGCAGTCGGGTCAGGTTGACATGATCCTGACCCAGGACGGTGCCAGTATCGCGGGCCTGAAGAAGATCAAGGGGATCTCGTATCGAACCGACGTCAATGACCCCCTGGACCCTCCGGTGAACTGTCTCATCGTGAACACGACCGGAACGATGAACCAGTACTTCGCGTGGGCGGGCGAGTTCGCCCCGTCGGTGCCCGGTGCCCTGTCGTACATCATGAAGGGCCAGGCTGTGCCGACCCCGGTGCAGTACGCCGACTACCAGGGAACGTTGGGTGCTGTGGACCCGTCGTCGTTGACGTGGAACACGAAGTTGAAGCCGGTGCTGAACGACCCCACGATTCGCAAGGCGTGTGCCATGGCCATCAATCGAAAGACCTACGAGAAGGTCATCGCAGGGGGCGTCGGCTCGGTGTCCGACGGCATCTACCGCAAGTCGTCCGAGTACTACCGCAACCCGCGTTACCCCTCGTACAACCCGAAGAAGGCCAAGGCGCTGGTGAACGCGTACAAGTCCAAGAACGGCTTGTCCACGGTGAGCTTCGTAGTCGACATTGTGTCGGGAAGTTCCGCCCAGCAGAAGTTCTTTGGCTTCATTCAACAGCAGTTGAACTCCGTGGGAATCAGCGTGACGCCCCGGCCCTCTACTCAGTCGCAGTTGATCCAGAACGTGATCCTGGGCGAGTACGACTGCTCGGCCTGGAACCAGTTCGGCGGCGTCGACCCGTCGCTCAACTACGTCTGGTTCAACTCCCAGCCCGCCACAACCTCGCCGGCCGCGGGCGGACTGGGCCTCACGGCACTGCCATCGGGGACCTACATCGCCGGTGCCGTGAACTTCGCGCACCAGGCTGATCCGGTAGTGGAGAGTTCGATGCTGACGGCCCTGGCCGCTAAGCCGCACAGCGCAGCGCAGAAGACGGCGTGGGCGAAGGTCAACTCCCAGTTCGCCAAGGACATCCCCTACCTGTTCCTCAACTCACTGGTAACGGCCTGGGCAGCGCGCACCAATGTGCAGAACTGGGCGTACGCGACCGCGGGCGACGGCACCACGCGTTGCCTCAACCCCGACGGCGGCTCGACGCGCTGGGACCAGATTTGGAAGAAGTAGGCAGCTGCCCGTTCGTACGACGTACTTGTGCGAGCGGATGACCTACGGGGTGATGTGGCCGCGAACGTTGCGCCACCACCACAACGTCGACAGCGCGAGCGCGGTCGACATGACTGCGACGAGGCTGAAAGGATACGCCTCGTTCGCGGTAAACAAGATGCCCGACACGCTCGCGGCCAGCGCGAGCGAAGCCGTCTGGGCCGTGGTGTAGAGACCCTGACGGCGACTCAGTTCGCGGTCCGCGGCGCCCTGGGTGAGTAGCGACGAGATCGAGGGCACCGAGAGCGACGTGCCGATTGATTCCACCGCGCCCAGGCCCACTAGCACGACGTTGTTGTGGATGTGGGGGTACAGGGCTAGGAAGAGGGCGCCGTTGATCAAGCCGGCCAGGGCGATGAATCGCCGATTCGCGTGATCGGCGAGCCAGCCGCCCACCCGGCTGAGCGCCACCCACGGCAGGGCAAACATGGTCCAACTGAGCCGGATCTGGAGCGAGCTCGCGTGGTGGGCGTGCATGAGCAGACTCCAGCACGCTTCGTACACGCCGACGATGAGTCCGGTCGCCCCTGCGGCAACCAGCGCGCCGACAACCTGGGTCGTCCACTGCAACGGCGGCAGGGGCGAGGCGTCGAAGCGGGCGTCGCCGAGGTCGGTGCGCATGGTCTGGGCGGCGGCGATGAGGCTGATGACGCCGGTGACGAAGAGCGCGACGCCCAGATCGTTGACCGTCGCCACGACCCCCGCGATGGGTCCCACCGCGATGCCTAGCAACTGGGCCGCCAGGACCTTGGAGATGGCGCGGCCGCGTTCCGCCTCGGCGAAAAGGGCCGAGACCGCGGAGAGCGCGGCGACCTCGATTGCGCCCGCTGACGCCCCCTGCAGCGCGCGCGAGAGCGCGAACCACGGCGCTGAGACGGGGAGTAGGAAGGTCATACTGGCCAAGCCGTAGACCACCAAGGCGACCATGAGTATCTTGCGACGTCCGAAACGGTCGGCCAGGTGGCCCAGGGCGAACTGGGTGGCGACGCCGGCGATGAAGAACGCGGCCATAATGAAGCCAATCACCGTCGGTGTGCCACCACGATGTTCGAGAAAGAGTGGCAGCAGCGGAAGACCCAGGGTTGCACCCATCCACTGGATGGCCACGATGATGGTCAACCGTCGAAGTGTCTGCTGCGGAGTCGACATCGGCACCTAGACGACGCTAGTGCTCGGCCGTTAGCGCCCAGTCGACGACGCGGTTACAACGTGTGACATTCGACGAGGATGAGCACGCCGAGCAGTACGTAGACGATCGGGACAAGGAAGGGTCCGCGACGATGGCCCCACCCCACGACACGGGGGTGCCCGGCGATCCCCTGGGCGGCGAATACGAAAAGCGATTCCCAGATGAGGAGTACCGCGACCGAGCCCGCAGCGCCCGCAGCGCCGTGGGCGCGCAAGAGCGGTATCCACACCGCAAGGTTGTCGCCGCCTAGGGCGAGAGTTATGAGAAAGGTCGTTACCGCCCCGCGGCGATACTGCTCGCGCGCCGGCTCGTGACGATGGCGCCACGCGTACAGCGCCAGCGCCCATGGTGCGACGCACACTAGACCTATGACTCGAAGTGGTACCGGGGCAAGCACACCGCTCACCGCGCCAGCGAGAAGTATCAGCGTCATCACGCCGAAGGCCTGGGCCCAGCTCACTCGTCGGAAGCGCTCGGGTGGAGTGACGACCAACTGCGCGGCGAAGGCAAAGAAGTTATCGAACATCGTGCCGAGGAACGCCAACGATGCGAGCACGATGACGCCGAGGGCCGACTGCACGTTTCGACGTTACCCGTTGGTATTGACTCTCGCGGAAGGTGCGGAAGTAAGGTGAGCCAGGAGGTCTTTGATGATTCGTCACGTGATGCCACCAACGTCGGACCAGATGGAAGCCGCTCGTCGCGTCGTAGCTGAGCACCTCGCGCCCACCCCGACGGTGACAATTAGCCTTCGCGGTCGCGCGGTGCTCGCGAAACTGGAGAGCTTGCAGGTGACGGGGTCGTTCAAGATCCGCGGAGCATTGAGTGCGATCGACGCGGCCCGGCGGTCCGATCCGGGCGGGGCGGTGATCACGTCTTCGGCGGGCAATCACGGACTGGGCATCGCCCACGCGTCATCGCTACTGGGCGTGCACGCCACGGTGGTCGTGCCCGCCAACGCATCCGCGGCCAAGGTGAGCAAGCTGCGCCGCTACGACATCGAGCTCATCCAGCACGGTTCGTCCTACGATGAGGCGCAGTCGCACGCCCAGTTGCTGGCGGATCAGCGTTCGATTCACTACATCTCTCCGTTCAACGACACCAACGTCATCGCTGGTCAGGCGACCGTCTTTGACGAGATGCTCCTGCAGGCTCCTCAACTTGAGCACCTGGTGGTGCCCGTCGGCGGCGGCGGACTCATTTCGGGCACGCTGCTGTCGCGCGAGGCCAACGGACGCGGTGATATTCGCATCACCGGGGTGCAGCCGTTTGAGAGCGCCGCGCTCTACCACGTGCTGCGTGGTGCGCGGATGCAGGACGTCGTGCATCACGCCACAATCGCCGACGGACTGGCTGGCGGCGGCGACGAGGGAGCGGTGACCAATGAGCTGGTGGCCAGGTTCCAGGTCCCCTTGGTGCTGGTGCCCGAGGTGGAGATCCGACGGGCGGTCCGCGAGGTCATCGAGAACAACGGACTGGTGCTCGAGGGCTCGGCCACGACCGCGTACGCCGCGATCACGAACGATCTGGTGGACGACGCGACATCGCGCATCGGCTTTCTGGCGAGCGGTCGCAATATCGCCCACGAACTGCTGCTCGCACTGCTCCAGGAGACGCCGGATTGACGTTCGGTACGCCGCTCGCCTACCGATAGGGTGACGATATGACCGTGTCCTCTCGTGCAGCGTCGATTCTTCTCGCGGTGGTGGCGACCGCGCTCACCGTCACGGGTCTCGTGCTGGCGGCCACCGATTCGAACCCCTCGGGGAACGTAAAGGACCCTCTTGCCCTTAATGGCTACCCGCCCAAGTCCGCGCAGATTCGCTTCGTCATCTCCACTGGCCAGGAGTACAACGTAACGGCCGACGTCAACGTGAACTTCGTCACCAACGCGGTGCAGGCGGACCTTCAGATTCCGATGTTCTTCTCAAGTGCCAATGTGGAGATGCGTCTCGTGCATCGGACCCTCTACGCGGGTTCGGCCAACCTTCCGTCGATCGCGGGCAAGTCGTGGGTGTCGACACCGGTGGGACAACCCTCGCTCTACGGGCTGTCGCTCGAGATGACCAAGCCGGACATCTCGCTCATCAGTGGCTTCACCCACGAGAGCATCACGAAGAACGGCTACCTTACGACCTACGACTTCCAGCGTGACAACGTCACGATCAACCACCCGAGTGGGCTGCCTTTCGCGGTGCCCAAGCGCGCGAGCGTCGATTTCACGATCACCGTGGGCCGCCAGGGCGAGTTGACGGCGTCGAGTTTCACGGTGAGCTCCACGCACTCGACCGCGTCGGTGTACGCGACCGTGCTCTCGTACAACCAGCCGGCCGCCATTGTGGCACCGCCGGCGCACGACGTGAAGAAGATTGACCAGTCCTCCTGGCGACAGATCTTCGGTTCGTCCGCGGCGGCTTCGCTGCTGAGTCCGAAGACCCTGACGTCGTTGGGCCAGATGCGCTTGAGCTGAGGTGGACCGCGGCGCCGTGCGCAATCGACCCGAGCCGCGCTGGCCCGCGTCGCTGGCGCTGATCGCGTGCGCGCTGCTCTACGTGGTGTTGCCCGACCGGCTCGTCGTGGGCCCGCGCTGGTTGTTGCCCGTGCTCATCATGCTGCCCCTGGTGCCGCTGTCGGCGAGACGCCATCGTCAGCCCAACGAGTCGCCATTCGTGCGCCGAACGACCATTGCGCTCATTGCGCTCATCACCCTGGCCAACGTGACCTCAGTCGAGCTCCTGGTGCACAACCTGCTGCACACCAACGTGGCCCAGGGACGCAACCTCATCTACTCGGCCGTGGCGATCTGGCTGACCAACGTGATCGCGTTTGGGCTGTGGTATTGGGAACTGGACCGTGGAGGTCCGCATCTGCGCGCCGGGGGACTCGGGGGATGGCCGGACATCCAGTTCCCCCAGATGGAGAATCCCCGTCTGGCGCCCGCGGAGTGGAGGCCCCACTTCGTCGACTACCTGTACACGTCCTTCGCCAACGGCACGAGCTTCGCGCCCGCCGACGCGATGCCGCTCACCCTTCGCGCCAAGGCACTCTTCGCAGGCGAGTCCATCGTGTCGCTGGTGACCATCGCCGTGGTCGCTGCGCGGGCGGTCAATATCCTTCGCTGAGCTCAGTGAAAGAGTCGGTCCACCAGGTTGCTCGCTCGGCTCGGCGTGTCGCGACTTGATTCATGGTGGTCCGCCCACGTCGCCAGCCCGAGTCCCACGTTGATGCCCATCCATCGAAGAGGCTCGTACTCCCAAGAACGACCGTGGTGCTGGACGAAGGGGAGTCGGGTGAACTCGGTCTCGGTATCGGGCTGAGTGATGAGGTCCGCGAGTGCGTTGGCGCAGACATAACTGAGGACCACTCCGTCGCCGGTGTAGCCGCCCGCACTCGCGAGTCCGGTGTCGCGATCGATCTGGACGCTGGGCGAATGGTCGCGCGGCATCGCGAGGGGACCGCCCCAGCGATGCGTCACGTCGGCCTCAAGCGCCGGAAACAACTCGTGCAGGGTCCGCTCGAGCAGGTCGTACACCTTGGCGTTGTCGTCAAAGCGATCCTCGACGGTCGACGCAAAGTGATAGGGCGCACCGCGTCCACCGAAGGCGATTCGATCGTCGCGGGTCCGCTGGCCGTAGATGACCAGGTGGCGCGCATCGGCGAAGGTTTCGTACTCGCGAAATCCGACGTCGTCCCAGAAGGACCGCGCCAACGGTTCGGTCGCGACCATGAGCGAGTAGATGGGCGCCACGGCGCGCCGTGAACCGGGCAGGGTGGGGGTGTAGCCCTCGGTCGCGCGCACGACGAAGCGCGCGTGCACCGAGCCGGCGGCGGTGACGACTTCGGGCTGGCGCCCGCGACGACCAGCGACAATGCGGGTCACCGCGGTGTGTTCGAAGATTCGCGCGCCGAGCCCTTCAACGCTGTCGCTGAGGCCCCGCACGAGTCGCGCCGGATTGACGCGGGCGCAGTGTGGGCTGTAGAGGGCACCCAACGCGCCCGCGACGGCGCCGCGATCGCGCGCCGCCTGCTCGTCGAGCCACACGAGGTCGCTCTCGCCGACGCCGGCTCGTCGTGCCTCATCCAGTCCCTCGTGGAGTCGTTGCGCCTGCACGTGGTTTCTGGCGAAGCTGAGGGTGCCGCCGTGGACGAAGTGGGCGTCGATGCCGTCGGCGTTCGCCGCGTCACCGAGGCCCGCCACGGCGTCTTGGAGCACGTGTCGAAGGTGGTCGTAACTCTCTTGGCCGTGTTCGCTGACCACTGTGGATGCGCCCTGGGGATAGAGCGCCGAAGCCCAACCGCCGTTGCGCCCCGAGGCGCCGTGACCGCAGACCTGTTTTTCGAGGACGACTACCTGTAACGAGGGATCACGTCGCAGCAACTCGCGGGCGGTCCACAGCCCGGTGAATCCACCTCCGACGATGGCGACGTCGACGTCCAAGTGGTGCTGCAGTGGTGGTCGAGGCTGTACCGATTGGTCCAGCGTCGACCACCACAGCGAGTGTGGTGTGGGCATGCTTAGCGCAACTTTGAGGCACCGGTGAACACGTCGTGCAGGACATTGACCATGAAGTCAATATCGTCACGCGTCGAGATCAGTGGTGGCGCGAGCTGGACCACCGGGTCGCCTCGGTCGTCCGAGCGGCAGATGAGTCCGCGCTTGAACATCTCGGGTGAGACGTAGCCGCGCAGAATTCGCTCAGCCTCGTCGCCCTGCCAGATCTTCTTCGTCTCCTTGTCCTTGACGAGCGAGGCGGCCCAGAAGTAACCCGCGCCGCGCACGTCGCCCACGATCGGGATGTCCAGCAGGCTCCTCATGCCCTGTTCGAAGTAGTCCTGGTTGTCGAGCACGTTGTCGAGCACGTGCTCCTTCTCGATGATGTCGATGCTCTTGAGCGCCACCGCGCACGAGACGGGGTGGCCTGACCAGGTAAAACCGTGGATGAACGAAGTGTCGTCGTGTTGGAAGGGCTCGGCGAGCCGGTCCGACACGATCATCGCGCCCAGTGGTGAATATCCGGCGGTCAGACCCTTGGCGCAGGTGATGATGTCGGGTAAGAAGTCGTAGCGCTGAGCGCCGAACCAGGTGCCCAGACGTCCGAAAGCGGTGATCACCTCGTCCGAGACCAAGATCACGCCGTAGCGGTCACAGATAGAGCGGACCTCCTGCCAGTATCCCGGGGGCGGCACGATACAGCCTCCGGCGTTTTGGACCGGCTCGAGGAAGACCGCAGCTACGGTCTCGGGTCCCTCGCGCAGGATTGCCTCTTCGATCTGGTGAGCCGCCCAGAAACCAAAGGCCTCGAGGTCATCACCGTGCTCGGGTGCGCGGTAGAAGTTCGTCGTGGGCACCTTGATCGCCCCGGGGACTAGCGGCTCGAAGGGTGTGCGGTAGCCCTCGAGTGACGTGATGGTCAACGCCCCCATGGTTGTGCCGTGGTAAGCCACGTCGCGACTGATGACCTTGTAACGGTCCGTGTCGCCGCGCAACTTGTGGTACTGGCGGGCCAGCTTCCAGGCGCTCTCTACCGCTTCGCCGCCACCAGTGGTGAAGAAGACTCGGTTGAGGTCTCCAGGAGCAAGGCTGGCCAACTTCTCGGCCAACTCGATCGCTCGCGGATGTGCGTAGGTCCACAACGGGAAGAACGCCAACTCAGTCATCTGGGCCGCCGCCGCGGCGCCAATGTCGGATCGACCGTGGCCGAGCATGTTGGTGAACAGTCCCGAAAGCCCGTCGAAGTACTCGACGCCGTTGGCGTCGTAGACCCGGGTTCCCTCGCCGCGCACCATGATCGGAATCTCGTTGGTGTCCGAGTAGGTGCCCATGCGCGACATCTGCAGCCACAGGTGGCGACGGGCGCGTTCGGAATAGTGATGGCTCGCTTGTTCTGGATTCGCAACGGCAATACCGTCGGAAATCGCTTCATTGATACTCATTTGGTCCCCCATGCATAGGTCTGTTTTGAGAGTTTCAAATACAGAAAGGTTTCGACTTCGGACACCCCAGGGATGCTCCGAATTGAATCATTGAGAAGATGCACCAACGCGTTGTCGTCAACGGCGATGAGTTCGGCGATGATGTCGAAACTCCCCGCGGTCATGACCACGTAGTTCGCCTCTTCGATGGCTGCGATCTTGTCAGCCACCAGGCGCACGTCACCGTGCACCCGTATGCCCACCAGCGCCTCTCGTCCAAAACCCAGTTGCAGAGGGTCGGTGATCGCGACGATCTGCATGACGCCGGTGTCCTTTAGACGCTGCACCCGTCGACGCACGGCGGCTTCGGAAAGCCCGACGTCTTCGGCGATCGCACCGTAAGCTCGGCGCCCATCACGTTGGAGGTGGCTGATGATCTTGCGGTCGATGGAGTCGAGCCCGCTGGGCATCGGCTTTAGGTCCAGGTCGACGCGCTGCGCACTCTTCGAACTCTGACGATGAGGTGTAGTTCCTGACATTGGTTGCTCCCCGGTCGGTAGTCAAATGACCCCATAACTGCGGATAATCACAGTATAGCGCCTCTCGGCGACGGAATACGTCGTCTAGTGGCTTTGTGAAGACGTTTATCTTCTTCGGGCGTTTGCAAGAGCAGTGCCATCTCTGCAAGAGTGTCAAGTGTCACCAGTGTTGTTGGCCTACCAGGAGGGGACGCATGCGTCGTTTGAGCAATTTCATCGGAGGCGAGTTCGTCGCTCCAAAGAGTGGGAAGTACGTGGAGCTCATCAACCCGGCGACGGGTGCCGCCTTCGCGGAGATGCCCGTGTCGGACGAGTCCGACGTGGACGCGGCAGTCCGCGTCGCCGAAAGGGCCTTCGCCTCTTGGAAGCGTACGACGCCCTCAGAGCGCTCCCTGGCCCTCTTGAAGATCGCGGACCTGTTCGAGGCGCACGCGGAAGAGCTCGTCGCTATTGAGTCGGAGAACTGTGGCAAGATCCTCGCGGTCACCTTGAGCGAGGAGATCCCCCCGACCCTCGACCAGATTCGCTTCTTCGCGGGCGCCGCCCGGCTCCTCGAGGGTCGTGGCGCCACCGAGTACATGTCGGGCATGACCAGTTACGTCCGCCGCGAGCCGATCGGCGTTTGTGGTGCGGTAACGCCGTGGAACTACCCGATGATGATGGCGGTGTGGAAGTGGGCGCCGGCCCTCGCCGCAGGTAACACCATGGTGCTCAAGCCGGGTGACTCGACGCCAGCGTCGACGTTGAAGATGGCCGAACTGATGGCCCAGGTGCTGCCACCTGGCGTGTTCAATGTCGTCTGTGGTGACCGCGACACGGGTCGCGCACTCGTCGAGCACCCGACGCCCGCGATGGTGTCGGTGACCGGATCGGTCCGTGCCGGCATGGAAGTGGCGTCAACGGCCTCCAAGACTCTGAAGCGTGTCCACCTCGAACTCGGTGGCAAGGCACCGGTGATCGTCTTCGACGACGTCGACATCGCCGCCGCGGTGGAAGGAATCGCGATCGCGGGCTACTTCAATGCCGGCCAGGACTGCACGGCCGCCACTCGCGTACTGGCGGGCCCCAAGGTGTACGGCGACTTCGTCGATGCCCTGGCCGAACAAGCCAAGAACACGGTGATCGGCCAGCCCGACAATGCAGACGCCCTGTTGGGGCCGGTGAATAACGTCAATCAGCTTCAGCGCGTCACGGGCTTCCTGGGTCGGGCTCCGGGTCACGCCTCGATCGCCGCGGGCGGCACGCAGGTGGGCGACACCGGCTACTTCATCGCGCCCACGGTCGTTGCCGATCTGCACCAGGATGACGAGATGATCCAGAACGAGATCTTCGGTCCGGTCATCACCGTGCAGAAGTTCGGTGATGACGCCGAAGCCCTGGCCTGGGCCAACGGTGTGAACTACGGCCTGGCATCGTCGGTGTGGACGAGTGATCACGGCCGCGCCATGCGCTTCACTCGGGACCTCGACTTCGGCTGCGTGTGGGTAAACACCCACATTCCCATGGTTGCCGAGATGCCTCACGGTGGCTTCAAGTCATCGGGCTACGGCAAGGACCTCTCGGTCTACGGCTTCGAGGATTACACGCGCATCAAGCACGTCATGCACAACATCGAGGCGTAGGCGTGAGTGCCGCGCTGGGACGTGGGTTGATCGTGATGGGAATCGTGGGGCCGTGGCGCGAGAAGCGGATGGACTCAACTGCAGTGCTAGCCAGCAATGAGAGAAAGGATGATCAACGATGATCATCGGCGTGCCGAAGGAAGTAAAGACGGACGAAAACCGGGTGGCGCTTACCCCGGCCGGCGTGCGTGAATTGACCAGAGCGGGCCACCGTGTGGTGGTCGAGCGGGGCGCAGGAATCGGTTCGTCGATCAGCGACGACGACTACGTGGCGACCGGGGCGACCATACTCGACAAGGCGGACGACGTCTGGGCCCAGGCCGAGTTGCTGCTCAAGGTGAAAGAGCCGGTGGCATCGGAGTACGAACGTCTGAAGTTGCACAAGGGCCAGGTGCTGTTCACCTATCTCCACCTGGCGGCCTCGCGCGAGTGCACTGATGCCCTCGTGGCGGCCTCTAACGTGTCGATCGCCTACGAGACGGTGCGTCTGGCTGACAACAGCCTCCCGCTTCTGGCTCCAATGAGTGAGGTGGCCGGTCGAATGGCTCCGCTCATGGGCGCTCACCACCTGATGCGCCCCGGCGGGGGCCGGGGCGCCCTGATCAGCGGCGTGCCTGGTGTCGCCGCGGCCAATGTCGTGGTCATCGGCGCGGGCGTATCGGGGCTCTCGTCGGCGACCTTGGCGGTGGGGCTGCACGCCAATGTCACGCTTCTCGACAAGAACCTGGATCGCCTACGTGCGCTCGACCACCACTTTGACGGACGCGTGCAAACGCTCGCCTCCTCGACCCACACCATCGAAGAGGCCTGTCTAAATGCGGACATCGTCATCGGCGCCGTACTGGTGGTCGGGGCCAAGGCGCCCAAACTCGTGAGCAACGACCTGGTCGCGCAGATGCGCGAGGGATCGGTGCTGGTGGACATCGCGGTGGACCAGGGGGGCTGTTTCGAGGCCACCCGGCCCACGACGCACTCGGATCCGGTGTTCGAGGTCAACGGCTCGATCTTCTACTGCGTGGCCAACATGCCCGGTGCCGTCTCCAACACATCCACCTACGCACTGGTGAACGCGACGTTGCCCTACACGCTCGAACTGGCGAATCGCGGCTGGCGCGATGCGGTGAGGGCCGACTCCGCACTTGCCGAGGGCGTCAACGTGGTCGATGGCGCGATCACCTACGGTCCGGTGGCCGAGGCGCACTCGATGGCGCACACTACGTTGGACTCTCTGCTGTAGCAACTGAACATCACTTCAAAATGGACATGTGACAATCCCGCTCCGGCGGTCGCCTAAAGTACGTAGTACTTGAGCGGGGGGTCCATGTCAAAGAGCGCGGTGAACAACGTGGTGCACGCCGATGTGCCCGATCCGCGTCGTTGGTTTGCGTTGGTGGTGATTGCGATTGCGCAGCTCATGGTGGTGCTGGACGGGTCGATCGTCAACATCGCGCTTCCGCACATGGTGCTGCCCAAGGCACTCGGTGGGCTGGATATCGCGCGCAAGAACTACCAGTGGGCGGTGACGGCCTACACGATCACCTTCGGTGGCTTCTTGCTGCTCGGCGGACGCATCGGCGACTACATGGGCCGCAAGAAGGCATTCCTGATCGGCCTGCTCGGCTTCGCGGGCGCGTCGCTGCTCGGCGGCTTCGCACTCACCCAGCAGATGCTCTTCGGGGCGCGTGCGCTCCAGGGAATGTTCGGCGCACTGCTGGCACCAGCTGCGTTGTCGCTCGTGTCGGTCACCTTCACCGATTCCAAGGAGCGCGCCAAGGCCTTCGCGGTGTACGGCGCCCTCTCGGGCGTGGGTGCGGCGATCGGACTCATCGCCGGGGGGCTGTTAACCCAGTACTTCTCGTGGCGTTGGTGTCTCTTCGTGAACACCCCCATGGCCGTCATCGCCCTGCTGCTCGCGCTCCCGAACGTTCGAGAGTCCAAGGTGCACGGGCATCCTCACTACGACGTGGTGGGGGCCCTGTGCGCCACCTTGGGGATGGTCGGCGTCGTCTTCGGCGTGTCACAAGCCTCGACCTACGCGTGGGGATCCACGAGGGCGTGGCCCTACATCGTTGCGGGCGCCGTCCTGTTGATGGTCTTTCTCGCCATCGAGGCGCGAAAGAGGGAACCGCTGTTGCCGCTGCGGCTGCTGACCGATCGGGTGCGAGGTGGCTCGTACCTGGCCCAGATCCTCGTCGCGTTGGGTCTCTTTGGGATGTTCTTACTGCTGACCTTGTACTTCCAGGACGTCCACGGCTACTCGGCTGTGAAGACGGGTCTGTTGTTCATGCCCTTCTCGCTCGGGGTCATCGTGTCCGCGGGGGCGGCCAGTCAACTGCTGCCTACGATCGGGCCCCGCCCGCTGGCCACCGTGGGGAGCCTGATGGCGGCGGTAGGCATGGGGCTGCTCTCGTTGATCTCGCCCACGAGTTCCTACGTGGCCCACGTGATGCCCGCCATGCTCATTACCAGTCTCGGGCTGGGTGTCGTGTTCGTGTCACTGGCCTCGACCGCGCTGTTCAACGTCCGGGCCAGCGATACGGGTGCCGCTTCGGCCGTTCTCTCGACTTCCCAGCAGTTGGGGGGCTCGTTCGGCACCGCCATTCAAAGCACCATCTTCGTTTCGGGTGCGAGCGCGTACACGGCGAGCGTGCTCAGGTCGCATCCGAGCCCCGCCACGCTAGCCAACCTCAAGAACCTCTCGCTCGTGCACGGATTCGACACGGCCTTTCGCTTCGGCGCGCTCATGATGGTGCTGGGCGCGGTCAGCTTCTTCGTGTTGGTGAATGTCGATCGCCACCATCTCGCCCAGCACGACGGCGCGGTGTTGCCCGTCTAGGCACCCAGGTAGGGGCAGTGCCGACACCCCTGTTCGCAGCAGGTGCCGCGCGCGAGCAGCGTGGCGCACGTCAGCACGAGGAAGTCGGTCGACGGGTCGCGGTAGGAGGAGTCGCCTCGCGCGATCGCCTCGTCGTGGGCTCGTACGATGGCCTCGTAGTCAGGGCGCTCGGGTGCGCAGCGCGACGGATGGGGTGTCGAAGCGAAAACCATGTGGTCAAACTAACGGGGTCATTGGTCAATGAGCATCACAACTTTGCCGAACTTGCCGGATCTGGCGAAGAAGTCGTACGCCTCGAGTGCGTCGTCGAAATCGAAGTTGCGCGCGATGGGCACGCGTAGTTCGCCCGTGGTCCATAGCGGCACCAGGGATTCGATGACTCGGTCGATCACGGTTGCCTTCTCCGCACGCGAGCGCGCTCGCAGTGTCGATCCGGTGAGCAGGGCACGTCGTCTCATGATGACACGAAGGTCCACCTCCATCCGGCTCCCGCCGCCAACGCCAATGATCACCACGCGCGCCATCGGTGCGAGCACGTCCATGGCGCGCGTCAGATGGGCGGCGCCGACCAGTTCGAGCACGACGTCGACGGGATCGATGTCGCCGACCTGATCGATCGTGATGGTCTGGTCCGCACCCAGTGTGCGAAGATCCTCGTGATGTTCGCTGGTTCGGGTCACTGCCGTAACGTGAGCGCCCGTGGCTCGCGCGATCTGCACTGCGGCAACACCCACGCCGCCCGAGGCGCCCGAGATCAGAACCCGTTGCGCACGGTCGAGGTGAGCTTGGGTGAGCAGCGCGTCGTGGGCGGTGCAGAAGGCCTCGGCGAAGCCGCCGGCTTCGGCCCAGCTGACGTGATCGGGCACGAAGATGAGGTGCTCGGCGGGCACGACGCAGTGCGTGGACTGCGCCCCGCCGCCCACGATGGCGCACACCCGCCGACCCAGGAGGGGCTCGTGAACCTCGTCGCCCACGGCGCTGATCACCCCCGCCATCTCGAGTCCGGGAATGTCCTCGGGCCAGCCCGGCGGGGCAGGGTAGTAGCCCTGGCGCTGCAACAGGTCGGCCGCGTTGATGCCCGCGGCGCGAATCGACACCACGACGTCGTGAGGACCGGGTTTGGGCGTCGCGCGTTCCACGAAGACGAGGGAGTTGTCGTTGACGCTGAGTGCTCGCACGTGCTTAGCCTACGGCTGTCACCAGGAGGAATTTCGCCGATAGGGTCGTAACATGACACTCCATGACATCCCGGTGCACACGTTGGACGGCACGCCGAGCTCACTCGCGACGCACCGCGGCCAGACCGTGCTCGTGGTGAACGTGGCGTCCAAGTGCGGCCTGACCCCGCAGTACGAAGGCCTCGAGACACTGCACTCGCGCTACCACGACCGCGGCTTCAGCGTTGTCGGCTTTCCCTGCAATCAGTTCAAGGGCCAAGAACCCGGATCGCCCGAGGAGATCCAGACCTTCTGCTCGACGACTTACGGCGTGACCTTTCCCCTCTACGAGAAGATCGATGTCAATGGCGAGAACCGCCACCCGCTCTACGCCGAGCTCACCAGGTCAACCGACGCGGAGGGCCACACCGGCGACGTCCGTTGGAACTTTGAGAAGTTCCTGATCGGTCCGGACGGCGCGGTGCAGCGTTTCGGTCCCACGGTGACGCCCGAGGATCCGGTGCTCGTCGCGGCGATCGAGGCGGCCCTTAGGAGCCGATTCGGCGGTGCAGGCGCACGTAGGTGGGGTGAAACCCGTAGTGCGTCCAGTAGCGCTGGGCCCGCTGGTTTGTAACGCGCCAGTTGGTCTCGACGAAGTTGTACCCATCGTCGAGTGCCTCGCACGTCACGGCGTCCAGCAGGGCACTCGCCACGCCGCGTCCCTGGTGTTCGTCGAGCACCGCGACAGCGCTGAGATGCAAGGTGGCATCGAAGGAGCCGCGCCGCGGTTCGAGCGGAAAGGTGATGCACTGACCAATGCCGATTCCGTCGTACTCGACGAGGTGGTAGGCGACCTCGGGGTCACTCAGCGTCTCGGCCAGTTCGTGGCGAAGCGAGCCGGCATGGTGGTCGAGCGCGAAGCTCGGACCACGCGCCTGGCTCCGGTCGATCTCCTGGGTGAGCCGTACCGCGAGATTCAAGTCGTCCAGCGTCCCGGTGCGGCGCGTGTAGCGCGCCGGCAGCGCCCGCACCGGGCGTTGCTCGAGCGCCAGCACTCCACGCATGTGCATGCGCGCGAAGCCGAGTTCGTACCACGGGCGGGTCGACTCCTCGTTGTCGAGAACCCAGACGTAGTGATCAAGCGCGTCCTGGTCGATCCACTCCTGACCCGCAACGGCGTAGAGATCGGCCAGCGTGTCCGCGTCGTCCCACGACGCTCCGTCGGGTCCGACCCACACGCCGCGAGCGTAGGAGCCACCCTCCAGGATGGCGCCGTAGAGATGGCCCGTCACCCGATCGCCCTCGAGGGCGATCCAGGTTGCAGCCCTCGAATCGCGCAGCGCTCGCCGGAGTATCTCGTCGTCGAGCGCGGGGTTGACCCAGGCGCAGTGCTCGGCGTCATCGATCAGGTGCCGGGCGATGCGATGCACCACTGCTTCGACATCGTTGCGGGTGAGCATTCGAACAGTGGCCACGATGCCACCGTAGCGAGCTCGTGTGCCAGAGTTGCACCGTGACTGTGCGCGCCTCGTTGTTCGACATGGATGGGCTCCTCATCGATTCTGAGGTCCTGTGGCATCGCGCTGAGGTGGAGGTCTTCGGCCGTCTCGGCGTGCCGATCACGGACGCCGAGGATCGCTCCACCAAGGGCATGTTCGTGGCGGAGGTCGTGGAGTACTGGTACGAGCGCTCGCCGTGGACGGGTGCGTCGCGCGAGAGGGTGGTCGACCAACTGCTTGAGCGGGTGGGTGAACTCGTCGAACAGGAGGGGCGCCTGCTGCCCGGGGCGGTGCGAGCGGTCGATCTAGCGAGTGAGCGTGGCCCGTTGGCGCTCGCCAGTTCTACCCCGTTACCGCTGGTGGTGCGCTGTCTCGACCACTTCGAACTGCGCGAGCGATTCGCCTCGTTGCACTCGGCTGACGTGGAGCCTTATGGCAAACCACACCCGGGGGTCTTTCTCAGCGCTGCCGCTTCCTTGAGGGTCGCTCCGTTGGACTGTCTCGTGTTCGAGGACTCGGCGGCGGGCGTGCTCGCGGCCAAGGCGGGTCGGATGAGGGTGGTCGCGGTGCCGGCGAGCGAGGATCGCGCCCACGTTGCGTTTTCCCTGGCCGATCTGGTACTCGAGTCGCTTGACGAGCTCGATGAGCAGTGGCTCGACGAGCAGTTCAGCTCCTAGAGCACCTTGGTGAATCGCGTCGCCCGTTCGTGGGTGAACGCCCCCGGGGGGAATGAGTCGACGGGGCTCCAGCCCGTCGCGGGGTAGAAGGCCAGCGCTTCGGGCTGGGCGTGCCCGGTCTCGAGATACAGCTGTTGGTAGCCGAGGCTTCGGGCGTGGTCCTGGACCGCGTCCATCAACTGAGCGGCCACGCCGGCGCGTCGAAGATCGGGGCGTACCCACAGACGCTTCACCTCACCGACGCCCAGCGCGGGATCGACGATGGATCGAAGCCCTACGCCGCCGGCGAGGTGGCCATCGATGCGGGCCACGAGAAAGGCCCCCCGCGGCGGTGCGAGCTCGTCGTTGTGTAGGTGGTGCACATCGTCGCTCTGGCCGTAACGGCGCTCGAGCTCGTCCACGGCGGCGTGAAAGACGCTCAGCGCTCCACTTGAGTGAATTGGTTCTTCTCGAACTGTCACGACGATCATCGGTCCAGCGTAGGGGTCGCGTGGTCGACGTCGAATGGTTCTGTACCATTGGATGATCTAGAAGGAGACCCGTGTTTCGCCCCGTCAGCGCAGATCTTGATTTCGTGACCATCGAGGAAGCCGAATTGGTCCGCTGGAAGGAGCACGACATCTTCGCCCGGTCGATGCGTCACCGCCAGGGGGCCGAGCCCTGGGTGTTCTACGAGGGTCCGCCCACCGCCAACGGCATGCCGGGCCTGCACCACGTCTGGGCCCGGGCGTATAAGGACCTGTTCTGCCGCTACCAGACAATGCGGGGGCGCTACGTTGAGCGCCGCGCGGGCTGGGACACTCACGGGCTGCCCGTGGAGGTACAGGTCGAAAAGCAGCTCGGCATCTCGGGCAAGAAGGCCATCGTGGAGCAAGTGGGCATTGCCGAGTTCACACGGTTGTGTCGGGAATCGGTGCTGGCCTACGTGGGCGAGTTCGAGCGACTCACCGAGCGAATCGGCTACTGGGTCGACATGGAGCACGCCTACTACACCTTCCACCCCTCCTACGTGGAGTCGGTGTGGTGGCAACTTCAGCAACTGTTCGATCGTGACTTGCTCTACGAGGACCTCAAGGTGGTCCCGTACTGCCCACGCTGCGGCACGGCATTGTCAAGCCATGAGTTGGGCCAGCCCGGGGTCTACACCGACGAGGTGGACGAGAGCTGCTACGTGCGTCTGCGCATCACGGACGCGGCGGCGCACGGCCTCGACGCGACGCACCTGGCGGTGTGGACGACCACGCCCTGGACGCTGCTCGCCAACGTTGCGGTGGCGATCAATCCCGAGGTGCGCTACGCCGTGGTGGACGGCACCGTGGTGGCCGAGGCGCTCATCGAGGCGGTCTTTGGCGAAGGAGCGGTGGCGAGCGCGACGATGTCCGGCGCTGCGCTGCTCGGTCTTCACTACGAACGGCCCTTTGACGACGTCGCGCTGCCCGAGGGCGTGGATGCCTGCTTCGTCGTGGCGGCCGACTACGTGACTACCGATGACGGTACCGGCCTGGTGCACCAGTCACCGGCCTTCGGCGAGATCGACCGGGTCATAGCGCGCGCGAACGGACTGCCCACCGTCAACCCGGTCGGACCCGACGGCACCTTCGGTGCCGAGGTTGCCTGGCTGGAGGGTCAGGGCGTGCGAGAGGCGAATCAGTCGATTAACGACGAACTCGAGCGGCGCGGCATCCTGGTACGCCGCTTGGACTACACGCACTCCCTGCCGCACTGCTGGCGCTGCGGCACCGTGCTCATCTACTGGGGCAAACCGAGTTGGTACGTCGCCACCAGTCGCCTAAAGGAGCAATTGCTCGCCGAGAATGCCACTATCGATTGGCATCCCAACCACATCCGAGACGGCCGCTTCGGCGAGTGGCTCTCCAACAACGTGGACTGGGCGCTTTCGCGCGATCGCTACTGGGGAACGCCGCTGCCCATCTGGCGCTGTGCGGATGATCACTTCACCTGCGTTGGATCGAGGGCGGAACTCTCCGAATTGAGTGGCCGTGACTTGAGTGCCCTAGACCCCCACCGGCCCGCGATCGACGAGGTCGTCATCCGGTGCCGCACCTGCGGCGCGGACGCACGCCGGGTCGAGCCAGTCATCGACGCGTGGTTCGACTCGGGGGCCATGCCCGCCGCGCAGGTGGGCTTTCCCCACGTCGAGGGATCGCGCGAGGCTATGCAGTTTCCGGCTCAGTTCATCGCCGAGGCCATCGACCAGACGCGCGGATGGTTCTACTCGCTGCTGGCGGTGAACACCCTCGTCTTTGGCGCCAAACCCTACGAACACGTGCTGTGCCTGGGCCACATCGTGGACGAGAACGGGCGAAAGATGAGCAAGTCCGTGGGTAATGTGATCGACCCGTGGGAAGTGCTCGATTCGCGCGGCGCCGACCCCCTACGGTGGTGGATGTTCTCCCAGGGCTCACCGTGGACCTCGACGCGCGCGAGCCTGAACGCGATCGACCACTCGCTGCGCGAGACGCTCGCGACCCTGTGGAACACTTTCAGCTTCTTCAGCACCTACGCGTCGCTCAACAACTTCGATCCGTCCGATCCCGACGTCCCGGCCGTGGCCGATCGTGAGCTCATCGATCAGTGGATCCTCTCGCGCCTCGAGGGCGTGACCCGCGACGTCACCGTGGCTCTGGACGGCTACGAGCCCCTCGGCGGCACCAACTCCTTGGCGCAACTCATCGACGACGTGTCCAACTGGTACGTGCGCCGCACCCGACGTCGCTTCTGGCGCACCGATCCCACCGCGCCGCGCTCGGACTCGCTGGCCGCGCACGCCACCCTGCTCGAGGTGCTCCAGCGGGTCACCCTGCTGCTGGCCCCGTTTTGCCCCTTCGTGGCCGATCGACTCTATCGGGGGCTCTTCGAGGTCGATGAAGCCTCGTCGGTGCATCTGGCGGACTGGCCCGACGCCGCTCCCGAGCGGCGCAACGAGGAGTTGGAGGCGTCGATGGACACGGCTCGCCGACTCACCTCACTCGGTCGCGCCGCGCGCGCGGAAGCGGGCGTCAAGGTGCGTCAGCCCCTCGCGCGAGCCCTGGTCTTTCTTCAGCCCGGATCGCCCGTTCCACCCGCGGGCATCATCGAGGACGAGCTCAATGTCGACGCACTCGAGTACGGCAGCGAGTTGGCCGACGTGCTCACCTTCGAGCTGGTGCCGAATTTCCGCAGCGTCGGTCCCCGTCTCGGCGAGGCGGTCAAGGAGTTGAAGCCGGCGCTCGCCGTGCTCGACTCGGTGGACGCGGCCCAGACACTCGAGAGCGGTGGCTCGCTCTCGCTGGAGCTGTCCACCGGCACGTTCTCCTTTACGAGCGAGGATCTCGAGTTGCGCGTGAAGAGCCAGGGCGGCTTCGCGGTTTCGCGTGACGGCGGTGAGGTGATCGCGCTGGACCTCAGCATCGACGACGACCTGCGCCGACGTGGCTATCTGCGCGATGTCGTGCGCCAGATCCAGGACCTGCGCAAGAGTTCGGGCTTTGACGTGTCCGATCGCATCATCTTGCATCTGAGTGGCGTCGACGATCTGGCCAGCGGCTTTGACACGTTGGCCAACGAGGTGCTCGCCGCCCGGATCATCTCCGAACCCGGGGTGGGCGAGGGGACCGCGCTGGCGCTCGATGACGATCGCGATGCCCGGGCGTGGGTGACGCGTCTAGCCTGACGCGTTCAACTTGTGCAATAGGGCGGCGAGTTCGCTGCGCTCACCCGCACTGAGGCGCGTGGCCAGGTGTCGGTTCAGGTAATCGAGGTGCACCTTGAGGGCCTCATCTAATCTCGCGTTGCCCTCGGGGGTGATCGCGACGTGCACGGCCCGGCGGTCGTTCGGGCAGTTCTGACGCTGCACCAGCCCGGCCTGCTCGATACGGTCGATCAGTCGGGTCGTGCCACCGCTCGAGTGCACGATGGCGTCGGCAATCTGGTTCATCTTTCTGCGCCCGTCCTCAGATCTGCGTAACTGGAGCAGTACTTCGAACCACGCCAGCGGCAGGTCGCAGGCGGCCTCGAGCTCGCCGCCGAGTTCGCGGGCGAGCCGGGCGTTGGTTTCGAGCAGGAGTCCGAACAACTGCACCTTCTCGTCACCCGAAGGACAGGTCTCCGACTGGATCGACATGAGGACAGTGTAGCATATTGCTGCGGAAACACTAACTGCTTGACAAGTAATTGTAGAAGCAACTATGCTGCACTCAGCACAGAGCGTGCCGAGTCCGTACAGGAGAGTCTTATGAGTAGTCCTACCGTCAATTCCCCGAACAACCTTCCCGCCCCCGGCGTCTACACCGTCGACGTCATCCACTCCAGCGTGGGCTTCGTGGCTCGTCACCTGGTCGCTGCCAAGGTGCGAGGCAGCTTCGAGGAGTTCTCCGGGACCATCACGATCGGCGCCACCGTCGAGGAGTCCAAGGTCGAAGCGGTCGTCCAGGCGTCGAGCATCACCACCCACCAAGAGCAGCGCGACGCGCACATCAAGAGCGCCGACTTCCTTGACATGGAGAACCACCCGGACCTGACGCTCACGTCCAACAAGATCACGCACCGCTCGGGTGACTTCTACGATCTGGAGGCCGAGCTCAGCGTGCGCGGGGTCACCAAGAAGGTCGTGTTTGATCTCGAGTACCTCGGGTCCGGGCCCGGCGTGGCCCCCGGGGTCACCGTCGTAGGCTTCGAAGCCCGCGCCGAGATCGACCGCCGCGAGTTCAACGTCAACTTCGAAGGCACCCTGGAGAACGGCGCTCTCGTGGTTGGCAACAAGGTCATCGTGGAGCTCGCGATCGAGGCGTTCAAGCAGAACTAGTCACGTCGGGCGACCACGCCGGACAGTTCCGGCGTGGTCGTTACGATGAGCCCATGGTCGATGAGTCAAAGTCCAAGCGCGCGAGAACGACGCTCGGGTTTCTCGGCGCGCTGGCGAGCATTGTGTCCATCTGGTGGTTCGCACTTCGACCGCGGCGCCGGCGTCGAGAACACTGACCAGCACCGCTCGATCGGCGTCGCGTTAGCGTGGGGAGCCCATGGCCTCCGCCTCGTTTGCCCCACTGCGTCACCGTAGTTTCACCCTTTCACTCGTCTCATCGTTCGTGTCCTCAACGGGCACGTGGATGCAATCGGTCGCGCTCGGGGTTTACCTGACCCAGACCACGCACAACGCACTGTGGCTGGGCCTCATGACCGTGGCGGCCTGGACGCCGAGCCTGCTCGGTTCGCCCATCGGCGGGGTGGTGGCCGATCGCTGGAATCGCCAGCACTGGATTCAGGCGAACAACTTCGTGATGGCGCTGAGCGCCAGCGCGCTCGCGGCCGCAGCCCTGACTCACCATCTTTCACCGGCGCTGGCCTGCTACCTAGCGGTGGTGGAGGGATTCTGCGGTTCGGCGTCGTGGGCGGCGAACCAGTCGTTACTGCCCGATCTGGTCCAGCGCAACGAGGTGCTGGCAGCCGTGTCGCTCTCGTCGGCCCAGTTCAACCTGGGCCGCATTATCGGGCCGATGCTGGCGGGCGTGGCCCTCGCTCTGGGGTCGCCGGGGCTGTGTTTTGCACTCAACGCTGCCTCATTCGTGTTCGTGGTCGTGATGTTCTCCTTCGTACGCAGCCCCGCGCGTCCGCGTCCGACGACGCCGGTCCGATTCGTCGCCGAAACGATCGTGGGCGCCCGCCAGGCGTGGTTCGTGAAGGGCTGCCGTTACCCGATCCTCGCGATCGCGGGCATCGCGGTGACGGTGAGTCCCTTCATCGCGCTAGTGCCCGCGATGGCCATCGACGTGCTGCACGCGGGAAAGATCGGTACGTCGTGGCTGGTCACCGCTCAGGGCGTGGGGGCCGTGATCGGTGGACTGACGCTGCCCGTGCTGGCCCGTCGCACCTCGCGAGTGTTCGTGCTGCGACTGTCGATGGTCTCGGCGGTGGTGGCCGAGGCGCTCTACGGCGTCGCCCCGAATCTCGAGGCGGCGGTCGTCGCGCTCGTGGTGCTGGGTGCGGCTTACGTGGGAACGCTGACCGGGCTCAACACCTCGGTGCAACTGCACGCGCCGGTGGGCGAGCGCTCGCGGATTCTGGCCCTGTACACGCTCTCGCTTTCGCTGGCCTACCCGCTGGGTGCCCTGGTCCAGGCGGCACTGGCGCACTCGTGGGGCGTGCGCGTGATCACCGAACTCGGCGCGGGTGTTGGCGCACTGACCCTGGTGGTGGTGTCGGCGGCGTTGCCACGGGTGTGGGGTGAATTTGCTTCACCTGATTTGCCTTCGGTCCAATTGCTGGCAGACTAGGAGTATGTCATTTACTGCCATCAATCCCGCCACCGAAGAAGTCATCGCCGAGTACGCAGCCAGCACGCCTGAAGAGGTCGAGGCCGCTCTCGCCACCGCCAGTGAGGCATTCAAGAAATGGAGTAGAACCCCCGTCGCAGAGCGCGCCCGCCTGATGCAGACCGCGGCCGAACTGCTCGAGAGTGAGATTCCCGTCGCCGCAGAGATCATGACGAGCGAGATGGGCAAGACCTTCGCCGCTGCCAAGGGTGAAGCCGCCAAGTGCGCGTCGGTCATGCGCTACTACGCCGAGCACGCCGAGCAGATCGTGGCCCCCGAGGAGATCGCCACCAGCGCGTCGCGCAGTGGCGTTCGCTACGAGCCGATCGGACCAATCTTCGCCGTGATGCCCTGGAACTTTCCGCTGTGGCAGTTCATCCGCTTCGCCGCGCCCAACGTGGTGGCGGGCAACGTGGCTGTGCTCAAGCACGCGTCCAACGTGCCCGGAGCCGCAAAGTACCTCGAGGACCTGTTCGCTCGGGCGGGCTTTCCCAAGGGTGTGGTCACCTCATTGTTCATCGGCCACGACGTGGCGGCTTCGATCATCGCGGACCCGCGCATCGCGGCGGTGACCCTGACGGGCTCCGAGGGCGCCGGGCGCACCGTGGGAGCGACGGCGGGCAAGTACCTGAAGAAGGCCGTGCTCGAGTTGGGTGGTTCGGACCCGTTTATCGTCGGGGCTTCAGCCGATCTCGACCTCACCGTCGCCAAAGCCGTGACCGCCCGCGTGCAGAACAACGGACAGGCCTGCATCGCCTCTAAGCGCTACATCGTGCTGCGTGAGGTCGCCGACCAGTTCGTTCCGCGCTTCGTCGAGGCCATGGGCGCGGTGAGCGTCGGTGACCCGATGGATCCGGCCACCGTGCTCGGCCCCCTCGCGAACAAGCAGCAGTTGAACGAACTCACCGAGCAGGTCGCGAAGTCCGTGTCGGCGGGTGCCGTGGCGCACGTCGGCGGCGCGCCGATCGAGGGCAAGGGCTACTACTACCCGGCCACGGTCCTGACCAACGTGCCCGACGACTCTCCGGCCGGCTGCGAAGAGTTGTTCGGACCGGTGGCCGTGGTGCACATCGTAGAGAACATGGACGAGGCGATCGAGGTCGCGAACAACACCCCGTGGGGTCTGGGCGCCTCCGTCTGGGCCACGGACCCTGCCGAAATCGACGCGGCCATCGCCGGTATCGACGCGGGCATGGTCTTTGCCAACGCCATCGTCGCCTCCATGCCCGAGTTGCCCTTCGGCGGCACGAAGGCATCGGGCTACGGCCGCGAACTCGCACTCAGCGGCGCTCGTGAGTTCATGAACGCCAAATCGTTCTACGTGGCGTGACCTCGGGGTACTACTTCGACCACGCCGCCTCCGCACCGCGGCGTGACGAAGTAGCCGACGCGATGGCGCCGTGGCAGCGCGGCGTGGTGGGCAACCCTTCGGGAGCGCACCGCCCAGCGCGCGAGGCGCGTCGCGCCGTTGAAGAGGCTCGTGACGAGGTCGCCGCCTTCGTCGGTGCCGCCCCCGGCGAGGTCATCTTCACCGGAGGGGGCACCGAGTCGTGTCACCTCGCCGTGGCCGGCGCAGCCTGCGCGCACATGCGGACCCACGAGAGCACCTCGATCGTGGTGTCGCGCATTGAGCACCACGCCGTGCTCGATGCGGCAAAGAGCCTGGCCAGTCACCATCCCAGCGTGAAGTTGCGCTACGTCGAGGTCGACGAGGAAGGTGTGGTGGACCTCGAGTCGCTTCGCGGCGCGCTGAGTGACGACACGGCCATCGTGAGCGTCATGGCCGTCAACAACGAGACCGGCGTGCGCCAGCCCCTCGACGGCGTCAGCGCCATCACCAACGCCATGATTCCTGGCGGAACCGTCATCCATACTGACGCGGTCGCCGCCGCGCCGTGGGTGCACCTTCCCGTGGTGACCGCGACGGTTGACCTGGTGTCAATCTGCGCGCACAAGATGGGCGGGCCGGTGAACAGCGGGGCGCTGATCGTGCGCGGCGACGTCACCCTTGAGTCAGTGGTGCCCGGGGGCGGCCAGGAGCGGGGGCTGCGCGGAGGCACCGTTGACGCCGCCGCCGCCGTGGGACTCGCCGCCGCCGTGCGCGCCACGGCGCGCGATCTCACCGTGACCAATGATCGCGTGCTGGAGTACCAGCACAAGCTGTCCGCGGCGCTGAGTTTCCTGCCCGGCTGTCGCATCACCGCGCCCGGCGCCGTCAAGGTCGCGGGTACCGTGCACGTGACTTTCGAAGGACTCTCGAGTGACGAGCTGCTCTTCTTATTGGATCAACAGGGGGTCTACGCCTCGGCTGGTGCAAGCTGCTCCAGCGGGGCCGGCGAGGCCAGCCACGTTCTGGCGGCGATGGGCATCGCGAACGACCGGGCCCGCGGTGCCCTGCGTCTCACGATGGGCGGCGAGACGAGTCAGGCTGACGTGGACGCGCTGATCACAATCCTCTCCGACGTGGTCTATCGATTGCGGGACCAGGCCTAGAGGTCACTGCCGACTGGCAGACTGGGACGGTGAAAGTTCTTGTGGCGATGAGTGGCGGGGTTGACTCGTCGGTGGCGGCCGGACTCCTGCTCGCCGCGGGCCACGAGGTCGTGGGCGCCACCTTGAAGCTTTGGGGAGGGTTGGCCGACTCTGGATGCTGTTCGGTGGGCGACGTTGACGACGCGCGCCGGGTGGCCCAGATTCTGGGGATTGATCACCACGTCTTCAACTACACCGAGGAGTTCGAGCGCCACGTCGTCGCGCCGTTCGTCGAGGCGCACGCCCGGGGCCTCACGCCGAACCCGTGCATCGAATGCAACCGTCACATCAAGTTCGACTTGCTGTTCGATCGCGCTCGGCGTCTGGGGTTTGATGCCGTCGCCACGGGCCACCACGCCCAGGTGTTCGAACGAGCGGGCCGCTGCGTCCTGGCGCGTGGCGCCGACGACCAGAAGGATCAGAGTTACGTGCTTGGCTACCTGCGCCACCAGCAGCTCGCGATGCTGGTGCTGCCCATCGGAGCGCTCACCAAGGACGAGGTTCGCGCCCACGCCCGCGCGCTGGGGCTGCGCACCTGGAACAAGCCCGATAGCCAAGACGTCTGCTTCATCGAGGCGTCCAAGGGTCGCGAGGTGTTCTTGCGTCAACGCATCGAAGTCACCCCCGCGCGCATCGTCGACCGCTCGACCGGTGACGACCTGGGCGAGGTCGAGGTGGCCGAACTCGTCACCCTGGGCCAGCGGCGCGGCGTGGCACCTGGTCGCGACGGTCAGAAGCGCTACGTGGCGAGAGTGGACATCGAAGCTCAGCGCGTCGAGGTCGGCCGACTTGAGGAGGTGATGATTGACTCCCTACACCTCGACGGTGACTCGATCAGTTTCGCCGATCGGACCCTGGACGACGGGACCGAGGTGCTGGCACAATGGAGTGCGCACGGTCGCGCCCAACGTGCCGTCCTGCGCCTGGGCGACGTTCCCCGTCTGGAGTTGCGTGAGCGAGCCCGTCCCGTGGCGCCGGGCCAATCGGTCGTGCTCTATCGACTCGAGGAACCAGCGATCGTCGACGGGGCGGCGATCGTCGCGGCGTCATGACCACGCCGGGCGAACGGGTGAAGTGGTTGCGCGAGGAGATCGAGCGTCACAATCATGCGTACTACGTCGAGGACGCTCCGTTGATCACCGACGCCGACTTCGACACGCTCGTGCTGGAGCTGCGCTCACTCGAGGCCCAGTATCCCGAACTGCGTGACGAGTCGTCGCCGACCCAGAAGGTCGGTGCGCCTACGTCGAGTGTCTTCAGTCAGGTGATCCACGCCGAACGGATGCTGAGCCTCGACAACGTCTTTGACGTCGACGGGTTGCGCGCTTGGAGCGAGCGCGTGTCGCGGATGCTCGAGGTTGACGACGAGACCCTCGTGTTCGCCGTCGAGCCGAAGATTGACGGACTCGCCCTGGCCATCTCCTACGTCGATGGTGTCTTGGTGCAGGCGGCCACGCGTGGTGACGGGCGAGTGGGCGAGGACGTCACCGACAACGTGCGCACCATCACCAACGTGCCCGAGACGCTCGCGGACGCGCCGGGCCGCGTCGAAGTGCGCGGTGAGGTCTTTCTCGCCAAGGCCGACTTCGACGAACTCAACCATCGACAACGTGAGCTGGGGGAGAAGGAGTTCGCCAATCCCCGAAATGCCGCCGCGGGTAGCCTGCGCCAGAAGGATCCTCGCGTGAGCGCATCGCGCCCCCTCTCGTTTCTCGCGTATCAACTCGTGCTCGATGCGTCCAGGCTCACCTTCTCGCGCTATATCGACACGATGAACCAGTTGGGGGCGTGGGGTTTTCTCACCGCCGCGGAACTGGTCATCGTCCAGGGGGCCGACGCCATGATCGCGCGCAGCTCCTGGTTCGAAGAGCGTCGACACGACCTCTCGTACCAGATCGACGGGGCCGTGGTGAAAATTGACGACCTGGTCCAGCGCGAGATCCTGGGCGAGACCTCGCGGGCCCCGCGCTGGGCGATCGCGCGCAAGTTCGCCCCCGAGGAGCGTTCCACCCGCCTGCTCGCCATCGAGGTGTCGATCGGACGAACCGGACGCGCCACGCCCTACGCGGTGCTCGAACCCGTGGTCGTGGCGGGCTCGACTGTCTCGATGGCCACGCTGCACAACGAGGATCAGGTGCGGGTGAAGGACGTACGCCCCGGCGATTTGGTCATCGTGCGCAAGGCGGGCGAGGTGATCCCCGAGGTCGTCGCCGCCCTGCCCGAACCCGGCGTCACCCGAGCGGCGCCCTGGCAATTCCCCACGACGTGCCCCGAGTGCGCGGGAGCGCTGGTGCGTGCGCCCGACGAGAGCGACACGTACTGCGTCAACCCGGCGTGCCCGGCCAAGCTGCTCCAGCAGATCATTCACTTCGCGTCACGCAGCGCACTCGATATCGAGGGCCTGGGCGAGCAGCGGGTGAACCAGTTGATGCACGAGGGGCTGGTGGGCGACGTGGCAGATCTGTACGTGCTGCGGGTGCCGGACCTGTCCGTGCTCGAGGGCATGGGCGAACTCTCCGCCACCTCGCTGGTCGGGGCGATCAACGCGTCCAAGGGCCAATCACTCAGTCGGCTGCTCGTGGGACTGGGGATTCGCCACGTGGGACCCGTGGCGGCCCGACTCATCGCGCAGCGTTTCGGTACCTATGAGGCGCTTGCGAACGCGTCGCTCGACGAACTTGAAGGCATCGAGGGCATCGGCCCGGTGATCGCGTCGTCGTTGCACCTGTACGTTCGTGAGCCCGAGAACGTCGAACTGATCAAGCGCCTCGGTGACGCGGGGGTTTCCCTGGTCGAGCCCCGCGGTGAGGCGACCGCGCCGCGCGCCCTCGCGGGACGCGCGGTGGTCGTGACGGGTGCCGTCGAGGGCTACACGCGCGAGGAAGCCGAGGCCGCCATCGTGTCGCGAGGGGGTACCTCGCCCGGTTCGGTTTCCAAGAAGACGTACTGCGTCGTGGTCGGTGACGCGCCGGGGGCGTCGAAGATCACCAGGGCCAGCGAGCTAGGCATCCCCATGGTGCCGGCCAGCGAGTTCGCGGAACTCCTCGAGACCGGCACCTGGAGCGCCACCCTCGCCTGACACTTCCTTACTAGGGTTGTGGTAGCCATGATGTCGTCCACCTTTGCTCCCGATCACAACCTCGTAGGCCGTTATCGGATCGTCGAGTTGATCGGGGTGGGCCACACGGCCGAGGTCTATCTCGCCGAGGACCTGTCGCTACATCGCCGCGTCGCGGTCAAGGTGCTGCTGAGCAGGTGGGCCGCGCACGAGGACGTTCGACGGGCCTTTCGCGACAACATCATTCGGGCGGCCACCCTCGGGCATCCCCACGTGGCGCGCGTCTTCGACGGTGGCCAGGAGTCCGGTTCAATCTTCGTGGTCACCGAGTACCTGAGTGGCGGTTCGCTCGAGGAGTTGCTCGCCTCGGGACGCCATCTGTCGGTCGAGGACACCGCGCGCCTCGGCCGCGACGTCGCCGGCGGTCTGGCCTACCTGCACGCCAACGGTATCGTGCACGGTTCGCTCTCGCCCAAGAAGCTGCTCTTTGACACCGAGGGCCACGTGCGCATCAGCGACATCGCCCTCGCGGGACTGGCGCAGTCGTACCGGGGCCAGCCCACCCTCGATCAAGTGCGCTACCTGAGTCCTGAGCAGGCGGTCGGCCAGCCCGCGAGCGCCGCATCCGACGTGTACACGCTCGCGCTCGTACTCTTCGAGGCCGCGACGGGCACCTCACCGTTCGACACGATGACGCCCGAGGCGATGATGCGCAGCCGCAACACGTCACCGCTGCCGGTGCGGCCCGAACTCGGCACGTTGGACATGCTCCTGGCGCAGGCCGCGTTGCCCGACCCGCTCCTTCGCCTGGACGCCCAGCAGTTCTCGAGCCGCCTCGGGGGCGCAGTGGATGACACCGCACCGCTGGTTGTGCGCGCTGCGGGCGCCGGAGCGCCTCTGTTGGCCACGTTCACCCCACCCCAACCACGGACCTCCATCGGATTTCGACCACCGTCGCCCGACCAGATCGTCGGCGCCACCTCGCCGCCCGGTGGGGTACCCGTTGTCCGCGAGCCCCGCCCACCCCAGCACGCGCGTCCGCCCGTCACCACCTCGCCGCGCGCGCCGCGTTCGCGGCGCGCGCTCGACTTCGCTGAGCCACCGTTGGCGCCGCCGACCGGGCGCCGTCGCGCGGGGTTCCTCGTTGCGGCCGTGGTCGTGCTGGTGGCTGCGCTCGGCGCCGCGCTCGTCTGGAAGATGGGCCTCTTGAGCCAGGACCACGCGATTCCCTCGCTGTACAAGGTGGACTATCGCACTGCACCGCAGTTGTTGAGCAACGATGGGTTCACCCTTCGCGTCACTGGCCACGCGCATTCGGCGAGCGTGCCGCTCAACGGTGTGATCAGCCAGACGCCCAGCGCGGGGAACTCGGCCAAGTCGGGTCAGGTCATCTCGGTGGTCGTGTCGGATGGTCCGACCATGGTGACGTTACCCACGGCTCTCGTGGGCGAGGACTGCGTGAGCGCGACCTCCCAGCTCTTGGCGTTGCACGTGACCGGCAGTTGTCCGTCGAACAAGTCGGTCGCCAGCTCCACGGTCGTCACTGGCCACATCGTTCGCGTGCTGTACAAGAAATCGGTCAATCCCAAGTCGGTGCCCATTCGATCTCTGGTGACCCTTGTCTTGAGCAGGGGTCCGGGGCCGAATTCCACCTCCACCACCACCTCAACTTCCACCACGACGACGGTGCCGGGTACGACCACGACCTCCACCACGGTGGCTGGCCACGGTCTGCGTCCGGTGCCCAACGTGATCGGCATGAACCAGGCCCAGGTGGTGGCCGCTTTCCAGAAGGCCCAGCTCTTCTACAACACCGCCGGTCCGCTGGCGCACACGAACAAGTGGACCAAGGTCGTCTCGAGCATTCCGGCGCCCGGCACGATGGTGAAATGGCGGTCCACGATCATCTTGAACGTGCAATGAGTGGCGGTTGCGAACTCTGCGAAGCCGCTGTCATCACGACCCGATACCTTGAGAATGATCTCTGTTGGATCGGCGACTGCGAGATCTGCCTCGTGCCGATGGTGGTGTGGCGAGAGCACGACGCGTCTCCCTCACCCCAGGTGAAGGTACGTCTGCACGAGTTGCTGCGCTCGGTGGCGGACGTCGAGTTCGGCCGGGGCAACTGGTCGATCGACGATCACATGCGCAACATCCCCGACCACTATCACGCCCACGCCCGCCCGCCCTACTTCTGGCGCCGGGGCACTTTGTAGCCGATCGTTCATCGTTACAATCGGGGCACCACATATTTTCAAAGGGGTCACCATGGGTGCACTGGACGGACGCGTAGCAATCATCACCGGCGCGGGCCGTGGCATCGGCCGGGAGCACGCGCTCTTGTTCGCCGCTGAGGGTGCCAAGGTTGTGGTCAATGACCTGGGCGGCGCACTCGACGGTTCGAGCACGGGTGCCTCGCCCGCCGAGGAGGTCGTCGAGGAGATCCGGGCCCTGGGCGGCGAGGCCGTGGCGAACCACGACAACGTCGCCGAGTGGGACGGTGGCGCGCGACTCGTGCAAAGTGCGCTCGACGCCTTCGGTGACCTGCACGTACTGGTGAACAACGCCGGCATCCTGCGTGATCGGGTGCTCGTCAATCTGAGCGAGGACGATTGGGACTCGGTCATCAATGTGCACCTGAAGGGTCACTTCGTGCCGACCCGTCACGCGGCGGCCTACTGGCGCGAACAGGCCAAGGCCGGCAAGACCGTGCGCGCTTCGATCATCAACACCTCCTCGACCTCGGGACTGCTCGGCAATGTGGGCCAGTCCAACTACGGGGCGGCTAAGGCCGGCATCGCGGCGTTCACGGTGATTATCGCCGAGGAACTTTCGCGATACGGCGTGCGTGCGAACGCCATCGCGCCCGCCGCTCGAACCCGCATGACCGAGTCAACGCCGGGATTGTCGGATTACGTGATCAAGCCCGCCGACGCCGCGGTCTTTGACGTATGGGATGCGGCGAACATCTCGCCGTTGGTCGCAACTTTGGCTATGGAGTCTTGCGAGTCAAATGGCAAGGTGTACTTCGTCCAGGGTGGCACCGTGCGTCTCTTCCAGAACTGGACCATGACCGACACGCTCGAGCAGGACGAACGATGGAGCGTCGCCCAACTCGCGGCCAAACTTCCGACCCTGGGGAAGTGAGCGACGAGCTCACCGGGGCCCGCGTCGATCGCGACGACCCCGACGGGCTGCTAAACCCCCGCACCGACCCCGCCGGTGCCGCGTTCGGCACGTTGGGCAGTGAAGCGGGCAGCGACCTCAACTGGTTCTTGCTGGTGCGCCAACGCGTGCGCGATCGTGCGGCGTCGTCATCGCGCTATCCGTGGTGGGTCCTCTGGTCGCTGTTGGCCGGGCTTCTAGCCCTGAACTTCACCTTCACCGTGTTCATCGTGGCGCTGCCCGCCGTGGCCGGCCAGTTTCATACCTCGGTGACGGTGCTGACCTGGACGATGATCGGCCCACTGCTCGCGTACGGGCTCGCGGCGCCGATCCTGGGCAAGACGGGCGACATCTGGGGCCATCGTCGCCTCTACCTGATCGGCCTGGCCAGCGCGGCGCTTACCGCGATACTGACCGCGCTGGCGGCCAACGTCGGCATGCTGCTCGTCGCGCGCACCCTCGACGGCATCCAGGGCGCGGCGACGGGCACGGCGTCGGGGGCGCTCATCAGCATGGTGTTCTCGCCCGAGGAACGGGTCAAGGCTATGGGTTGGTGGTCACTCATTGGCGCGGGGGGACCGGTCATCGGCGTCTCGCTCGGTTCGCCGATCATCGCCGCGTACGGCTGGCGCTCGCTGTTCTGGGTGCAGGTCGTGCTGATCGGCGCGGCGCTCGCGGTCGTGTCGTTCGTCCTGCCGCGTGAGCGCGCAGGCGCCGAGGTGGCGGCGCGCCAGCGCGAGGTCGCGCGCAACGAGTTCAAGCGGATGGACTGGCTCGGCAGTTGGGCCCTGTCGTTCGCGGTGACGTGTCTGATGCTGGGCCTCTCGCTCGGCCCGTCGCTCGGTTGGTCGAGCGCGTGGTGTATCGCGATCTTCGCCGCGAGCGTCGCACTGGTGGGCGTGTTCATCTACCGGCTCGCTCGCGCTCCGTACCCGCTCATCCCGGCCCACTACTTCCGGCGGCGCAACTTCGTGATGCCGATGGTGCTGCGGGCCACGGCCAACTTCGCGTACTTCGGCGCGTTCTTCTTGTTCCCCCTGCTCATGGAACAGGGCTACGGCTATTCGATTCCGCGTGTGGGGGCAATCGCCATCGCGCGCCCCGCCGTCTTCGCACTGAGTTCACCCATCGCGGGCTACGTCGCGATGAGAATCGGCGAGCGGGTGAGCGCGATCGCAGGTGCACTCTTTCTCACCTCCTCGCTCGTGCTTTTCGCGGCCCTGCATCCGAGTTCGAGCTCGTGGGTCGTGGTGATTGCGCTCGCTCTGTCGGGTCTGGGCATGGGGGTGGCGATGCCCTCGTCGAGCTCGGTTATGGCCAACGAGGTCAAGGCCAGCGAATTCGGGGTGATGTCCGCGGCGCAGATGCTGGCGGTGCAGGTGGGCGAGGTCGCCGGCATCGAGGTGCTCGAAACGGTCCAACAGGCTCTGGTACACCGACGCCACCTCGCCAGCGTGCACACGGGTCCCGAACTGCTCGCCACCTTCCAGCTGCCCTTCGAGATCGGTGCGGGCGTCGCACTCCTCGGACTGGTCAGTGCGGCGTTCATACGCGACGTGCCGCGGGTCTCGCCTCGCAAGGGCTCATTGGTCAGCCGGTAGTCTTGCGTCTATGACTTTAGAGATTCTGCCGGGATGTGAGCCGTTCTCGAGCCGGGGCGACCCACTAGGTGTGTTGCTCCTGCACGGTTTCACGGGCAGCCCGGCGTCGTTGCGCTCGCTGGCCAGCGCTCTCGCGGCGACGGGGCTGAGCGTCGAGTTGCCGCGCTTGCCCGGTCACGGCACGTCGGTGGCCGATATGAAGACCACGGGCTGGTCCGATTGGACGTCGGCGGCGATCAGCGCCTACGACGAGTTGGCAGCGCGCAGCGAGCGGGTTGCGGTCGTCGGCCTATCGATGGGGGGCGGACTGTGCGCGTACGTCGCCCAGTCGCGACCCGAGGTGGCGGGGTGCGTCTTCATCAACCCGATGGTTAAGGCCGTGAGCGATGAGTTGCGCGAGGGTCTCGACCAGTTGCTCGAGGCCGGCCTCGATGAGTTCGAGGGTATCGGCTCGGACATCAAGCGCGAGGGACCAGTTGAGGCCTCCTACGACGTGACGCCGCTCACCTGCGCGAAGAGCCTCTTTGAGGGCATCACTGAGGTCTACGCCAATCTCGGAGCGATCACGGCCCCGAGCCTCTTGCTCCAGAGCCGCGAGGATCACGTCGTGACCCCGGACAACAGTGAGGACTTGGTGGCGTTGGTGAGTGGGCCCATTGAGCGTATTTGGCTCGAGGACTCCTACCACGTGGCCACGATGGATAACGACCAGGAGTTCGTGGAGGCATCCACCGTGGCCTTCGTCCGCAAGGTCCTGGGCGCGTGAGCTCGCCGCTGACGCGCGACGAGGTTGCCCACGTCGCCGAACTGGCCCGACTGTCGCTGAGCGACGAGGAGCTCGACTTGTTCACGGTGCAACTCGGCCAGGTGCTCGAGCACGCCGCCGATATGAGCACCCTCGAGCTCAGCGATGTTGAGGCCACCGCGCACCCCTTCGGTCTTATCAACGTCACGCGCGCTGACGAACTGCGTCCCAGTCTCGACCGCGACGTCGTGCTCGCCATGGCGCCCGACGCGCGCGACGGCCGCTTCGCGGTGCCGCGGATCATGGGGGAGGCCCCGTGAAGAGCGCCAGCGAGATTGCCGAGCAGGTACGCAGCGGCGCGAGTAGCGCCGCAGCCGAGCTCGACGCGGCCCTTGATGTGGTGCGCGCGCGCAACGAGGAGTTGAACGTCTTCTTGTACGTCGACGAGCCGGGCGCGCGCGCCCAGGCCGATCGGATCGACGAGGCGGTGTCGCGCGGTGACTGGGTGGGTCCCCTGGCCGGGGTGCCCATCGCCCTGAAGGACAACCTCTGCCAGGAGGGGGTGCCGACCACGTGTTCGTCGCGCATCCTTGAGGGTTGGCGACCGCCCTACAGCGCCACGGTCATCGAGCGACTGCTGCTCGCGGGCGCGGTGCCGGTGGGCAAGACCAACCTCGACGAGTTCGCCATGGGTTCGTCGACCGAAACCTCGGCGTTCGGTCCTACCCGAAACCCGCTGGACCCCAGCCGGGTTCCCGGAGGCTCGTCGGGTGGCTCGGCGGCCGCGGTGGCCGCGGGTATGACGCCGATTTCGTTGGGCAGCGACACCGGTGGTTCGATTCGCCAGCCCGCCGCACTGTGCGGCCTGGTCGGGGTCAAGCCCACCTACGGTCTGGTCTCGCGCTACGGTCTGATCGCCTTTGCGAGTTCGCTCGACCAGATCGGGCCCTTCGCGCGTAACGTGACTGACGCTGCACTGCTGCTCGAGACGGTAGCGGGTCACGACCCGATGGACTCGACTTCGCTGCCCGAACCTTCACCGGACCTCGTGAGCCACGTCAACGACGGCGTCGCGGGTAAGCGGATCGGCTACGTGCCCGAGCTCGTCGACGGCGCCGACGAGGCGATCATCGCCTCGGTGCGCGCGGCGATTGAGGTGCTCACCGAAGCCGGAGCGCAGATCGTGGAGCTGTCGATTCCCGAACTGCGTCTCGGGCTCAGCGCCTACTACCTGATTGCGCCGGCTGAGGCCTCCAGCAATCTCGCCCGCTACGACGGCGTTCGCTACGGGCTTCGCATCAACGCCGACGATGTGGCGGCCATGAACGAGGCGACGCGCACCGCGGGCTTTGGCGCCGAGGTGAAGCGGCGAATCATGCTAGGAACCTACGCGCTCTCGGCGGGTTACTACGACGCCTACTACGGTCAGGCGCTCAAGGTGCGCACGCAGATGATCGACGCCTTCAAGCGCGCTTACCGCGAGGTCGACCTGTTGATTGGGGCGACGACGCCCTCGGTGGCATTTCCCTTCGGATCCAAGACCAAGGACCCGATGACCATGTACCTCTCAGACGTCTTCACGATTCCCACCAACCTCGCGGGTGAGGCGGCGCTCTCGGTGCCCTTCGGCACCGGCGAGGCGGGACTGCCGGTCGGCGTGCAGCTGTTGGGACCGGGGCGCAGCGAGGCGCAACTCTTCGCCGCGGCTCGCGTGCTCGAACGTGCGCAAGGTGAGCCATGACGATACCCGAGAACTGGGAGACGGTGATTGGCCTCGAGGTCCACACCGAGCTCAAGACCACGACGAAGATGTTCTGCGGTTGCGCCAATGCCTTCGGATCCGAACCCAACACCAACATTTGCCCGGTGTGCCTGGGTCTGCCCGGTTCGCTGCCGGTACTCAACGAGCGGGCGGTGGACCTCGCCATGGCGATCGGCATCGCGCTGCACTGCACCATCGCCCCGTCCACCTTCCACCGCAAGAACTACTTCTATCCGGACATGCCCAAGGACTTCCAGATCTCTCAGTACGATCTGCCTATCAACTCGCGCGGGTACCTGGATCTGCGCGATGGCACCCGCGTGAGCATCGAACGCGCGCACCTCGAAGAGGACACCGGCAAGTCAACGCACCTCGGCGGCAGCGGACGACTCCACGGCGCCGACCGGTCGCTCGTGGACTACAACCGCTCGGGTGTGCCGCTGGTGGAGATTGTGTCGGGTCCCGACATCCGCTCGTCGGCGCAGGCGAAACTCTACGCGAGCGAACTGCGCGCGATTCTCATCGCCACCGGCGCGTCCGACGGTCGCATGGAGGAGGGCTCGATGCGCATCGACGCCAACGTCTCGGTGCGACGTGTCGGCGACGAACTCGGTACGCGTTGCGAAATCAAGAACCTGAACTCGCTGCGCTCACTCCAGCGCGCCATCGACTACGAGGCGTTGCGTCAGGTCGAACTGCTCGTCGAAGGCGGCGTGGTTCGCCAGGAGACTCGACACTGGGACGAGATCCTGGGCGAGACCTCGACGATGCGTACCAAAGAAGAGGCCGAGGACTACCGCTACTTCCGCGAACCCGACTTGGTCGATCTAGCCCCTGACCAGGCCTGGCAAGAGCGGGTGCGCGCGTCGCTGCCTCCCATGCCCGCCGAACGCCGCGCTGCGCTGATCGCGCGATTGGAGACTCCGAGCGAGGCCCAACTCGACGCGGTCGAGACGGTGATCGATCTGGGACTCGACCCGATGGTGCACGCGGCTCTCGACGCGGGCGTCGAGAGCTCGCTCGCGTTGGCTCGCGCGGCCAACGAACTTGCCGCCGGCGTTGACTCCCTGCACAACTTGACGGGCGAGGCCTTCGCCGCGACCCTCGCGATGGAGCAACGTGGTGAGCTTTCGGCGACCCAGGCCAAGTCCGTGTTGGGCGAGTTGCTGGCGAGTGGTGGCGACCCCCGGGCTGTCGCATCCGAGAAGGGTTTCGAGCAACTCTCCACGGATTCGCTCGGCGCCACGGTGGCCTCGCTGATCGATCAGTATCCTGATGAGTGGGCGCGCTACCTCGAGGGGGACGACAAGCTGGCGCAGTTCTTCATCGGTCAGGTGATGAAGCAGACCAGGGGCCAGGCCAACGGTAAATCCGTGATCGCCGAGCTGCAGGCGCGTCGCTGACGCCACCACCGGCGAGGTGAGCCGGGCGGGCGGTGGCCAGCCGCTACATTGCTTCCATGCGCAAACTGCTCCCTCTAGCGCTCGCCGCGACCGCGTTGTGCCTCGTACCCGCTTCGAGCGCCATGGGCGACTCCACCTCAAGCTCCACGTCCACGACGACGACGCTGCACAAGGTGAAGAAGCCCGTCCACCTCGCACCGCTCACCGGTCTGCCTGATCGACTGGGGGTGACCAAGCGTCGACCGGCACTGACGGTGAAGATCGACAACACCCCCGAGGCGCACCCCCAGTCGGGCATCCAAGACGCCGACGTCATCTACGAGGAGATCGTCGAGGGCGGCATCACCCGACTGGCTGCCATCTTCAACTCCAAATTGCCACCCTCGGTGGGACCAGTGCGCTCGGTGCGGCGAACGGACCGCGAGATTGTGGATCCGCTGGGGGGTATCTTCGTGTGTTCAGGCGGAGCGCAGTACGCCCTGCAGAGCATCGCCACCGCGCCGGTGCACTTCATCGACCAGTCCAGCGCCGGAGCGGCGATGTACCGTTCGAGCACGCGCTACGCTCCGCACAACCTGTACGCCGTGCCTACGCGGCTTATGACCGTTGGTGGCAAGCCCCGTCCGCCGCACCCCCTGTTTCACTACACCAGCGACACTCGTTCGACCCTGGGTCGGCCAATCGCGTCGTTTACGGTGGGCTTCGGCGCGGGTTTCGCGACCTCGTATCAGTGGAATGGGCGAACCAAGTCATGGGATCGTTCGATCTTCTCCAGGCCCGACGTCACGGCTACTGGGCAGCGTGTCTCGCCGACCAACGTCATAGTGATGACGGTGCACTACAAGAACGGCATGGGCGTGGAGGGCTCGGAGGCCGAACTTACCGGTTCCGGTCCGGTGGATGTCTTCACCAACGGCCGACTCCAGAGCGGAACGTGGCGACGCTCGACGATGCACCGAGCGACGGTCTACGTGTCGACGTCAGGACACGTGATCACGCTCCAGCCTGGTCAGACCTGGATCGAACTGATGGACGTGTCCGAGCACGTTAACTTCGTGGCGAGCAAGTAGCGGGTGGCGCTAGTGCGCCGAGGCTCCCGTCAGGGTGCTGAAGACCACGATGTTGGACTCGTAGTGACCGGTGGCGTGGTTAAAGACGCCGCCGCAGGTCACCAGATTCAGCGAACGGGTGCCTCGGGGGCCGTACACCAGTTGATCGGGAAAGCTCGCCTTAGCGAACTGCACGACTCGGGTTACGGTGAACGACAGCACCTGGCCGTCGGCGAGTCGTACCAGAATGACGGACCCGGTCGTCACGTCGCGCAGGTGAAAGAAGACACCGGGACCCGTGTACGAATCAACGTGGCCCAAAATGACCGACGAACCGAGTGCCCCGGGGGTGGGGCCGTTGCGGTACCAACTCACGGTGTGGATACTGGTGGGCACCTGCACGTGTCCGTTCGTTTGAAGACCTACCGTTCCGATTGTCGTCGAGACGCCGATTGAAGGGATGACGAGACGGACGGGCAGGGACGTCGTCACCACTGTCGTGATGGTCGGTGCGCGTCCCGCAGCGTTCGTGGTCGGTGGTGAGATCATCTTCGTCGCGCTCTCGTTGGTTGGCCGGAAGCCAACCAACGAAACGACGGCGACCGCGAGCGCGACGAGCGAAAGCACCCACCAACGCTGCGCCGTAGTGAGTCCCTTAGGTCTCACGTGAGTGGTCAGTGGAGACTTCGTGCGTCAGCACCCTACGACGACGGCTCGAACGCAGCCCCAAGGCTCCTGCCGCTACGGCAACTCCCAAACCAAGAAGACCGAGCAAACCTGTCGTGGGAAGCGACGGACCGGCCGTGCCGCCGAAACCAGTTGACGCCCCGCCGATCGGGATCACTGGCGCCGTCGTCGTGGTGGTCGTTGTAGGCAGCGTGGTTGACGTGGTTGACGTGGTTGACGTCGTCGACGTGGTCGACGTGGTCGACGTGGTGGTCGTACTCGAACAGACGGGCACCGTGATCGTATTGCCGTCGAGGGTGACCGCTCCGTTGCTGGCGAGTACTCGTCCTTGAACCGAGGCCCCCGTGTTGAGGGTGGCCGACGTGAGAGCCATGACGGTTCCGGCCATGGAGCTCGTGGTGCCGAGGGTGGCTGAACTGCCTACCGCCCAGAAGACGTTGCAGGCTTGTGCTCCGTTCTCCAGAACGACAGAACTTCCCGAACTGGTGGTCAGCGATGAGCCCGCCTGGAAGATGAAGACAGAACTCGCGTCACCGCCGCCGTTCAAGGTGAGGGTGCCCGTGAGGGCCAGACTCGACGTTGACTGATAGACCCCTGGGACCAGGGTTGAGCCACCAAGGTCGCCCGATACCGTGGTGAACGGCGTGCGGCCCGCGGCGTCAAGGTACGCGGTCGTCAGATCTGTCTTGGCCGCGAGCGCCGCGGCATCCGTCTGATGGATTGCACCCGAACTTAAAGTTCCGGGCGGGAATCCAGTGATCGAGGTCCCCGGCGATAGACCGACGTCACCCGCGATCACTGTCGACCCGGTGTTCGTGATGGTCGTGCCCGCCAATACGGCATAGGACGACGCGCTGGCGAGATTCACGCTCGTGGTGGCTGCGAGGGCGGGCCCCACGCCGAAGACCGTCGCTAGCATGAAGGCCAAGCCCGAGGCTGCGAGGGCTGAAGCACCAAAATGACTGCGGCGAATGCGAATTGCTTGCGCACGATGGTGGCGCAGTTTCTTCGGCTCGCTGTGGGCGTCTGAGACAGTTCCTAAATCGGTATCCTTGGACATAAGAGTCCTTCCTGCAAGGGTAAAAATTGCGCCATAGACTAGAGTTAATATCAAACCTCTGTGATTCTTGAATGCTAGTGATTAGTGCGGAAACTCATTCACTAGTAATTACACCATGCTATGAACTCGCTATTTGTGTGAAACTTGTCATAAGTTTGAGGGGTGTTTGTGGCAGCGTCGCCACTCGCGGCGTACCGCTCGGTCGTGCCGCGCAGGGACCCTGGGCCGTAATTCGCTGCCTCTGGCCTTAGAAACCCACCGTTATCTAGACTTCGCCCATGACAGTCCACCCGGTACCGCGCAGTTCTGAAGTCACGATTGGAAAGAACCGAGCGCCGGCCCGAGCGATGCTTCGCGCCATGGGCCTGGGTGACGCTGACATGATCAAGCCCCAGATCGGCGTGGCTTCCAGTTGGAATGAGGTCACCCCGTGCAACCTGCCGCTCGACCGGCTCGCCAAGCGCGCCAAGGTGGCGGTGCGAGAGGGCGGCGGCGTCCCCTTCGAGTTCGTGACAATCGCAGTGTCCGACGGGATCTCCATGGGCCACGAGGGAATGCGCGCGTCGCTGGTGTCGCGCGAGGTGATTGCTGATTCGGTTGAGACCGTCATGCACGCCGAGCGATTTGACGCCATGGTCACGTTCGCGGGATGCGACAAGTCGCTTCCGGGAATGCTCATGGCGGCGGCGCGTCTCGACGTTCCGAGCGTGTTCGTGTACGGCGGGACAATCCTTCCGGGTGAGTACCACGGTGAATCGCTCGACATCGTGTCGGTGTTCGAGGCAGTGGGCGCGAACGCCGTTGGCGCCATGAGCGACGACGAGCTCTACGCGATCGAGTGTGCAGCCTGCCCGGGTGAGGGCAGCTGCGCGGGCATGTTCACTGCCAACACCATGGCGAGTGTCGGTGAGGCCCTCGGGATGTCGCTGCTGGGTAGCGCGTCGGTTCCCTCGGTGGATCCGCGGCGCGACCAGTACGCGTACGACTCGGGCGTGGCCGTTCTCAACTTGCTCGATAAGGGCATTACAGCGCGCCAGATCATGACTAAGGAGGCGTTCGAGAACGCCATCGCTGTCGTCATGGCTCTCGGTGGCTCGACCAACGCCGTCCTGCACCTGCTCGCGATTGCCCACGAGGCGCGCGTGGCGTTGGAGTTGGATGATTTCAACAAGGTCGCCGCACGGGTGCCGCACCTCGCCGACACCAAGCCCCACGGCAAGTACCACATGAGCGATATTGACGCGATCGGCGGCGTGCCCGTCGTTCTTCAGCACCTGTTGGACCACGGACTCTTACACGGCGACGTCATGACCGTGAGCGGTATGACGATGGCCGAGAGTCTGGCGGCGTACGCGCCGAAGAAGCCCGACGGCGAGGTCGTTCACGACATGGCCCACCCGATCAACGATCGCGGGGGAATTGCAGTGTTGAGCGGAACACTGGCACCCCGGGGATCGGTGGTCAAGGTGGCCGGACTCGACTCCCTGACCTTCTCGGGCTCGGCGCGGGTCTTTGACGGCGAGGACGCGGCGATGACCTCGATCCTCGCCGGTGAGATCGAACCCGGCACCGTGGTGATCATTCGCTATGAGGGCCCCAAGGCGGGGCCCGGCATGCGCGAGATGTTGGCGGTGACCGGCGCCATGAAGGGCGTGGGCCGAGGCAGCGACAGCGCCCTAGTGACCGATGGCCGCTTCAGTGGTGGGACTCACGGCTTCTGCGTGGGCCACGTGGCTCCCGAGGCGCTCGACGGCGGTCCCATCGCGCTGGTGCACGATGGCGATCGTATCGAGATCGACGTGAACGCTCACTCAATCGATCTGCTGGTCGAGCCCGATGTGCTCGCCGAACGGGCCAAGCACGTGAAGGAGTTCACGCCGCGTTATACCACTGGCGTGCTCGAGAAGTTCGCCCGACTGGTCCAGGGCGCCGAGAAGGGGGCGGTCACCTCGCGCTGAGTTGTCGCGCGAGGTGACCGGCGCGTCACCCGAGACCGTTGGGCGTCGCGAAGGTGTTGACGTAGCGCACCCCGCCCTGCATGCCCTGGTCCATCAGGACTTCGTAGTTGCCCCAGATCGATGTGCCACCCGCCACCCAGTAGGGGCTCTGATCGGCGGCGGAGCCGACCCAGATGATCTTGACGTGCTCGGTGACCGAGCTGCCGCCGGGCACCATGCCGTTCCACTCGTTGGTGACCCACGCGCCCGCGCAGTAGGTCGCGTTGTCGTAGCCGTTGGCGTTGCACGCGTCCCAGGCGGCGTTCCACTTCATGACCAGATGGTCGTTCGCGTAGGTGGGATCGCCCCAGACCATGCCATCGAGTGTGCGGTCGACACCATCGGCCGGGCCCGAGAAGATGCGGGCGCCGTAGTTGTAGCCGCACTGATTGAAGCCGTGGCCCGAAGTGGTTCGCGAGCAGGTAACCGTGCCGGCCGAGGCCGGTGCCCCTCCGGTCAGCACGGGAGTCGCGACCAGGGCGAGCAGCGAGCCCGTGGCGAGCAGGTGAGTTCGCTTCATGAGTACCTCCAGGTTGGTGATGTCTCGTGGTCTAGCAGTCGGGTGGGCGACAGATTGGCGATTGTGCGAAAATTGGGGCGCGTGTGCGCAAGCGTCGTTGGCGTGGTCCGGTCCGGTCCGTGCGCACCGGTTGGCCCGCGGACTTGCGGTGTGCTTAGATTGTGGGGTGACGACGCGCGAGATCATTCTGGTAGTAGTAGGCGGCTGGCGCCGGTAGTCACGCACGTTCGTACACCGGAGGCCTCCCAAACAAGGGAGGCCTTTTTCTTTACCCAAAGACCCCAAAGGAGCCTGGTGCAACTCACTGGAGCAGAAGCCCTCATCAAGAGCCTCGAACAGCAGGGCGTGGAGACGATTTTCGGCCTGCCCGGTGGCGCGATCCTTCCGGTCTATGACCCCCTCCTGGACTCGTCGATTCGCCACATACTCGTGCGCCACGAGCAGGGCGCGGGGCACATGGCCGAGGGCTACGCGCTGGCCACTGGCCGCCCCGGCGTGGCGATGGTCACCAGTGGTCCCGGTGCCACGAACATCGTGACGCCCATCGGCAACGCGCACATGGACTCGACACCGCTCGTGGTGATCACGGGCCAGGTCGCCACGTCTTCGATTGGTACCGACGCCTTCCAGGAGTGCGACATCACCGGCATCACCATGGGGATCACCAAGCACAACTTCCTCGTGCAGACAGCCCAGGAACTGCCGCGCGCCGTGGCGGCCGCGTTTCACCTGGCCACGACCGGCCGGCCGGGCCCCGTGCTCATCGACGTTCCCAAGGATGTCAGCCAGTCAATGATGGACTGGTGGTATCCCTCAACAGTCGATGAGTACGACCTGCCCGGTTATCGCCCGGACGTGGAGCTCGACGAGCACGCGATCGCTCGCGCGATCGCCCTGATCGCGGACGCCGAGCGGCCGGTGCTCTACGTCGGTGGCGGCACGTTGAAGTCGCACGCCGCCAAGGAGCTGCTGGCCTTCGCCGAGCGAACCAGGATGCCGGTGGTGACCACGCTCATGGCTCGAGGCGCGTTTCCCGACTCGCACCCCCAGCACCTGGGCATGCCGGGCATGCACGGCGTGTACGCCGCAGTGACCGCGATCCAACGGTCTGACCTGCTCATTTCGCTCGGAGCACGTTTCGACGACCGCGTGACCGGCAAGGTCTCCGCGTTCGCACCCGAGGCGAAGGTGATCCACGTGGACATCGATCGGGCCGAGTTCAACAAGATCCGCGCCGCCGACGTGTCGGTGCAGAGCAACGTCGTCGCCGCGCTGCGGGCCCTCGACGCGGGCGACGCCACGCCGAAGAATCTCGACGCGTGGTGGAGGGAGATTCGCTCATGGCAGGAGCAGTACCCGCTCGTCTACGATGCGCCGGTCCCCGACGGACCGCTGCGCCCCCAGCACGTCATCGAAGCCATCGGGCGACAGGCGGATGCGGGCACCATCGTCGCGGCCGGGGTGGGCCAGCATCAGATGTGGGCGGCCCAGCACTGGAAGTTCGAGGAGCCGGGCACCTGGATCAATTCCGGTGGGGCCGGGACCATGGGCTTCGGTGTGCCCGCGGCCATCGGTGCCAAGGTTGGCCGGCCCGAGCGCACCGTCTGGTGCATCGACGGCGACGGGTGCTTCCAGATGACTGCTCAGGAACTCGTCACGGCGCGCTCCGAGGGAATCCCGATCAAGGTGGCGATCTTGAACAACGCCTATCTGGGCATGGTGCGCCAGTGGCAGGAGATGTTCTACGACGAGCGCTACAGCGAGGTCTACCTGTCCTCGGACCTACCCGACTACGTGAAGTGGGCCGAGGCGATGGGCTGCGTCGGTTTGCGCGCGACCAACCTGAAGGAGATGAACGACGTGATCGACGAGGCCAACAAGATCAACGACGTGCCGGTGGTGATCGACTTTCGCACCGATACCTCCGAGAAGGTCTTTCCCATGGTGGCCTCGGGATCGAGCAACGACGACATCATTGTTCACCCCTCCCAGCGAGGTGCGCGATGAACACCCCCGAGCCATTCGCGGGCGACACCCGCCACACCCCGGTGCGTCACCACATCTTGTCGGTGCTCGTTGAGAACAAGGCCGGCGTGCTGGCGCGCATCGCGGGCCTCTTCGCGCGACGGGGCTTCAACATCTACTCCCTGGCCGTCGCACCCTCCGAGAGCCACGCCCGTTTCTCGCGGGTGACCATCGTGGTCGACGCGGAGTCGGCGCCCCTCGAGCAGATCATGGGTCAGCTCGACAAGCTGGTCAACGTGGTGGACATTACCGATTTGGCGCCGCGCGACGCGGTGGAGCGCGAGCTCCTGCTCGCGACCATCACCACCAACGTGGCCAACCGCACGCCGCTGCTCGACACCCTGGGCAACGCCGGCGCCGCCATCGTCGACGTCGACCCCGGCGCGGTGACCGTCATGCTGGCCGGAACCCCGGCGGCGTGCGACGAGTTGGAGCGAGCGCTGGAGGACTTCTCGGAGGTGGAGCTTCATCGCACCGGGCGCGTCGCACTCCCTAGACTTGGCCAAGCGGCTCAGGACTAGGTCCGAGGAAGCATTCAACAGCACAGAAAGACAGTGACAATGACCACGATGTTCTATGAGAAGGATGCTCAGCCGGAGGTTCTCAAGGGCAAGAAGATCGCCGTGCTCGGCTACGGCTCCCAGGGCCACGCACACGCGCTCAACCTGCACGACGGCGGCTACGACGTTCGCGTCGGTCTGCGACCCGAGTCTTCCTCGGTGCACAAGGCGGAAGAGGCCGGTCTGCGCGTGCTCGGCATCGCCGACGCGGCCGCCGAGGCCGACGTCATCATGATGCTCGTGCCCGACACCGAGCAGAAGGCCATCTACGATCTCGAGGTAGCCCCGCACCTGAGCGCTGGCAAGTGCCTCCTGTTCGCCCACGGCTTCAACATCCGCTTCAATCTCATCAACCCGCCCTCCGACGTCGACGTGGCCATGGTGGCGCCCAAGGGGCCGGGACACCTAGTACGCCGGACCTACCTCGAGGGCGGCGGCGTGCCCTCGCTGATCGCGGTGCACCAAGACGCCACCGGCAACGCCCACGCCATCGCGCTCGCTTACGCGCACGCGCTCGGTGCGACGCGCGCCGGAGTGCTCGAGACCACCTTCACCGAGGAGACCGAGACGGATCTCTTCGGTGAGCAGGCGGTGCTGTGCGGTGGCGTCAGTGCACTGGTCAAGGCCGGTTACGAGACCCTGGTGGAAGCGGGCTACCAGCCCGAGAGCGCCTACTTCGAGTGCCTACACGAACTCAAGCTGATCGTCGACCTCATGTACGAAGAGGGCATCACCGGCATGCGTTTCAGCGTGTCGGACACGGCCGAGTACGGCGATCTGACGAGGGGTCCGCGGATCATCACCGACTCGGTGAAGGCCGAGATGAAGAAGGTGCTCACCGAGATCCAGGACGGCACGTTCGCGCGCGAGTGGATCCTGGAGAACGAGATCGGACGGCCACGCTACCGCGAACTTCGCGAGGCGGGCAAGAAGCACCCCATCGAGGACATCGGCAAGAAGTTGCGCGCGATGATGCCATTCGTATCGGCGGGAAAGCAGAAGGTTGCCGACGTGTCGGGTGGCGACACCGACGACTAAGCGTCGCGTTGCGCGTCGTCGATGACGCCGCGGGCGAGGCCCGCGAAGACGAAGCGGTGGAAGGGGGCGACGGCGTACCAGTACGCGCGCCCCCACAGACCGCGCGGCTTGAATCGAGCGGTCTGGGTCATGGTGGTGAGCGCTCCTTCGCGCTCGATTCGAAAGTCGAGCCACGCCTCACCGGGCAGCACCATCTCGGCGCGCAGCGAGACGAGCGACGCGGCTTCGAGTCGTTCGACACGCCAGAAGTCGACGTAGTCGCCGACACGAAGCGCGCTGGGGTGGCGACGACCGCGACGCAGCCCCGGTCCGCCCCACGCCAGATCGATGAGGCCGCGAAACCTCCACAGCCATTCCCCGCTATACCAGCCCTTGTTGCCTCCAAGCGCGGTCACGGCGCGAAAGACCGCCTCGGGCGACGCGTGGGTCGTGACGACCCGCTCGTCGCGCAGCTCTGTGCCTCCGGCCCACGCGGGGTCGGTGCCGAGCGCGCGAAACGGCTGGAGATCGGCATCGGTGAATCGGGTCGGCGCCGTGTCGGAGTTGGCGACGCCGAGGGCCAGGTGGATGGCGTCGGCCAAGCCGCGCTCGGGCGGGCCGAGGAGGCGCACGGCTGTGTCGTCGCGAACGACCACCTCGTTGACCAGGCTGTCGACGAGTGGACGCGCGAGCGACGCGGGAACGGGTGTCACCAGGCCCACCCAGTGACTGGAGAGGCGCGGCGTCAGCAACGGCACCGGAAGCAGGCGTCGCCGGCGAAGTCCGGCCTCGCGCGCGTACAACGCCATCATCTCGGCGTAGGTGACCACATCGGGGCCCCCGATCTCGAACACGCCCGCGAGGTCCCGGGGCGAGCCGATGGCCACCGTGAGATACCTCAGAACGTCCGAGATCGCGATCGGCTGCGACTTCGTGGCCACCCACTTGGGCGTCACCATGACTGGCAACACCTCGACCAGGTAGCGCAGCATCTCGAAGCTGGCCGAGCCGGCGCCGATGATCACCGCCGCGCGCAGCTCGACGACCGGGATCGAGCCCGCGGAGAGGGTTCGGCCCACCAGGTGACGGCTCGCCAGGTGGGTGCTCAGGCGGGCGTCGTCTCGGCCCATCCCGCCCAGGTACACGATCCGTTCGACGCCAGCGCGTTCGGCGCCGTGGCGGAAGTTGAGCGCATCGCTTGCCTCCTTGGCCGCCCAGTCACCACCGGTGCCGATGCCGTGCACCAAGTACACCGCGACGGCGACGTCGCTCATGGCCTCGCTCAGGTCGCCTTCGACAGTACCCTGCATCACCTCGACGTCGTCCACCCAGGCGGCGCTGGCGAGTTTGGCGGGGGTGCGCACCAGGCAGCGCACCACGTAGCCCTGTTCGAGCAGTCGTGGCACGAGTCGTCCGCCGACGTAGCCGGTGGCGCCGGTGACGAGCACCCGACGAGTTCGTTCTGTCGAGGAGCTCACGACGCGAGCGTAGTGGCGTGTCTAGAGGTTCCCCACGACGTAGTTGATGCACGCGCACAGCGACGCGACGTCTTCGGGGTCCACGCTCGGGAACATCGCGATGCGCAACTGGTTGCGACCCAGCTTCCGGTAGGGCTCGGTGTCGACGATGCCGTTGGCGCGCAGTACCTTCGCAATGACTCCCGCGTCGACTTCGTCGCTAAAGTCGATCGTGCCCACGACGTTCGATCGCTCTGCCGGGTTGGTCACGAAGGGTGTGGCGAAGTCTGACGCCTCGGCCCAGGTGTAGAGGATCTCCGCCGAGGTTCGCGAACGGCCGCTCGAGAACTCGAGGCCGCCATTGTCGTTCATCCACTTGATCTGGGAGGCCAGCAGGTGGATCGTCGCCAGTGCGGGTGTGTTGTAGGTCTGGTTGAGCCGAGAGTTGTCCAGTGCGATCTTGAGGTCGAAGAAGGCCGGCGTCCACCGATCGGAGGCCGCGAGGGTCTCAATTCGCTCGACGGCAGCGGGGGAGCACAGCGCTAGCCACAGTCCGCCGTCGGAGGCGAAGCTCTTCTGGGGCGCGAAGTAGTAGCAGTCGAACTGGTTGGGATCGACCATGAGCCCGCCCGCGCCCGACGTGGCATCGACCGCCACGAGGCCGGTCGCGCCCTCGGGGCGGCGCACCTCCATCATCACGCCGGTGGAGGTCTCGTTGTGGGTGAGGGCGTACAGGTCGACGCCGTTGTCAGCGACCGCCACCGGGTGCGTGCCGGCGTCGCTCTTGATGATCTGGGGGTCGCCCAGGTGCGGCGCCGCCTTGGCGCTCGAGGCGAACTTCGACGAGAACTCGCCGAAGCTGAGGTGCTGACTGCGCTCGGCGATGAGGTGGAAGGTCGCCGCGTCCCAGAAGCACGTGGTGCCTCCGTTGCCGAGCAGGACCTCGTAGCCGTCAGGGAGACTGAAGAGGTTGCGAAGGCCGTCGCGCACCTCGGCGACCTTGTTGCGTACGGTTGCCTGGCGGTGCGACGTGCCGAGGTACGTCGTCGAGTCGGCGAGCAGCGCGGTGAGCTGGTCTTGTCGGATCTTGGACGGCCCGGAGCCGAAGCGTCCGTCGCGCGGAAGAAGTTCTTGTGGGATTCGGAGGGTGTCAGGGGAGGTCATAGAATTACATTCTTACGGAAAACGAACGGAGCGATTGATGGGTTCGAGAGTGAGTGACCTTCTGAGCGGTCTCGCCCCCAGCGCCACCCTTGCCGTCGACGCAAAAGCCAAGGCGCTAAAGGCCGCTGGCGAGCCGGTCATCGGCTACGGTGCGGGCGAACCCGACTTTGCGACTCCCGAGCACATCGTCGAGGCCGCCGAGCGGGCCTGCCAGGACCCCACGATGTACAAGTACACCCCCACCGCCGGCCTACTCGCGCTGCGCGAGGCCATCGCTGACAAATCCGAGCGCGACTCCGGTCTCGTCGTCAGCGCCAACCAGGTGCTGGTCACCAACGGGGGCAAGCACGCCGTGGCCACGGCCTTCATGACCCTGCTCGATCCGGGCGACGAGGTGCTCATCCCCGCCCCGTACTGGACGACCTACCCCGAGTCGGTCTACCTCGCTGGCGGTGTGCCGGTGGCGGTCCCGACGAGCGAGCAGCGCGGTTTTCGCGTCAGCGTCGAGGAGTTGGAGGCCGCGCGCACCACGCGCACCAAGGTGCTCGTCTTCGTGTCGCCGTCGAACCCCTCGGGAGCGGTCGCGCACCCCGATGACGTCGCCGCCATCGGCGCGTGGGCGGGCGAGCACGGCATCTGGGTTCTCTGCGACGAGATCTACGAGCACCTGGTCTACGGTGACGCCCGGCACGTATCGATGCCGGTGGTGGCGCCCGAGCTCGCCGATCGCTGGGTAGTCGTCAACGGTGTCGCCAAGACCTACGCGATGACGGGTTGGCGCGTGGGCTGGATGATCGGAGCACCCGACATCATCGGGGCAGCGGTGAACTACCAGAGCCAGACGACGTCCAACATCTCCAACATCTCCCAGCGCGCCGCGCTCGCCGCGGTGAGCGGCGATCTCAGCGCGGTAGAGGTGATGCGTACGGCTTTCGACCGCCGGCGACGCACCATGACCTCGATGCTGAACGCCATCGACGGGGTGCACTGCGTTGAGCCCGACGGGGCCTTCTACTGCTTTCCCAACGTCACTGGACTGCTCGGCCGTTCGCTCGGCGGCTCGACGCCGACCACGTCGGCGGAGTTGGCCGAGGTCCTGCTCGACCAGATCAAGATCGCGGTGGTCCCCGGCGAGGCATTCGGTGCGCCGGGCTACTTCCGACTCAGCTACGCGCTGGGCGACGACGACCTGGCTGAGGGGCTTCGCCGCTTCGGTGAGTTCGTCGCGGGAGTTTGAAGCCCCACGCATTCCCTCTAGCCTTGGGGGATCGAACGAAAGGTTAAGTTGTGGCTCGAGTACTCGTTACCGAAGAGATTGCTGAATCTGGCCTGCAGGAGTTGCGCAACGCCGGGCACGAGGTCGACGTTCGCCTCGGGCTCTCGCCCGCCGAGTTGATCGAGGCGGTCCAGGGCGCCAACGCCCTGATCATCCGCTCAGCCACCCAGGTCGACGCGCCCACGCTCGAGGCGGCCAAGGATCTCGTCGTGGTGGGTCGCGCGGGCATCGGCCTTGACAACGTCGACGTGGCCAAGGCCACCGAACTCGGTGTCATGGTGGTCAACGCGCCCCAGTCGAACATCCTGTCAGCCGCCGAACAGACAATGGCCCTGCTGCTCGCCCAGGCGCGCAACGTGCCCCAGGCACACGCCGCTCTCAAGGGTGGAAAGTGGGAGCGCTCGAAGTGGGAGGGCGTGGAACTGCACGGTAAGACCCTCGGCGTGGTGGGTCTTGGCAAGATTGGTGCCCTGGTGGCCCAGCGGGCCATGGCCTTTGGCATGCACCTGGTGGCGTACGACCCGTACATCTCCGAAGAGCGCGCTCGGCACATGGGCGTGGAATTGATGGACCTCGATTCGCTGTTGCGCCAGAGCGACTTCATCACGATCCACCTGCCCAAGACCAAGGAGACCGCCGACCTCTTCGACGCCGAGACGTTGAAGAAGGCCAAGGTGGGCGTGCGGATCATCAACGTGGCCCGCGGCGGCATCATCAATGAGAGCGACCTGGCCGACGCCATTCGCAGTGGACACGTCCAGGGCGCGGCGCTTGACGTGTTCGCCAAGGAGCCCACCACCGAGTCGCCCCTGTTCGAGCTCCCTTCGGTCGTCGTCGTGCCGCACCTGGGTGCTTCGACGCGCGAGGCGCAGGACAAGGCCGGCATCACCATTGCCGAGCAGGTCCAGTTGGCGCTGTCGGGCGACTTCGTCCCCTTCGCGGTGAACGTTGCCGCGGGCGAGGTGTCCAACGTGGTTCGTCCCTTCATGGGCCTGGCCGAGGTGCTCGGTCGCTTCATTGGTGGTCTGCTCGACGGAAAGCCCGCCGACCTGGAGGTCATCTACCAGGGCGAGCTCGCCGGTTCGGGAACCAAGATCCTCACCCTGTGCGCCCTCAAGGGCTTGTTGAGTGCAACGGGCCACGAGGGTGTGTCCTTCGTCAACGCTCCGCAACTGGCCAAGGAGCACAACCTGGCTTGGGGCGAGGTGTCCACGGTGGAGTCACCCGAGTATGTGAATCTCATCACGGTTCGATCAGGCGATCACGCGGTAGCGGGCACTTTGATGACCATCGGCACTCGTCTCGAAACTCGCATCGTCACCGTGGACGGTCACAGTGTCGAGATCCCGCCGACCGCGTCGATGCTGGTGGTGCGCAATGATGACCGTCCGGGCATGATCGGTCAGGTGGGCCTGGCACTGGGCGAGGCGCACGTCTCCATCGCGTCGATGGCGGTGGGCCCGGACCCGGCGAGTAAGACCGCGCTCATGGTGCTCTCGACCACGACGCCCACGCCCAGCGCGGTGATCGAGCGGCTGCGCGAAAGTGACGGTATCGAGGACATCCACCTCATCAGCCTCCGCTAGGACCGCGCCGCGCTTGCGCGGCGCCAACTAGAAGAGGCTGATCAGATCGATTCGGTCCATGATCTCTTTGGTGAGCAGCGGCATAGCGTCCAGGGCCGTCATATTCTCGCGCACCTGCGCAGCCGAGGAGGCGCCGGTGATCACCGTCGAGACGTTGGGGTTCTTCGCGCACCAGGCGAGGGAGAGCTGGGCGAGGCTGATACCGAGCTCGTCGGCGATTGCCTTGAGTTCGGCAACCTTCTTGTTTCGTTCGGGGTCGGTCAGCATCCCCTTCAGCCATTCGTAGCCCGGCAGTGTCGCGCGCGAGCCTTCGGGGATGCCGTGCAGGTACTTACCGGTGAGCAATCCCGACGAGAGGGGCGACCAGATGGTGGTACCGAGACCGATGTCCTGGTAGAGACGGCGGTATTCCTTCTCGACCCGGTCTCGCCAGAGGATGTTGTACTGGGGCTGCTCCATCAGCGGCTTGTGCAGGTGGTGGCGATCGGCGATGTCGTAGGCGGCGCGGATCTCGTCCGCGCTCCATTCCGAGGTCCCCCAGTACAGAGCCTTGCCCTGGGAGATCATGTCGCTCATCGCCCAGACCGTTTCCTCAATGGGCGTCTTCGGGTCGGGCCGGTGGCAAAAGACCAGGTCGACGAAGTCGAGCCCGAACCGCTCGAGCGAGCCGTCAATGGCCTGGCTTAGGTACTTGCGATTCAGGGTGTTCTTCATGTTGATCTGGTCGTGCAAACCCCAGAACAATTTCGTCGAGACGACAAACTCGTGTCGCTTCCAGCCCAGTTCGCGAAAGGCCCCGCCCATGACCCGCTCGGAGTCACCGGCGGAGTAGGCCTCGGCATTGTCGAAGAAGTTGACGCCGGCCTCTTTGGCGGCACTCAGACACTCGGCGGCCGACGCGGCGGTCGCAATCTGATCCTTGTTGGCAAAGGTCACCCAACTGCCAAAGGACAAGACGCTGACCTTGAGTCCCGAACGGCCCAAACGACGGTATTCCATAGTTGCCATGTTGACTCCTTAGGTGGGTGACTGCGTGGGGTGGACTACGCCGCGGGATTCTCGGGGACATCTGGCCACTGGTCGTACGAGATTGACTCGCCGGACCGCGAGCGTTTGACGATCATGACGACGCCCGCGAGTGCTGCACCTAGCATCAAGAGAAGTGCCAGCTTGAAGAGTGCCTTTGCTATGCCCACAAACTCTCAGGATAGTGGCCGAACGCGGTGGACATTGTCTCAAACCGGGATAGACTGGCCCCGTGACTATCGACTCGTTCAAGGAGCTGCTGCGCTGGTAGGGTGAGCACACGCTCGCCCTACGCCCCCGCTTACGCGGGGGTTTTTTGTTTCCTGAGTTCGAGTCAAGAGAAAGGATGGACATGGCAACCAGCCCGCAAGAGCCAAGCCCCATGGCGTTCGCCAAGTACCGGCCGACGGTGCCCGTGGATCTGCCCGATCGCGCGTGGCCCAATGCTCGTCTGAATCACGCGCCGCGTTGGTGCAGTGTCGACCTGCGCGACGGCAACCAGGCTCTGATCGACCCGATGGACCTCGAGCGCAAGTCAGTCATGTTCGCCCAGCTGGTCGATATGGGCTTCAAGGAGATCGAGGTCGGCTTCCCCTCCGCGTCCCAGCCGGACTTCGACTTCGTGCGCCATATCATCGACAATGCTCTCATCCCCGACGACGTCACGATCCAGGTGCTGACCCAGTGCCGCGAGGACCTCATCCGGCGCACCTACGAGTCGCTGCATGGCGTGCATCGGGCCATCGTGCACTTCTACAATTCGACTTCCACGCTGCAGCGCCGCGTGGTCTTTGGTCTGGATCGCGATGGCATCACCCAGATCGCGCTCGACGCCGCACGCCTGTGTCGTTCCCTGGAGTCGACCTCCCCGTTCACCGAGTTTCTCTACGAGTACTCGCCCGAGAGTTTCACCGGCACCGAGTTGGACTACGCACTCGAGATCTGCAACGCGGTCAGTGCGGTCATCGAGCCCACGCCCGAGCGGCCGTTGATTCTGAACCTTCCGGCCACGGTGGAGATGTTCACGCCGAACCTGTACGCGGACTCGATCGAGTGGTTCTTGCGCCACGTCGACAATCGCGACTCGATCGTTCTCTCGCTGCACCCTCACAACGATCGCGGCACTGGCGTGGCCGCCGCGGAACTGGGTGTGCTGGCCGGTGCCGACCGCGTAGAGGGGACGCTCTTCGGCAATGGCGAGCGCACCGGCAACGTTGACGTCGTGAACCTGGCGCTCAACCTCTTCTCCCAGGGGGTTGACCCCGAGCTCGACATTCGTGATATTGACAAGGTTCGCCACGTCGCCGAATACGCCAACCGCCTGCCGATCCATCCACGTCACCCCTACGTGGGCGAGCTGGTCTACACGGCATTCTCGGGCTCTCACCAGGACGCCATCAAGAAGGGCATGACCGCGATCGGCGACGAGTACGAGGTGTGGGAAGTGCCATACCTGCCCATCGATCCCAAGCACACGGGTCGTACCTACGAGGCGATCATCCGGGTGAACTCCCAGTCGGGCAAGGGTGGCGTGGCCTACCTCTTGAGCACCGAGCACGGCCTCGAGCTGCCGCGGGCGATGCAGGTCGAGTTCTCCAAGCGCGTGCAGGAGATCGTCGAGAGCTCGGGCACCGAGATTTCGCCCACCCAGATCTGGGACGTCTTCACGACTACGTACCTGCCGGAAAATCCCACGATCCAGTTGCTGTCGAGTGAGGTGTCCACGGATCAACACAACACCCGGATCTTCGCCCAGTTGGTCGTGGCCGGTCAGCACGTGACGGTCAAGGGCGAAGGCAACGGACCGATCGACGCACTGATGGCCGGGCTCAAGGACGAGATGGACGTCCGCTTCAAAGTTCGCGACTATCACGAGCACGCACTCACCGCGGGGTCTGAGGCGTCGGCCGTTGCCTACGTGGAGGCAGAGGGCGACGACGGTACCACGTGGTGGGGAGTCGGGATGAGTTCGTCGATCTTGGATGCTTCGCTCGAGGCGGTTATCTCGGCGGCAAACCGGAGGCGATAGGAGACGGCGCCGCTACGCTGGCGCGATGCTCTTTCACGACCTGACGACCACGCTGGGCTGGAGTGCGGTGGTGCTGGGCGCCATCGGCACCTACGCCCAGTTTCGTCGGGTGACCCTCTACGGCGTTGAGGGGATGTCCCTCGCCACCTGGGTCGTCTTTGTGTACCTGGGGCTGTTCTGGGGTGCGTACGGGGTGGTCACCAACTCGTGGGAGATGATCTTGGGGAGTCTGGCGACGCTGCCTCTGCAGTTGGCCATCGTGGCGCGCCTGGCTCCAGTGGTGCGCTGGCGCGTGTCGGCCGGGTCCCTCGGCGCCTTTGGCGCACTGTGCGTGGTGCCCACGCTGGAGTGGGGCTGGTCGGGCGGTATCTACGGCGCTGGCGTCGTGATGGCCCTGACCCGAGGTCCGCAGTTGGTGGAATTGGTGCGCTGCGAGGAGGCCTTAGGTGTGTCAGTTGGCTGGTGGGGCCTAAGCGCTGCGGCGGGCGTAATGTGGATGGCCTACTACACCGGCGTGCGGCTCTGGGCCGCGTTCGCGGCGACGGCGATGGCGGCGGTGGCGAGCACGCTTATCGCGCTGCTCGCGACGTGGCGCCATCAACAGTCCCGCGATCGGCGCACCGTGGAGACCGTGTTCAGCGGGTGAGCGGGTCGTGCTCTGCGCGAGCGGCCGTCCAGGCTCGGCGTTCGAGGATCCAGACGTAGCCCCTTCCGGTGTGGCCCGAGGTGACGATCTCGCGGTCCTCCTCGTGATCGAGCGTGAATCCGAGCCGCGCCGGGACCGCCGCACTCGCCGTGTTGGCCCGGTCCATGCGTATCTTCACTCGATCGACGTCACCCAGGTGCGCGAACGCCGCGCCGACCAGCGCCCGGGCGGCGCGTGTCGCGTAGCCGCGATGCGTGCGGTCCGAACGGATCCAGTAGCCGATCTCGGGACACGAGGGATCGTCGAAACGGTGCAGGCCGCACGAACCGACCAGCTCATCGCTCGCGCACTCGAAGATGGCGTAGTTCCACTCGGTGTCGCGATCGAACGAGGCCGTGCCGTCGCGCAGGACGGCCTCGAACTGCGATCGGGTCGGTAGCTCGCGGGCCCAGGGCATCCATTGCTCCAATTCGACGATGCTGCGTCCCACCGCGTCCAGCATCTGATCGACCATTGATGCGCGCCAGCCTCGAAGTACCAGGTCGCGGTCGGCGAGAAGCTCGGGCAGCAGGGGCATGGCACCAGTATTGCGGCCGCGCGACACCGCCTAGCGCGTCTGGACGTCGAACACGGCCAGTTCGTGCAGCCCGGCGGCGAAGGCCTTGCTCAGATCCGCCAGCAGTTGGGTTTGGTGATGGGGCACGATACTCCCGAGACAGGCTCGTTCACCCAGGGCGATATCGCCGAGTCCCCTCAACAGGTGCTCGTTCGGCCCCTTGCGCGGGTACTGGGGCAGGGAGCCGAGCCGGGCGAGGGACTGCTCGATGTCCGTGCAGGCCCGACGCACCGTGTCCCAGTTGGGGCTTGCGGCGTCCAGGTCCGCGCGTGCATTGGTGACCACGAGGCGAAGCGAGGCGAGGTCGCCACCGTACAGGTGGGACCAGACTCGCCCCGTCGACAGCGAGGAACCAAGCGCGATGATGAGCAGGAATGATCCCAGGTACGTCATGGCGCCAAGGATGAGCTCGCCGGTGATGACGCGCCGACCGGCTCGCGAAAGCGACAGCGGCCAACGTGGTTCGCGTTCGGCGTCCGCGGTCGTCACCGGGGGAGCCATCGGCAGGGACCCCATGAGGCGGGTCGGCGCGTCGGAATCGAGTTCCGACGCCGTTCCCGGGGCCTCGTCGTTGCTCACCTCGCCGTCGTCGGTGGATGCGGTATTCGAGAGAAACTCCGATGAGGGCACATCGCCGAACAGTCCACGGGGGTAGCGGTCTTGGACCACGAGGGCGTACGCCTGGACTCGCGTGACGTAACGCAATGCCGCGTGGGTCGCATTGTGTAGGGGTTCGGGCAGCGAACCGCGCACCAGGGTCAAGAACCAGGCCACCACGCCCACCATGGCGAGCCCGGCACTCAGGAGGGTCGTCAGAATCGTGACTGGGACTAGCAGGACGATGCGGAAGAGAATCGTGAGCCGACGCAGGGGAGACTGTTCGAGACGCACGTCGATCGGATAGTCATCGGACGGCTCGAGGGAGAACGGCGGGTATGAATCGGTTAGAAAGTAGAGGTACCCGATTACTCTCGCGTACCAGCGGATGTAGCCGACGATGAATCGGTGGAAGGGGTTGCGACCCGTCACGAGGGCGACGAACCAGCCCAGGAAGGCGAGGAACTCCGCGGCGTAGCCGATGAACGCAATGACGATGAATTGCGGGATCGCCAGGATTAGTCGGAGAGCGACGCTCGTGCGGCGCTGCTGCGCTCGCGGTTCGACGCGGAGTTCGAGTTCCGATGAGGCGTTCGCGGCCATCGCCGGAGTCTATATTGGCCCCAGTCGAACGATCTGGATTGCTGGGTCAAGTCCCGTCGCGCAGTTCAAGCGCCGCGCACCGTGTCGGGTCGTCGCGGTCGGTCAATTCGCGGATGCGGAGTATGGACGTCGCGGACCCTCTACGAAGGGTCTAGCCCTTCATCAAGGATTATCGAAGTTGGCGGTGAATCCGGTCGCGAGCAGACCGTGAACCTCGGAGCCTGCAATGGGTTGTGAGAAGTGGAACCCCTGGCCGAACTCACACTTGAATTCTCGAAGTCGGTTGAGCTGCTCTTTGGTCTCAATACCCTCGGCGAGCACTGCGCACTTTAGTTTCTTGCCCAGTGAAATGATCGATTCCAGGAGGGTGTCGCTGCGCCAGTTCTTGGTGGCCTGGCTGACGAAGGTCTTGTCGATCTTGATGATTCGCGGGTGCAGGTCGATTAGGTATGAGAGCGACGAGTAACCGGTGCCGAAGTCGTCGAGCGCGATGCCGATGCCCCGCTTGGAGAGTTCGCGCATGATGGTGACCGTCTCGGTCGAGTGCGACAGCGTCACGCTCTCGGTGATCTCGAGTATCAGTCGGTCGGGGGAGAGACGGTGAGCGTCGAGTGTCTCGTCGATCTTTTTCAATAGATGCTGATGGTAGAACTGGCGTGAGGAGAGGTTGACCGATACGTAGGGTCCCGGTTCGCGATCCTCGCTCCAGCGCCAGTTCGCCGCGTTGAACACGGCCTCGTCCAAGGCGAACCAGCCCAACTGCACGATCAGGTCGCTCTCTTCAGCCAGCGCAATGAACACGTCGGGAGCGATGGCACCACGCGAGGAGTGTTGCCAGCGCATGAGCGCCTCGAATCCCACGATGGTGCTCGTCGTGAGCTCGACGATGGGTTGATAGTGCATCGTCAGCTCACGGTTCTCGAAAGCGCTGCGCAACTCTTGGATGAGTGTGAACCGGCTCACCGCCTGGTGGTGCATGATCGGAGCGAAAAGGGCGACGCTGCCCTTGCCCTGGCGCTTCGCCTCGTAGAGTGCGATGTCGGCGCTCTGGATGAGGTCGCTGCTGTTGGAGTTGCGCTCGTCCCACACGACCACGCCGACGCTGGCGTGCTGGACCAGTTGCGAGTCGGCGATCATGAAGGGCTCGCCCATCGCCGAGAGCAGGCGCTCGGCGATCTCGCGGGCGTCACCCTCGCTGGTGAGGCCCTCGGCGAGGTAGAGGAACTCGTCGCCACCGAAGCGACTCAAGGTGTCCGAGGATCGGGTGACCTGCTCCATGCGTCGGGCGACTTCGCTTAGTAACTGGTCACCCACGATGTGCCCGTGGGCGTCATTGACCCCTTTGAAGTCGTCGAGGTCTACTAGCAGCACCGCGCCAAGCCCGCCGGTGCGCGTGACGTGCGCGCGTGCGCGGGCCAGTCGATCCTCGAAGAGGACTCGGTTGGCCAGGCCCGTGAGGGGGTCGTGCAGCGCCTGGTGCGACAGCTGGTCGGTGAGTGCCCGTTCCTCGGTTACGTCGCGCTCGGAAAAGACGAAGTAGAGCGTATTGCCGTCCGCGTCGCACGCTGACGAGCGGGCGACCTCCACGACGATCACGCGGCCGTCCTTGCGCTGGTATCGCTTGACGTAGCGTGCCTTGCCCGCCTCGCCCATGATGGCCTGGCGAAGCGACTCCTCGGTGATCCCGATGTCCTCGGGGTAGGTGAACAGGGTCGAATCGTGACCGAGCAACTCTTCACGTTCAAAGCCGACCATGTCGCAAAACGCGTCGTTGACCGCGAGAATCCGGTCGCTCGTATCGGTGAAGGTCATCGGGGCCATGTTCTCTTCGAAGGCGAGGCGAAACCGCTCCTCAATTTCGGTGCGGTGGTGTTCGGCAGCAACCTGGGCGCGGATGGCTGTGATGGTCTTTCGCAGCGCCCGTTCGGACTGGCGCATCGAACGAACGTGGGCGAGCGCGAACTCGACCTCGCGCGCGATCTGTTCGAGCCCCTGGATCGCGAGCTCGTCGAATGCGCCGATGCGCTGGTGGTAGATGTTGAGCGTGGCTGGACCATCGCCGATTGAGATTGGTATGGCGACGCACGACTCGAGAGCGAAGCGAGCGGCCCGATCGCGCCACGGTTGAAAGAGCGAATCATTCGGCAGATCGTTCACCACCTGGGTGACGCCGGTGCGCAGGGCGGTACCCACCGGGCCGAGACCAGTCTCGTGCGATTCGGACAACGAGACCATTCCCTTGAAGACGTAGTCGGACTCGCCCGCCACGCAGACCACGTCAATCTCGATCGGATCGTCCGGCGATGGACTCGCCACCCAGGCGAGGGCGTAGCCGCCCTGTTCGACGAGCACGTCGCAGAGCTGCTGAAGACACTCGTTCTCGGAAGTGGCGAGCAGCACCAGTCGGCTGACGGCGCTCAGGAGTCGCAGCACGTGGCGCTCGGCCCATCGCGTTGAGTAGTCGTCGAAGATGGAGATCGCGCCGGTGACTCGCTCGTCGACGACGAGAGGCCATACGTCGGTGTAGATCCATCGGCGCGGCTGGTGCGGCCGGTCGATACCCATGATTTCGTTGTAGATGGGCGCACCCGTGCGCAGAGCGATGGCGAGGGGAAGTTCATCGTCCTGGTACGCCGAGCCGTCCTCTCGCACGATCCGCCACTCTCGGTTGACGCGCACGAGGGTGTCATTCTCGAGTTCGAGGTCGCCGAAGATCCGCCGAGCGGCCTCGTTGAGCTCCAGAACGCTTCCGTCACGTCCGTGGAGCATCACGCCGGCGAACATGCCGTCGAGAAACCCACTGGTGGCGATCTCATGGCGCAGGTTGGTGGCGCTATGCGTGACGGTGACCGATTGATCACGAGTGTCCTTCAAGACTGCCCCCCGGTTGCCTTGATGCTTGATTAACTGTAATTCACGCGTCGTCCGCAGTGGGACGGCTCTGCTCTCGGCCTTCGAGCGTCAATGCATTTTGAAGTCGGGTTGGTGCTTCATGATCTCGCGTCGCGCGATGGTCATCTTGTGCACCTCGTCGGGTCCGTCGGCGATGCGCAGTGTCCGTTGGTGAGCGTACATGCGCGCCAAGGGATAGAACTGGGTCACGCCGGCGGCGCCGTGCACCTGGATCGCGCGGTCGATCACCTTGAGCGTCATGTTCGGGATCGCCACCTTGATGCCCGAGATCTCACTCGCCGCGGCCTTGTTGCCGACCGTATCCATGAGATAGGCCGTGCGCAGCACGTACTCTCGCGCCATGTCGATTTCGATGCGGGATTCGGCGATCCAGTCCTGGATCAGTCCCTTGCGAGCGAGGCTGGAGCCAAATGTGGAACGTTCGAGCGACCGGGTGACCATGAGTTCCAGCGCGCGCTCGGCGACGCCGATCGAGCGCATGCAGTGGTGAATGCGCCCCGGCCCGAGTCGGGCCTGGGAGATGGCGAACCCACTGCCCTCGTCGCCGAGAAGGTTCTCCACCGGCACTCGAACGTCGTGGTAGATCACCTCGGGGTGACCGCCGCGTTCCGCGTAGCCGAAGACGTGGGGATCGAGTCCGAGCTCGACGCCGGGCGTTTCCTTGGGCACCACGATCATCGACTGCTGGAGGTGACGTGATGCGTCGGGGTTGGTCTTGCCCATGACGATGAGTACCTGGCAGCGCTCGGCGCGCGCACCCGAACTGAACCACTTGCGCCCGTTGAGCACGTACTCGTCCCCGTCACGCTCGATGGAGAGTCCGATGTTGGTCGCATCCGAGGACGCGGTGTCGGGCTCGGTCATCGAGAAGGCACTGCGTATCTCGCCGGCCAGCAGTGGTGCGAGCCACTGCGCCTTGACGCTTTCGCTCGCGTAGAGATTGAGTATCTCCATGTTGCCCGTGTCGGGCGCGTTGCAGTTCAGCGCCTCGGAGGCGAACGAGACCTGGCCGAGCATCTCTGAGACCGGGGCATAGTCCAGATTCGACAGGGGAGTGCCGGGGCTGTCCGCGTTGAGGTGAGGAAGAAAGAGGTTCCACAATCCACGTTCGAGTGCGGCCCCCTTCAACTTGTCCATCACCGGCGGGTAACCGTCGGTGCCAACCATCTCGAGCTCGTCGTAGTAGGTGGACTCGTTTGGGTAGATGACGTGATCCATGAAGCGGCGTACGGACTCGTGTACCTCGAGGCCTTGTTCGCTGAACTGATAGGGCATGGGTCCTCTTCTCGTTGAACGCTCTCCGTCTCAAGATACGCCTCTTCGCCGAGGTGTCCGGGCGTGGGTTACCACGAGCCGCGGTGGCGACGCGACCACGCTCGTGCGTGGCGGTATCGCTGAGGCAGTGCCTCGACCCGGGCCCGATAGGTGTTGGCGACGTCGGGTCGAGGATGAAAGGTCGCCCCGGGCCCCGTCGTCAGGTCCCCCAGAGGCGCTTGCGCGAGTGTGGACCAGGCGAGTTGTGCCACGCCGCGCAATTGAGCGATCAGGGGTTCGCGCACCTGTATGACGTCGCGATCGAGGGTGTCGGCGTAGATCTGGCACCACAGCGGCGACTGCGCGCCACCGCCCAAGAGTCGCACCGGTCCGAGCGTGTGGCCGGTGAACTTCTCCACGTGGCCGAAGAGCCACGCGCTATTCGCCGCCACTCCCTCCATGACCGCGCGAACGACGTCCGCCCTCGAGGTGGTGACCGAGAGATTGTGTAGGGCGCCGCGGGCGTTCTTGTCGTCAACGGGAGAGCGCTCGCCCGCCAGCCATGGGGTGAAGACGACGCCTCTCGCGCCGGGCAAGGACGTGTTCGCCATCGCCGTCATGTCCTCGAAGTTCAGCGGTTCGGCTCCCAGCGCTGAGCGCAGCCACTCGAGCGCCTTGGCACCCGTCTCCTGGTTGTTGATGACTAGGTAGGAATGGTCATCTAGTCCGGGCACCGAGGCAATGGAATGAGCGATGTCGGTCTTCTTGGAGGGCACGGGGCAGCTGATCCACGACGTCGTGGACAGTGCCAGGTGCGTCGCGTACAGCTCAGTGGCGCCCGCACCGATCGCGGCGGCGTGCAGATCGGGGATGCCGGTGATGACCGACTCGCGGCCGCTCAGCCCCAGTTCGCCGGCGACCCGGTCGGCGACCTGGCCGACGATGGAGCCGAAGGATACGAGTGGCGGTAAGCGATGGCTGTTGAGGCCCACGCTGGCGAGCAGGGTCTCGTCGTAGGCGAGACGCTCCAGGTGGCGGTTGTCGGTCATCCACATCGCCAAGCGCGATGCGTGAGTCGCCGAGGCGACGCCCGTGAAGCGCATGGTGAGATAGTCAACGGGCTCCATGAACCATCGGGTCCGGGCCACCAGTTCGGGCTGCTCAGAGAGCAGAAACAGCATATGGCCCACCGGGTCCGCGCCCGCGGTGGAGGGCGCGCCCGCGGTCTTTCGTATGAAACGTAGGACCTTCCGCGCGTCGTAGCCCTGGAACGCACCACCGATGGCGCGTCGGCTGTAGGGCCCGCCGCGCGTGTCCAGCCAGGTGAGGCACGGACCCACTGGGAGTCCATTGGCGTCGACGGGCACCGTCGAGGAGTACTGGCCGGTGATTGCAACGGCCTTCACACGACCGCGCGCGACCGAGTTCTGCGCGATCAGGCGGGTGCTCGCACTTCGAACCAGATCCCACCAGTGGGTTGCATCCTGCACTGCGGCGCCGGCGTCATCGAAGTGGGTCGCGACTCGGTGCACCTCGAAGTCGAGCACATCGCCATCGACGCTGACCAGGCCGACTTTGGGACCGCCGGTTCCTAGATCAACGCTTAGGCAGAGTTCGTCATTCATCGACCGGCACAGCCATCTGGGTATCCATCATGTCGGCCATGAAGATCTTGACAATGGCGTCGATCTCATCGTTCGAGCCGCCCTCGACGCCGCCGTAGATCGCCCCCGAGTGCGGAGCCTCGTGGCGGTGCTCGAGCGCGTAGTCGACAGCATCTGCCAGGTCGCGGGCCCAGCGCTCGAGCACCCCGGGCTGGGTTTGGGGGCGCGTGACCGCCATGTGCAGTGCGTTGGGATACTGCTGCCCGTTGAGGCGCCAACCACGGCCTCGTAGGAAGTCGTTGACGTGGTAGATGTCGTACACGTCCGAGGTCATGGAGAACAAGAAACTGGGCGAGCCCATTATTCGAAGCGACGGGTGGGCGGCGACCGCCTCGCGCATGTCGGTGGCGGTGCGAAGGATGTCCTCCGCGTAGCGACGGTACCCTTCACGGCCCAGGTGCACCATGGCGGCCCAGGTCGCCGCCAGCAGTCCCCCCGAGCGCGAGCCGTCCATTCCCGGCGAGCAGTACTTGCCGCCCGACCAGTCGGTGAGATAGAAGTACTGCGCGTTGCGCAACGCCCGGTCGGCGTAGCACAGCACACTCGTACCTTTGAGCGCGTAGCCGTACTTGTGGGTGTCGGCTGAGATCGTCGTGACCCCGGGCACGCTGAAATCGAAGGGCTCGATGTCGTAGCCCAGTTCGCGTCCGAAGGGGAGTAGGAAGGCGCCGAGGCACCCGTCGACGTGAAGTCCGATCTCGCGTTCGAGCGCGAGGGCGCCGAGTTCGCTGATCGGATCGACGGTTCCGTAGCCGTAGTTGCACGCCGAGCCGATCAGGGCGATCGTATTGGCGTCGATGTGATTGCGCACCCAGTCGACGTCGACCAGCGTGGTGCGTGGGTCCACGGGTGCGATCTTCATCTCTACGCCAAAGAGGTGTCCGGCCTTGGCGAAGGCCGGGTGGGCCGTCTCGGGCTTGATCATGTTCGGTCGGTTCGCGTTCGGGTTCGCCTCGCGGTACGACAGAACCGCGTGAAGGATCGACGCCGTACCGCCCGAAGTCACCAGTCCCGCGGGCACCGTGTCGGTCACCGCACTTGCGCCGAGCAGGTCCAGGGTCATCGCGATGATCTCGGCCTCGAACTTGGTGGAACTCGGACACATGTCGCGCTGCAGCGAGTTCACGTAGGAGAAGTGGGCGAAGGCCTCATTGAGAAAGTCGTAGTGGTCATGGTCGCCGCAGTACATCGTGCCTGAGCACTGGCCGCCCTCCCACACGGGGTTCTCAGCCATTGACATATCGGCAAGCATGGTCAAGACGCTCGCTCGATCGGTACCGCGCGCCGGGAGCGAACGGTGGACCTCGTAGCGGTCGGAATAGGGGAATGCGCCCATGTGGTCTCCTCCGTGCTTGCACCGAGCGTAGAGCGCACCGCCCGCAGCGGCGTGCACTTACCGACGAGCGGAACCTACTAGGCGACCGAGTCCGTTACGAAGCGCCCGCGCCAGCTGGCATCGGGCCGGGTGGCCTCGTAGGTACTGATGTCACCTTCGTGGCGCAGGGTGAGTGCGATGTCGTCCCAACCGTTCAACAGGCGTTCGCGGATCATCGGATCGATATTGAACGTGCGCTGCCAGCCTGCTTGGGGCACCTCCACGCGCAGGTGCTCGACGTCGACGACCACGAGCACCGAAGGGTCGGCCTTGACTAACTCGATCAGCTCCTTGACGTCGTCGGCACTCAGCTGGACGATCACCAGCCCCTGCTTGGAGGAGTTGTTACGGAAGATGTCGCCGAAGGATGGGGCGATGATCGCCTCGAAGCCGTAGTCCATGAGTGCCCACACTGCGTGTTCACGCGAAGAGCCCGTACCAAAACGAGGTCCCGCGACCAGGATGTTCGCTCCGGCATACTGCGACTGGTTCAGGATGAAGTCGGGCTCGTCGCGCCATTCGCTGAAGAGGCCGCGGCCAAAGCCGGTGCGCTCGACGCGCTTCAGCCAGTCCGAGGGGATGATCTGGTCGGTGTCGACATCGGAGCGCTCGAGTGGCACGGCTCGGCCCTCCACCAAGTGCACGGACTTCATCGAGAGACCTCCTCGGGCACCGCGAAGCGTCCAAGGATTGCGCTCGCGGCCGCTACCACCGGTGACACCAGATGGGTGCGACCGCCCCGGCCCTGGCGTCCTTCGAAATTGCGGTTCGACGTGGAGGCACTCCGCTGGCCGGGCCGGAGTTGATCGGGGTTCATCCCCAGGCACATCGAACAGCCCGGCTCGCGCCATTCGAAGCCGGCGCCCAAGAAGAGTTGGTCCAGACCCTCCTCCTCCGCCTGGCGCTTGACGCGATGCGAGCCCGGCACGACCAGCGCGCGCACGCCGTCAGCCACTCGCTGGCCGGCCGCAACGGCGGCGGCGGCGCGCAGGTCCTCGATGCGCGAATTAGTGCACGAGCCGATGAAGACGACGTCGACGGGGATCGAGCGGACCGGCGTGCCCGGCGTCAGGTTCATGTAGGCCAGAGCGCGTTCGGTCGCCTCGCGCTCGATCGGGTCGGCAAAATCCTCGGGCGACGGCACAACCCCGTCGAGGGCCACCACCTGAGCGGGGTTCGTTCCCCAGGTCATGAAGGGGACCAACTGGTCTGCGTCAATGGTGATCTGTGTGTCGAAATGGGCGTCGTCATCGCTTACCAGCGTGCGCCAACGGGTTGCGGCGACGTCGAACTCGGCGCCCTGTGGGACACCAGGACGACCGCGCAGGTAGGCGATCGTCGTGTCATCGACCGCGATGAGCCCGGCGCGCGCGCCGGCTTCGATGCTCATGTTGCAGACGGTCATGCGCCCCTCCATCGACAGGTCGCGGATGGCCTGTCCCCGGTACTCGATCACGTGGCCCGCGCCCCCGCCGGTGCCGAGACGGGCGACGATCGCCAGCACGATGTCCTTGGCGGTGACGCCGTCGGGAGCCGTTCCTTCCACGTTTACGGCCATGGTGCGGGCCCGTTGTTGAGGGAGCGTTTGGGTGGCCAGCACGTGCTCGACCTCGCTCGTGCCGATGCCGAAAGCGAGTGCACCGAAAGCGCCGTGGGTCGAGGTGTGCGAGTCGCCGCACACGATCGTCATCCCGGGCTGGGTGACGCCCAGTTCGGGGCCGATGACGTGGACGATTCCCTGGTTCTCGTGCCCGCGCGGGAAGAGCGTGATGCCAAACTCGGCACAGTTTTCGTCGAGGGCCTCGAGTTGACGCCGCGAGATGGGATCGTTGACCGGCGTGGAGATCGGATCGGTGGGTACGTTGTGGTCGGCGGTGGCCAGGGTACGCTCGGGCCGCCGCACGCCGCGGTGATTGAGGCGAAGACCGTCGAACGCCTGGGGACTCGTGACCTCGTGGATCAGGTGTAGGTCGATGTAGAGGAGCGTCGGCTCGCCCTCGGCGCTGGCAACAACGTGGTCGTCCCAGATCTTCTCGAAGAGTGTGCGTCCGGTCATGATCAGCGCAAGCCTATGATCGTCACGCGCAGTACGCCCGACGGCGCCTCGTACTCGACCTGGTCGCCGAGCGAACGTTCCAAGAGGGCTGCGCCCAGAGGTGAACTCGGCGAGGCGACGAGGACCCCGTCGGGCTTCTCCTCAATGGATCCGATAAAGAACTCTTGGAAGTCGTCCTCGTCGTCGCCCTCGTAGACGACCTGGACGATCGTGGCGTGTTGTACGACGTCGGCGTGCACATCGCGCTCGACGATCTCGTGGTTGCGCAAGACGTTGTCGATCTGACGAATTCTCGACTCCATCTTGCCCTGATCGTCCTTCGCGGCGTGGTAGTCACCATTCTCCGACAGGTCACCCAGGAGGCGGGCGGCTTCAATGGTGCGCGCGATCTCGGTGCGCCCGACCGTGGTCAGGTGCTCGTACTCCGCGCGCAACTTCTCGAGCGTCTCTTTGGTAATTCGGTGTAGTTCGCCGGCCATGCCGATACCTCACGAAGTAGTGAAAGTCTGATTCTACTGCCCGACGCATTGAAATCGCAGTGGGTTTGCCTCGGAGGCAGCACGCCGAGCAGACTGGGCCAACCGGAGGAGACCCACATGAGTACTCAGCGCACACACCGAGTGGCCGTCATTGGCGGCGACGGTATTGGCCCGGAAGTGACCGCTGCGGCGCTGCAGGTCGTCGAGGCGGCCGGCGTGTCCATAGAGCGCACTTCGTACGATCTGGGCGCGGCGCGCTATCTACGCGACGGCTTCGTGCTCGATGACGCCACCTTGGAGGAGATCCGGGGCCAAGACGCAATTCTGCTCGGCGCGGTGGGCCCCGCCATCGGCGACACTCGGATTCCCGGTGGCGTGCTCGAGCGCGGCCTCTTGTTGCGACTGCGCTTCGGCCTCGACCTCTATATCAATTACCGGCCCTTCGTTGGTGTTGCCGGATCGCTGGGCGAGGGGTGTTCGTTCGCGATCGTGCGCGAGAACACCGAGGGGCCCTACGCGGGAGAAGGTGGCCTCCTTCGAGGCGGCACACCCCACGAGGTGGCGACCCAGGGCTCGGTGAACACGAGGTTCGGTGTGGAACGGTGTGTGCGCTACGCCTTCGAGCGTGCCGAACGTCTCGGCGAGCCGAAACTCACCCTGGTCCACAAGACCAACGTGTTGACGTTCGCGGGTGACCTGTGGTCGCGTGTGGTCAACGAAGTCGCGCGCGAGCACCCTTCGGTGGCGGTGGACTACAACCATGTCGACGCGGCGTGCATCTACCTGGTCGAGAACCCGCACCGCTACGGCATCATCGTGACCGACAACCTGTTCGGCGACATCTTGTCAGACCTCGCCGGAGCAGTGACGGGTGGCATTGGCTACGCCGCGAGCGCGAATCTGAACCCCGAGCGCGCCGCGGCCTCGCTGTTCGAACCGGTGCACGGTGCCGCGCACGACATCGCAGGCACCGGTCGAGCGAATCCCCTGGCCGCGGTGTCGTCGGCCGTGCTGATGCTTGAGCACTTGGGCGAACTCGAGGCCGCTGGTCGGGTGGCGCGCGCAGTGCAAGACTTCAATGGTGACGTCGCCGCACTGGGGACCACGGGAATTACCAAACAGCTAATAGAGAGGTTGTAGATGCCGATCACCCCCACGAAGAAGATCTGGATGGACGGAACCCTTGTCGACTGGGATCAGGCGACAGTTCACGTGCTCAGTCACGGCTTGCACTACGGAACGGGGGCCTTCGAGGGTATTCGTGCCTACCAGACGCCCAAGGGCGTGGCGATCTTTCGACTGCGCGAGCACATGGCGCGGCTCTTGCGCAGTTGCAAGATCTTGATGATGGAGGTGCCCTTCACGCTCGACGAACTCTGCGACGCGGCGCTCGAGGTCGTGCGCGTCAATGAGCTCGACCAGGGTTGCTACCTTCGGCCCCTCGTGTACCTGGGCTACGGAGAGATGGGGGTCAATCCGCTGCCCGCGCCGGTGAATGTAGCCATGGCCGCCTGGCCGTGGGGCGCATACCTCGGCGAAGAGGGGCTGGCCAACGGCGTGCGCATGAAGATCTCGTCGTGGCAGCGCCATGGTGTCAACGCGATGCCGACCGCAGCCAAGGGCACTGGTATGTACCTCAACTCCGCTCTAGCCAAGGTTGAGGCAATGAAGGCGGGCTATGACGAAGCGATTCTGCTGGGTCCCGACGGACGGGTGTCGGAGTGCACCGGCGAGAACCTTTTCGTGGTACGCGATGGCGTGATAGTCAGCCCACCGCCGTCTGAGGCGGGTGCGCTCGCGGGCATCACCCAGGACACCATCGTGCGCATCGCCAATGATCTCGGCTATGAAGTTCGCTTCGAGGCACTCATTCGCACAGATCTCTACCTGGCCGATGAGGCGTTCCTCACTGGCACTGCGGCCGAAGTGGTGCCCATCGGCTCGGTCGACGATCGCGTCGTGGGAGATGGCACGCCCGGTCCGGTGACCAAGGCGCTGCAGTCGACGTACTTCGCCGCGGTGCGTGGCGAACTGGAGCAGTATGAGGACTGGCTCGCGAGGGTGTAATCGTCGAGCGATAGTGTCGAAGGGTGACACAGCCGACCTTTCTTCCAGTTCCCGCCGCCGGTGAGGTGCGAGCGACAATACCTACCCAGACCCCCGAGCTCGCCCGGACGGGCAAGGTCGGTCTGCAGCGCTCGCCCCGTTCCGCCGGGGGGGCCAACAAGGGCACGCCGGCCCCCGACGCGGGCTACGCCCTCACCATCGCGCATCGCGAAGTTGGCAAGTTGACGTTCGAGCACGAGCACGACCGCCACGATGTCGAGGTGGGCATCGCGGTTCTCGCCGCTAAGCGCGCCAGCATCATAAGCCGGGGTCCAACCCTCGATGACGTGCGCGTGGCGCTGGCACACTGTGGCCTGGGAGAGGGCGTCGTCAGCCACTTCGACGCGAAGATCTTCGCCGGGCTGGCGCACAGTTGGGTGGCCCAGCGCCACTTCGCCGACGCCGTCTCAGACGAGGACCTGCGAGTCGACGCCGACGTCGTCTCGCACTAACACTTCGACTACAAAGAGGGAAATACCAATGACTTTTGATTTGAATGACGAGCAGCGGGCGTTTCGCGATGTGATGCGGGGGTTCGTGGATGAGCGGATCGCCCCCCACGCCGCGGCGTACGACCGTGAACAGGTGTTTCCTCAGAAGAGTTTCGACGCGTGCGTCGAGATGGACCTGCCGTCGCTCGCGGTACCCGCGGCCTACGGCGGTGCCGGTGCGGACATGGTGACCCAGGCGATTATGGCTGAAGAGATCGCACGCGGCTGTGCGTCGACATCGGTCACGATGCTCATCTCCAAACTGGGAATGCTGCCGATCATGAACTTCGCCACCGAGGAGATCAAACAGCAGTACCTGCCTCGGATCGCGACGGGTGAGATCCAGGCGAGCTACTGCCTCTCGGAGGCGGACGCCGGTTCGGACGTCGCCTCGATGCGTGCCCGAGCGGTGCGCGATGGTGACGACTACATCTTGAACGGTTCGAAGTACTGGATCACCAACTCGGGCGTCTCGGACACCTACACGGTGTTCGCCAGCACCAATCCCGAGGCCCGCGGTCACGGCATCACCTGCTTCTTGGTGGAGAAGGGATGGCCGGGCGTGGAGTTTCCCAAGCACGAGGACAAGTTGGGCCTGCGCGCGTCGCCCACCGGCGAGGTTGTCCTGCGCGACGTGCGCGTGCCCGCATCGCACCGAATCGGCGAGGAGGGCGAGGGTTTCAAGATCGCCATGCATACCCTCGACCGCTCGCGCCCGACGATCGGTGCCCAGGCGGTGGGCATCGCCCAGGGGGCCATTGACTACGCCGGCACGTACATGAAGGGCCGCAAGGCCTTCGGCGCGCCGATCAGCGAGTTGCAGGGACTGCGTTTCATGCTCGCCGACATGGCGATTCGCACCGAAGCCGCGCGTGCACTGGTGTACCGCGCGTGCGCGACCATTGACGCGGGTGACCCCGACCACCAACTGAGTTACCTCGGCGCGGCCGCCAAGTCCTTCGCGTCCGACACGGCGATGAGCGTGGCCACCGACGCGGTGCAGTTGCTTGGGGGCTACGGCTTCACCAAGGACTTCCCGGTCGAGCGATTCATGCGCGACGCCAAGATCACCCAGATTTACGAGGGAACTAACCAGGTGCAGCGCGTCGTTGTTGCAAAACATCTGTTGAAATAGCAGTTCTCAGCGGTCCGCCGACGACTAACTCGTATGCGGGGCGCAAAATGTTGAGAACTCGTGCCGCTTCGCGCACGCGGATCGGATGCCGGGACAGTGGCTCGTTCGTGCCCAGGCGTCTCTCGATGAGCGCTGGCGTGCGAAGTACGGGGACCGACGGCAGAACTTCTCGCCCGCACGTTGCCGACGATTCTCGCTGGCACAGGAGCGATTGCTCGTGATGTGTGGGCGCCAGTCAGCTCTCGTGTTCGATTTGCACACGGAGTTCGTGTGGTGACACGTCGGTATTGCTTCTCGCCGCAAGGATGTGCCGGGCGTATCGGCGTGGTCGTCACGTGAATGGCAGGTTGGACTTCACCGAGACGTACGACTTGAGTGCGCGTGAGGGCCGGGGAGTCTGTGCCGAATGCCGGGCCTGCTGGGCTACGGGGCGCTGCGCGCCACCAGCGCGGCGCCGAGAGTCACTGATGGATCGCCACTGTCCTGACGACGACGAGTGCGCAACGTCACAATGAGTCTTTCGAGGTGCCAGTGGGGGGCGAACGAGCAGGGTGATACACACTTCGCGCGGACTTTGGTGCGGATGCGGACCGCAAACCGTTTGTATGGTTGACGACGTGCCAGTGGATGCTACCGTCGACTGCGATCTCGGTATTCGTGAGCGACGTAGTCTGTTTACATGTCCGTAGCGACCTCAGATCGCGGTAGCCGTTTGGTCTCGCTTCTGCAGAAGCCCTATATGGTGACGCCGATCTTCTTCTTGGTGGGCAGCGCGGCGGTCATCGCGTCAATTCCCTTCTCGCATTGGACACATCGCTCTTTCGTGATATTGCTCGTGGTCGTGGCCGCGGCATGGTTAGCGTCATTCGTGCGCCTCGGTCTTGGGAATCGCCCTCCCGCGTGGAGTCTCCATATCGACGTCGTTCTTGGTTTGGCGTGCGTTTGCGTTCTGAGTTCGATTCAACCTAGTGCTCACGTCGATTTCGCCGTGCTCTATATCTGGGTGGTGGTCTTCGCTGCGCTCTACTTCCGGCCATTCTTGGCGATTCTCTACCTCGGTGGCGTCGGCGTGGCGTTTGCCGTGGTGTTGATGCTCAATCCGAGCATTGCCAACCCCGTGACGACGTGGCTGTTGATAATCGGTTCGGCGGCAATCTTGTCCACGGTCACGATCAGCCTGGTAAGTGTGCTTCGTAGTAGAAGTGTCAATGATCCGCTGACCGGGTTGGCGAACCGGCGAGCGTGGGACGAGCGCCTTGACGAGGAGATGGAGCGAACTCGACGGAGTAACGCGGCACTGTCAATGGCGATGATCGATATCGATCAATTCAAAGTGGTTAACGACCGCGACGGCCACCACGCGGGGGATCAGCTCCTTTGCCAGTTTGCCGACGGATGGCGAGAGGTAATTCGTGGCGGCGGGGACTTCTTAGCGCGTCTCGGCGGTGACGAATTCGGGGTTTTGTCGCCAAGCACTAGTGAGTTGGGCATTCAGCGCCTGGCGAAGCGACTCCATGAGATAATGCCGGGCGGAGTCTCTTGCTCGATTGGGGTAGTGACGTGGGACGGAACCGAGACCGCGGGCGAACTGGTCCGGCGTGCCGACGAGGCGATGTACCGAGCCAAGCGCGCGCGCCGAGCAGCCTGACGCGATGACCGCAGCGTGTCGTGAGACCGAGGCCAACCACGTGTTATCTGCCCGAGCACTTCGAGCCGGTCGAGGGTGCACTCAGCGCTGTTCGAAGTCAGCATTCACGCAAGTGAGTAATTGATCCAGCAACTTCGTTAGCTCGCCGAAGGTACTTCACTCGTCTCACGTCCCGTCACTCAGAAGTAGAGCAACGCCGCCAAGTCAGGTTGCACGTTCGTTGCGTCGGGCCTCCAACACCAGTAGACCGAATCACCTCGAGTCGGGATTCGATTGGTGACTAGCTCCAAATTCGGATGGATGTAGTTGGCGGGCGCCGTGACACACACTCCGCCTGGCCTTTCGAAAGAACCAATGGCAGCGCGCAGATTCCTCATTGGTGTATGCGTCGGAGTAGACCATTCTTTGTGGAAGATTCGATCGATGCCATCACGCGGAGAAGTGGCGTCTAGGTTTGGCGAGTCCCCCGGTAGAGCACGCACTGTCCTCGGCCGCGTTGCTTCGCTTCGTACATTGCGTTATCTGCCGCGGCAATTACTGCGCCCGCATCCTCAAACTCGTCGGAACTCATGACGGTTCCCAGACTGGCCGTCACAACTCGCTGGCCATCTCCTAACTCATAGGGTTCCCGAAGAGCCGCGTTGAGCCGGCTTGCGATGATCATTACTGCCTCTGGGGAGGCTACGTCATCAAGAAGAACCAGGAATTCATCTCCGCCAATGCGGGCCGCGCTGTCACCTACACGTAGCGTGCCTCGAATACGCGCTGCTACTTCGACGAGCAGTTGATCTCCGATGCGATGACCTAGAGTGTCGTTAGTTTCTTTGAACTTGTCGAGATCGACAAAGATGATCGCATAAGCCGCATGACGGCGGTTGGCCAACCTCATTCGATGGGAAAGGCGGTCCCAGAACAACGTGCGGTTTGGCAAGCCGGTCAGTTCGTCGTGGAGTGTGCGGCGCGTAAGTTCGTGCGTAATGAACTCAAGTTCAGCAGTTCGGTTCGCGATCTTGCGCTCAATCTCCTCGTACGAAGCTTCCAGCTCTTCGCCGAGGAAGTTGACACCCGCAGCGACCGCGTCAACGATATCCCCGACATCGCTGACCTGCGCGCGAGCATCGAATCGAAGAACTGCGAACTCCTGGATCGTGTCCACTATCGCTTCCAGGCGTCGCGCGATGTCGTGGCTGCGCGGGTCGTCTCGGTGTGGCTCCGGGCCGGAATCGGTCGATTCCGCCACACCCCTAGCCCGCAAAGATGTTCTGTCTTCCGATTCTGGCGTCGTGGTCATGTCATGAAATCCCTGAGCCAGGCGACGGCAGAGGATTCATCGTTGAACAGTTTCGTTGGCGCCATCGGTCTGCTCACGGCAATGAAGAAATTCCCCATCATCCGGCTGAGCGGAGTGGCGCCGAGTAGAGCGACGGCCGACACGAGATCACCCCGGCGCGCGAATTCGGAACGCGCGTCTCGGTCCTGAGGGCCGGCGTCGTGTGCGTCCACCAGCAGGGGGCATCGCTTTCCGCCAGTGAGCTTGGTCATCGCGTCGGTAGCCGCGATCGCATCCTCAAGACCAATCACCGCCGCAGGGACCCAATCGATTTGAACAATTCCGTCGGGCCGAACCCATATTCTGAACTTAGGGTTAATGGCCTCTGCTGTCTCGTCAGCCACGGTGAATTCCAAGTGCTTGGACGACGGCCGACTTGCGCGCCATTTCGGTGAGCATAGAACCGTGATTGTATATCGGCAGGGCTTCGACCATCGGCGTTCAGATTTCCCCTCGCAGCACGAGGGAGGTGGGCGCAGGGACCGAGCATACGTCATTGCTGCCAAGTCCTCGTTCGCCAGTCGTAGACCGGGGATGTCGGCTCGCCGACAATTTGGACGAACTACGATTATCCGGATGGATCAGGTGGACAAGTCTCCAGACAATTGCGGCCTTGATGGACGAGGCGGGCAGTACCGTCACGACACTCAGATCCACGAAGGTACGAACCAGGTGCAGGGCGTCGTGGTCGCCAAGCATTTGTTGAAGTAGGGGTGGATGTCGTCACCACACGCGAGTGCCAGCGAAGTAGTTCGTCGCAGCCTCTTGAAGATCAGCCCACTGACGGTGCTGACGGCCGTCGATTCACTGGATCTGCGCGCCAGCAATCAGATCAGTGCCGTGGTGGGGGTGCCACTGCGGACACTGCAGCAACGTCGTGATGTTGCTGCTTTTGCCGTGAGTGCCCCGATTGCCGCGGTGCGCGCCCTAGTGGAGATACTGGCCGCTGGTGCGCTCGACGAGGTGGTGCGCGAGTTGGACGAGCACGCCGAGAGTCCGAGCTTCGATCAATTGAGCGAGGCGATCGACCGACTCAGCGCCCAGGGGGTGAGCGATGACGACCTGGTCGCGATGTTGAGCTTCGCGGTTGGCGAGCAGTTCGCCGCCGCGGCGCACTGTCGGCGGCTGCTTGATGAACGCCCAGACTTCCTCCTGCCGCCACTGCCCGAGGTGGGCACGCCCAGCACACTGGCGACACCCAGGGAGGTCGCTCCCGAGATACGCGCGCAGCGCCGAGCGCGCCGCGAGGCCCAGCGTCAGCAGAAGTTGAGGAAGCCGAGCCCTCCATCACGCCCATCACGCCCGCCCAAGTCGAAGCAGCGCGAGGTCACGGTGCGCGAAGTGTCGGCCCCGTCGGATCATCTCACCGTAACCGCCACCGCGGCTGTGGTTCGTCGGCGCCTCACACTCACGCCCGCAGAGTCTGCCCGCTTCAGTGCTGAGCACCCCCTTTCGGGAACCGTCGTGCTCATCGAGGTGCCCTTCGACGCAGTCGATCCCGAGGCAGCCGAACTGCACGCAAAGCAGCGCCCGGCGCTCGTGGTCGCAGCGTCCGACTCTGCCGTGCTGGTGCGGCCCATTTACTCGAATCCGTTTTCGAATCGCACGCTATTCCATGCGTGGCGGCGCCTGCAACTCGATCACGTGTGCTACATCAGCGACGAGCGTGTTGCCCTTGAGGTTCTCGAAGCTCGGCTCGAGGAACTCGGTCGACTCAGTGACGAGGAGTGGAACTCGCTGTACTGATTCGCGGGGTTCGCCGGGCGCGACCAACCGCCGCTCACGGCCCAGCGTGAGAGATGACTTTGGACCACCGGTGGCCCCTGGGGCCACGGGCGTACCATCGTGTCATGGACCAACCCTTCACGACCATCATCGAACCGTTCCGCATCCACTCAGTTGAGCCGCTCCGGATGACCACCGAGGCCGAGCGAGCCGAGGCACTAGAGCGCGCGGGGTTCAACCTGTTCAACCTGCACGCTCAGGACGTGCTGATCGACCTACTCACTGATTCCGGCACCGGTGCGATGTCGCGCGACCAGTGGGCGGCGATCCAGCACGGCGATGAGAGCTATGCGGGCTCGCCTTCGTGGTTCCGCTTTGAGGCCGCGGTGAAGGAGTTGTTTCCCTTCCGTCACGTCATCCCAACCCACCAGGGCCGCGCGGCCGAGAAGATCCTGTTCACCGCAATCGGTGGCAAGGGCAAGATTGTGCCCAACAACACGCACTTCGATACCACCAGGGCGAACGTGGAGGCGTCGGGCGCTGAAGCGCGCGACCTGGTGATCGCTGAGGGGCACGATGCGTCGCTCATCCACCCGTTCAAGGGGAATATGGATCTGGACGCGCTTGAGGAGTTGCTCAAGGAGCGTCGTGACGATATCCCGGTCGTGTTCTTGACGATCACCAATAACTCGGGCGGTGGCCAGCCGGTCTCGCTGGGCAATATCCGCTCAGTGAGTGAGTTGTGTCGGCGATACGACGTGCCCTTCTTTCTCGACGCCTGCCGCTTCGCGGAAAACGCTTGGTTCATCCACGAGCGTGAGGAGGGCCAGTCGGGTCGGGCGATCGCGGACATCGTGCGAGAGATCGCCTCGTTAGCTGACGGCATGACGATGAGCGCCAAGAAGGATCCGTTCGGCAACATCGGCGGCTGGCTGGCCATGAATGACGACGTGCTCGCCGAGAACTGCCGCAACTTGCTCATCCTGACCGAGGGTTTCCCCACTTACGGTGGACTCGCCGGACGTGATCTCGAGGCGCTGGCCCAAGGTCTCAAAGAGGCCGTGCACCCTGACTACCTGCGCTACCGGATCCGCTCGACGGCCTACCTGGGCGAGGCCCTGGACCGGGCGGGCGTTCCAGTGGTCAAGCCAATCGGGGGTCACGCGGTCTACATCGACGCCAAGGCCCTACTCAGCCACGTACCAGCGCTGCAGTATCCGGGCCAGGCGCTCTCAGTGGCTCTCTACCGGGTGGGCGGGATTCGCAGCGTGGAGATTGGCACCGTCATGTTCGGACGCCAGCCCGACGGCAGTGAGAAGCCGGCGGCAATGGAGCTGGTGCGCCTGGCCATTCCGCGGCGCACGTACACCCAGAGTCATATCGACTACGTGATTGAGGTGGTGAGCACGGTCGCCACGGACGCGGCGTCGCTGCGCGGCTACCGCATGATCCACGAGCCGCCCGCGCTGCGGCACTTCACGGCGCAGTTCGAGCCGCTCTAGGGCGTTGCTCCTGGTCTGGTGCGGTTCGCAGGAGTTGGCGCACCAGGAGCACGACGCCGGCCAGTGACAGCGCCAGCGCGGCCAACTGCACGCCAATCGAGCCGCTGTGCGATTCCTGGCCCAGGAGCATTCGCTCGTCGAGGGCGCGACACAGCCCCCACACGATCATGGCGAGTGCGCTCAGGACGCCTTCGCGCCGTGTCACACCGCGCCGCTGTGCGAAGAGCAGGCCCAGCCACAGCGTGGCGTCCTCGGCGCCCTGGATGAGGGGCACCGGCACGCGTTTGCCGACCTGGCCCGTGTAGTGGATGCCGAACCACTGGTGGGTGAGGTGTCCGCCGCCTTGGACCATGAACTGGGGGCCGAGGACGCGGCCCAGTGCCCAGCCGGCCACCAGTGCCGGCAGCAGCGCGTCGGTGAACCGAGCGAGCGAGGTGCCCGGCCACCAGCGGCGGTGCAGGTAAAGCCCCACGGGAACCGCCAGCGCGATTCCACCGAAACTACCGATCCCGCCCTGCCAGAAGGCGATCCAGCGTGCCGGGTGGTGGGCGTAGTACGACCAGTTGGTGGCGATGTGGGCGACGCGCGCGCCGATCAGTCCGCTGATGATCAGGGAGAGCGCGAAGCGCGCGAACGGTTCGACGTCGATCGTGGCGCGCTCGATGCGCCGACGGCCGTAGAGGTAGGTGACGTAGGCGGCGATGGCCAGGCCGAAGCCGTAGACGTGGAAGACCAGCGGTCCCAGGTGGAACGAGGTGGGAAAGGCCGACACCCCTAGGCCCGAGGTCGTCCGGCGCCGGCGAAGCCGTAACCGAGTCGCACCGGCGTGATGTGCACGTAGCTGCCCGTATAGGGAGCTTCGATCATCTCGCCCTTGCCGAGGTACATCGACACGTGCTCGTCACCGTTGTAGCCGTAGAAGAGCAGATCGCCCGGCTGGAGGTCGACGAGGGGTACGCGCACCGTGTCGGCGAACTGGGCTCCCGAGTAGTGGGGGAAGAAGATGCCCGCAGCGGCGTAGGCGAGCATGATGAGGCCCGAGCAGTCCACACCCGCTCTCGACGCACCCCCCCAGACGTAGGGCACGCCGATGTAACTCAGTGCGGTCTTGATCGCGATGGCGGCGCGTGGGTTGGGTGGTGGTGCTGGAAATCCTACCGAGGACGTGGCGTTTTGAAGGGTGCTGGCGGACTGGGCGGCCTGGGCGGCCTGGGCCTGTTGGATGAAGTTGGCGATCTGGCCCTTCACCTGGCCGAGGGCTCGCTGGAGTGAGGCATCGAGCAACTTGGCGTCGTGGAAGGCACTGGCGGCCTGGCGTGCGGTGTCGGCCGCCTGTTGGTCCTGTTGCTTGAGCAGGGCTCGCTCACTGGTTAGGTGGATTCGATAGTTCTTGAGTCCCGCCAGAGTGGTGTTGATGTTGCCCTGGGCGAGCTCGCTGTAGACCTTGGTGGAACCGATTTGGGTGGCGTTGGTGGTGAAGAGGGGATTGGTGCTCTGGGCTGAGCCACTGGTCACGTAGGCGAAGATCGCGTCCATTCGAAGCTGGTTGTTGCCCTTGGCCACGCTGTTCTCTATCTGGGCCACGACATTCTTCGTATTCGCGATCTCGTTGTTCATGCGGTGTAACTTGACCAGGGCCTCGTCGTAGCGCTGGCCCAGCAAGCCGACGCGCGAGTTGATCCGCTGAATCTGCGAGAGCAGCGTGGCCGCTTTGGCCTTCTGGTCGGCGATGTTGGTGGCCGACGCGGGGCGCGACGGAATCGCCACAGTGGCAGAGCACACTGCGACGAAAGCCAGGATGGCACCCATCCATCGGAACCACTTAAGCCCCCGAGCCAGCCGTAGCGTCGAATGGCGCTTGCGGCGCTCGACGTCAGTCACGGATGACAGGCTACCGTCTTGGAACCCCCGCTGGCGGTCGCAATCGGGTAAGAGTCTTTAAAGTTCCTGATCAAAAGCCGTAGATTGTGGATTGTCGACGACCGTGGGCGAACGGCGGACCGGGCGCTGGGCGATTCGCAATAGGCTCACCGGCATGTCAGAACGCACTCGTACCCTCCCTCGCCGCTCCTGTCTATCGACACCCGGATCCTCGGACCGCTTCTTGGCCAAGGCGCCCAGCGCGACGGCGGACATGACGTTTCTCGACCTCGAGGACTCGGTGGCGCCCAACGAGAAGGTCGCCGCACGCGCCAAGGTCGTAAACGCAATTCGCACTCAGGAGTGGGGCGAGCGCGTGCTCTGTGTGCGGGTGAACGCGTGGGACACCCAGTGGACCTACGGCGACGTCATTGAGGTGGTGGGTAACGCCGGACCGCGCCTCGACGAGATCATGCTGCCCAAGGTCGAGCGCGCCGCCGACGTGGTGGCCATGGACCTTCTGCTGACTCAAGTGGAGAAGAACGCCGGGCTCGCCGTGGGCCATATCGGCATCGAGGCCCAGATCGAGACGGCGCGCGGCCTGATCAACGTGGACGAGATCTGTGCGGCGTCGCCGCGGCTGGAAACCATCATCTTCGGCCCGGCGGACTTCGCGGCCTCCATCGAGATGCCCGTACTGACCGGGGGAGTGGCCATACCCGAGTATCCGGGTGATCACTTCAACTACGTCTTCTCGCGCATCTTGATGGCGGGCCGGGCGAACGGCCTCCAGGTGATCGACGGGCCCTTCCTGAAGGTCCGTGAACTCGACGCCCTGCGTGAGTTCTCCCAGCGCACCCGCGTGCTCGGTTACGACGGGAAGTGGGCCCTGACACCCGACCAGGCGCTGGTGCTGAACGAGGTGTACTCGCCAACCCAGGAGCAGTTCGATCGGGCGTGGGACATCTTGGAGGCGTACCGGGTTGCCACGGAGGAGGACAACACCGGCGCGGTGATGTTCGGCGACGAGATGATTGACGAGGCGAGCCGCAAGATGGCGACGAAGTTCGTCACGCGCGGCGCGCGCGCCGGACTCAGCCGCTCGCACTAGAGCAGTCGACTTATTGGGAATCCTTCCCAGTAAGGTGGCGTCATGGCCACCGTGACCAGTTCCGCCGACACCCTGCGGGGGAGGGTTCGCGCGTCGCTGTCACCCGCGGAGTGGCGCACGATGTACGCGATGTTCGGCTTTGTCGCAGTGTTGCACGTGCTTGGTGTCACGCTGCTACTGGTCGCGGCGGGCATGCACTTCGGGGTGAGCTCGGGCAAGATGCTGGGAGTGGGCACCGGCGTGCTCGCCTACACACTCGGTATGCGCCACGCCTTCGACGCCGATCACATCGCGGCCATCGACAACACGACGCGAAAGTTCATGGCCGAGGGCCGCCGGCCGATGTCGGTCGGCTTCTTCTTCTCCCTGGGTCACTCCTCGGTCGTCTTCGCACTCACCGTGCTGCTGGGTCTGGGCGCGAGAGCGTTGGGTTCGCAGGTGCGCAACGCCCACTCGTCGTTGCATCACTACGGCGGCTTGATCGGCACCCTCGTCTCGGGTGGCTTTCTCTACCTGATCGCGACTTTGAACCTGATCATCCTCGTGGGGATCGTGCGCCTGTTCATCAAGATGCGCCAGGGTCGTTTCGACGATTCGGAGTTGGAGAAGCACCTGAACTCGCGGGGTTTCATGATGCGGTTCTTCGGGCCGATCGCGCGCTCGATCGATGCTCCGTGGAAGATGTACCCGTTGGGCGTGCTGTTCGGCCTTGGCTTCGACACCGCGACCGAGGTGGCGTTCCTCGTGCTGGCGGGAACCTCCGTGGCGGCGGGGCTGCCGCTGTGGGCGATCTTGAGCCTGCCAATACTCTTTGCGGCTGGTATGAGCCTGCTCGACACGATCGACGGCTCGTTCATGAACTTCGCCTACGGTTGGGCCTTTTCAAAGCCGGTGCGAAAGGTGTACTACAACATCACCATCACCGGGTTGAGCGTCTTCGTGGCGTTCTACATCGGCACCCTCGAGTTGGCCCAGGTATTGGCGGGCCAGCTCAGCCTGCGCGGTGGCTTCTGGAACTACGCCGCGGGCTTTGACATCAACAAGGCCGGCTTCACCATTGTGGCCATCTTCGTCCTGGTGTGGCTGGGTGCGCTCGGGTTCTGGCGTTACGCCAGGGTCGAGGACCGCTGGGAGCGGGCCGCGTTTCGAGCGCAGGTGCGCCGAGGTGAGCGCCCCGACCTGCACTCGGCGGGCATCACCCTGGGCGACGTGCACCGACCGTTTACGATCGACGAGAGCTGAATCAGGCCGACTCGAGGAGTCGGCGCGCTACCACCTTCAAGCACAACGTCTCATCGGCTCCTTCGAAGATGGAAAGAACCCGCGCGTCGACGAAGTAGCGGCTCACCGGGTACTCCTCGGCGTAGCCCATTCCGCCGTGGATCTGCATTGCCTCGCGGGTCACCCACTCGGCCGCGCGACAGACGTAGGCCTTGGCCATCGACGCCTCGAGTGCGCCGCCGCCTCGTCCCATGAGTCGCGCCACCTCGAGGGCGAACTGGCGCGAGCACTGGATGATGGCGGCCATGGTGCCGAGTTTGATCCTCGTGAGCTCGTAGTTGATGATCGGCTCGGCGAAGACCGTGCGGTTGCGCGCGTATTCGAGCGCCGCTTCGTAGGCGGCCTGCATTACGCCCACGGCGCGCGCAGCGGTCTGGATACGACCGTTCTCGAATCCGGCCATCTGGAAGTAGAAGCCCCGACCCAGACCCTCTTCACCGCCCACCAGACCGTCGTCGGGTACGAACCAGTTGTCGAAGCTCAACTCGTAGGAGTGCATGCCGCGATAGCCCAGGGTGTCGATCGGACGTCCTTCGAGGCGACCGTTGGCGTCAGCGCGAGCCTCGGCGGCGGCGTCCTGGTTGAAGACGAAGCCGTGACTGTCGCCCTGGGGCTTGGCGACCAGGAACAGTGACAGGCCGCGGTGGGCCTTGGCGCGGTCGGGGTCGGTGCGCGCGAGCAGCACGAGCACCTCGGCACGTGCGGCGAACGTGCACCAGGTCTTGGTGCCGTTGATTAGCCAGCCCCCCTTGGTCTTGGTAGCGGTCGTGGTGAGCGCGGCAACGTCGCTGCCGAAGTCGGGCTCGGTGACCGCGATCGCTGCTAGCACCTCGGCGCTGGCGAGCCTAGGCAGCCAGTGCTCCTTCTGCTCCTGAGTGCCGCCGCTCAAGAGTGCGCGCGTCATGATCTCGGGCCGGGTGATGAGCGAGCCGCCGATGCCCAGGCTGGCCCACGAGAGCGCCTCGGTCGCGACCACCATGCCGAGGTACTCCGACTCGCCTCCGCTGGAGAATCCGCCGAACTGCTCGGGCACCGACAGTCCAAAGCCGCCCAGTTCGCTGAGACCCTGGATGATGGACTCGGGGATGTCTGCGTTGGTTCGGTGCACGTGCTCGGCGTGCGGGCGAACCTGCTCCTCGCCGAAGCGATGAAACATGTCGGCGACCATCTGGAACTCCTCGTCCAGGTGCATGTCGCCGGGCGTCTCGGCGAGGGCGCCCAGCACCTCGGGGCTGCGTTGGTGGTTGACGAACGATGCGAAGGGCTCGAACCAGTTCGCCTCGACATCCCAGAGTTCCTCGCGGCCGAGCACCCGGCCCGCCAGGTCGCCCAGCGCGATAGCGAGGAACGCCGAGACGAGACGCGCTTCGAGTTCGCCGCGCGCGGCGTAGGAGCGGCACGACCGCGCGGTGGCAATCGCGCTCGAGGCGTGGGCGATGTCGTAGGCCAGCGCCTGATTTTCGTCGGGTCCGCCACGGCGGCGCAACGAGGCGACGGCGCCGTCGAGCACGTGCTGGGCTCGTTCGATGAGTTTGTCGGAAGTGGCGTTGCTGGGACTCGTAGGCATAGGTGAGAAACTATCGGTTCGGCGCACTCGTGTCGGCGGACCTAGTCTTGGTGAGTGAACGTGACGATGCTCTTGGCGGATTCGGCCCAGGTCGCCGACGGAAAGCTCTACATCCTGGGCGGTGGATGGTCTGTCACCGGTCCCGAGCCGGTGCCGTGCGCGGTGGCGATCAAAGTGGGAGTGGACTGGCATGAGTTCAATATCAACCATCACTGGGAGTTGTTCCTCGAAGACGCCGATGGACAGCTCGTGCGCTTTGAGACCCCGGAGGGCACGCAGAGCATCGAGGTGCGCGGTGACTTTTCGGCGACCGAGCCCCAGGGCGTGCCCGCGGGCACGCCGGTTGATGTTCCCATCGCGGTGAACTTCGGTCCCATTCCTCTGGTGCCCAGTTCGCGTTTCACCTGGCGCCTGGTGATCGACGGCGATTCGTTGCCGGGGGCCGACGCGTCGTTCACGACGCGCCCGCTGCCCGAAGAGCCCGCGCCCGAATAGGTCGCACTGGCCCGCCGGGCTGGGGCAGACTGGTGTGGTGACCACTTACGACCGACCCTTTGGACGCTACTTCGAGGATTTTGAGGTTGGTGATGTGTACAAGCACTGGCCCGGCAAGACCATTACCGAGGCCGACGACCACCTTTTCTGCATGATCACGATGAACCACCATCCGCTGCACACGAACGCGTGGTTCGCCGAGCACGAGAGCATCCAGAAGCGCAACGTCGTGGTGGGCAACCTGGTCTACTCGTTGGTCCTGGGGATGAGCGTGCCCGACGTCTCGGGCTCGGCGATCGCCAACCTCGAGGTGGAGTCGCTCATCCATCGTTACCCGACGTTTCACGGTGACACCATCTACGCCGAGACTCGGGTGCTGGAGAAGATCCCGTCGGCGTCCAAGCGCGACCGTGGCATTGTCCTGGTCGAGACCAAGGGTTTCAACCAGGACGGCCACGAGGTCTGCTACTTCCGACGCAAGGTGATGGTGTGGATGCGCGACGCAGCCCCCTCACGCCTGCGGCCCTATGGCGACGACGTCTGGAAGTAGTGACGTAGCGGCGTTTCGACGCGCGCTGCGTCGTGGTGCCGAGAGCATCGCCCGGCCCCTGCCGTGGGTGGGGCACGTCGACCCGTGGGCGATTCTGGTGAGTGAGGTCATGCTCCAACAGACCAAAACCTCGAGAGTCATCGATCCGTGGCACCGATTCCTCGAGGCTTTTCCCACGCCCGCAGCTTGCGCGCGCGCACCGCTCGCTCGGGTGCTGCAGTTGTGGTCGGGGCTGGGCTACCACCGTCGCGCGAAGGCGCTGCACGAGTGCGCCCGAGCAGTCTGCGAGCGCCACGACGGGCGGGTGCCGTCCACGGTGGCCGAACTTCGCGCGCTGCCTGGCGTGGGCGAGTACACCGCGCACGCGGTGGCGTCGTTCGCCTTCGCCGCACCGGTCGCCGTGCTCGACACGAACGTGGGTCGTGTGCTGGCCCGAGCGATCACGAATCGAACCCTGAGCGTCCGCGAGGCGCGCATCGTGGCCGGCGAGTTGCTGCCCCGTCACGACGTGGCGCGCTTCAATCAGTCAATGCTCGACCTCGGCGCGCAGTTCTGCAAGGCCGTTGCGCGATGTGAGGGGTGTCCCGTGGCTCGCGTGTGCCGCTGGCACGGGGAGGGCGGGGTGGATCCCGCACCGCGCAGCGCGGGGGTCTCGCGCCCCCAGAGTGCCTTCGAGGGCTCGGACCGCCAGTTGCGCGGGCGCATCCTGGCGCAACTTCGCGCCCACGCGGTGACGCGCGCCGAATTGGACGCGATCACCGGCGAAGTTGACCGCGTGCGAGGCGAGCGGGTGCTGCGCTCGCTCCTGGTCGACGGACTCGTCGAGGACACCGGCGCACTGGTCCAGCTGGCATCGCACTGAGTCGCTCGGGCGCCGAAGGCGAGGACCACCGGTAGAGTCAGCCAGATGGGTTCTCTCGATGTCGTGCACTTCAAGCAGGTGGTGGGCCATTTCGCCACGGGAGTGGTGGTCGTGGCGAGCTCCACCCCGGAGGGTCCCGTTGGCTTCACGTGCCAGACATTCGGCTCGTTGTCGCTTGAGCCGATGCTGGTGTCGTTCGCGGCGAGCAACACGGGTCGTTCGTGGCCCCTCGTGCACCAGACCGACTTCGTCGGTGTGAGCGTCCTCGCCGAGGATCAGGAGGCCGTCGCACGAGTGTTCGCCACGAGTGGGGCCGACAAGTTCGGCGACGTTGAGTGGACGAGCGGTCCCCACGGCTCACCCCTGCTCGAAGGAGCGCTGGCCCACCTCGAAGGACAGATTCTGTCGGTGTCGACGCACGGGGATCACGACATCGTCACGGTTGCGGTTGACTTCGCGGGCGCTCACGCGGGCAAGCCGCTGCTCTACTACCGCGGCGGGTTCGGCCTGCTCGCGTAGGTGCCCGCACTTCACTACGCTTCGGGTGGTGCACGAGTTGACTGCGTCTGGTGACCTGAAGGAGCGACAGCGATGAACCTCGCCGTCAAGGTCGCGCTCGTCACCATCATCGTGCTGGTGGTCCTCGGCGTCGCGCTTCGCGCGCGCAAGCTGCGTCGAGACGAGCTCCACGAGCGCGGCGCGCGTCGCGATCGGGGCCCATTGGCACCGCCGCCCTCGCCCTACGCCGCTTCGAAGGGGTTTCGCCTGATCGACGCCGCGGGCAATCCCACTGAGCCGACCCGACCCGAGCCGCCGCGGCCGCGTCTCGAGCCCGACCGAGACTACGTCTTCGGTGAGGCCCAGTTGGGCTCCTTCGAGGAGGTCTCACCTCCCACGACCCGTCATGACGAGCGTTGGGCGCTGGAGCGCTCACTGCACCGTCCGAGGGTGCCGATGCGTCCGCGAGTCATCGTGACGGTAGTGATCGTGCTGGTCGTGTTGCTCGCAATGGTGGTCTACGCCATGAAGGGCCGTCACGGCGCACCCTCGTCCACGTCCAGCACCACCTCCAGCGTGGCCGTGAGCGTGGCGTTACCCGTCCACGCGCTCGCGAGCGCTCGGAGGTACCGCGACGGCGCCAGGACGGCCATGATCGGCACCGGCGCGAGCGGCTGGTCCTAGGGCTGAGAGCCAATCTCACTGATGATGAAGGCGAGGATCTGCGCCTCCTCGCGCCAAGCGTCGTAGCGTCCCGAGGGTCCGCCGTGACCGGCACCCATCTCGGTCTTGAGCACCGCGAAGTTGTCGGGATTCGCGTCGCGAAGTCGCAGCACCCATTTGGTCGGCTCCCAGAATCCGACGCGAGAGTCGTTTAGACCGCCCGCGGCGTAGAGGCGGGGGTAGACGCGAGGGCTGCCGTCGTCGTCGTGTGAGCGCACGTTGTCGTAGGGGGAGTAACTCTTCATCGTTCGATACGCGCTGGCGCTCGCCTCGGGGTTGCCCCACTCCTCCCACTCACCCACGGTGAGGGGCAGCGACGAGTCGAGCATCGTGGTGAGAGCGTCAACGAAGGGCACTTCGGCCACCACGCAGTGAAAGAGTTCGGGCGCCAGGTTCATCGCCGCCCCCATCAAGAGGCCACCCGCAGAGCCGCCGCGCGCGGCGAGTTGGCGCGGCGTGGTCCAGCCCCGCTCGACGAGTGCGCGAGCCACCCGTACGAAGTCGCTGAAGGTAGTTGGCTTCTGGGCCAATTTGCCCATCTCGTACCAGGATCGACCCATCTCGCCGCCGCCGCGAACGTGCGCGATGGCGAAGCTGATGCCTCGCTCGAGCAGTGAGAGGCGCAACGACGAGAACGACGGATCAATCGAGATCTCGTAGCTGCCGTACCCGTAGAGCACCAGCGGCGCTGCGCGGTCGGGCACGAGGGCACCCGTGGCGTCGAATGAAGCCAGGTCAGCTCGGGTCACGACCGACACCGGGATCTGAGTCCCGTCACTGGCCTCCACCCATAGTCGACCCGTCACGAAGCGCGAGCGGTCGTAGCCGCCGAGCACCCGCTGCTGTTTTCGAACGAGTAGGTCGCCGCTCGCCACATCCACGTCGCCGATCAGGCGCGGAGTGACGAGCGAGGTGATCGAGACACGCAGCAGGCTCGCGTCGTAGCTCGCATTTTCGCCGACGTGCACCGTCGAAGGGCTGGCGTCGCCCTCGACGAAGAATGCACGCTCCACCATTGCGGGAGCGAAGGGATCATCGCCCTCGCAGGTCGCCATGAGGCGCACTGCGGCGCAACCGTCGCGCCGCTCGGAGACGGCGAGGAACGTGGCGAAGGCGTCAACGCCGTCGAGTCGGTTGCCCGGGCGCTCCGCGATGATCTGACGCCACTCGGCCTGGTCGACACGACGCGCTAGGAGACGAAAGTCCGTCGCGTCCTCGTTGGTCAGCTTCAACCACCATCCCCGGCCCGCACCGTCGCGGTAGTGCTCAAGGCCGTACTCGATGCCCGCGCGGCGGGCCTCGAGCAGCACCGGAGCGGCGGTGGGGTCGTGGGCGGGGATGTAGTGCACCTCCGTGGTGGTCGACGAGCCCAGGTGCACGACGACCACTGCGTCGTCACGACTGCGACCGACCGACACGGTGAACTGTGCGTCGTCTTCTTGGTAGACGAGTACGTCGCTGCTCTGGGGCGTACCCAGCTCGTGACGCCACAACTGCCACGGTCGCATGGCGTCATCGACCCTGGTGTAGAAGAAGTGGCGGTTGTCCATCGCCCACGCGAAGCCGTAATAGACGTCGTGCAGCTCGTCGTCCAGTGGCGCCTGACCTTCGAGGGGGCGCACGGTTACTCGGTGACGCTCGTCGCCATCGAAGTCCGTGCCCACGGCGACCCACGCGTCGTCCGGGCTCACGGCGAGCACGCCCACCGAGAGGAAGTCGTGGCCCTGGGCCTCAAGGTTTTCGTCGAGAATCACCTGTTCGCCCTCAAGGGTGGCCAGGGGGTCGATGGTCGGCGGGGTAAGGTCCGCGTCAGCCGCGCGAACCCGGCAGCTCATCGGGTAGCTGAGGCCTTCGCGGGTGCGTTCGAAGTACCACCAGTCGCCGCGGCGCACGGGCACCGAGATATCGGTCTCCTCGATGCGCGCTTTGATCTCTTCGTAGAGCTCGTCTTCAAGTGGTTTCAATTCCGCGAGTGCTTCGGCCAGGTAATCATTCTCGGCGCGCAGATGCGCGAGGACCTCGGGATCCTCACGGTCCATGAGCCAGTAGTAGGGGTCGCTGCGGGTGTCGCCGTGAATGGTCAGTTGGTGAGGTCGCTTGGGAATACTGGGGGGCGTGGGCATCGCTCCACTTTGCCAGTAATTTCGGTCATGCGGACGTAGATCGAAAGTACTATGAACGTAGGGTTAATTCCAAAGGAGCGCGATGGCGATTGACAATCTGGATTTCAGCCGATACCAATTGGGCTGGTCCGACGATCAGATCCCGGTGTTCAAACCCAAGAAGGGCATCAACGAGGCCATCGTTCGCGAGATGTCGGGAATCAAGAATGAGGATGCCTGGATGCGCGAGTTCCGCCTGAACGCGCTCAAGCGTTTCGAGAAGAAGCCGATGTTGCCGTGGTTCGCCGACCGCATGCCCAATCTCGACTTCAACGACATCTACTACTACATAAAGCCCACCGAGAATCAGGTGGAGCGCTGGGAGGACCTGCCCGACGCGATCAAGAACACGTACGAGCGATTGGGTATCCCCGAGGCGGAACGTAAGTATCTCGCCGGGGTGACCGCGCAGTACGAGTCCGAGGTGGTCTTTCACCGCAACCGCGAGGATTTGGAACGACTGGGCGTCCTGTTTTGCGACATGGACACTGCGGTGCGCGAGTACCCGGATCTGGTCCGCAAGTACTTCGGCACTGTGATACCACCAAACGACAACAAGTTCGCGGCTCTCAATTCCGCGGTGTGGAGTGGTGGCTCGTTCATCTACGTGCCGCCCGGGGTAAACGTCGATCAGCCCCTGCAGGCGTACTTTCGCATCAACACCGAGAACATGGGCCAGTTCGAACGCACCCTGATCATCGCCGACGAGGGCTCGCAGGTTCACTACGTCGAGGGCTGCTCGGCGCCGGTCTATTCGAGCGACTCCCTGCATTCGGCCGTGGTCGAGTTGGTGGCGTTGCCTGGTTCGAGGATCACCTACACGACGATCCAGAACTGGTCCAACAACGTCTACAACCTCGTGACCAAGCGAGCGCGTGCCGAGGCCGAAGCCCACGTCGAGTGGATCGATGGCAACATCGGTTCGCGACTCACCATGAAGTACCCGTCGGTCTACCTGATGGGCCCCAAGGCGTCGGGCGAAGTGCTGTCGGTGGCCTACGCCGGACCGGGTCAGGTGCAGGACGCGGGGGCCAAGATGGTGCACTGCGCGCCCGAGACGACCTCGACCATCGTGTCCAAGTCAATCTCCAAGGATGGCGGCACCACGACGTACCGAGGCCTGGTGAAGGTCGAAGAGGGCGCCACGGGGGCCAAGAGTTTCGTCCGTTGCGATGCTCTCATTCTCGACGAGCAGTCGGTGTCTGAGACGAAGCCCTACATGGAGGTTGGCGAGCAGGACGCGTCAATCGGTCACGAGGCCACGGTCTCCAAGATCGGCGATGACCAGCTCTTCTATCTCATGAGTCGCGGTCTGACCGAGAGTCAGGCGATGGGCATGATCGTCAATGGCTTCATCGAGCCGGTGACGAGAACCCTGCCGATGGAGTACGCGGTCGAGTGGTCGCGCCTCATCGAGCTGCAGATGGAAGGCTCGGTCGGTTAGCGCGGTGCGCGCCACATCGTGAACAATGGTGGCGCGTCGGGCAACGGTTCGAGCGTCCGGTCGAGTTCGAAGCCGAAGCGACGGTAGTAGGCGAGATTCTCGGGCTTTTGGGTCTCGAGGTAGCAGCCGACGCCCTCGCGGTCCGCGAGCGCCAGGCCTTCGTGCATCAGGAGTGTTCCCGCGCCGCTGCGCTGCAGGGACGGATCGCTCGCCAGAGCACAGAGATACCAGTGCGGTTCCTTGGGGTGCACCCGGGCGATCGCGCCGAGATAGATCCGCGCGTACGCGAGGGATCGAGGGGTGCGGATGAACGCCCGGACCATTCCTGGCAACTGCGCGAGCTGGGTCGACACGGGCTGGGGGTAGTGGTCGGGAGGCAGCCACGCCGCGACGCCGACGATGCCGGTGTCGTCTCGGCGCACCGTGCCGATGTGGCCGGCGCCACCGAGGTGTATCAGGGTGGCGCGAAAGATGTGCCGCAGATTGGCGAGTCGACGTCGTGGTGACGCCAGCAGGTACGAGTAGAAGGGGTCGTCGTAGAACGCGCGTGCGCACACGGCCGCCCCGAGATCGAGATCGCGTCGGGTGTGCGACCCGGTGGTGAGTTGAAGCGGCCCGTGAGCCATTGCTCGACAGTCTAGGACCCGCCAAACGTGCGAGACTGGGCCGATGGGCATGCGAGAAGAATGCAAGCACTTCCAGAGCAGAACGTACAAGTCCGGTGAGGTGGCTCGCTTTTGCGTATTGGGCAACGCCCCAGACCAACCCTGGTCCTGTCCTGAGAACTGCCCGACCTACGAGCCCCGCTACGCCGATGTCGGGTGGTCACACGGATCACTTGTCGACCGTCCGGTGGAGCCGGCGCCGAGCAGCGATGTGCCAATCGACGATCGCCGCGAACTGCTCGAGATGGCCAGCGAGATCGTGAACGCCGTCGCGCCGGAGCTGCTCGAGGAGCGTCGCCGCGAACTGGTCGAGCGCGAGAAGCACGAGAAGCGCGGCTGGAAGTTCTGGCGGCGCTAGTCGCCCCTGAAGAGCGGCGGACGCCGTTCGATGAAGGCGGTCATGGCCTCGACCAGGTCGTTGCTCTGCAGGTACATCGTGTTCCATCGCGCGACGAATTCCAGCCCCTCCGCAACAGTGCGACCATCGTTCGCCCCCAACACCTCCTTCGTGCCGCGCACCGCGATCGGCGAGTTCGCGGCGATCAGCCCGGCCACGAGGTAGGTGGAGGCCTGCACGTCGCTGGCGTGACGGCCGTGCACGTCGTTGACTAACCCGATCTTCGCGGCCCGGGCGGCATCGATGTCCTTGCCCGTGAACGCCAACTCGGCAACGTGCCCGGCACCCACGATGTGCGGGAGACGCTGGAGGGTACCCAGGTCGGCGACGATGGCCACTTTGGTCTCGCGCACCGAGAAGACGGCATCTGCACACGCGAATCGCATGTCACACGCGCAGATGAGGTCCACGCCAGCGCCGATGCAGTAGCCGTGCACGGCGGCGATGGTGGGAATTGCCAGGTTGGCGACCGCATTGATGGAGTCTTGCATCGAGCGGATAGCGCGGTAGGTGGCTGCGCTGGCGTTCGCGCGCGAGGAGTTGGCCGAGTTCGACTGATCCTTCGCCAGCCGTATGCCCATCTCCTTGAGATCGAGTCCGACCGTGAAGTGTGGTCCCTTGGCGGCGATGACGAGCACTCGTAGAGCGTCGTTGGACGTCACCTCGTTACACGCCAGGGGAAGATCGTTCCAAAAGGCCGAACCCATTGCATTGTGCGCCTCGGGGCGGTCCAACCACAACGTGGCGATGGGGCCGTCCATCTCCAGGGTCAAGACGTCGGACGTGAATGCCACGGTCGCTCCTCTCGCTATTCGCAGCCTAGGTCCGCCTGACTGGAGGTCGAGGACTGCCCAGTACACTTCCTAGGGCCCGAACTCTATGACACTCTTCGCTGACGCAGCCACCTCGTTTATTGCCCTACGCCCCGACGCGACCTCGCGTGAGCGCGCTTGGCGCGCGTACCTCAGCGAGGGACTGCCCGCCACTAGCGACGAAGTCTGGCGCTACGCACCACTGAGGGAACTTGATCTGAATAACTACAGTGTGCCAAGCGAGCCGCGCCCCGGCGTCGACACGTCCTTTGCGACCCAACTGTGCTCGCGCGCGGACCTGGTCGTGCGAGTCACCGACGGGTTCCTCGACGAGTCGACGGTGGCGATCGACGGCGTGACGGTTGAGGCGACCGATTCGCTCTCCTGTCTCGACGGTGAGGACCGGGCGGCGCGTTACGCCAGCGACAGTTTCGCGCTATTGAACGCGGCGCTGGCACCGGCCACCACCTTGGTGCGCGTCGCGGCCGGAGTGAACGTCCAGCGCCCGATCGTGATCGTGCACGCCACGAACTCCTCCTCGTCCTTCGCGCGAACCCACGTGGAGCTGGGGCGCGGCGCTTCAGCCACTGTGGTCGAGTACTTCGAAGGCGGCGACGACGCCCTGGTCGTGCCGCTCAGCGAGTACGCGGTGGGTGAGAACGCCTCGCTGCAGCTCATTACCTACCAGCGCCTCGCCCTGAGCGCCTGGCACGTCGCGCGCACGACCGGCTTCATCGGACGAGACGCTCGGCTGGCCCAAGCCGTCATCGGCATGGGCGGTCACTACAACCGTTCACGCAACGATGCCGTCATGGAGGGTGTGGGAGCACAAAACGAGTTGCGCACGACGTTTCTCGGTTCCGATTCCCAGGTCCATGACTTTCGCACGCATCAGTTCCACGTGGCGCCTCGTTCGCGCTCGTTGCTGCTCTCCAAGGGCGCCGTCGCCGACGAGTCGCGCTCGGTCTATACGGGGCTCATCGAGATCGAAAAGGGTGCCAGGCGGACCGACGCGCGCCAGACGAACCACAACCTGCTGTTGTCGCCGCTGGCGCACGCCGACAGCGTGCCCAATCTGGAGATTCGCGAGAACGACGTCGTGTGTGCGCACGCCTCGAGTGTGGGACCACTGGACGAACTGCAGCGCTGGTACCTGGAGTCGCGCGGCGTTCGCCGTCCCGACGCCGAGCGGTTGATGATCCAGGGGTTCTTCAACGAGATGTTGGTGGCGCTGCCCGAGGACCTGTCCGGCCTGGTGGAGAGCGACGTCACGGCAGTGCTCGGCACGCTGAGCGCGGTCGCCCCGTGAGTTATGTGGACATTGGATCCCTGGACGACTTCGTCCACGGCGCGCCGACCCAGGTCCGCCTTGACGCGCGTGTGCTGGTGGTCGTGCGCATCGAGGACGACGTGTACGTGCTCGATGACCGATGCAGTCACGAGGACTTCAGTCTGGCCGAGGGCGAGGTCGACGTGCAGAGCCGCGAGATCGAGTGCGCACGCCACGGCGCCATGTTCCGACTCGACACGGGCGAACCGATGTCACTACCCGCTACCCGGCCTGTGGCTCACTACGACGTGCGTCAGCGAGAGGGGCGAGTGGAGGTGATGGTGCCGTGAATTCCACATTGGTGATCGAAGGGCTTCGTGTCGAAGTCGCCTCCAAGGAGGTGCTGAAGGGCTTTGACCTCGCCATGAGGTCCGGCGAGGTGCACGTCATCATGGGGCCCAACGGATCTGGCAAGTCGACGCTCGCCCACGCCCTCGCCGGTCACCCGGGTTACAAGGTTCTCGACGGCGCAGTCACTATCGACGGCGTGGACCTTCTCGCCTTGGAGCCGAGTGAGCGGGCGCGCCACGGCCTCTTGCTGGCGCTCCAGCAGCCCATGGAGGTTCCCGGGGTTCGACCTGTTGACCTCCTGATCGCAGCCGGGGCGGATCCCGTGGGCTTGCGCGAACGAATGGCCGAGGAGGCGCGGCGGGTGGGTTTGCGCAACGAGGTGCTCGATCGATTCGTGAACGTCGATCTTTCCGGTGGAGAGCGTAAGCGCGCCGAGATGGTGCAGGTGGGTATCCTGCGTCCGAAGTTCGCCATGCTTGACGAGATCGATTCGGGCCTCGACGTCGACGCACTGGGCGCGGTCGCGCGTCGACTTTCCGCGTCCACCAGTGAATGGGGCTGCGGCGTGTTGGCGATCACGCACTTTCGACGTCTGCTCCAAGAGCTGACGCCGACGGTGATCCACGTGGTGAGCGGTGGTCGCGTGGTGGCCACGGGCGGACCAGAACTTTCCGAGGTGCTCGAACGTGATGGCTACGAGCCCTTCCGCGTTGCGAATACTTGATAAATGAGTGACTTGGTAGAGTTTCGCAATGGCTGAAGGTCGTCACAGCGCCCCCAAGGGCCGCCCCTCTAAGACAACCGGGGCGCAGCGACGCTCGCTCGCAAATGAGCAACGCCTCCTCGCGCTCGGTGAGGCGGTCGATCGTCACAGCGGCGTCACGCGCAAGTCATCGCGCAGGTCCCGGGGCACTCATCGGCGCCGCAACGTCATCATCGTTAGCGCCGTGGTGGTGCTTGGTCTGCTTGGCGGCTTGATCGGTGGTGGGTACATCTACGCGCAGTGGCGATTCAGCCAGATTCGCACGATCAATGTACCGAGCGAGGTGAAGCCGATCTCGGGTCAGCCCTTCAACATCCTCTCAATCGGCTCGGACTCGCGCGTTGGCCTCTCGGGCCAGGTGGCTCGCCAGACGGGCGCGTCGACCGGCTCGGTGGCGGGCCAACGCAGCGACGTGGTCAAGATCATCCACGTCGATCCCGCGCACGACTCGATCTCGATTCTTTCGATTCCGCGCGACACGATGGTGACGCTCTTGGCCAATCAGTCGCTCTACGGACGCTTCAACCGGATCAACGTCAACTACAGCAACGGGCCCTCCCTGCTCGCCCAGACGATCACGGCGAACTTCGGCATCCCGATCAGCCACGTGGTGCAGGTGAGTTTCGCCGGGCTCATCAACGCCGCCGACGCAATCGGCGGCGTGTACCTGGACTTTCCGTACCCGTCGCGCGACCCGTACTCGGGACTGGTTGTCAATCACCCGGGCTGCCAGCTGATCACCGGATTCCAGGCGCTCGCGGTGGCTCGAAGCCGACACTTCTACTACAACGTCAAGAACGTGAGCACGTGGCCGGGCAACAATGCCTCCTACAGCCAGTTGACGAGCATGGGCTGGGAGTACGACGGCACCAGCGACTTCGGACGTATCGACCGTCAGAGTTCGTTCCTGCGCGCGATGCTGAGTCGGCTCAAGGGTCTCTACAACCCCTTCACGATCAACTCATTCCTGTCCAAGATCCCTCAGGGCATCACCCTCGACTCCAACTTCACGCTCAACGAACTGATCGGGCTCGCGGTGAAGTTCCACAATCTCAACCCTGCGGCTATTCAGACCTACACCATCCCGACCATCTCGGCACAGGTGGCGCCGGTGGGCGACGTGCTGTTCGTCAGCCAGCCTTCCGCCCAGCAGATGCTGGCGAACATCTTCGGCGGCTCGCTCACTACCCCAACGAATCCACCGCCCAATGCGCAACTGCAAACGCCGATGCCGCCGGTAGTCACGACGACCACATCGACCACGGTCCACCACACCAGCAGCTCGACGACCCATCGACCCACGACCACCACGACGAATCCCTCCAACGCGGTGCAGTCGTTCGATCCGGTTCCCTGCACGCCTAAGTGAGCTAGGCGGCCTCGTCGAGTCCCTGGCTGAGAGTATTCCAGGCCAGCGTTGCGCACTTGATGCGCACGGGGAACTTGACCACGCCGGCCAGTGCCGCGATTTCGCCGAGGGATCGCAGGTTGAGTTCCTCGGGTTCACCGTTCTCCTGGAGGGTCGCCTCCTGCAGCGTCATGAGCTGCTTGAACTTCATGATGAGCGCGCGGACCTCGTCGACCGTCTTACCCTTCACCGCGGCGCTCATCAGCGACGACGACGCCTGCGAGATTGAGCAACCGTGACCCGTCAACTTGATGTCGACCAGCACACCATCGCGAACCTCGAGGTAGACGACCAACTCGTCCCCGCACAGCGGGTTGAAGCCCTCGACTCGGATGGCGGGCGGCGAGGCCAGTTCGCCACGGTTGCGCGGCGAACGGTAGTGATCCAGGATGATCTCGCGGTAGAGGTCTTCGAGGTTCGACACGACCGCTACCCGAACATCTTGATCGCGTCGCCCAGCGCCTCGACGAGCACGTCGGTGTCGCTGGTGAGTGAATAGGGGCCGAAGGAGGCGCGCGCGGTGGCGGCAAGGCCGAAGCGACGCATCAGAGGCTTGGCGCAATGGTGGCCCGGTCGCACGCACACGCCGTATTGGTCTAGTACCTGCGCCACGTCGTGGGGATGCACACCCTCGACGTCCAGACTGAGCACGCCGCCGCGCTCGACCGGTTCGCCCGGGCCGATGACTCGCACGCGCCCACTGAACTCGTAGGCGATACGGTCCAGCGCGTGCGCGGTCAGCTCGTGCTCGTGGCGTGCCAGGTTATCCATGCCCAGTTGCTCGAGGTATCGCACCGCGGCGCCCAGACCGGCCGCTTCGCCGATGGGTGGCGTGCCCGCCTCGAATCGGGTGGGACCATCGGCCGGGGTGAAGCCGTCGGTGCGCACGTCGGCGATCATGCCGCCGCCGCCGAGAAAAGGTGGCATGGCGTTAAGGATCTCGCGGCGGGCCCAGAACACGCCGATCCCGGTGGGACCGAGCATCTTGTGGCCCGAGAATGCCAGGAAGTCGATGCCGAGGTCGGTGGCGCTGACACTCGTGTGCGCGACACTCTGGGCGCCGTCGACCGCGATGAGGGCGCCGTGATGGTGCGCCCGCTCGGCGAGCTCGCGGATCGGGTTGATGGTGCCGAGCACGTTGGACATGCCGGTCACCGACAGCAACTTCACGCCGCGCATCAACTCGTCCAGGTCGTCGAGCTCGAGCCGGTAGTCGTCGGTCACCGGGATGAAGCGAACCTCGATGCCCAATTGATCGCGTAGTTGGAACCAGGGGACGATATTTGCGTGGTGCTCCATCTCGCTGATCAGGACGACGTCGCCCCGGCGCAAGTTGGCGGCGCCCCAACTGCGCGCAAGCAGGTTGAAGGATTCCGTCGTGTTCTTGGTGAAGACGATCTCGCTCGAACCGCCCGGGGCGCCCACGAATCGGGCGACGGCCTCGCGGGCCCCCTCGTAGATGTCGGTGGCCTCGTTGGCCGTCTGGTACACACCGCGGTGCACGTTGGCGTGGTGTAACTCGTAGTACCGGCTCATCGCTTCGATGACCGGCCTTGGCGGCAGGCTGGAGGACGCCGAGTCGAGGTAGGTGATCGGGTGACCGTTGATCTCACGGTGCAGCAGGGGTGTGTCGACCCGTACGCGCCTGGCGTCGAAACTGGTCACGTTGTCACCGCGCGCCACGCGTCGTAGCCCTCGTGTTCGATGAGTTGGGCGAGCTCCGCGCCGCCCGAGTGTACGATCCGCCCATCGACGAGGATGTGCACCTGGTCCGGTTCTATCTCTTCGAGCAACTTCACGTAGTGGGTGACCACGAGGACCCCCATCGTGGGGTGCTCGTCGCGTACCGTGCGCACGCCACGTGCCACGATGCGCAGCGCGTCGATGTCGAGACCAGAGTCGGTCTCGTCCAACAGCGCGATGACTGGCTCCAGCAGCGCCATCTGGAGTACCTCATTGCGCTTGCGTTCGCCGCCGGAGAATCCCTCGTTGAGGTGGCGCTCGGCGAAGGCCGGATCCATGCCCAGTCGGTCCATCCATTCGGCCAGATCAAGGCGGACTTCGAGGATGCTCAGTTCGTCCAGGCCCTTGCGCGCTGCGATCGCCTGACGCAGGAACTGGACCACCGATACGCCACTGATGGCCTCGGGATACTGGAACGCGAGGAAGATGCCGGCGCGGGCTCGCTCGTCAGCCGTCCAGGTTGCAATGTTCTCGCCACGTAACAGGATCTCGCCCTCGCTGACGGTGTAGCTCGGGTGTCCCATGACCACGTTGGCGAGCGTCGACTTGCCCGCTCCGTTGGGCCCCATGATGGCGTGGACCTCACCCTCACGGACGATCAGGTCAATGCCGCGAAGGATGCGGGCGCCGTCAGCATCGGCGTGAAGATTGCGCAGTTCGAGGAGTGGATCAGACACGCCGTTGAGCCTACCGGCGCCCGCCCGCCAATTGACCCGGTTACCAGCCCCGTTCGATCCACTCGTCAAGGTGGGGGCGTTCGGTGCCCACGGTGGACGGCGCGCCGTGTCCCGGCCAGATCACCGTCGCGTCGCCGAATCCGCGAAAGATTCGGTGCTCGATGGAGGTGATGATCGTGGCGAAGTCGCCGCCCTCGAACGTCGCGTTGCCCGGACCCCCGGGAAACAGAGTGTCGCCGGTGAACAGCATTGGCGTGCCTTCGAGGGCGAAGCAGATCGATCCGGGGGTGTGACCAGGGGTGTGCAGGGTGCGTAGGCGCAGATCGCCGACCTGGTGCACCGCGTCGTCCTCGAGCAGGTGGTCGTAGCTCGGGAGCATGGCCGCATCCTCATCGCGCACCCACACGTCAATGCCGGCGTCGCGCACCTGCTCCACCGCACCGATGTGATCCCAGTGTCCATGCGTCTCGAGCACCGAGGTGACGCCCAGTTGCGAGGCCACCTTGAGAAGTCGCTCGTGCTCATTGGCCGCGTCGATCAGGGTGGCTACGCCGCTTCGCCGGCAGCGCACGACGTAGACGTTGTTGGCGACCGGACCCACGACGAGTCGGTGCACCTCGGCCGCCGCGTCGGACCACACCAGTTCCACGTTGTCCATCCCACCAGCCTGCCAGGTTCCGCGAGGTTCGCAAGTTTCGCTAATCTCGCAAGTGCACGGGTATTACTACTCGGTAGGGACAGGGGAATCGCGATGAACTTTGGCTTCACTGAAGAGCAGGAAGAACTGCGAAAGATGGTCAAGCGATTCTTGGATGAGAAATCACCCGAGAGCGAGGTCCGCCGATTGATGGCCACCGAGGAGGGCTACGACCCTGCGGTGTGGCGCCAGATGGCCGACGAGCTGGCGCTCCAGGGCCTGGGGATTCCCGAGGCGTACGGCGGTCAGGGATACGGTCCGGTTGAGCTCTACGTCGTCTTCGAGGAGATGGGAGCGGCGCTGTTGTGCGCGCCCTACTTCTCGAGTGTCGCACTCGCGGCGAACGCGGTGCTGCAAGTCGGTAGCGAAGAGGACAAGCAGGAGTACCTGCCCGGTATTGCTTCGGGCGAGACTATCGCCACTCTGGCGCTCACCGACGACGCCGGGCAGTGGGATCTGGCGACGACGTCGACGAACGCCACCTCGACGGCTGAGGGTTGGCGGGTGAGCGGCGTGCGTAGTTACGTCACCGACGGCTCGGTGGCATCCCTGCTGCTCGTGCCCGCCGTAACCGCCAAAGGTCTCTCGCTGTTCGCCGTTCGCGGTGACGCCGACGGCGTCGAGCGCACGAGCCTGCCCACGATGGATCAGACACGAAAGCAGAGTCGAATCGTGCTGAGTGACGCCCCGGCGGCGCTCGTTGGCGAGGAGGGCGGCGCGCTTGCCGGCCTCGTGACCACGCTGCACATCGCCGCCGCCGCGCTCGCGGCCGAGCAGGTAGGGGGTGCCCAACGGGTGCTCAATAACTCTGTCGAGTACGCCAAGACTCGCGTGCAGTTCGGTAGGCCCATTGGCTCGTTCCAGGCCATCAAGCATAAGTGCGCGGACATGCTGCTCGATGTCGAGTCGGCGAAGTCCGCCGCGTACTACGCGGCCTGGGCGGCTCAGGAATTGAACGACGAGCTTCCGGTGGCCGCCAGTCTGGCCAAGTCGTTTTGTTCGGAGGCCTACTTCCACTGCGCGGCCGAGAACATCCAGATTCATGGCGGTATCGGATTCACCTGGGAGCATCACGCGCACCTCTACTTCAAGCGCGCTAAGAGTTCGGAGTTGTTCTTGGGCGACCCGGCGTATCACCGCGAACTGCTGGCGCAGCGACTGGGCATTTAGTCGCCCGTGCTCGCACACGAGCAACTCACGAGCGGGTCGTCGCTGATCGACCTGCGTATCGCCACGTCCAACGCCCGGCCGGTGTCGGGTCACGTGCTGATCTTGGTGCACGGCCTGCCTCGTGCGATGGGCATGGGCCGACAGGCGGCGGGCTTGTTACCTGAGTTGGCCGAGCACATGGCCAACGAGTCGGGCTGGGTCGTGGCCACGGGCACGCTGTCGGGGGTGGGCGGTAGCACCGGTACATTCTCGGCTACGCAGTGGCTGGGTGATCTCACGCAGATCATGAATCGAATGGAGGAGGGCGAGCGGCGGATCTCGCTCGCCGGCTTCGGCTTTGGCGGTTCGCTTGCCCTGGCCCGCGCGGCGCGTGATGAGCGGGTGCGCGGAGTGGCCACGTTTGCGGCGCCCGCGCATCTGGAACCCTGGTGCGGGCGTCCCGAGGAGTTGCGTCAAGCTGTGAGGGTGGCCGGGGTGGTGGGAAGCGAGGAGGACTTGCTCGGCGCCGAGGAACTGCTTGCCGACGTCCTCGCAATTGACCCGCTCGGCTCGATCGCCCAGATTCCGCCACGTCGCCTGCTTATCGGGCACGGCACCGAGGACGTGGAGGTGCCGGTTGGCGATGCACGCGATCTGTTGGCCGCCGCGGAGGGACGCGCCGAACTACGCCTTATCCAGGGTGCGGGTCATCAGTTGAGGGCAGATCCCCGCATGGTTGCGACGCTGCTCGGCTGGCTCGACCGTCACCGTTGAGCCAGTGCCCTCTCGATGGAGTCGTGCAGTTCGCGAGCGCTCGCGTAGGGATCGGGCGACTCGGTCAGTGCGCGCACCACGACGAAGTGGTCCAGTCCCGCGGCCACCAGGTCGGCCACGTTGTCGGCGTTGACACCGCCGGTGACAAAGACCGGTCGGTCGCTTCGCCGCCGGCACTGCACGGCGTACTCGACACCGGTGCCCGGGCGTCCCTGCTTGGTTGGGGTGGGCACGATCGGTCCTGCGCTTAGGTACGTCGCAGGCTCCTCCAGGGCACGATCGAACTCCACCGTGGCGTGGGTGGATAGACCGACAATGGCGTCGTCACCCAGTAGTTGTCGACACTGCGCCACACCGAGATCGTCCTGGCCAACGTGCACCCCGTCGGCTCCCACGTCTAGCGCCAGTTGCGGTGAGTCGTTCACAATGAACGGCACGCCGAAGTCGTGACACAGCGGCAGCATCAGTCGCGCGGCCTTGCGCAACTGCTCGTCATTCGCCAATTTCGCACGAAGTTGCACCACGTCGACCCCGCCGCGCAGCACGTCGCGAAGGAAGCTGCTCATGTCGTCACGCCAGTCCACGCACAGGTAGAGACGTCGGTTTTCGAGTTCGTACACGTGGTCCACACTAGAAGTTGCACGCGACTGTCCGATTTCCTACCTTCTCTAGGGCAGAATGGGGATATGCAGATTCCCGCCAAGGCCGAGTACGCCATTCGCGCGCTGTTGACCCTGGCGGCCAGCGGTGAGTCGGTGAGCGCGGAGCACCTGGCCCGAGAGCAGGACTTGCCCGCGAAATTCCTGGGGGCGATACTTTCGGACCTGCGTCGCGGCGGTCTCGTGACCAGCCAGCGCGGCCCCGAGGGCGGCTTCAAGTTGGCGCGTGATCCCGACACGATCGCGGTGGCCGACGTGCTGCGCGTCGTGAGCGGCCCAATGGCCGGTGTGCGCGGACTTCGCCCCGAGACGCTGCAGTACGAAGGTGAGGCGGCGCATCTGCGCGACGTGTGGGTGGCAGTGCGAGCCGCGCTGCGCGAGGTGCTCGAGCACGTCACGCTGGGTCAGATCCTGCGCGGCGAACTGCCCAGTGCGGTGACCCGCTTCAGCGAGGACCCGGACGCCTGGATCACCCGCCACATATGAGAATTGTGCACACCGACGGCGCATGCCGTGGCAATCCGGGACCGGGCGGTTGGGCGTGGGCGAGTGGGTTCGATCACTACGCCTGTGGACCCGAGGCCCACACGACCAATCAGCGCATGGAACTGCGCGCGGTGATCGAGGTGCTGCGTGAATTCCCCGAAGGACCCATCGAGGTCATCAGCGACTCGTCGTACGTCGTGAAATGTTTTCACGACAAGTGGTACGTCGGTTGGCTTCGACGAGGGTGGAAGAACTCCCAAGGCAAGCCGGTGGCGAACCGGGACTTATGGGAGGAGTTGTTCTCGCTCGTGCTTAACGACTCGCGTGAGGTGGCCTTCTCGTGGGTGAAGGGTCACTCGGGCGATCCGCTCAACGACTTCGTCGATCAACTCGCCACGAGCGCGGCCGATTCGCAACGGGCACGTCACTCCTGACGGGCGTGTGACGCGACCCTCGTGGAAACATTAGGATTTCGCTTGGTTTCAATGTTGAACCGAGCGAAGGGATAGGGCGTGGCAAACGAGGTCCAGCAGTTCGATGTGGTGATTGTCGGAGGAGGACCTGGTGGGTACGCGGCTGCTCTCTACGGCGCCGCCGCGGGTTTGAATGTGGCGCTGGTCGAGCGCGACAAGGTCGGTGGCACGTGCCTACACCGCGGATGCGTACCGGCTAAGGAGTTCCTGGAGACCGCGCACGTGCGCCGCACGATCGAGCACTCGAGCATCTTTGGTATCAACGCCGAGGGCGTGACGGTCGACTTCTCGGTCAGCCAGCAGCGTAAGAATGAGGTCGTCGAGCGCCTGCACAAGGGGCTCTCGGGTCTCTTGAAGGGCCGGAAGGTCACCATCTTCGAGGGCACGGGTCGTCTGGACGCGAATCGCACGGTGAGCGTGCTCGACGGCGCCGACGCCGGCGTCGTGGCTCAGGGCGCCAACGTCATTCTTGCGGCTGGCTCGGTGCCACGCACCCTGCCCGGCTTCGACGTCGACGGCAAGGTCGTACTCACGTCCGACGAGTTCCTCGATCTGAGCGCCCTGCCGGCCACGGCCGCGGTTATCGGGGGCGGTGCGATCGGGTGCGAATTCGCGTCGATGCTCGCTGACATGGGCACCAAGGTCACGATCCTGGAGTTCCTGCCCACGATTCTCGCGGGTTGTGACGCCGAGGTCGTCAGCGTGGTGCAGCGTGCGTTTAAGAAGCGGGGCATCGAGGTGCGCACCGGGGTGAAGGCGACCGGTCACGCGCCCAAGAAGGGCGGCACGACCATCGCGATCGAGGGTGGCGACGAGGTGAAGGTCGACATGGTCGTCATGTCGGTGGGGCGTCGTCCCCGCAGCGAGGGTCTTCTGGGTGAGGGCACTGGCGTGGAGATCAACGAGCAGGGCTTCGTGATCGCCGACGGCGCCCAGCGCACCGCGAATCCGAATGTTTTCGCCGTCGGCGACATCGTCGCGGGTACACCGCAGCTGGCCCACGTGGGCTTCGCCGAGGCCATCGTGGCCATCAAGACCATCATTGGCGAGTCGGTGGTGCCGGTGGACTACGAACGCGTGCCGTGGGCCATCTACTCCAATCCCGAGGTGGCCTTCTGCGGTCTCACCGAGGCGGGTGCCAAGGAGAAGGGCTACGACGTCGTGGTGAAGAAGGATCCGTTTGGTGGCAACAGCCGCGCCCAGATCATCGGCGAAACCGATGGCGTGGTGAAGATCGTCGCGGAGAAGCGCGCCGACGGCAGCGCCGGTCAGATTCTTGGCGTGCACATGGCGGGACCGTGGGTGACCGAGCAGTTGGGGGCCGGGTACTTCGCGGTCAACTGGGAGGCGACGGCCGAAGAGGCCGCTGCACTCATCCAGCCGCACCCTTCACTGTCGGAAACATTCGGCGAGACGCTCCTGGCGTTGGCTGGTCGAGGACTTCACGTTGGTTGATGTCACGCTTCCTTCGCTCGGTGAATCGGTCACCGAAGGGATCATCACCAGGTGGTTCAAGAAGGTCGGCGAGGTCGTGGCCCGCGACGAACCTCTCTTCGAGGTCTCCACCGACAAGGTCGACTCTGAGATGCCCTCGCCCGCCGCGGGCGTGCTCACCCAGATCCTGGCTGACGAGGGCGACACCGTAGAGACCGGCTCGCGCGTCGCGGTCATTGACGAGACGGCGACTGCTTCGACCAGTGCCGTCGCGCCCACAGCCGTCGCGCCCAGAGTTGTCACTCCGGCCGAGCCCGCGCGGGCGCCGAGCGGGCTCTCAGCGGCGACGCCGAGTGAGAGTGCGCCGCACGGTGTAGTGATCTCGCCGGTGGTGCGACGAATCTTGTCCGACGGCGGCGTAGAGCCGTCCACCGTGCGAGGTTCGGGTCCCGGGGGCGCCATCACCCGACGTGACGCCGAACGCGCCGTCGCCAATGGTCCCACCGATGAAGTCGTGGTGCCATTGTCGAACGGGGTGCGTCGGATGGGCCAGCACATGACCGTGTCGACCCAGAGCACGCCACACGGCTTCGTGGCGATCGAAGCCGACGGCTCGGTCTTCACTGCCCTCGAGGAATTGGGACGATCCACCCGCGACGGCGTGGCTATCACCGACGAGATGGTGGTTGGCCTGGCCGCGGTGCGCGCCCTGGGTGAGTTTGAGTACCTCAACGCGACCTTTGCCGGCGATGAGTTGGTGATCCACCGCACGGTCAATCTGGGCTTCGTGCGCGCCGTCGTCAACGACGGCATGTTGGTGCCGGTGGTGCACGCCGCCGCCGGGCTAACGCTGCGTGCGCTGGCTCGACGGGTGACTGAGCTCGGCGAGCGGGTTGCTTCTCGCCAGTTGACGACTGATGACCTGATGGGCGGCACGTTCACCTTGGTGGGTGCGCCCAGCGCCAACACGCTGTGGACCCAGCCCATCATCATCCAACCCCAGGTCGCCGTGCTCTCGGTGGGGGCGGTGCGTGAGGTGCCGGTGGTGTCGCATGACGGCGAGGGAGCGAACTTGGTCGTGGGCCGACGTCTGATCCTGGGCCTGTCATTCGATCACCGAGTGTGCGAGCCCTTCGCCGCCACGAGCTACCTGGAGCGAGTCGCCGAGCTGCTGGCGGGGATGGACCTCGGGAGCGAGCGCTAGATGTTGCGTCGTCGCCACTTGGGCCGTGTCAGTTTTGCCGAGGTCAACGATTTCCAGCGCGCTCTGGTGAACGCGAGTGACGACTACGTGCTGCTCTTCGAGCATCCGCCGACGTACACCAAGGGCGTGCGCACGCTCGACGAACACTTCCTGGTGCCGCCCGAAACCCTGAACGCCGTCGTGATCGACGCCGATCGCGGTGGCGACGTCACCTATCACGCACCGGGCCAGGTCGTCGCCTGGGCCATCGTGAGCGTGCCCGAGGATCCCTCAGCCGGAAAGCTGCACGTCGCGCGTCTCGAGGACGCAGTGATCGCTACGGTTACCGGTCTTGATCCACTGGGTCGGCTCGGCGTCGTGGGTCGCCTCGACGGGTATCCCGGCGTGTGGGCCGACCTCGAGGGCGTGCCGTCCAAGATCGCCGCCGTTGGCGTGCGCACCGAACGCAACGAAGCGGGCATCCGTCGCACGCTGCACGGCGTGGCCCTCAACGTGACGATTGACCTTGCGGGATTCTCCGCCATTGTTCCGTGCGGTATTCCTGACAAGCCCGTCGCGTCACTGCACTCACTTGGTCTGGACGTTGCGGCGCGTGACGTGGAGGAGCGTCTCGGGATCGAGTTGAGTGCTCGATTGGGCGGATGCGATCACGTCGCTCGCGTGGACCGCGGCGCATCGAGCGCCACCGATGAGCGACCGCTGCTGCGTCGGCTGCGCCGGGCTGGCGTCGATCCCGACGCCGCCGTCGAGATCCATTCCCGCAAGCCGGAATGGCTGCGCATCGAGGCCCATATGGGCAGCGAGTTCCAATCACTGCGCACTCTCACCGAGGACCTGCGCCTCGTCACCGTCTGCGAGGAGGCCGGGTGCCCCAACATCTTCGAATGCTGGGCGTCGGGCACCGCCACGTTCATGGTGAACGGCGAACGTTGCACCCGGGCGTGCGGATTCTGTCTCATCGACACCCGAAAACCCATGGCGTTGGATCCTACGGAGCCCGAGCGGGTTGCTGAGGCGGTCGTGCGACTGGGGTTGCGACACGCGGTCGTGACGTGTGTTGCTCGCGACGACCTGACCGATGGTGGCGCAGGCGCCATAGCGTCCACCGTGCGGGCCATCCGCGAGCGCTCACCCGAGACGGCCGTCGAGGTGCTGACCAGCGACTTGAAGGGCGACCTGAATTCGTTGGAACTGATCATCGACGCGCACCCCGACGTGTTGAATCACAACATCGAGACCGTCGCGAGACTCCAGCGCGCCGTGCGCCCGAGCGCGGGATACCTGCGGTCGATGACGGTGCTGGCGCGCAGCGCCGCCGCGGGTCTGACGACCAAGTCGGGGATGATGGTGGGTCTGGGCGAGGAGCCCGATGAAGTGGAAGAGACGCTGGCCGACCTGCGCGCGGTCGGCGTGTCGATCGTCACCATCGGACAGTACCTGCGGCCCACGGCTCAGCATCTTCCGGTGGCGCGGTGGTGGACGCCCGATGAGTTCGAGGACCTCGCTGAGCGTGGTCGTCGCCTAGGACTGGCGCACGTGCAATCCTCGCCCCTCACGCGATCGAGCTACCACGCTCGTGAGGCGTTGGGTGAGGCGACGCCGGTGGCGTCACCCTTGCGACGCTGAGCAAGGGGTTGGCGAGGGTTCAGGCGATGAAGTACTTCGCGCGAGGGTGGTGGCAGATGATCGCGTCGGTCGTCTGCTCTGGGTGCAGTTGGAATCCCTCGGATACGCTTACCCCGATCCGGTCGGCCCCGAGGAGCTCGGCGACCTTCGCGTTGTCGGCGAGCTCAGGGCACGCCGGGTAGCCCCAGGAGTAGCGCCCGCCCCGATACTGTTGGCGGAACAGGCCTGCGAGGGTGGGCCCGTCTTCGTGGGCGAAGCCCAACTCCTCGCGGATTCGCCGGTGCCACAACTCGGCCAGCGCTTCGGCCATCTCGACGCCGAGCCCGTGCAGGAGTAAGTACTCGCTGTAGTGGTTCTGGGCGAACAGTTCGTGGCAGCGCTCGGACACCCGCGCTCCCATGGTGACGAGCATGAAGCTGGCGTAGTCGTGTTGGGAGCTCTCAAGGGGTCGAAAGAAGTCCGCGATGCATAGGAAGGGCTCTTGATGTTGGCGCGGAAACGTGAAACGGGTCAACTCGCGTTGGCGGGTGTCGTCGTCGAAGATGATGAGATCCTCGCCTGCAGAGGCCACCGGGTAGTGGCCCCACACCACCTGGGGAACCAGCAGGTTCTCCTGCTTGGCGATTGCCATCTGTTCGCGTAACACCGCGCTGACGCGCTCTTTGAAAGCTGGATCGTCCTCGCCGTTCTCGGGACGGTAGCCCCACTGGTTGCGAAACAGGGCCGTGAGGTTCAGGTAGTCACTGATCTCGTCGATGGACATTCCCTTGGCGACGCGGCTGCCGAGAAAGGGGGGCACGAAGATGGGGTTGTCGGTCTCGACCTCGGGACTGCGCGAGGGGAGCCCCTCGGGGGCCGGCCCCTGGTCGCCTCGAAGGCGCCGTGAGACCTTTCGCTCGGAGATTTCACGGCCGAACGTCGGGTCATCCTCGCCGCGGCGCAGTTCGCCCAGTCGATCGAGCACCCGAAGCCCTTCGAAGGCGTCCTTACCGTAGAAGACTCGTCCCGTGTAGACGGTGCGCAGGTCGCGCTCGACGAAAGTTCGCGTCAGCGCTGCCCCGCCGAGCAGGACCGGGACCTGCTGCATGCCGCGTTCGTTCATGAGTTCCAGGTTCTCACGCATGATGAGTGTGGACTTGACGAGCAGTCCGCTCATGCCCAGCGCGTCGGCGTGGTGCTCTTCGACCGCGTTGAGCATCTCGTTGATGCCGACCTTGATGCCAAGGTTGATGACCTCGTAGCCGTTGTTCGTGAGAATGATGTCGACCAGGTTCTTGCCGATGTCGTGGACATCACCCTTGACGGTGGCGAGCACGACCCGGCCCCGACCACCCTGGTCGCTCTTTTCCATGTGCGGCTCGAGGTGGGCGACGGCGCTCTTCATCGTCTCGGCGCTCTGGAGCACGAAGGGCAACTGCATCTCGCCCGTGGCGAACAGCTCGCCCACTTCGCGCATGCCGTCGAGCAGAATATTGTTGACGATGTCCAGCGGCGAGATGGCCGCCCCCATCGCCTCGTCGAGGTCCGCCTCGAGTCCGGGGCGAACACCGTCGATGATGCGACGGCGCAGACGGTCCTGCAATGGCAGCTCGTCCAGAGCGCCCTGGGGACTCGCGTTGGAGGTGACGCCCTCGAACATGCCCAGCAGCACGGTCAGGGGGTCGTAGTCGTCACGGCGTCGGTCGTAGATGAGATCGAGGCAGACCTGGCGAGCTTCCTCGTCGACTCGAGCCAGGGGAAGGATCTTGGAGGCGTGCACGATCGCAGCGTCCAGGCCGGCTTCGGCGCACTCGTGCAGGTACACGCTGTTGAGGACCTGGCGAGCGGCGGGGTTGAGCCCGAAGGAGATGTTCGAGAGCCCGAGTATGGTTCGCACCCCCGGTATCTCGCGCTTAATGCGCCCGATGGCCTCGAGGGTCTCCATGCCGTCACGGCGCGAGTCGACCATGCCGGTCGACAGCGGTAGCGCCAACGGGTCGACGAAGATGTCCTGGGCGTTCAGTCCGTAGCGCTGTACTGCGAGGTCGGTGATGGCGCGCGCCGCACGCACCTTCCAGTCTGCGGTCCGTGCCTGGCCCTCTTCGTCGATGCAGGTCGCCACCACCGCCGCACCGAACTCGGCGGCCAAGCTGAGGAAGCCGTCGAGACGGGTGCCGGGGCCGTCACCCTCTTCGAGATTCACCGAATTGAGGATCGCCTTACCACCGAGCCAGGTGAGTGCCTGACGCGCCACCTTCGTCTCGGTGGTGTCGACCATGATGGGCACCGAGGACTGGGTCGCCAGACGGCTTATCAACTCATCCATGTCCTGCACGCCGTCGGCGCCGGTGTAGTCCACGCAGACGTCCAGGATGTGGGCGCCCTCTTTGATTTGGTCGCGCCCGATGCCCACGCACGTGTCCCAGTCGCCGGCGAGCATAGCTTCGCGGAACTTCTTCGAGCCGTTGGCGTTGGTGCGCTCGCCAACCAGCAGCACCGAGCGGTCCTGGTGATAAGTCGTCGACGAGTAGATCGAGGCGACCGAAGGTTCGACCACTGGGTGTCGTTGGGCCCGGGCCAGGGGGCGCACGGCTTCGACGACGCGGGCCAGATGCTCGGGGGTCGTTCCACAGCACCCGCCCACCGCGGCGACGCCGTACTCGGACACGAACTTGGCGTGGTGCTCGGCCAGCGCCTCGGGGGTCAGGTCGTAGTGCATCTTTCCGTCGACCACGCTGGGCAGACCGGCGTTGGGTAGGCACGATAGTGGGAGATCGGCGGACTCGGAGAGTTGACGCAGTGGTTCGTACATCTCGACCGGGCCGGTGGCGCAGTTGATGCCCAGCACGTCCACGCCGAGCGGGCTGAGCGCGGTGATCGCGGCGCCGATCTCGGTGCCCGGCAGCATGCGGCCGGTGAGCTCGATCGTTACCTGGGCCTGGATGGGCACGATGCGGCCGTGGCGGACCATGGCGCGGTGACACGCCGCAATGGCGGCCTTGCCCGAGAGCAGGTCGAACATGGTCTCCACCAGCAGGAGGTCGACCCCGCCCTCGAGCAGACCGTAGGCCAACTCCTCGTAACTGGCTGACAGTTCGTCGTATCTGATCTGGCCCAGGGTGGGGAACTTCGTGCCGGGACCGATCGAGCCGGCCACGAATCGCGGTGAACTCGGCGTGGCGTACTCGTCGGCTACGCGACGCGCCAGCGTCGCTGACGCCAGGGCGAGCTCGTGCGCTCGCTCGCCGATGCCATACTCGTTCAAGACGACCGAAAACGAACCGAACGAGTCGGTCTCGATCACGTCGACGCCGACATCGAGAAACGAGCGGTGCAGCCGCTCGATGGCGTCGGGCCGGGTGACCGTGAGAATCTCGTTGCAGCCCTCGAGGGCGGCGCCGCCGAAGTCACCGGCGCTCAGGTCCTGGAGTTGCAGATTGGTGCCGGTCGCGCCGTCGTAGATGAGTACCCGCTCGGCCAGCGCCGACAGGTAGGGGTCCGAGGAGTCCGGACGGGCGAAGGGCGGTAGCACCGTGTTTTCCATTGACCCATCAGGCTACCGGCGTGGCGTGAGTTCACTACGCTGACAGCATGAAGATCTACACGCGCGCCGGAGACGACGGCAGCACGGGTCTGTACTTCGGGGGCCGCGTGGGCAAGGACGCCGGCCCGATTGAGGTCAACGGGGCCGTCGACGAGGCCCAGGCGGTGCTCGGGTGGGCCAGGTCGCTGAGCGAACCCGCGAGTCGGCTCGATGACCTGCTCGTCTCGCTCGAACGTGACCTGTGGGTGCTCATGGCCGAGGTCGCAACGCTGCCCGAGAACCGGCGCAAGCTCAAGCCCGGCCAGTCGCTGGTCACCGACGAAATGGTGGCTCGACTCGAGCACGAGATCGATGCGCTCTCGGCGCAGACGGAGATGCCCCGCGAGTTCGTTGTGCCCGGCGAGAACCAGTTGTCCGCCGCGCTGGACGTGGCGCGCACTGTGATTCGCCGGGCCGAGCGCATCGCCGTGGGCTACCCACTCGAGGGGTCGTTCGTCGTGGCCTACCTCAATCGTCTAAGCGATCTAGTTTGGACGATGGCGAGGTGGGCCGAGGGCCCGAACCATCGAACGTCACGAATTCACTAGCCAACGAGGTGCACATGTCGCGCAGCGCCAGAGTAGTCACGCCCGTCGAGGGCGCCACCCAGCCCGTGATCGCCGTGCCGGTGATCTTCGACAATGACGAAGCCTTCGTGGACCAGTCGGTGCCCGCGAGCTTGGGGGGCCAGAACGTGCCCCGGTCGTTCACCAAGCAGTGGTGTGCCCAGCAGGGCCTGCGCGATGAAGTGGGCTCGTCGACCGTGATCCGTTCCTTTGCGGGTCCCGCCATCGCCCTCATCACCGTGGGATCGACCCTCAACGATCTCGAGCACTACCGCCTCGCCGGCGCGGCGGCCGTGCGCCTCGCCGGAGACAACTCCGTAGCCTTCCTGCTGCCGACCGACGGACTCGACGAGCCCGGCGATGTCGCCCAGGCGCTCGTGGAGGGAGCGCTGCTCGCTTCGTACACCTTCAAGGGAGCCCGCGAAGCGACCTCGTTCGATGTTGTGCCCCTGGGCTCACCACTACCCAGCGTCGAAAGCCACAATCAGGTGAGCGAGGGCGTGCACCGCGGCGCCATCGTGGCCGAGGGTGTGAACTGGGCCAAGCACCTCATCAACACCCCGGCTGGTTCGCTCACGCCTCGCGACCTCGCCAAGCGGGCACTCGAACGACTCGAGCAGGATCCCTCGGTGCGCGTCGAGGCGTGGAACGAATCGCGGGCCCGCGAGGAGCGCCTGGGTGGTCTGCTCGGGGTGGGTCAGGGTTCGGCTCAGCCCACGCGACTCGTCTACGCGGTCTACGATCCCCGGCCCGGGGACGCGATGGCCCACGTCGCTCTGGTGGGAAAGGGCGTGACCTTTGATTCGGGCGGCCTCAGTATCAAGCCCGCGGACTCAATGGTGGCCATGAAGACCGACATGACGGGCGCGGCCGTCGTACTCGCCGCCCTGTCGATCGCGAGCCGCCTCGCACTGCAGGTGCGCGTCACCGCGATTGCGCCGATGACCGAGAACCTCCTTGGCGACCGTGCCCTCAAGCCCGGCGACGTACTCACTGCACGAAACGGCATGACCATCGAGGTGCTGAACACCGACGCTGAGGGACGCCTGATCTTGGCGGACGGGCTGAGCTTGGCGGTCGAGGCGAACCCCGACGCGATTGTCGATGTGGCGACCCTGACCGGTGCGCAGAGGGCCGCCCTAGGCGACCAGGTGGGGGCGATGTACGCCACGACTGACGAACTGGCCACGTACTTCTCCAGGGCCAGTGCCCGAAGTGGCGAGCTCTTGTGGCGTATGCCGCTCGTGGCGGTCTACGAGTCACATATCGAGTCTGACGTGGCTGACATGAAGAACATTGGCAAGACGGGTCAGGCGGGCTCGATTTCCGCCGCGCTACTGCTGCAGCGATTCACCGATGGACGGCCGTGGGTGCATCTGGATATTGCCGGGCCGGGTCGGGCCGAGGCGACCAAGGGCTACGTAACCAAGGGGGGCACGGCATTCAGCGCGCGAACGATCGTCCAGTTCCTGCGCGACGTGGCCGAGGCCGCGCAACCTTCCTAGGGAACCCGACGCACGCGCGCTCGACGAGGCGGCACGTCGCGCTCGAGCGAGGCGGATAGGGGATCGTCGGGTTCGCCGCGACCGATGAGCACCGACGCGAACAGTTCTTCGCCACCCACGCCGGCCCACTCGAGCACCTCAGCCCCGTGGCGAAAGGCGCCCCACAGTGTGGCCTGCCAACCAGCCTCTTCGAGCAGTAACAACAGCGCCATCGTGGCCATGGCGGCGTCGGTGTGCCAGTAGGGGACCGGCCAGACGTCACGTTGCGCGAGCCCCGAGGCTGCCTTGTCGGGCTCGGCGTAGCGCTCAAGGTAGTCCTGGGGTCGGCTCGTCACCAGGACCACGGCACCCGCTCGAGCGAGGCCGGGCGCGCGCCGGGCGTGGGCGCGCCAGTGCTCGTCGGTGGCCACGGTGAAGTACGCGGGCACGTCGGAAGAGCCGATGGTGTACATCCGCACGCCGGCGGTGTTGCCCGCGGTCGGCGCCCAGAGCGCGCGGGCGCAGAGTTCGTCGAGCCAACCATGGTCCACGGGGGTCTGGTCGAACGCTCGGGTCATTCGCCGACTGGCGAGGAGTTCGTGAAGTTCCACGCGATGGGTTTAGCAGGTGTCGGTCGCAATTGTCGACCTACCCGGTAGGATTTACGCACTGAGAAGGAGCGACCGTTGCCATCACCACGTGAACTACTCAATGCGGCCAAGACCGAGATCCGTGAGATTGAGCCGCACGACGTCGCCGCGCGTTTGGACCATTACCAGATCCTTGACGTGCGCGAGCCCGATGAGCACGAGCAGGGCGCCATTCCCGGTGCAATCCACGTCGCGCGCGGCACCCTGGAGTTTTCCGTCGAGGGACGCCTGCCCGACAAGCACGCGCCGGTTGCGGTCTACTGTGCCGGCGGCGTTCGCTCGGCGTTCGCCGCCAAGACCCTCCAGGACCTCGGCTACACCGATGTGGTGTCGGTGATCGGCGGCTTCAACCGCTGGAAGGACGAAGGTCTCACGTGGGTCACCCCGCGAACGCTGAGTGCCGATCAGCGCAACCGGTACCAGCGTCACCTGTTGCTACCCGAGGTGGGCGAGAAGGGCCAGATGCGCCTGCTCGACGCCAAGGTGCTCCTGCTGGGCGCGGGGGGTCTCGGCTCGCCGGCCGCGCTGTACCTCGCCGCCGCCGGCGTGGGCACGCTGGGGATTATTGACATGGACGTGGTGGACGTGTCGAACCTGCAGCGACAAGTGCTGCACAACATGGACCGCATCGGCATGCGCAAGGTTGACAGTGCCAAGCAGACCCTGAGCGCGATCAACCCCGACTTGAAAGTCCTCACCTACGACGTGCGCCTCGGCGCCGAGAACATCATCGACATCATCGACGGCTACGACGTCATCGTTGATGGCACCGACAACTTTCCCACCCGATATCTCGTCAATGACGCGGCCCTGCTCAAGAAGATCCCCGTGGTGCACGGTTCGATCTTTCGCTTCGAGGGTCAGGTCACCATTTTTAGCCCCTACGTCGGACCGTGCTATCGCTGCATGATCCCCGAACCGCCACCGGCCGAGTTGGCGCCCAGTTGCGCCGAGGCGGGGGTCCTGGGCGTGCTGCCCGGCATCATCGGGTCAATCCAGGCGATCGAGACGATCAAGTTGCTGCTTGATCTGGGTGATCCGCTGGTGGGACGTCTCTTGACCTATGACTCGATGGACCAGAGCTTTCGCACCTTCAAGGTCCGTCGCGACCCGAGTTGCCCAGCGTGTGGCGAGGAGGCGGGGCCAATCGTGATCGCCGAGTACGACGATCTGTGCATGCCCCACGCGACCGCAGCGGTCTAGAGCATCACCACGATCGTGCCGGCGAAGCGGTCGTGCACCGTCTGCTTGCGCTCATTGAACAACGGGTAGAGGCAGTCAACGGCGCCGATCAGCGACACGATGATGGCCATACCCGAAGTGCCAGCCAGCTCGAACGAGCTGTAGATGGCAACTAGCCCCCAGCGGCGTAGGGCCTGTTGGTTCGAGATGGCGGCCCCGGTGAGCGCGTCGCGCACCTGGGTGCTCACCATCCGGTTGCCCAAGGTCTGGCCCTGGGGCATCGAGAGCAGTTTCACCTGGTAAATGCCCTGGATGGCGATGCCCGCGATGGCCCCCGCGATGGTGCCCGCGACCGACTCCACGAGGAGAAAGGCCACCATGGTCGGCACGATCAAGATGAGGTTGTCCACCAACGTCGCCCCCACGCGGCGCCACCAACCCGACAGGCGTACGTCAGTGGAGGCATCGACGTAGCCCGGGGCCGGCGTACCGCATACCGGACAGAAGGGGCCGTGGACTTCGCTACCGCACTGGGAACAGTTCATCATCCCATCTTTGTCCACGGGGTGACCCTGGTTCGGCTTTTTGCCACCGAGCGATCGGCGGGCGCGCAGCGCCTAACCTTGGCGTCGTGGCGGATGAAGAGCGAGTGAGCGATTCGGGCATCATGATCCGGCCCGTCTACGGCCCGGGCGACCTGGCGACATTCGACGAGGGCTCGCAACTGGGAGAGCCCGGCCAGTACCCCTTCACCAGGGGTGTGCACCCCACGATGTATCGCGGACGCTTGTGGACGATGCGCCAGTACGCGGGCTTCGGCACCGCCGAAGCAACCAACCAGCGTTTCAAGTTCCTACTCGGCGCCGGCCAGACGGGCTTGTCGTGTGCCTTCGACCTGCCCACGCAGATGGGCTTTGACGCCGATCACGTGCGCGCTGAGGGCGAGGTGGGCAAGGTGGGCGTGGCGATCTCCTCGCTCGACGACATGCGTCTGCTCCTCGCGGACCTGCCCCTTGACGAGGTGACGACGTCGATGACCATTAACGCGACGGCGTCGACGCTCCTGTTGCTCTACCAGTTGGTGGCTGAGGAGCAGGGTGTCCGCGGGGATCAACTTCGTGGGACCATTCAGAACGACATCTTGAAGGAGTACGTGGCGCGCGGGACGTACATCTACCCCCCACGTCCCTCGATGCGTCTCATCGTTGACACCTTCTCCTACTGCGCCAAGGAGATGCCGAACTGGAACACGATTTCAATCTCGGGCTACCACATCCGTGAGGCCGGTTCGACGGCCGTTCAAGAGATTGCCTTCACCCTCGCCAACGGTGTGGCCTACGTCGAGGCGGCCCTCGCCGCGGGGCTGGCGCTCGATGAGTTTGCGCCGCGGCTGAGCTTCTTTTTCAACGCCCACAACAATCTCTTCGAGGAGGTCGCGAAGTACCGCGCGGCTCGTCGGATTTGGGCCGACATCATGCGCCACCGCTTCAAAGCGACCGACCCCAAGTCAATGATGCTTCGATTCCACACCCAAACGGGCGGTTCGACGCTCACCGCCCAGCAACCCGAGAACAACATCGTCCGTGTCACCCTCCAGGCCCTCGCGGCGGCGCTCGGCGGAACCCAGAGCTTGCACACGAATGGCTTCGACGAGGCGCTGGGACTACCGACCGAGCGGGCCGCAAAGCTCGCTCTGCGCACCCAGCAGGTGATTGGTTACGAATCGGGAGTTGCGGACACGGTGGATCCGCTGGCGGGCTCCTACTTTGTGGAGTCGCTCACCAACGAGGTTGAGCGCGCCGCACGCGCGTACATCGAGCTGATCGACGTCCAGGGCGGTGCCGTGGCCGCCATCGAGGCGGGCTACATGCAAGAAGAGATTGAGTCAGCGGCCTACGACTTCGCCCGCCGGGTCGACCGGGGCGAGAAGGTCGTGGTGGGCGTGAACCGATTCGCTGAGAGTGAGTCGACCAAGGCCGACATCTTTCCGATCGACGAGGCCCAGCAGCGTGCCCAGGTGGCCAGGGTTCGCTCGCTCAAAGAGACGCGTGACGATGACGCCGTGCGCGCAGCACTGGGGGACCTGGCGCGGGCCGCGCGTGGGACGGCGAATGTGTTGTATCCGATGAAGATCGCTCTGGCGCGCATGGCGACGCTCGGCGAGGTGGCCGATGTCTTGCGCGGTGAGTTCGGCTCGTACCACCCGAATTGAGACGATCACCGCGTCGCCGACGCTGACAGCTAGCTGATGACCTCGTCGAAATGGGTCACGGCGGCCGGCTGGTCGTAGAAGGGGTGGGTGAGCGAGCGCCAGCGCTCGAAGAGCTCGCTGGCCCGAAAGGCCATGTGATCCTCGAGCGAGTCCCACCGGACGCTGAGCAGATAGGTCTGGGGGTCTTCAAGTTGACGTCGCACCTCGGCACCATGGCAATGGGGTGCGGATTCGATGACGGGCAGCGCACTGCGCACCGCGGACTCATACTCGTGCTCGCGGCCCGCACTCACGTGCAGCCACGCGTGTTCGATGATCATTCGCGTTCCTCCAATCGCTTGCGGAGTTCAGTATCCCCGGCGACCGACACCGCGGTGAGCACCAGGGCCAGGGCACCGTCGACGATGGCCTGATCCGCTTCCTTCGTGATACAGGCTGCGGTGAATTCGGGTTGGTGATTGATCGCTCCGTTGGTGGGAATGGCAAGCAGGGGGTGGATCGAAGGTACCTGGAGCGACACGTTGGCCATGTCGGTCGAGATGGTGGGCTTGGCTTCGTTCGCGTCATCAAGATCGAAGTTGCGACCCAGGCTCTCGGCCGCGCGGCGGTAGTGCGCCAGGATGTCCTCGTCGGATTCCATGTGCGAGAAGGCGCTGCCGAGTTCCTCAATGAACACCTGCGCGCCGGTCGCGATCGCACCGGCCTCGAAGCAGGCGTTGACGCGCCGGCGAAGCTCGCCGAGTCGCGTGCTCGTGAGCGAGCGGCTCATGAATCGGCCAACCACGTGCGAGGGGATGATGTTCGCCGCGGAACCGCCTTCGAGCACGATGCCGTGGATCTGGTCACCCGGTCGAAACTGCTGACGCGCGAGCGCCAGGGCGACTTGCGCCACGTTCAGTGCGTCGAGGGCGTTGACCCCCTCCCAGGGAGCTGCGGAGGCGTGCGCCTCCTTCCCGGTGAAAGTCACGTCAAAGTGGTCAACGGCCAGGCACGCCGCCTCGAGTCGCTCGGTGGGCCAGGGGTGGATCATCATGGCGGCATGCACGTCATTGAAGTAGCCCGCTCGCAGGAGATCAATCTTGCCGCCACCGCCCTCCTCGGAGGGTGTGCCCAACAGGATGACGGTGAGGTCCAACTCGTCTGCCACCGCGGCGAGGCCGATGGCGGCGCCGAGCGATGCCGCGGCGATGATGTTGTGGCCGCAGGCGTGGCCGACATCGGGAAGCGCGTCATATTCGGCGCAGAAGGCAATGTGAAGGCGACCGTGCCCCTTCGTCGCGCGAAACGCGGTGGCGAGACCGGCGATGCCGCGTTCGAGCGTGAAGCCGGCCCGTTCGGCCGCGCCGGCCACCGCTTCGGCGCTCTGGTACTCCTCGTAGCCGAGCTCGGGGTGCGCGTGGATGAAGTGGCTCAACGTGATCAGGTCATCGCGTGCGTCCCTGACGGCCTCGGCAGCGTCGTGTGCGGCGCTCATTCGATGACCGCGACGATGTCACCCGCGCTGACCGAGTCGCCTTCGGCGACGTTCACTGCCTTGACGGTGCCGGCTCGCTCGGCGTTCACCAAGTTCTCCATCTTCATTGCCTCGAGGATGATGACCGTCTCGCCGGCCTCGACCTGCTGACCTACTGCGACCGCAACCTTGACCACGGTGCCCTGCATCGGGACGGTGACGCTGCTCGAGCCGCTGCCGAGCACGCCGGCGTGGTGCTGTCGGCGCGGTTTGGCGGCGGTGCTGGTCGCTCTCGGGATGCCGTCGTCGAGTTCGGGGACCCAGAGCGAGACGCTGACGCGTCGCCCGTCCACTTCGGCGGTGACGTCGCGGCGCACGTGACCGTCGCCGACCGAGGCCACCGCGCGTACGTCTTCGGGGATGCTCGTGAAGTCAAGGCGTTCCTCCACCCACTTGGTGGAGTGCGTGCCGTTGACGAAGTCTTCGCTGGACAGGATGATCGTGTCGGCACCCAGGGTCGTGGCGACGCCTTCGATGGTGGTCTCTTCGATGGCGCGAAGCATTCGCCGCCGGGCGCGATCACGATCTGGTCCCCACACGATCAACTTGCCAATGAGGTTGTCGTAGTACTGCGACACCGTGTCGCCTGCGGCGTAACCGGCGTCGAGGCGCACGCCGGGACCACCGGGCTGGTCGAATCGGGTGATGAGTCCGGGCGAGGGCGAGAAGCGCCCGCCAGCGGGGTCCTCGGCGTTGATGCGGACCTCAATCGCGTGGCCGTTGCGCACGATGTCGTCCTGGGACAGCGTCAGCGGCTCGCCCGCGGCGATGCGCAACTGCCACTCCACCAGATCTAGACCCGTCAACAGTTCGGTGACGGGGTGTTCCACTTGGAGCCGGGTGTTCATCTCGAGGAAGTAGAACTCGCCGTCTTGGAAGAGAAACTCAACGGTGCCGGCGTTGACGTAGCCGCAGGCCCGCGATACTTTCACCGCCGCCTCACCCATAGCGACGCGCACCTCGTCGGAGAAATTGACCGCGGGCGACTCCTCGATGAGCTTTTGGTGGCGACGCTGGGCCGAGCAGTCGCGCTCGCCGAGCCACAGCGTGGTGCCGTGCGCGTCGGCGAGAATCTGCATTTCGATGTGCCGCGGCCAGGTGAGGTAGCGCTCGAGGTAGCACTCCGCTCGCCCGAAGTAACTCAGTGCTTCTCGCTGGGCACTCTCAAGCGCGGCCGGTGCCTCGTCAGGTCCCCGGACCACCTTCATGCCGCGGCCGCCGCCGCCGAAGGCGGCCTTGATGGCGATGGGCCAGCCGTGGTCGTTGCCAAAGGCGACAACCTCGGCGGCACTGGTCAGCGCCTCGTTGCGCCCTGGCACGCCGGCGACCCCGGCCTCTTGCGCGGCGAGTCGTGAGGAGATCTTGTCACCCATGACTTCGATCGCTTCGGGTGGTGGTCCGATGAAGGTGACGCCGCGCGAGGTGATGGCCCGCGCGAAGTCCGTGTTCTCGCTGAAGAAGCCGTACCCCGGGTGCACCGCGTCGGCTCCGCTGCGTTCGATGATCTCGAGAATGGCCTCAGTGTTGAGGTAGCTCTCGGCCGCAGTCGAACCACCCAGGGAGTACGCCTCATCAGCCAAGCGCACGTGTAACGAGTCGCGGTCGAGCTCTGAGTAGACGGCGACGGTGGCGATGCCAAGTTCGCGGCACGTCCGAATGACCCGGACCGCAATCTCGCCGCGATTGGCGATCAAGACCTTCTTTAACACGCGAACCTCCGTACCGGGACTGTTATTTTCTACCACTTCTGGGCTAAACCCTAATGTTTGTGTGTGGACCCTCTCCTGTGGCACGTCGAGCATCTCGCCCAGATCGATTCGACCAACTCGTGGTTGAAGGATCGCGCCCTCGATGGTGCTGATGAGGGATTGGTGGTCTACGCCGAGTACCAGTCTCGCGGACGCGGTCGCCTCGATCGTCAATGGGAGGCGCCGGCGGGTTCGTCGCTGCTGTGCTCGATTCTGCTCCGCCGTCAGGCACGTGGGGAGCGCCTCCAGTTGGTCGTGGCCGCCGTCGCGCTCAGCGTGCGCGGCGCGCTCGCACGTCTCGTGCAACTTGAGCCGGGGCTGAAATGGCCCAACGATCTGGTGGTGGGCGACGCCAAGTTGGCCGGACTGCTCGCCGAGTTCGTGGCCACCCCGGGCGGCCCCGCCGTCGTGGTGGGACTCGGGGTCAACCTGAGTGCGAGCCCTCCGCACGTGCGTGCCACCAACGTGCTCGAGGCATCGGGTGTCGCGCTGGAGAGTCGTGCACTGCTCGATGCGTCGCTCGAGGAGCTGACCCGGCGCCTTGACCTGCTCGAGAGTGAGACTGGACGAGTTCAGGTCGCCCGAGAATACGCCGGCGCCCTCGCCACCCTCGGTCAGCGAGTTCGCGTCCAGCAACGCGAGCGTGAGTACGTGGGTGAGGCGGTGCGCGTCGATGACCTGGGCCAACTCGTGGTGAACGTGGAAGGCGTGGAGTGGACCTTCAGCGCCGGCGATGTCGTGCACGTGCGCACCGAGACGGGGGAAGTGGCGTGACGCGCGCCACTCGGGTGCTGGTCACCGGCGCCGCGGGCCAGGTGGGCCTCGACCTGGTCGACACGCTAGGCGCGCAGATGGTGCCGGGCGCGGACCATTCTTTCTGGGGCGACGGGCACCCGGTCGGCGACCGGGAGTTCGAGGTGCTCGGGCTGAGCCGGCACGAGTTGGACATCACCGATCGTGACAGCGTGGTCCGAGCGGTCTCTGCCGTTCGACCCGACGTCATCGTGCACCTGGCGGCTTACACCGCGGTGGATCGAGCCGAGGAGGATCCGACGACGTGCTACGCAGTCAACGCCACCGCGACGGGCTCACTGTCGACGGCAGCGCACGAGGTCGGCGCGCACCTTATCGCCATCTCCACGGACTACGTCTTCGACGGGTCCAAAGGTTCGGCCTATGTCGAAGACGACCCGACGAATCCGCTGGGCGTCTATGGAGCCTCCAAACTCGCGGGCGAGCTGCTGTGCTCGAGCGAGGACACGGTCGTGCGCACGTCGTGGGTGATGGGCGTACGCGGACGCAACGTGCTGCACGCCATTGCGCACAGGGCGGCGACGGGCGAGCGGGTTCGTTTCGTCAATGATCAGACCGGCACGGTGACTAGTGCCGCAGACTTGGCGCACGCGCTGGTGGCCCTGGTGCGCGCCCGACCCGGCGGACTCTGGCACGTCGCCAATCGGGGCGCGACGACCTGGTTCGACATCGCCCGCTTCGCGGGCCGCGAGCTCGGCCGCGACGACCAGTTCGCCACGGCCATCGCCACGGCCCAGCTGGACCCCGCTCCGGTGGCCAGACGCCCCGTGCGCAGTGATCTATCGATTGACCGATGGACGGCCGCGGGCTATCGCCCGATGCCCGAGTGGACGGATTCGGTGTCGCGTCTGCTTCGTGATCGAACCGGGCGCTCGTGACGGCGCCGATCAACGACGTGAGCGCGGTGCTGGTGGATTACCACGCTGGCCAGACGCTCATTGACTGCATCAAGTCACTGCACGATAACGGGGTGTTCGACATCGTGGTGGTGGACAATGCCTCGCCGGGCGCGGCCAAGGTGTCGCTCGAGGGACTCGGCGTGCGCCTCGTACAGCCGCGAATCAATCTGGGCTACGGACGGGGGGCCAACCGCGGGGCCGCAGTTGCCACGCCGGCGAAGTATCTCGTGGTGTCCAATCCCGACGTGGTCGTGCATCACGGCGCCGTGCGCGCGCTCGTCTCGTTTCTCGATGGGCACCCCGAGGTGGGTATCGCCGGTCCCACCATCGTGGACCCCGACGGCGCCGTCTATCCGTCCCAACGGGTCTTTCCCGATTTCTGGTTGGCCGGGCTTCACGCACTCCTGGCCCCCCTCTGGCCCGACAATCCCGCGACACGCCGCTACCGATCGGCGCGGGCCGACGGTACTGTCGATTGGGTCTCGGGGGCGTTCTTCGTGATTCGTCGCGACGTCTTTGAACAAGTGGGGGGCTTCGACGAGCGGTATTTCATGTTTGCCGAAGACATGGCGCTGTGCTGGCAGGCGCGCGAGCACGGTTGGGGGGTCGCAGCGGTGCCCGAGGCCACGGTGACCCACATCGAGGGCGTCTCGCGTCGACACGCCTCTCGCGCCATGGTCGTCGCCCACCACGCGAGCGCGCTGCGCTTCGAGTGGCAGACCGCGCGCGGCGTGCGCCGCGCACTAATGCCGTTGGCCGCCCTGGTGTTGGGGCTGCGTCTCGTGGTGATGCTGGCGCGCCGAGAGGGGAACTGAGCGTCGAGCGAATACACTGTAAATGGGGCTGCGGACGTGTCTGTGGTTGAAAGTCGATGCCAGCCGCGGGCGAAACGACCCACGTAAGGCGTCTTTTTGATGCTGAGCATGGCGCGGTTTAGGAGTAAGTCCTGCTTCAGGTCGACCAGGGTGGTCGTCGTGAAAGCCGGTGGAGTGTGCGAGTCCGCCTTCGGAGAGCCTGGTGCTGCCGCAGGCGCGTACGGACACCGCTGCAGGCAGGTGTGGGGTCAAAGACCAGGTCAGACGTGCGCAGCCCCCGCGCAGTTCACGATCGACCGGTAGGGTAAGTCACAACATGAGTGTTTTTAGCAAGATCCTTAAGGCCGGCGAGGGAAAGCGGGTTCGTCAACTCGCCGAACTCGTCGGGCCCATCAACGACCTGGCGGGTCAGATGGCCGGCATGACCGACGCAGAACTGCGTGGCCAGACGGACGTGTTCAAAGAACGCCTGGCCGAGGGCGAGACGCTGGACGACATCTTGCTGGAGGCGTTTGCCGTGGTGAGAGAGGCAGCCACGCGTGTACTCGGCCAACGACACTACGACGTCCAGTTGATGGGCGGTATGGCGTTGCACTTCGGGTGGATCGCCGAGATGAAGACCGGTGAGGGCAAGACCCTCGCCTCCACGTTGCCCGTGTATCTCAATGCCCTGGCCGGGCGGGGCGTCCACGTGGTCACGACGAATGACTACCTCGCGACCCGTGACTCCAACTGGATGGGTGAGGTTCACCGATTCCTGGGACTCAGCGTGGGCCGGGTGGGTCCGGACCTCAGCGAGTTTGATGAGAAGCGCGAGGCGTACAACGCTGACATCACCTACGGCACCAACACGGAGTTCGGCTTCGACTACTTGCGCGACAACATGGCCCGCCAGCGCGAGCACATGGTCCAGCGCGGCCACTACTACGCGATCGTCGACGAGGTTGACTCGATCCTGATCGACGAGGCACGCACGCCGCTGATCATTTCTGGCCCGGCGTCGGATGTGACCAAGCTTTACTACCAGTTCGCGTCGATCGCGCGCACGCTCACCCGCGATGTTGATTACGAGGTGGACGAGGAGAAGAAGACGGTGATGCCCACCGAGGCGGGTATCGAGAAGGTTGAACGTCAACTCGGCGTCACCAATCTGTACGACGCGGTGGCCACTAACTACGTCCATCAGTTGGGTCAGGCCCTTCGCGCGAAGGAACTCTTCCACCGCGACAAGGACTATCTCGTTGACGCGGGTGAGGTCAAGATCGTCGATGAGTTCACCGGACGCACCCTCGATGGACGGCGTTGGTCCGATGGTCTGCACCAAGCGGTGGAGGCCAAAGAGCGCGTGCGGATCCAAGAGGAGAACCACACGTGGGCCACAGTCACGCTGCAGAACTACTTCCGCCTTTACGAGAAGCTAGCGGGCATGACCGGTACCGCCGAGACAGAGGCGGCCGAGTTCGGCAACACGTACAACCTGGCCGTGGTGCCGATCCCGACGAATCGGCCTTCGATCAGGGTCGATCAGCCCGATCTGGTCTTCAAGACCGAGGAGGCGAAGTTCGCCGCAATCGTTGAGGACGTCCGCGAGCGCAGTGACCGCGGTCAGCCAGTGCTGTTGGGTACCGCATCAGTCGAGAAGTCGGAGTTGTTGTCGCGCGCGTTGTCCAAAGCGGGCATTGTCCACGAGGTTCTGAACGCGAAGCAGCATTTTCGCGAAGCCGAAATCGTGGCCCAGGCCGGGCACAAGCACGCGGTTACGGTGGCCACGAACATGGCTGGACGAGGTGTGGACGTCATCTTGGGCGGCAATGCCGAGGGACTCGCCGCGCGTGACGTGGCGGCTCGGGGATTCGTGCCGGGCACCGAGGAGTACGACGCGGCCTACGACTCGGCGCTGAAGAAGTTCCGTCCGCAGTGCGATGCCGAAGGTGACGAGGTGCGTGCGCTGGGCGGTCTGTACGTGCTGGGCACCGAACGCCACGACTCGCGGCGCATCGACAATCAGTTGCGCGGGCGCTCGGGACGCCAGGGCGATCCGGGCGAGAGCCGCTTCTACCTCTCGTTGGAAGACGAGTTGTTGCGACTCTTCGCGACTGGTGCCGTGTCCTGGGTGATGCAGCGCGCGCTGCCTGAGGGTGAGGCGATCGAGGCCAAGATGGTGTCCAAAGCCATCGAGCGGGCTCAGAACACCGTCGAGGGCCGAAACGCGGAGATCCGTAAGGACGTCCTCAAGTACGACGAGGTTATGAACGAGCAGCGCAAGGTCATCTACGGCCGGCGCCAGCAGGTCATCGACGGCGAGGACATCCATGACGCGACCATCGCCATGATCGAACAGCAGTTGGCGAGCGTGGTCGAGGAGCGCTTGGAGAGCGAGTTTCCCGAGGAGTGGGATATCAACGCGCTGCTTATCGATCTGCAGACGTACTATCCGACCCAGTTGAGCACCGACGCTCTCGAGGTGTTTGAGGATCGCGACGACGTGGTGGCTGCGGTGGTAGACGAGGCGCTTGCTCAGTACCAAGTCAAGTGCGAGGGCTACCCCGGCGGAATCGACACCGCCCGCGAGATCGAGCGCGACGTCATGTTGCAGATTCTCGACCAGCGCTGGCGCGATCACCTTTCGGACATGGACTACCTTCGCGACGGCATCCACCTGCGCCAGGTTGCCCAACAGGATCCCCTGACGGCGTGGCAGAAGGAAGGCTACGTGATGTTCGAGCACCTTCTTGGGGCAGTGGACAGTGACTACGTTCGCTACATCACACACGTGGAGGCGAGCGTGGCCGAAGAGGAAGTCTCTGACGAGGGCTTCGAGCAGGCGGTTACGAATGCGGCCGAGGTCGCCCCTGGAGCCGTGGACCTGCCGGCGCACGGGCGGGCCGCGAAGCCGCTCGCCAAGCAGGGGGACAAGATCGGACGCAACGAGCCGTGCTGGTGCGGTTCGGGTCGTAAGTTCAAGCAGTGCCATGGCCGACCCTAGGGCCGAGAACGCGCTACGCGATGCTCAATCGACGCTCGACGAGCTCGAGGGTCGGTGGACGGCCGCTCGCGACTACCTGAAGATCGACGCCAGTCGAGAGCGCCACGCCGAGCTGAGCATCTTGGTCGAGGCCCCCAACCTGTGGGACGACCAGGACCACGCCCGCGACGTCACCACCGAACTCGGGCGCTTGGGCAACGATCTGGAGCTCTTCGACGGATTGGGCCGCGATCTCGAGGACTGCCGCGTGCTCGCGGAGTTCTCGCGCGAGGCGATCGCCACCGGCGAGCCCGACTGGTCGCTACTTGACGAGCTCTCCGCGAGCGTCGAGCGACTCGAACAGGCTCTCAATGCGCTGGAGGTGCAGAGTCTCTTTAGTGGTCCATACGACGAGAATGACGCGATTGCCGAGTTGCACGCCGGCGCTGGTGGCACCGACGCCCAGGACTGGGCCGAGATGATGCTGCGGATGTACTCACGATGGGCCGAGCGGCGCGGCTTCGGTGTCGAAATCGACGAGGTGACCGAGGGACAGGAGGCGGGCATCCTGTCGGCCACCTTCGTCGTGAAGGGTCGCTTCGCCTATGGCTGGCTCTCGGCCGAGCGCGGGGTGCACCGACTCGTTCGGATCAGCCCTTTCGACTCGCAGGCCCGTCGCCAGACGAGCTTCGCGAGTATCGACATCACACCGATGCTCGCCGACGACGCCAGTGAGGTCGACATCGATGAGAAGGAGCTGCGCGTGGACACCTACCGCTCCTCGGGTGCGGGCGGTCAGCACGTCAACAAGACCGACTCGGCGATTCGCATCACCCACCTCCCATCGGGGATCGTGGTGAGTTGCCAGAACGAACGATCCCAGCACCAGAACCGTGCTCGCGCGATGCAGATTCTCGAGGCGAAACTCGCCGAGCGGGCGCGAGCGCAGCGCCAGGCGCAGATGGACGCCTTGAGCGGCGATCGTGGGGATAACGCTTGGGGATCGCAGATTCGAAGCTACGTCCAGGCGCCCTATCAACTGGTGAAGGATCACCGAACCGAGTACGAAACCGGCAACGTGGAAGCGGTGCTCGACGGGGATCTCGACGGATTCATGGAGGCCGAACTGCGGCGCCAGCGGTCGCGGTCGTGATCGGCGACGAATTCTAAGAATTGCGCGCAGGCGCGCGCGAACGTGCTCATGGCGCAAATGCGGCGATGCCGGAAACTAGAATGGGTCCATTAGAAATTCCAGTGCGTTGCGCACCCTTACCCAGCAGCCCGAGGGGGCGAAGCCGTGATTCGCTTTGAACATGTCTCGAAGACGTACAAGAACGGAACCATCGCCCTCAAGGACATCAACCTTGACATCGAGAAGGGTGAATTCGTGTTTCTCGTCGGTTCGTCGGGCTCGGGCAAGACCACATTCCTGCGCTTGCTGTTGCGCGAGGAACTGCCCGACCAGGGTCGGATCCTCGAGGCGGGCCGCGACATCGGCGCGCTCTCGAAGTGGCGCGTGCCATATCTTCGGCGCAACATCGGCTGCGTGTTCCAGGATTTCCGCCTACTGCCCAACAAGACCGTGTTCGAGAACGTCGCCTTCGCCCTAGAGGTGATCGGGCGCCCGCGTTCCACGGTGGAGTCTCAGGTGCCCCAGATCCTCGAACTCGTGGGACTAACCGAGAAGTCCAAGAACCTACCCAGTGAGCTCTCGGGTGGCGAGCAGCAGCGGGTCGCGGTGGCGCGCGCGTTCGTGAATCGCCCACTCATTCTGCTCGCCGACGAGCCGACCGGCAACCTCGACCCCACTAATTCGGAGTCGATCATGGCGTTGCTCGAGCGCATCAATCGGACGGGCACCACCGTGGTGATGGCGACTCACGACAAGGCCCTCGTGGACCGCATGCGTCGACGCGTGATCGAACTCGACAAGGGCGAGATGATTCGTGACCAGGTGCGCGGCGTATACGGCATCGATGAGACACCGGCGAGCCTGTAATGCGTGTCTATCTTCGCTACGCGGTCAAGGAGACCTTCAGCAATCTGTGGCGTAATCGGATGATGACCATTGCCGCGGTACTTACCGTGGCCGTCTCGCTGTCGCTCGTTGGAGCAGCACTGCTCTTGAAACAGAGCGCCGCCCAGGCCTCGGCACAGTGGCAGCAAGGCACCCGGGTCACCGTCTGGATGCAGCCGACGGCTACGCAGAGCGAGCTTACCAACGTGCAGAATCAGCTCACCACCTCGCCGATTGTGAAGGACTGCATCTACTACACCCAGGCTCAGGACTACCAGGAGGCACTCAAGATCCTGCCCAAGTCCGAGTCCAGCGTGCTCACCGTCTCGGCGATGCCGTCGTCGTACCGCTGCATTCCCACGGTGCCGTCCAACGCGTTCGTGATCGAGTCAACGTTCTCGAACCAGCCTGGCGTCTACAAGGTCACCGCTCCCGAACAGCAGATCCGCGAGATGAACCGGGCGATTCGAGTGTTGCAGATCGTCTTTCTTGCGCTGGCCGGCGTCCTCCTGCTCTCAGCCACTGTGCTGATCCTCAATACCATTCGGATGGCGATCTTCGCTCGACGGCGTGAGGTGTCGGTGATGAAACTCGTGGGGGCGACCAATTGGTTTATTCGCATCCCCTACATCACCGAAGGGTTCATTCAGGGACTCTTGGGCTCCGCGGTGGCGATTCTGGCCGTCACGGCGCTGCACACTTGGTACCCCCTGCACAACGAGTTCCAACTGGACACCAACGCGCTGATGGGCACGAACGCCGTCGTTCTTGTGGTGGGTGTGGTGATCGGTTCGGTCGGTTCGGCGATCGCGATTCGCCGATTCCTCGACGTCTAGTCCTTGGTGGGATCGAAGTCGATCGCGAGTGAGTTGACGCAGTAGCGAAGTCCCGTGTCGGTCGGGCCGTCGTTGAACACGTGGCCGAGGTGGCCGCCGCACTGCGAGCACAGGATCTCGGTGCGTACCCGTCCCAGCGAGTGATCGGGCCGTTCGATGATGGTTCCCGGTTCGCAGGCATCGAAACTCGGCCAACCGCAGCCCGAGTCGAACTTCTGGGTTGAGGTGAACAGCCGCTGCCCGCAGCCCGCGCACGAGAAGACGCCCTCGTCATCCACGTGCAGTAGAGATCCGGTGAACGGGCTTTCGGTCGCCGCTTCGCGCAGCACTGCGTAGCGCTCGGGTGAGAGTTGACTGCGCCACTGGTCGTCGCTCTTGGACACGGAGTAGGTCATGGCGCCAATGTACCGGTCACGTCGGTCTCGCGGCGCGTGCCTAGAAGTAGTGGGGCTTGGGCGCTTCGGGCAATACCCGCGGAAACTCGGGTTGATCCGCCAGCATGCGGCGAAACGCCCCAGCGATGCCCTCGGGGTCGAGTCCCAGTTCGCTGAGGAGCTCATCGGGTCGATCGTGCTCGAGGAACGCACGCGGCACGCCCAGGATGCGAGTGGTTGGAAAGGGCCGCGCGAGGTCCTGGGCGCGATTGCGCACGGCCGAGACCATCAATGTGCCCGCACCCCCGTGGCGCGTGCCGTCCTCGACGGTGATGATGCGCTCGTGGTGCAAGGCGTCGTCGATCATTGCGGGGTCCGGCGGCAGGACCCGTACGTCATAGAGGGTCACCTTGGCGGAATCGGGTCCGAGGAGTTCGAGGGCTCGGTAGGCATTGGTCGCCATCTTCCCCACGGCTAGCACGCACAGTGAGCCATCCCCGCGTACGATCTCTCGAGCACGCATCCCTTCGCCGACCCTGCCGTCCAGGGGTTTGGGCAGAGTCTTGGGAAAGCGCAGGGCCGTCGGCGTGCTCATCGAGAGTGCGGTCGCGAGCATGCCCGGAATCTCCTCGGCGCTCGAGGGCGCGAAGATCGTCATGTTAGGGATTGCGAGGCACAGCGCGATGTCGAGCAGACCGTGATGGCTGGGGCCGTCATCACCGGTGATGCCCGCACGGTCGAAGACGAAGACCACCGGTAGATTCAGTAGCCCCACGTCCAGGTGGGCCTGATCAAAGGCGCGCGAGAAGAACGTTGAGTAGACCGCGACGACGGGCTTCATGCCGCCCATGGCCATTCCCGCCGCCGCCGTGACGGCGTGCTGTTCGGCGATGCCGACGTCAAAGAATCGTTCGGGGAAGCGATCCTGGAAGCGCAGCAGTCCGGTGGGCCCGGCCATCGCGGCCGTGATCGCCACGATCCGATCATCGAGGTCGGCGAGGGTCACGAGTGCGCTGGCGAACGCCTCGGTGTACGACTGGGGCGGCACCTCTTCGTCGTTCAGTTTGGGGGGCAACTTGTAGTCGTGCATGCGAAGGTCATCGCTCGTTGCGGGGGCGTAGCCTCGTCCCTTCTCGGTCAGTACGTGTACGACAATGGGGCCGTCCCACTCGGCGGCGCTGCGAAGCGCGCTCTCCAGCGATTCGATGTTGTGCCCGTCGATCGGTCCGACGTAGCGCACTCCGAGGTTCTCGAAGAAGGTGTGCGGCGTCACCATCTCGCGCACCACCGATGTCACCACGTCCACGCCCGCGTAGGCGGCCTTGCCCACGCGCGGCAGATGGGGGACCAGCTGTCGAATTCGGTCGCGAAGACTGACGTAGGTCTTGTTTAGTCGCAGATTGGTGAGCGACTCGGAGAGCTTGGAGATCGTGGGTGCGTAACTGCGCCCGTTGTCGTTGAGGACGATGACGACGCGCTGGTTGGAGTGTCCGAGGTTGTTGAGCGCCTCGTAGGCCATGCCACCGGTGAGCGATCCATCGCCAACGACCGCGACCACGTGCCGGCGACCGCCGTGCCCGATCAGCTCCTTGCGTCGCTGCAACGCAACCGAAAGCCCGTGCGCGTAGGAAAGGGCAGTCGATGCGTGCGAGGATTCAATCCAGTCGTGTTCACTCTCAGAACGGTTCGGATAGCCCGACAGACCACCGCGCTGGCGCAGATTCTTGAAGCCGTAGCGTCGGCCGGTGAGGAGCTTGTGCACGTAGGACTGGTGGCCGGTATCCCACAAGAGGATGTCGGCGGGTGACTCGAAGACCCGGTGCAGGGCCAGCGTCAGTTCCACCACCCCCAGGTTTGAACCCAGGTGACCGCCGGTCTTTGTCACGGTGGCAATGATGAACTCGCGGATCTCGCCGCTCAGTTGGCCCAATTGGTCGTACGAGAGGTCCCGCAGGTCGGCGGGCGATTCGATCGACGGCAAAATCACCTCCTCAGCCTACTGGTCGATGACGTTGCTGACTCTTAGTGAGGTACTGGGAATCGTGGTCACGCCGAGGACTTCACACGGACAATCGAATTGCCACAGCCCGGGGCCCACCTTCTCGATGTGACGCGAGGGGACGTGGCGGTGGCACCTCGGAGCGGGCGCACGACGCGCCCGCGATGCCCCGATACGCTGGGTCGCATGTCCGAGACCCTGGTCGACAGAGAGATACTGCAACGCGTCCTGGGCGCCGCAATGCAGCGCGGTGGCGAGTTCGCCGAGGTGTTCGTGGAGGATCGCGTGACCTCCTCAGCGGTCCTCGACCAGCGTCGAGTCGAGGAATTGAACTCTGGTCACGACCGCGGCGCAGGAATTCGCGTGGTCGTGGGCGATACCACTGGCTTCGCCCATACCTCCGATCTGTCCGAGGGTGGGTTGCGCCGCGCTGCGCAGGCGGCGGCCTCGGTGGCACGCGGCGGCGGCGGCGGTGTGCGCGAGGTGGCGCTGGACGCCCTCAATTCGCGCGCCTCGCTCGCGGTCGTGGCACCAGGCGATGTCGACAAGGCCCGCAAGATTGAACTGTTGATGCAGGCTGATGATGTGGCGCGCTCAGAGGGGGCATCGGTACGTCAGGTGCAGGTCGCCGTCGGCGACTCGAGTCGGCGTTTTGTCGTGGCGAACTCGGACGGGTCGTTCGCGGCCGACCATCAGGTGCGAACTCGCTTCAACATCTCGTGCGTGGCGAGTGGCGATACCGGCATGCAGACGGGCTATCGGCCCATTGCGGGCACCCGGGGTTTTGAAATTCTGAGTCCCGAGACGGTCGCGGAGGCGGCCCGTGGCGCGGCGCGACAGGCCATCACGAAGCTCGACGCGCGGCCCGCACCTTCGGGCGACCTTCCCGTGGTGCTCGCCGGCGGATCGGGCGGCATCTTGTTCCACGAGGCCTGCGGACACGGACTCGAAGCGGACGCTGTCTTGAAGCAGGCATCGGTCTACGCCGGCAAGTTGGGTCAGCGCGTGGCCAGCCCACTGGTCACGCTCGTGGACGACGGTACGGTACAGGGCGAGTGGGGCTACCTGGGAATCGACGACGAGGGCCGTCCCGCCGCGCGCAACGTGCTGATCGAGAACGGCGTGCTCACCGACTACATGTGGGATTTCCTGCGGGCGAGAAAGGAGGGTCGTCGGTCATCGGGCAACGGTCGTCGTCAGAGCTATCAGTACTTGCCCATGGTGCGAATGACCAATACCTATCTCCTGGCCGGCGACGCCGACGCCGACGAGATTGTGGCTCAGACGCCCTACGGCGTGTACGTCGCCCAACTGGGCGGCGGACAGGTGGACACCGCCACCGGAGACTTCGTCTTCGGAATGACTGCGGCATTCCTGATCGAGGACGGCAAGATCACGACACCATTGCGCGACTGCAATCTCATCGGCAACGGTCCCGACGTGCTCCAGCGCGTCGATGCGGTGGCGTCGGATTTCTCCATGACCCCCGGCACGTGCGGTAAGGACGGCCAACAGGTCCCGGTCGGCACGGGGCAGGCGACCATGCGCCTCACGGGCGTGACAATTGGAGGTACCGCGTCATGAGTGAACTTCTGGACCTTGCTGACAAGGTGTTGGCCGAGGTGCGCAGTGGCGAACAGATCGAGGTGTATCTCTCGAGTGGTGTGGACACCGACGTGCAGGTCTACGAGGGAGCGATCGAGAACCTCTCGAATGCGAGTTCTGCCGGCATCGGGATCCGGGTCCTGCGTGAGGGGTCTGCGGGCGCCCAGGTGGGCGCCGCGTGGGCCGGTTCGCTCGACGAGGGGGCGGTGGCCGACGCCCTGCGAGAGGCACGCGACAATGCGCGCTTTGCGACTGAGGATGAGTTCATGGCCTTTGCTCGCCCCGACGGCGTGGCGCCGGTGGCCCTCGATCTCAGCGATGCCTCGGTCATGGCGATGCCGGTTGATGACAAGATCGCCATGGCGCTGGAGTTGGAACGGTCCGTGCGGGCGGCTGACTCTCGAATCCGTCAGGTGGCGGCGGCCAACTATTCGGACTACGTGGCACGCGCTGCGGTGGCGTCGACAAACGGGATACGTGCCACCTACGAGCGCTCGGGTGTCTACGTGTCGGTAGAGGCGATCGCCAGCGACGGGGTGAGCGATCAAACGGGCTGGGGGCTCTCGGCGGGTCGGGCACCCCACGAGGTGCACATCGAGGAGGCGTCGCGCGACGCCGTGACCCGCGCGACCCGGATGTTGGGCGCCGTGAAGCCGAGTTCAGCGAAGATGACTGCCGTGTTCGACCCGCGAACGGCGGCCACGCTGCTCGCCATTGTCGGCGGCGCCCTCAGTGGCGAAGTCGTCGTACGCGGCCGTTCATTCTTTGCCGATCGCATCGGCGAACGGGTGGCGTCAGAGTTGGTGACCCTGGTGGATGATCCGACGGACCCGCGCCACTTCGCCGCCAGCGTGTTCGACGGCGAAGGGCTTGCGTGCCGACGCAACCTGCTCATTGAGGCTGGGGAATTGAAGAGCTTCGTCTACGACACCGTGTCGGGACGTCGAGCCGGAACCGTGTCAACCGGAAGTGCGGTGCGCGGGGGCATCGGCGCTTCGCCGTCCGCGGGATGTCGCGCCTTGCAGTTGTGCGCGGGATCGTTGACCCAGGAGCAGATCTTCGAGGCCGTCGGCGAGGGAATCTTCGTGGAATCGATTACGGGCGTGCACTCGGGGGTCAATCCAATCTCGGGTGACTTCTCGGTAGGTGTCACCGGCCTCATGATCCGAAATGGGCAGCTGGCCGAACCCGTTCGTGAGGCAACGGTGGCCTCAACGTTGCAGCGGATGCTCCTGGACGTGGCCCACGTCGGATCTGACGTGCAATGGTTGCCCGGTACTGCCGCCGGTCAGACCCTCGCGATTTCGGCGATTTCGGTGTCGGGTGTCTAGTCGCCCGCTGCGGCGGTGCTCGCCGGGGCGGTGCTCGGCGGCGGCGAACTCGCCGGTGTCGTGCTCGCGGGTGGCGTCGAAGAGGATGAGGCTCCCCGGCTGTCGTTCTTGTAGAAGCCGCTGCCCTTGAAGACGATACCGACCGCAGAAAACACTTTGCGGAGTTCGCCGCCGCACTCTTCGCACGTCGTGAGGGCGGGATCCGAGAACTTCTGGATAGCCTCCACCCGCTGGTGGCACGACTGGCATTCGTATTCGTAGGTGGGCATTGACAAACTCCTGGGTGGTGCTGCTTCGAGGCAGTGTATCGCCCTTTGCCCGAGGACCGTTCCGGGTTCACTAGCATGGCGCGGTGGACGACTTCCACCAATTGCGAAGGTCAGGGCGAGAGGGAGCATTCCCGCGCGAGATCGGACCCTCGGAGATCAGTGCACGACGTGCGTTGGCCCGCTGTCGGGTGAACATGCTGCCGGCGACAACGGCCAGCGTGGCGGCCAACACCATCAATAAGGGAGATGTGCTCGCGACGGCTCGGATCGCCGGTATTCAGGCGGCCAAGCAGGCCTCGATGCTTCTACCCATGGCTCATGCGGTCATGGTGGGCAACGTGCACGTCAACTTCACCATTGCCGATTCCCATATTGACGTGGAGGCCAGCGTGGACACGCTCGATCGCACCGGGGTGGAGATGGAGGCCCTCACGGCGGTGACGGTTGCCGCCCTCACCGTCTATGACATGTGCAAGTCCGCCGATCGGACGATGACTATTGAGAACGTCGCGCTCTGGGAGAAGTCGGGCGGCCGTTCGGGTTCGTGGCGACGTGAAGAGGCCTCGGGCCCGGCGAGTGACGAGGGGGCCTGAGCGTCGTCCGCGACCCCGCTGGACGATACCCTCGTAGTACCAACGAGAGGATCAAGGTGAGTGGTCGAAACGCCGCAGAAGAGAGCCGTGAGCGACTTATCGCCCTGGTGCTGTTGCTGCAAACCGCCTCAAAGGGCTCCCCGCTGACCCAGGAGACCATCGTGCACGAACTGCAGGTGGATGAGTATCCGGTCTCGGCCAAGGGACCGAGGAAGGTGCGGGCCTACGAGGGTAGTGACGGCGCCGTGCGACAGAAGTTCGAACGCGATAAGGCGAAGATCCGCGAGCTGGGCCTACAGATCGACACGGTCATGCTCGATGACTCGAGTGTCGGCTACTGGATCGATCCGGACAGCGCCAACGCGCCGCACATCGACTTCACCGAGGACGAGGAGCGGGTGGTTCGACTCGCGCTGCGATTTTGTGGCTTCGGAGCCCTGGGGGCCTTCAGCCTCTTCAATGAGGGACCAGCCCACGACGGAGGGCTTGAATTCACTAATTACTACACTCCCATACTGAGGGCACTGCACCTCGGTCGAGCCCTCAGCTTCGAGTACCAGTCGAACACCAACAAGGTGCGCTTGGTCGAACCGCTCTCGGTGCGGGTGTTCAATGGCATTGCGTACCTCGTCGCCCGGATCAAGGGCACCAACGAGATCAAGGGCTATCGAATCCAGCGCATCACCTCTATGCCCGTGGTGCTGCCCGATACGTTCGCGCGTGATCAGGCCGCCCTGGACATCGCCGCCGCATGGCGCCCCGAATTCACCAAGGCGCCCACGCCCGTCGACGTGGTGGTGACCACTAACGAGAACTACGCCGAACTACTCGTTCGCCAGTATCCGGACGCGCTGGCCGCTACTAAGCGGGACGGGAAGATGGAGGTGGGCATCACCTTCGAGAGCCCACGCGCCGCGCTGCGCTTCGTGCTTGAAGCCGCCGACCGCGTACGGCTTCAGAGCCCCAAGTCCCTGAAGAGCGAGTTGCGTGCGTGGCTTCAGTCCGTCAATCGTGGGCGGGTGCCCAACCTCGACAAGGTCACCTTCACCGGTCCTCCAACGAACGACGCCCTCGGTCAGACGCTGCAACTGCTCCACGCGGTCTATCTCGCCGATGAGGGACTTCACATCAGCGAACTGGCCACGCGGTTTTCTATGGATCCTGCCCTCATTCGGCGCATTCTCGACCGCCTCGTCACCTTCGAGCCGATGGGGGGTGCGTACGGCTTCCCGGCGCACGTGCTCAAGGAGTGCGATGACTGGGAGCACGAGAGCACGGACGACTCGGTCTATCGGGTCGAGTTCTACGGACGAGACGGTCTCCACGAGCCCTCTCCACTCATGTGGCGTGACCTGTTCGAACTCAACACCGCGCTGCGCGAAGCGTCGAGGGTGTACTCGGATCCGGCGATTGATTCGGCCATCGCCAAGATTGAGGCCGCCATTGGCGCCTTCGTCCAGGTCGAGACGGTGACCAACGAGGGATTGCTCGACGACGTTCGTCACGCGATCGAACACCACGAGCAGATAAAGATTGAGTACACGCCCGGCGTGACCGAGGCGTCCCAACACCGCTCCATCGAGCCGCGTGAGATGAGGGTCCTCAACGGGCACACCTACGTGCGTGCGTACTGCACAACCCGAGCGGCGTGGCGGACCTTTCGCGTCGACCGAATCGGACAGATCCTCGCCAAGTCGCCCGTGAGTGAGCAGCGCCCGCCCGATCCAGCCGGTAACTGGCTAACCCAGGTCGGTGAGGCTGGCGACGAGGTGCTGGTAGTCGTCGAGTCCCACCTGCGCTGGCTCTTCGAGCCACTGCCCAATGCGCATTGGGCCGCCGTGGGTGACGGCCGCCACGTCGTAAAGTTTCGCGTCGTCAATGAGTCGTTCCTTGACCATCTCATGCTTCAGGCTGGCGAGGGAGCCGTGGTGGCGACGGCGAAGTTCGCCCACGCGGGTCACGAGTTGGCTGCTCGCATCATGGACCAGTTGTAGCGACCGTTGTGCCCCGAAAAGGGGGGGACGGTGCTGCGGCTCTTCGTGCGACGCTCCGACGATGTCGGCTACTTCACTCGTGACGCGGCTCATGAGCTCGACGGTCTGCGTGATGGTCCGCCCGGTTGGTGGCTGCGTGGTGAGGGGGGTCTGGAACGCGAGGACGTCGTCGCCCAGGTCCTCACTCGAACGCCGCGCGCCAGTGTGGTTGGCTATGACATCGTTGTGGCCGCACCGCGCCCAGTATCCATATTGCTCGCTCTCGACGCTGAACACGCGCCGATCGTGGTGGCGGCGCATCGGAGATCGGTGCGTGCCAGCATCGAGTATCTCGAGGAGCGGGCTCTGGTCGTGCAACGGCAACGAAATGGTGAACGCGAGGACCACCCCGCGCGATGGGAGCGCGTGGTCGGCTTCACTCACGGGATCAATCGCCACGGCGAGCCGCACCTGCATGATCACGTGGTAGTGGGAGCGCGCCCCCAGGGTTCAAACGTTCAACTCGATGCCCGGTCCCTCTTCGCCCACGCACAGGCCGCCGACGCGCTCTATCGATCCTCTATGCGCCGCGAGCTGACCTCTCGCACGCCGTGGATGGTGTGGCGCTCCTTCAAGGGACTGGAACATGTGGCGGGGCTCGACGAGGGATACCGTGCCCTCTGGGGTGGACACCACGACGACCGCGGCGTCAAGACGTTATGGCAGCGTCACGACGTCGTGGCGAAATGGGAGCGTGACCGAGAGCAACTGATCAGCCAGGGTGTCGTGGAGCCGCGCCTTCGAGGAGGGTTCGATCGCCACGCGTTCGCCGGCGCCTTCGAGGGTCTTCCCACCGTGACGCGCCGCCAAGTGGTGGCGGCGTGGGCGAACGCGGCGGTTCTCGGTGTCGCACCCCGAGAGCTGACGCGCACGATCGACCATCATTACCCCGAGCTCGTGGGCTCTCGCGGTGTGCGAGAGGCGAGTATCGGCGTCGCGCGGGCACGCGTCCCGACCCTCGAGCGTATTCGCGAAGCGGACCAGCCGCGCACCCGCGAACTGTGGCGCTCGGCTCAGCGTGAACGTTCGCGAGTGGATCTAGGGCGATCGAGGTAGTGACGGAATCGCTCGTCGGTGTGCGCGGGCGTGAGACGGATCCAGCTCAGCGAGTTGTCCGCACCGAGTCCCAGCGCGTACCCGGGGCGGCCTTGCGCGAGACTGCTCACCGGCACTCGATCGCGCTCGATCCAGGAGGTGGAGGTGGACGCGGACCTCCCTCGATTGCCACGTTGATGCGACGCCGAGCGCACCGGGCCTTGGCCGCCCAATCGGTTCAACAACTCCAGCGTGTTCCGATCGGCGATGCCGGGCAAGATGACCGTGGTGGGAAACAGCGACAAGAAGCCCTCGGCCGCCGCGCCCCATCGGCTGCGCGCTTGGCTGAGGTCCTGGAGGCACGCAAGCGTCAGCACGCCCTGACCGCCCCCCTCGGACACTATGCCCGCGAGGCGCGGGAGCGGTGCGACGTTGGCCAACTCATCCAGCGCCAGCAGGAGCCGCGCGCCTTCGTCGTGTCGGTCGTAAGTGGCGTGGACGAGTTGCTCAATCATGCCTACCACCAACGGCGTGGTAATCGCTTGATGGCGACTGGGCGCGACGATGTGCAACTGGTGAGGTCCACGAAGGAAGGCGTCGACGTCGAGGGTGGGCTCGCGCGCCGCACTTCGTGCGGCATCGGTGCGCATACCGGCGAACAGGCCCGAGGCGGTGGACCAGATGCCTGATAGTTCGCGCTCGTCGCTCGCCAGGACTCCTCGCAGTAACGAAACCGCCGGATGGTGCTCACCGTGGCGCTCTCGAAGTACGGCATCGAGATCAGTTGCGCTCCGTTCATCGATACGTGAGGCGAGTTGCCCGAGTGATTCTCCCCGCAGAGCGGTTGCGTGCAGCAAGGGTGCCACGAGGGCGCCGGCTCGCTCAGTCCAGTGGTCGTCACCGCGCTCACGCAAACGGTGCGCCACATCGGTGAGGCTTCTCGTGGCCAGCACGGCACCGTCCCAGGTCGATGCCTGTTGCACGGGTGAGTAGCCGACGCGTTGCACACCGGGGGGCGTGCGCACTGTTCCTGAGGGATCGAAGAGCAGTGTTGTGCCATCACCTCGAGCGCGTGCCATGAGCTCGATGACATCGTTCTTGGTCGATGTCACGACGCACGAACGTCGTGTCGTCAAGAGATTGGGAATGATGAGTGATGATGTCTTGCCGCTTCGGCTCGGACCAAGTACGAGTGTCGAACGTTGCGCACCGCTGAGTGCATCGCCGTTGCTGCCTCGACCTAAGTAGACGCCGCGATCATCCATTACGAAACAAATGTCGCAAAAAGATTCGAAATGCTTGACATTGGTGTGCAAAGCGAGTGAACTTTTGATTGTTCTTCTGCGAAGGAGACGGTTGTTTTGCAAACGTGCTGCTTGCAGCACACTCGCAAAGTGCTCATTCGCGTAAGAACCGTGCACTGCGACCGGTCGCTGCACAGCCGTGAGGCTGGGTAGCACACGAGCGAGTACACGTTAATCAAGGCGGCACCTGGTTTCGAGACCACCATGGTGGTGGTCTCAGGGTCCCAATTTGATTCAACGTTGAGTCCCAAGGAGGGAAAGTGGCAACAGCCGCGAAGAAGAAGGCTCCGGCCAAAAGGGCTCCGGCCAAGAAGGCCGCTGCCAAGAAGGTAGCCAAGAAGGCTCCGGCCAAGAAGGCTCCGGCCAAGAAGGCCGCCAAGAAGGCCCCGGCCAAGAAGGCCGCTGCTAAGAAGGTAGCCAAGAAGGCTCCGGCCCGCAAGGCCCCGGCCAAGAAGGCCGCTGCCAAGAAGGTAGCCAAGAAGGCTCCGGCCAAGAAGGTGGCGAAGAAGGCTCCGGCCCGCAAGGCTCCGGCCAAGAAGACCGCGAAGCGCGTCGCCAAGAAGTAACTAGTCCCCTTGAGGAGCTAGCAGATGAGGGGGTCTTCGGACCCCCTCATCTGGCGTCCGGATCGAAATCGAGATCCCTGGGCTCGTCGATATCGTAAGCCCACGGACTGTCGAAGACGACGGCGCACTCGAGGCCGAGACGATTGGCTTCGATCTCGTGGGCGAGGCGTGAGCCGCGTCCGTACGAGAAGCGGAATTCAAGGCGGGTGGGTACGACCAGCAGATTGGTGCCATCGCGGCGGTGGTCAGTGACGATGGTGATCCCGGGGCCAGGGACGAACTCGCCAAGGCCCTGCGGCGATCGGAGGTCGCTGTGGACGATGAGCAGACGGTCGAACTCGTTGCCGAGATGTTCATAGGCCACCGTCACGGCCTCGTTGAGTGTGGTGGCGTTCGACTCGTGCACGCGCACCCCGAGTTCCATGGCGAAGTCGCGTACGCGGTCGCTCTCACAGACCACGATCACAGTCTGCGGCGCAGCACTCGCGATCACGCCGCGCGCAAGTTGCTCGGCCACGCGGGCGGCGTCGCGAACGCCGCCCTGGCGAAGGCGATCCTTGGCCAGATCGAACTGCTTGATGGGCACGAGAAATGCCTCTCGCTTGTTCGAGGGGGTCGCGCGAGATGACGCCATGCACATGCATGCTAGATGGCGACCGCGTCGGTACCCTTGTGATGTGAAGTCCACCGCGCCCGACCTGCTCGAGCATGAACGGTCGTTGGTTGCTCGAGGCGAAGTGGTGGTCGGCGTGGATGAAGTGGGGAGGGGGGCTCTGGCTGGACCACTCACGGTGGGGGTGGTTGTCGTGACGAGCGCGGCACCGGCGCCGCGCGGACTCACTGACTCAAAGCTCCTGTCGCCCGCGCGGCGAGAGTCATTGGTGGCGCCGATTCGCGGTTGGGCCGCTGCCTGGTCGTTGGGTTCAGTGAGCGCGAGCGATATCGATCGATGGGGGTTGCGTCTCGCCCTGGCGGTGGCGGCAACCCGAGCGCTGGACGGGCTGACCTTGACGCCGACGTTCGCTTTGCTCGATGGTTCGTTCAACCTGCTGGACGCGCCGATGCCGCTGGACGGGGAGGTGAACGGCGTCCCCCCGCTGCGCTACGCCACTTTGCGCCATGCGACACTCGTGAAGGGTGACCGCAAGAGCGCCACAATCGCCGCAGCCTCGGTGCTCGCGAAGGTACATCGTGACGCGGAGATGATTCGACTTCACGAGGGTTTCGAACCCTACGAATGGTCGCAGAACAAGGGATACGGAAGCGCGCGGCACATGCAGGTACTGCGCCAACGCGGGCCGTCGATGCATCATCGGCGCACGTGGCGTCTCGGAATCGCACCCGGGGGCGTAACCGGCCCAGAATAGACCCTCCATCGCCCTTGGCGACAGGTCAATTAGGTACAAAAGAGTAGGATTAGGTCACTATGTCTCTGCTGCTCTCGGTCAATAATTTGAAGGTTCAATTCTCGACTCGCAAGAGTTTCGTCACCGCGGTTGACGACTTCTCCTTGACGATCAGTCCCGGCGAGTGCGTGGGACTCGTCGGCGAGTCCGGGTGCGGCAAGACGACGACCGGACTTGCGATCATGCGGCTACTCCCGGGCAACGGCCACATCGCATCGGGCAGCGTCGAACTCGATGGTGTCGACCTCGCCACGCTGAGCGAGAAGGAGATGCAGAAGCAGCGCGGCAGTTCAGTGGCGTTGATTCCCCAGGATCCGATGAGTTCGTTGAATCCCACCATGAAGATTGGTCGTCAGATTGGTGAGGGACTGCGCATTCACACTGGGGCCTCGGACGCCGAGGCGCGAAAGCGCGCGCTGGAGGTGCTCGAGATGGTCGAGATGCCGCGTCCGGCCGAGCGCCTGGACCAGTATCCCTTCGAACTCTCGGGCGGACTGCGTCAGCGCGTCATCATCGCCATGGGTCTCGTGTGCAGCCCGAAACTCCTAATCGCCGATGAGCCCACCACCGCGCTCGACGTTACGATTCAGGCCCAGATTCTGGACATCATCGACAACCTGTGCACGCAGTTGAACATGGGCGTGCTCCTGATCACCCACGACATGGGCGTGATCGCCGGACGCAGCGACCGCGTGGTGGTGATGTACGGCGGCAAGAAGGCCGAAGAGGCGCCGACGATGGACCTGTTCCACGCGATGCGTCACCCCTACGCCCAGGCACTGCTGGCATCAATGCCGAACTTGGAGAACGCCTCCAAGCACGAATTGTCCTCCATCGCCGGCCTTCCGCCGGATCTGAGCAAGGAGATCATCGGATGTCGCTTCGCGCCGCGCTGCGTCTACGCGACCGATGAGTGTCGCCAACACGAGCCCGAGTTGACGACCAACGCCGAGCACGCCTTCGCATGCTTTCACCCCGTGAATGGTCCCGCACCGGTCGTGGTGCGCACTCGTGAGCCGGTGGATGCGGCGCACGAGCCGCGAAAGCAGTTGCTACGGGTGGAGAATTTGGTCAAGGAGTTTCCCATCAAGGCGGGCCTCATTCGTCACAAGGTTGGCGCGATCAGCGCCGTGTCGAACGTGAGCTTTTCGATCAACGAAGGGGAGACCTTCGGCCTCGTGGGCGAGTCGGGCTGCGGCAAGACCACCATCGGACGCATGGTGGTCGGACTCGACGGTCCCACGGGTGGCGAAGTGTTCTTCGATGACAAGCTCGTCTCGGCGAAGCACCATCGGCCTTCGCGCGAAGATCGACGCGAGCGACAGATGATGTTTCAGGATCCATATTCTTCGCTCAATCCGCGCATGAAGGTTGCCCAGATACTGGGTGAGCCACTACAGGTCCAAGGAGACGGTAACCGAGCCCAGCGCCTGGCCCGGGTCAGGGAACTGCTCCTCGCCGTTGGTCTGGAACCATCGGCCGCCGACCGCTACCCCCACGAGTTCTCGGGGGGACAGCGTCAGCGAATCGGGTTGGCGCGCGCCCTGGCGCTGAATCCCCGTCTGATTGTGGCCGACGAGCCGGTATCGGCGCTCGACGTGTCCATTCAGGCGCAGATCCTTAACCTGATGAAGGATCTGCAACGAGAGCACAACCTTTCCTACGTCATGGTTTCGCACGACCTCGCCGTGGTCTATTACATGGCTGACACCATCGGAGTCATGTATCTGGGCAAGATTGTGGAGATTGGCGACGCCGAATCGGTCTTTCGCACACCCGCGCACCCCTACACGCAGGGACTGTTGGACGCCGTGCCGGTTCCCGAGCCTAACGAGGCGCGCGCACGCCGCGGTCGTCAGGTGACGGGCGAGCTCCCCTCACCGGTGAATCCGCCGTCGGGTTGCCGCTTTCGCACTCGTTGCCCTCGCGCCCAGGACATCTGCGCGAATGAGGAGCCGCCCTTCCAGGACTTCGGTGACACTCAGCGGGCCGCCTGTCACTTCCCGCTGAAGAGTCCGGTCTCGTTGAGCCTTCGCGGCGCGTGAGACCGGGCGCGTATGCACGGCCGGTGCGGACCTGCGCGTCGAGCCGTGGCGGCCGCACGAGTGGGGCGGGGCATCGGCCAGGGATCGAATTCGCGGAGCCGACCTCGTCGCGCCGCCTCACGCGGCGGCCGTGACTCGTGGGTTCAGGACGTCAGTTGAACGAGTGAGATGGCGTCGGCCGTGCGTTGCGAGCGTGGAGGGCGAATCCCCGACGGACCCGCTTCGACTGTGCCAGCCAGTACGATTAGCGCTCGAGCAGACGGACCTCGAAGGCGTCGCGAAGTGCGTCACCGATGTAGTTGATCGATACCACGACCAAGATGAAGATGGTCGCGAGGGGAAAGACCTCCCACCAGAATCCGTTTTGGATCTGTGATGCGCCGAGCTGCAGCATCGTCCCCCAGTCGGTCTGAGGGGCTTGGATACCAAGACCGAGGAAACCGAGCGCGGAGAGGAACAAGATTGCATCGGCCACTGAGAACGTGGCCACCGTGACGATGTTGCTGATCGAGTTCGGAAAGACGTGGCGACGGATGATGTGCAACTTGCTGGCCCCCATGGCGGTGGCGGCCTGGGAGTACTCGAGATTCCGGATGAGCAGCGCATCACTTCTGATGATGCGAGCGTTTGGCCACCACAGGGTGAAGCCGATGATGCAGATGAGAAAGACCGTCGACCTGTTGAAGATGGAGATCAGGGTGATCAAGAGGAACAGATAGGGGATCGACAGGAAGGCGTCGAGCACGCGCATCATAAGGGTGTCGGTCACTCCGCCGATGAAACCTGACACCATGCCGTAGACAGTGCCGACGACGATCGTGATGAAGCCCGAGAGGAACCCCAGGGTCAGTGAGTACTCACCACCGTAGAAGATGCGGCCGAGCACATCGAAACCGGAACTGTCGGTACCCAGGGGGTGGGCCAGCGACGGTGGGGCGTTCCACGGCACGGAGAAGGTGGCCGCTTGGTTCGTCTGGTTCGTGGGGTGCAACCAGGGAATCAGGTAGCACGCCGCCGACACCACCACGAGGAAGAGTACCGAGGCGACGGCCAGCTTGTTGTGCATGAAGATCGTCAGTCGTTGGCGCCAGAGCGGAACAATGGCGTCCTCTTCGTGCTGGCGGGGCGCACTAAGCGAATCAACCTGTATCTCGAGCTCGGAGTGCGGTGTTGCGATCTGCTCGGTCATCGCGAGGTCCCTTCAATTCGAATACGGGGGTTGACCAGACCGAGGGCGACGTCGGCAAGCAGATTGCCGACGACGGTCAAGATGGCGACAAGCAGGGTGATGCCCAAGACGACGGGAATGTCGAGGTTGGCGGCCGCGGTCACCGTTTGAATACCCAGACCGCCGTAGTTAAAGACGCTCTCCACGATGAGTGCCCCGCCCAGCAGGGTGGGTATCGAGAGTCCGAGAATTGTGACGATGGGGCCCAAAGCATTGCGAAAGGCGTGACGGAAGAGTGTGCGACGGCTGCTGCACCCCTTGGCCCGGGCGGTACGGATGTAGTCCTGGACCATCACTTCAAGGACCGTGCCACGCATGAATCGGCTGAGCCCGGCGACTGACAGCATGGTGAGGACGCCGACGGGCAATATGAACCCCACGGGGTCAGTGAAGATGGCCCAGGGAGCGACGCCCGAGGGTGGCGAGGCGGGCAGGTGCAGCGTGTGAAAGCTGAACGCGTCGAGCGCCAGCATTGACAGAAGGAACGAAGGCGTGGCGTAGAGGATGAACGCAGTCCCGGTGGCGGTGTAGTCGAAGACGGTGTTTCGTCGTGAGGCCTGGAAGATGCCGAGCGGAATCGCGATGATGATCGTGAAGATCAAGGCCGAAAGGGCGAGCCACACCGTACGCGGCACGTAGAGCGCGATGATCTGTCCGACCGACATGTTTTGTTTGTAGGAGTGCCCCAGATTGAAGTGAAAGAACACGCCGGTGATGTAGTTCCAGAAGCGGACGAAGTACGAATGGTCCATACCGTGCTGCTGTCCCCAAATCGCGACATTGTGCGGGGTGGCCTTGGTTTGTAGCACGGCGTACGCGGGTGCGAGGATGCCATGCTCTTGGAAGTAGGGCATCGAGAATGTGATCAACATCACGATGAGAAGCACTACAAACGACTGCGCAATACGTCGAAGAATGTATGTAAACACCTGAGAAGTCTAGCAGCGCCTCTATGGGTCAGAGGTGCCATCACAGGTCGCTAAGGGTCCCGCACCAACAAAGAAGCCCCCCTATAGGGGGGCTTCTTTGTTGGTGCGATCAATCACGCCATTGCTACGACTTCTTTAGTAGTAGTAGTACTCCGGCATGAAGTTCTGAAGCGGGTTGACCTTCCAACCGATCTTGCTCTTCAGGGTCTTGATGATCTCGCCTGCGCCACCACCGATTGGCTGGTACAGCACGGGCAGCTGCTCGGCGGCGTACTTGGCGTACGCCGTGAGGTTCGCCTTGCCGAAGGTGGTGTCATTGATCAACTTGGTCATCTGCGGGTCGGCGTAGGAGCCCACGTTGAAACCTCCACCGACGGTGAAGAACGTCTCGCCCGACGGGTAGTAGTCCGGCGCGTAGATCCAGCCGCCACCCCACGAGCAGAGCTGGTAGGTACCGCCAGCGCTGCACGCTGAGATGATGTTGTTGAAGGTGCCTGTCGTGTGCGCGAACTGGATGCCGATCGAGGCCCAGTCGGCGATTTCCGCGTTGAAGGTCTGGTCAAGCGACGGGAAGCCGCTGGCCCAGATAATGCTGAACTTCAACTGGTAGCCCTGGTCGATGTTCGCGCCGCACTGGCTGGCGCCGGTACCCGGGCTGGTGCAGGTCATCACGCCACCCTGCTCAGTCCAGCCGTGTGAGGTGAGCAACGCCTTGGCGTTGGCCAAGTTGAACGGGTAGGGGTTCGCCACGGGGCCACTGATGGACGAGGGCGTGTTGGGAGGCAGCGGGCTGTAGATCGGGTAGCCGTAGCCCTTGTCCACGTTCTTGATGATGCCGACCTGGTCGACAGCCATCTGCAGTGCTTCGCGGATGTAGAGCTGCGCGATGGCGGCCGCCTTGGGGTTCTTCGGGCTGAAGTTGAACGGTGCGTAGTTGAACTGCCACGTCGGACCGGTCACCATGTTGTAGCGCGACGACAGGGCGCCCCAGTTGGGGCCGACCTTGCCTGGAGCCGGGGCTGGTGAGGTCAGGATTGACGGGTCAACGAATCCCATCGACAACTTGCCGGCCTGGAGGTCGTTCTCCTCGGCCTGTGATGAGGTGTACGCGACTTCCTTCACGAACTTGACCATTGACTTCTGGGGTCCGGAGTACTTGTTGTTGGGCTGGAACGTCGCATTGCCCAGGTTGTCGAAGTGCGTCAGACGGTACGGACCGTCGTCACCGCTCTGCCAGAACCGGCTGGTGTAGGTGTTCGTCTTGCCGGACTGAGCGTCGAGGTAGGCCTCGACGTTCTTGCAGGCCACGTTGGTCGAGCTGGCGCCGTACTTGCCGGTCGCGCAGTTCGAGGTCTTGGTGGCCGACGTCTTGTCCCACGAGTTGGGGAACGGGGTGATCTCCGACAGGTAGTTGTAGAGGATCCAGCCCGGGTTCACCGAGGTCTTGAAGTTGATTACGACGGTGTTGCCCTTACCGTGGGCGTTCGCCACCTGGTCGGGAATTCCGTAGCCGGGGTTGTAGCCGCAGTAGGACGACGGGTCCGCCTTGTACATGTTCAAGAAGAACATCACCGACTGAGCATTGACGCTCTGGCCGTTGGCGAACTTCCAACCCTTCATCTGGATGGTCACGGTCTTGTTGCCGTTGGAGAACTTCGGCGAGTTGCCGAGCGAAAGCTTGGGCACGTACGCGCTTGAGCCTCCGAGGCCGAACCAGTAAAGCGGGCGGAACATCTCGGTTTGGAACTGGTTGATGTTGTCAACCGAGAAGTAGGCACATCCCATATAGGGGAAGATGTAATTCGGGTTCGCGCCCGGGCCCTCAGCAAACGTGATGGTTCCCGAGGGAGCGCTCGCTCCACTGACGGACGGAGCAATGAGGCCCATAGACAACGCGCTGGCGACTGCGCCACCGGTTATCAAGAGCCGAAGTTTGCGTCCTAATTGCATATTGAATTGCCTCCCAGTGCCACCGAAGTGGTCACAATCATTTTGCTTACCCATCACAGATGGACTCGTGGCAACTGTATCGGGTGGTGTAAGGGGGTACAAGTTCATCCCCTTGCAAAATTTGTTATCGGCCGCTGGTGTTAAGTAGCGAATTATCAAGCGGCGACTGGCATTTGGGGATTAGTTTCAATCCGGTTAATTATGCGCGGCTGAGTACCGCTCGAAGAATTGACGAGATGTCGGGGTGCACAAAGTCGAAGCCCGAATCACTGAGCGCCCTCGGCACGACCCGTTGGCTCGCCAGTATTGCCTGGTTGGCGAGTTGTGAGCCGAGAATCGCTCTGAGGGCGAACGCGGGAACCCTCGTCACGCTCGGCCGGTGCAGCGCGTGTCCCATTGCGGCGGTGAAGACGGCGTTGGTCACCGGTTCGGGCGCTACGAGGTTGAACGGGCCCGAGAGGCGGTGGTCGATCACCCACAGGATGGCGCGCACCTCGTCGTCGAGAGATATCGGACTCAGCCATTGACGTCCAGTGCCCAGACGCCCTCCGAGGCCGAGTCGAAAGAGTGGCAGTTGCCTGGCCAGCGCCCCGCCCACGGCGCTCATGACGATGCCTGTGCGCAGGGTGGCGACGGCGCTACCCAACTGCGATGCCTCGAGCGCGGCCGCCTCCCAGTGCATACAGACGTCCGCGAGGAAGCCTTCGCCGGCACTCGAGTGCTCGTCGAGCAGCTCGTCGCCGCGCGAACCGTAGTAGCCAATGGCCGAACCGCTGGCCAGCACCGCCGCGGCGTGCTTGGACGCGCGGAGGATCTCGACGACCAGTGACGTGGAGGCGATGCGCGAGTTCAGCACCTCGTAACGCTGCTCGGCGGTCCACCGCTTGTCCGCGACGCCCTGACCGGCGAGGTGTACGACTGCGTCGAATCCCCCGATTCGATCGAGGTCGCCCTCGTCGAAGGACCCTCGACGCGGATCCCAGCGCAACGTGAGCCCCTCGACGCGCGCGGAATCGGGGCGCACGAAGCGCACCACCTCGTCGCCTCGCTCAGTAAGCGCGCGCGTGAGTGCCGAGCCGATCAGGCCCGAGGCACCCGTTACGCCGACGCGCATGCCCTCGACCACAGTTCTCGGATTCTCGCCGCCAGTTGGTCCGGACTTGAGAGGTGCGCACCGTGGCCGGCATGGGTGAGTTCGTGACTGGTGATCCGCGGGTTCACTCGGGCGATCTCAGTGCTCAGGGCACGGTAGTGGGGCGACAGGAGGCCGTCGCCGTGCAGGTAGGCGGTCGGTGTGCGAAGTTGGCTCAGGTCGAACGGCGCGGGCTCACGAAGAGTTGCCAAGTCACTCAACAGTGCCGGTCCGTCGAGGCGACGCGACTCCTGTTCGGCGTGGCCCAGTCGCTCCCACGCTCCCTTGGAAACGACGCGTTTGAAGAAGATCTCGGCCTCGTAGCCCGCATCGTCACCCGGTATTGGACGCGAACTCTCCCGCGCCAGGATCCATGGCAGCGGTGACTCGTAGGCGAGGACCAACTGGGCCATCTCCGGTTGTCGTGCGGCGCTCGTGAGTGCGATGACGCCGCCGTAACTATGTCCGAAGACAAGGACCGGCCCGCGTCGTGATTCGTGTTCGGCGATCGTCAGCAGGTCCTCGACGTGACGATCCAGCCCCAGTGGTCCCTTGGCGCGCGAGCCCTGGTAGCCGCGCCGGTCGTAGGCCACGAGGTTGAAGGTGTCGCTGCGGCGCGCGAGCCGAGCAAATGAGCCAGCACGGTCGAGCCCGCCGTGCACGCAGATGATTGTCGCCTCGGCGTCGGCAACCCTGCGTTCGGCGAGCGCCAGGCCGGGCACCGGCGCCTCGGCGACGAAGTGCAGCCCTCGGGGGGTGGCGTGGGGGAACTTCACGATCAAAACCTACCGGTTCACGTCGGCCGTGAAGCCATCCGAACCACGACAAGCGCGCCCTAGGCTGGGGTCGTGACCACGTCTCCCGATGCCTCCTCGTCCACTCACAAAGGGTCATTTGGGCCCAACGCATGGCTGGTCGACGACATGTACGACCGCTACCTTCTCGACCCGGACTCGGTGTCGCCGAGTTGGCGAGAGTTCTTCGTTGACTACCAGCGCTCTGCGGTGCCTACGGTGGCCTCGAACGCTGGCGCACCGGCACCAGCTCCCACCAGGGCACCGGTGACGGTCGAGGAGGGCGCCACGGCCCTTCGTGGCGCGGCTGCGCGCATCGTTTCCAACATGAACGCGAGCCTTAGCGTGCCCACCGCCACGAGCGTGCGAAGTGTTTCGGCGCGCCTGCTCGAGATCAACCGGTCGGCGCTCAACGAGGCCCTGGCGCGCACCAGTGGGGCCAAGGTCTCATTCACCCACTTCATTGCCTACGCCATCATCAAGGGGCTCGGCGAGGTGCCCTCGATGAACGCGACGTTCATTGAGGCGATCGACGAGAAGGGCACGCCCGGCGTCAAGCGACACGAGCACGTCGGTCTTGGCCTCGCCGTGGACGTCCAGCGGCCCGACGGCACGCGAAACCTGCTCGTGCCGGTAATCCGCGACGCCGACACGATGAACTTCCGCGAGTTCCTGCTGGCCTACGAGGACCTCGTTCGCAAGGTGCACAACGGGACCTTCGGTGCGGATGACTTCGTGGGCGCCACTGTCTCGCTGACGAATCCCGGCACCCTGGGCACCGTGCAGTCTGTTCCCCGGCTCATGCCCGGCCAGGGGGCGATCTTCGGCGTCGGCGCGCTGGCCTGGCCGGCGGGTTTTGATGCGGCTGATCCGCGGGCACTGGCCGAGCTGGGGGTGGGCAAGGTGATGACCGTAACCTCGACCTACGACCACCGCATCATTCAGGGGGCGGAGTCGGGACTCTTCTTGAAGTTCGTCGCCGAGTGCCTGACGGGCGAACACGACTTCTACGATGAGGTCTACGCTTCCCTGGGCGTTCCCTACGAGCCTTCACGGTGGGCCCGCGATCGGAATCCCGCCTTCAACGACGGCGACGTCGAGCGGATCCTGAAGCACATTCGCGTGCAGGAACTCATCAACATGTACCGGGTGCGCGGCCACCTGCACGCGCATCTCGATCCACTGCACAGCGACCCACCACCACTGCACACAGAACTGGACATGGCGACCTACGGCCTCACCATCTGGGATCTGCAGCGTTCGTTCGTCGTCGGCGGATTGGCGGGGCGCAACGAAGCGACGCTCGAGGAGATCCTGTCAATTCTCCGCGACGCGTACTGTCGCACGATCGGCATCGAGTACGGCCACATTATGGACCCCGAGCAGAAGCGCTGGATCCAGGAGCGAGTCGAAGGAGTGAGCGTCCACGCTAGCCGTGACGAACAGCACCACATTCTCAGCGCTCTCAACGAGGCCGAGGTGTTCGAGCGCTTCTTGCACTCGCGCTACGTCGGTCAGAAGCGCTTCGGTCTGGAGGGGGGCGAGTCGACCATCGTCGCGTTGCAGACGATCCTTGACGCCGCCGCTGACCAGGGTACTCGCGAGGCCGTCATCGGCATGGCCCACCGCGGCCGACTCAACGTGCTCGCCAACGTGGTGGGCAAGTCCTACAGTGACATCTTCTCGGAATTCGAGGGGAATCTCGACCCCGAGAGCGTGCAGGGCAGTGGTGACGTGAAGTACCACAAGGGCGCGCGCGGCACATTCACCAATCCGCGGGGCGTCAGCATCGATGTGTCGATGGCGTCGAATCCGTCGCACCTCGAGGCGGTGAGTCCGGTCGTGGAGGGCATCGTGCGCGCCATGCAGGATCGCGACGTGCGTCCCGACGACGGCACCGTCGCCACGGTCGTGCTGGACCACTACCCGTACCTGCCAATCTTGATCCACGGCGACGCGGCCTTTGCGGGCCAAGGCGTGGTGGCGGAGACGCTGAACCTCTCGCAACTCTCGGGTTATCGCGTGGGCGGGGCGGTTCACATCGTGATCAACAACCAGGTGGGTTTCACGACCGCGCCGGACTCGGCGCGGTCGAGTTTCTATCCCACCGACGTCGCCAAGATGATCCAGGCGCCGGTGTTCCACGTGAACGGTGATGACCCCGAGGCGTGCGCCCGGGCTTCGCGGCTTGCATTCGACTACCGCGAACGGTTCCATCGCGACGTGGTGGTCGACATCGTGTGCTATCGGCGCCACGGACACAACGAGGGCGACGATCCGAGTTACACCCAGCCTCAGATGTACAAGATCATCGATCAGATGCGTTCGGTGCGAAAGATCTACACCGAGACACTGGTGCGCCGCGGCGACATCTCACTCGAGGAGGCGGAGCAGGCGCTCGATGAATTCAACGCGCGACTGCAGAGCGTGCTTGACGAGGTGCGCACTGTGCCGGTGCCTACCTTGAGCGGTGTGCCACTGGCCGAGGTGCCGGCGGACCCCCCGGCTCCCGAGACGGGCGTCGATCGGGCCACGTTGGTCGAGATTGCCATCGCAACGATCAGCGCGCCCGAGGGTTTCACGGTGCATCCCAAGCTCACCCGTCAGTTCGCCCAGCGCGCCGCCCTTCTCGAGAGCGGTGAGGTCGACTGGGCGCTTGGCGAGGCGCTCGCGTTCGGTTCGCTGGTCAAGCAAGGCTCGAACGTGCGACTCATGGGCCAGGACTCTCGTCGTGGCACCTTCTCGCACCGCCACGCGGCGCTCATCGATTACGAGAACGGGCGTGAATTCGTGCCGCTCAGCAATTTGCACGACGCTCCGGGCTTTTTTACCGTCCGCGACTCTTTCTTGAGCGAGTACGCCGCGCTCGGCTTCGAGTACGGCTACTCGGTGGAGGCAAGTAACACCCTGGTCGCGTGGGAGGCGCAGTTCGGCGATTTCGTCAATGGCGCCGAGATCATCATCGACAACTTCCTCGTGGCCGCCGAGGATAAGTGGGGCCAGCGCGCGAGCCTGGTGATGCTGCTGCCGCACGGCTACGAGGGACAGGGCCCCGAGCATTCGAGCGGGCGAATTGAGCGATTCTTGTCGCTGTGCGCCAGGAACAACCTTCGCATCGCCCAGCCAACGAGCGCGGCCCAGTATTTCCATCTCTTGCGTAGTCAGGTGACGCGTGCCCACCTGACTCCGTTGGTCGTCTTCACACCAAAATCGATGCTTCGAGCAGTGCAGACGCGCTCGCCTCTGAGTGAGTTCGAGCACGGGTCGTTTCACAACGTGCTCGACGACAACGGTGTCGAGCCCGCCGAGGTGACACGGGTGGTACTGGCCTCGGGCAAGGTGGCCCACGAGGCGATCGCTCGGCGCAACGAGCTCGCCGCGATGAATGTCGCGGTGGTCCGGGTCGAACAGATCTATCCATGGCCGCACGACGAGCTCGACGCCGTCTTTGCGTCCTATCCCAAGTTGGAAGAGGTGATCTGGTTGCAAGAAGAACCCGAGAACATGGGCGCGTGGCCCTTCGTACATCACCAGGTGCACCAACTGCTGCGTGACATGAAGGTGCGTCACGTGGCCCGCGCCGAGTCAGCAAGCCCGGCCACCGGTAGCTCGTTGGTGCACGCGGCCGAGCAGGTCGACCTCCTGACGCGGGCGCTAGGGTGAGCGCCGCCAGGTCTCAGCGCGTCCGGGTGGTCGTGGACGGCTCGAACTTCGCTACCGAGGGCCGCACCACGCCGAGCCTCGTGCAGCTGGACGAGGCGGTTCGCGCCTTTCTGGAAGAGAACCCTCACGCGGAGGTGATCGTGGTTGCCGACGCGAGCTTCGAGCACCGCGTAGCGCCCTCGGAACGCGCTCGCTTCAAGGAGTCGGAGTTGGCTGGTGAGATCGTCACTCCTCCCGCCGGTGCGGTCGGTCGCGGCGATGCTTTCATCTTGAAGATCGCCGACCGCATCAACGCGGTGGTGCTGAGCAACGACTCGTTCCAGGAGTTCCACGACGAGTATCCGTGGCTCTTTGACGAGGGTCGCCTCATCGGTGGCAAGCCCGTCCCCTCGGTGGGATGGGTGTTCACGCCGCGACTGCCCGTGCGCAACACGAAGAACGCGCGGACGGCGAAGAAGTTGGCTGTGAAACTGCCCGGTGGTGTCAAACCCGCGATCGGTACGACGCTGACACCAGTGAAGGCTGCTAAGGCGGCTTCCAAGAAGAGTGCCGCCGCCAAGGCACCCGCGAAGGCCGCCAAGAAGGCGAAGGCGGCGGTTGAGGGCGCGGTGAAGAAGGCGGCGAAGAAGGCGGCGCCCAAGAAGGCCGCCGCGGTGAAGGACGCTGCCAAGAAGCCGACCAAACGTGCGCGCAAGGTGGCCGTAGCACCCGAGCCCGAGCCCGCCCCCGTCGTGGCGCTGCGTCGAGGGCGTCAGCCGGTGAATCCGGAGTCGGCGTTCACCGCATTTCGCTCGAGTTTCAAGGTGGGCGCGCGCGTTGAGGGTGAGGTGACCGCGTTCACCTCACACGGCGCGGTCATTCGGGTGCCGCTCAAGGGTGGTGAGCACGTCGAGTGCTACGCCCCAACCACGCTGCTCGGCACCCCCGCGCCCGCGCGGGCTCGCGACGTGTTGAAGCGCGGCGACCAGCGTCACTTCCGGCTGGTGACCGTCGACGACGAGCGCAGGATTGCCGAGTTGGCACTCGTATGAGCGCACTGTCGTTGACCCCCAGCGACTGGCTACCGCACCGGCCGCCCTTCCTACTCTTGGATCGCATGCTCACGATTGAACCAGGCGTGCGCGCCAGTGGCACGTGGACCCTGCGCGGCGACGAATGGTTCTTTGCCGGTCACTTCCCAGGTCGGCCCACGACGCCGGGCGTGCTGATGCTCGAATCCATCGCTCAGTGTGGCGCGGTGGCGGTGTTGTCGGATCCCAAGTACGCCGGTCGGTTGCCGCTGTTCGGCGGTGTGGAACACGCACGCTTTCGCCGTCAGGTCTTGCCCGGCGACACCTTGACCCTGGAGTGCGAGATGACCAAGTTGTCGGCCCGTGCGGGCAAGGGTCACGGTCGAGCGAGTGTGGACGGTCAGGTGTGCGTGGAGACGGATCTGCTATTCGTCCTGGCTGACGCGCCGTGATCATTGCCACCTGGAACGTCAACTCGTTGACGGCCCGGTGGCCGCGAGTCGCCGCGTGGCTCGAGGAGAAACGTCCCGACGTCCTCTTGATTCAAGAGACCAAGATGACCGACGCGAAGTTCCCCTTCGACGATCTGGCGGCGATGGGCTATCACAGCGCCCACTACGGCCAGGGCCAGTGGAATGGTGTCGCGATCATCGCCACTGAGGAGCTGAGTGACGTGGTGAGGGGCTTTGGCGACGACGATCCTGAGGCACGCATCATTGGCGCGACGTGCGGGGGCGTGCGGGTCTACTCCTGCTATGTGCCCAATGGCCGTGCCCTCGATGATCCGCACTACGCGTACAAGTTACGTTGGCTCGAGAAGCTCCGCGCGCTGGTGGCGGACCGGGCACCGGCGACGCCGGTGGTGGTCGGCGGTGACTTCAACATCGCTCCTACGGATTTGGACTGCTACGACCCCAGTGCGTTCGAGGGGGCGACTCACGTGTCCGAGCCCGAGCGCGCGGCGCTGCGGGACATCGAGGCGACAGGACTCGTAGACCTGACGCGCGTGCTCAATCCGGACCTGCCGTGCTACTCGTGGTGGGACTATCGCAACGGCGCTTTTCACCGCGGGTGGGGCCTGCGGATCGACCTGCTGTTCGTTGACCACGAGTTGGCGGCCAAGGCGACCTCGAGCTACGTCGATCGTGATGCGCGCAAGGGCCAGAAACCGTCGGACCACGCGCCGGTGCTCGGCGTCTTCTCGCTCTAACCCAGACCCTTGGGAAGCACGGCCTCGATGAACATGGGGCCGGGTGTCGAGTAGGACGCTGCCAGGGCGAGAGCGAGTTCGTCGGCTGTGGTGACCCGGACGCTCGGCACGCCCTGAGCGGTGGCGAGCGCGCACAGATCCAGGGTTGGATCGTCGATTTCGAGCATTCGTTGGCTGGTTGCACCGTCTGAGACCGCCCCCACGCGCTGGCGCTCGAGATTCAAGATTGCGTAACTGCGGTTTGAGAGCGCGAGCACCGTCACGTCCAGGCTCTCGCGCGCCATGGTCCACAGAGCCTGAGGGGTGTACATCAACGAGCCGTCGGCTTCGATGGCGAGTACCCGTCGACCGCCGGCGATCGCGGCACCGACCGCCACGGGCAGCCCGTAACCGATCGCGCCCCCGGTCAAAGTCATCCATTGGTGCGCCGGGGAAAACCTCGTGGCGGCGAACAGGTGCACGCCGCCCGTGTTGGACTCGTCGGCGACGATGAGTCCCTCGCGCATGGTGGCCCCGACGGCGGCTGCCATGCTCGCGGCGCTGAGTTCGCCGCTGGGCGTGGCCGGCGCGTCGCCCGTGGGGACCTCGAGGGGAGCAGCGTGCAGCTCATCGACGAGCGCGCGCAGTGCACCGGCGACGTCGGCCCCGGGCGCGGCGACGGAGATGAGCTCACAGTCGTCGCTGACGAGACGGCTTGCGACGTCCGGGTAGGCGAAGAAGCCCACCGGCTCGGTCGCACCGATCATCACGAGTGCGCGCACATCGCGCAGTTGTGCGATGGCGAACTCGCTCAGGTAGATGAGCCGTTCGGGCGCGGCGATGCCACGTCCGCGGTCCATGATCGCCGGAAAGGTCTCCATGAACACCCGCGCGCCGGTGGCCTGACCAACTCGCCCAGCCAGGGCCAGTTCGGCCTCGGACAACGCATCGGAGCCGATGTAGAGGTCTGCGGTGCCCCCGCGTAGCAGGTGGAGGGCGCGGGCGAAGGCGTCCGCATCGAATGCGGGCGTGTCCGCGCGCACGGCCTTGGGCGTGGGCTCGGTCGTGGTGACCTCTCCCCAGGACACGTCAGCGGGCAGGATTAGCGTGGCGATGCGACCGGGTGGTCCGTAGGCGGCCCCGATGGCGTCGGCGGCGTCGCGCGCCAGGTCGTTGGGTCGCATCGTGCGCCGCTGCCAGCCGTCGAGGGCGGCCGCCACTTCGGCGATGTTGCTCTGCAATGGTGCGTCGTACTGGGCGTGGTACGTGGCGTGGTCGCCCACGATATTGACCAGCGGCACTCGCGCCCGACGTGCGTTGTGCAGATTCGCCCAACCGTTGGCGAGTCCGGGTCCAAGGTGCAAGAGCGTGGTCGCGGGCCGTCCGCTCACGCGCGCGAAGCCGTCAGCCGCTCCGGTCGCGACACCCTCGAAGAGGCAGAGCACACCGCGAATCCCGGGTACGTCATCGAGACCCGCCACGAAGTGCATCTCCGAGGTGCCCGGGTTCGCGAAGCAGGTGGTGATGCCGTTGGTCGCCAGCGTGTCGAGCAGGGCGTGCGCGCCGTTCACGGCGTCGGCCTGTCGTCGAGAACCCGGTAGGGATTCAAGAGGTTCTGGGGATCGAACGCGATCTTGACGCGGCGCTGCAGGGCGAGCAACGCGGGATCGGTCAGATCGAGGTACGGACCCTGCTTGTCCCGCCCAATGCCGTGCTCGCCTGAGATCTGACCACCCAGTTCCAATCCGTAGGCGAAGAGGTCGTGCAGGAGCTTCTCGCGCCGATCGTCGTCGGGCTGGTAAATCGAAAGGTGGACGTTCCCATCGCCGACGTGACCGCAGCCAGCGATGAACGACTCGTGACGCTCGGCGATGCGGGTCGCCTCCTCGAGCAGTTGGGTGACGCGCGAGCGCGGTACCACGACGTCGACAATGTCGTTGGCCCCCGCCGCCTTGGCAACCCAGAATGCCCTTTCGCGCGCCTCAATGAGGCGGCTGGCGACGTGCCCGGCCAGCACGTAGACCTCCAGTGCCCCGTTGGCGCTGAGCAGGGTGTCGAGGTCGATCAGGTCTCGCTCGAGCTGCTCGCCCGTGCGCGTCTCGAGCACGATGACGAGATACGCGGTGCAGGCTGCGGCCACGTCGGCGCTGACGCCGAGCTCGAGGCCGGCGGCCTCGGTGATCGAGGTCATCGTCAGCACGTCGATGTACTCGAGCATTGCGGGCTCCAATCCGCTGGCCACGACTCGTGGCACAATGCGCGTCACCTCGTCGAGGGTGGCGAAGGGAATCAGCACGGTGGCGGTGTGACCGAACGAGGGCGAGAGCCGGAGAGTGACCTCGGTGACCAGCGCCAGCGTGCCTTCGCTACCGATCACCAATTGGGTAAGGTCGTAGCCCGACGAGGACTTCACCACCGCAGCGCCGGTGCGCACGATGGTCCCATCGATGAGCACGAGCTCCAGGCCCACCACGTGGTGTCGCGTCACACCGTGGCGCACCGCGCGCATACCACCAGCGTTCGTGTTGACGTTGCCCCCGAGCGATCCCGAGAGTTCACCGGGATAGACCGGGTAGCGCAGCCCGCTTGAAGCGAGCTGCTCATTGAGTTCGCGCAGGGTGATCCCGGGCTGGACGACGGCCATGTGATCTTCGGTCTCAAGGCGTACGAGCGCGTTCATCCGGTCGAAGCTGACGACGATGCCGTCGCGCACGGGCGTTGCGCCACCCGAGAGGCCGGTGCCCGAGCCTCGCGGAGTGATGGCGACTGCGAACTCGTTGGCCAGTGCGGCGATCGCACTCACCTGGGCGGTGCTCGTGGGGCGCACCACCGCGAAGGGCTCGACTGAGCGGGGGTGCAGGGACTCGTCGTGCAGGTCATCGGGATTGTGCGAGGGCGAGAAGGTTGCGCCCTCGGCGCCGACCACTTCGACGATGCGGTCTCGGAGTCTACGAATATCCATCCTGAGGCAACGCTACCTGCGCGTCGGCCGCCTCGAGTTCTGCCCGGATTGCGGCCAGGCGGGCCCGGCGCGCGTCACCGGTGAGCGGTGCGTTGCGTCGGTTGATCTCTTCGATGATCCGCTCGATCGAGGCGAGGAACCGCGAGGGCGACCGGTCGGGGTAGCGAGGGTCGTTGCGGCCCCTGCTCCACGTGATGAGCAACGAGTCCTCGGCGCGGCTGAGCGCCACGTAGGCCAACCGCTGCTCCTCGGCCAGTTGTGGGGCGGTCGTGGCGTTGTAGTTGGGCAGTTGGCCCTCGGCCCAGCCCACGGCGGCCACGTGGCGAAACTCCAGACCCTTGGCTCGGTGGATCGTCGACAGCGCCACCGCGTCGTGCACTTCATTGTCGACGCGCCGTGACCAGGTATCCGACGCACCTGACACGTCCGAGGCAGGCGAGTGCTCGGGGCCGCGACGCTCGTAGGGGATATCGGCGGCGTCGAGGTAGCCCGCGATCAGATCGAGTTGAGCATTCGTGCGAGCAAGCACCGCCATCGTTCGCCACGGGCTTGACGACTGGTGCTTGGCGCTCAGCCACGTCGCCACGTGCTCGGCCTCCTGCTGGTCCGTGTCATAAGAGCGAACCAAGGGCACCTCGCCGTCGTCCTTGGCCGGCTCGATGCCCGCGGCTCCCTCTTCGAGCAGGGTATTGGCCACCGCGATGATGTGAGCGGTGGATCGGTGGTTGCGCGTGAGATCCAGCACCAGTGTGTCGGGCCAGGTGCGGACAATCTCTTGGAGCAGTTGGGGATTAGCGCCGTTGAAGCCGTAGATGGACTGGTTCGGGTCACCCACGCAGAACAGGTCCGGATCGTCGCCCGCCATTTGTCGCAACAGCATGAACTGTAGGGGGTTCATGTCCTGAGTCTCGTCGACGAACAGAGCCCTAGTGCCGTGTCGAAATGAGGCCATGACGTTGGGTTCCTCGCGCAGCAGGCTGATCGCTTCGCTCAAGAGCAGGTCGAAGTCGAGTACTCCGCGACTTCGACAGAGTCCGACGTATCGTTCGAGTACGTCAGCGAACTGCGCGGGGGGCAAGGGCGCATCGCGGCGCGCGCGGCGCGCATGCTTGGCGTACGACGAGCCGTTGAAACCTTGACTCAGGGCCCAGCCGATCTCTTGTTCGACACGTGGGAGTTGCCACTCTTCGAGTTTTAAGTCGCCACTGTCGCGCAGTTGTTGGGCCAGAGCGCTGACCAGCCGACGTCGATTGGGCTCGAGCACCGCCGCCTTGAGATGGTGGTCCTCGCGAAAGCGGGTCACCAGGTTGAGCGCCGCTCGGTGAAAAGTGCCTGCGCGCACGTCTCGGATGCCCGCGCGGGCGAGGCGTCGGCGCAATTCCTCGCCAGCCTTTCGCGTGAAGGTCATGACGAGGGCCTGGTCGGCCGCAATCTCACCCGCGTTGATGCGCCGCTGGAGTCGCAGCGTCAGGACGTGGGTCTTTCCCGATCCGGCGGTGGCGCGCACGAGGAGTCGCGGCGCGGGCGACATCACGGCCTCGCGCTGCTCGGGCGTGAGGCCAACCAGTAACTCGTCGGAAAATGCCGGCTCGTCGCTCATAGTCCCCACGACGCTACCGGTACGGCGTGACGTAGCCAAGGTCACAGGCCCACTCAGTAACCTGAAGGTCGTGCTGCGCGCCTTCGGCAATGGAACGATCTTTGGTGAACCCTACGGACCGGGGCCCGTGCGTGTGCTCTGGCTGCACGGCTGGGCTCGACGGGGCGCCGATTTCGCAAGTGCCGCGCAGCTGCTGGCCGACCAGGGGGTGGGTTCGGTGGCGTTGGATCTACCGGGCTTTGGCTCCTCACCGCTCCCAACGGTCGCCGGGGGGGCTCGGATGTACGCCGAGCTCCTGACGCCGATCCTGAGCGAGATGGCCAACGAGCCGCTGATCGTGGTGGGCCACTCCTTCGGTGGCACTGTGGCGACCTTGCTGGCAGCCGAGCACCCCGAACTGGTCCGGGCCCTCGTGGTGAGCGGAGGTCCGCTCATTCGCACCCGTACGGCGTCGCGCCCGCCGCTGCGCTACCGGCTCGTTCGATGGCTGCGCGCGCGATCCTTGGTGAGCGAGGAGCGACTCGAGTCCGTGCGCCAGCGCTACGGGTCGAGTGACTACCGGGCCGCGCACGGACTGTTGCGCGACATCCTGGTGGCCTCGGTCAACGAGAGCTACGAAGACGAGATCAGACGTTTGGTCGTGCCGGTCACCATGGTCTGGGGCGAGGGCGATATCGAGGTGCCGGTGAGCGTAGCTGAGCAGGCGGCGACGCTGATGAACTGCCCTCATTCACTACGGCTCCTGGCGGGTGTGGGACACCTCGTGCCGACCGAGGCACCCGACGAACTCGTGGCGTCGCTGGGCGAGGTCGCTCGGTGAGCGCGGGCACGTTGGTCATCAACGTCGTCGCGGGATTGGCGCTCGCGGGTGGCTTCGTCGCTCAGATGGTGCGCTGGCTGCGGGTGCTCCAGCGAGAGCACTACGACCCGAGCTCGATGATCCGCTTTCTCGGTCGTTGGTCGTCGCCTCCGGCGGGCGCGGCGGGTGCGCCCGATCGCATTCGAAATCGACGACCCTTCACCCTCAGCCACTTCTTGTTCATTGCTCTGCTCGTGACCGTCCTGTTGGGTGAGGACGCCTTGGTGGTGTTGACGAGCATGGCCTACGGATGGTTCTGCCCCTGGGGACTGGGGTTACGCGGACGCACCGGGCAACTTCGATGGACGCGTCGGCTCACGACCATCGCCGTGGTGTCCAGCACCGTCGCGGTGTTGATTGCGGCGCTCGGGGTCCTGAGCCCGCGGCCGTGGCTGCTGGCGGTGTCGTGCGTGTGGGCAGTGCCGCCATTACTGGACGTCACTACGCGGGTTCTCGAACCGTTTGAACGTCGCGCGGCCCGGCGATACGTCGACCAGGCCGCGGCGCGCCTGGCGCGGGTGCATCCCATGGTGGTGGCGATCACCGGCTCGTACGGCAAGACCTCGACGAAGAACCACCTGGTCGATCTGTTGCGTGACGAGGGGGCGGTGATGGCCTCGCCGCGCAGTTACAACAACCGCGCCGGTTTGTCCAAGGCGATCAACGAACATCTCGCGGACGGCACCCGGGTGTTCGTCGCAGAAATGGGCACGTATGGTCCGGGCGAAATTCGCGACCTGTGCTCGTGGTGCGTGCCCGACGTGGCGGTGGTCACGGCCATCGGGCCGGTGCACCTGGAACGGATGAGGTCGCTCGAGGTCATCGAACAGGCCAAGTTCGAGATCACCGAACGTGCCGGCGTGGTGATTCTCAACGTGGATGATCCGCGTCTGGCTCGCTGGGTACCTCGCCTCGAGGGGCAGGGCAAGCGGGTGGTCCGCGCTGGTTCCAAGAGCGCCGAGGTCGATATTCGAGTGCGGGTGCACGAAGGGAGTTGGGTGGTGGTGGTGGGCGGCGACGAACTGGCCAGCGTGCCGATCGTTGCCGGACTCCAACCGACCAATGTCGCCTGCGCACTCGCCGCGGCGCTCGAAACGGGTGCGGCCCCCGGTGCGGCGGCGGCTCGCATGTCGGGCATTGCCGGGGTCGCCAACCGTGCGCAGGTGGGCACCGCCGGATCGGGCGTCGTGGTGATTGACGACACGTTCAACGCCAATCCGTCCAGCGCCACCGCGTCACTGGATCTGCTGTGGTCGTTGCCGCTAGGTGGACGGCGCGTCGTGGTGACGCCGGGGTTGATCGAGCTGGGGTCGCTCCAGTACGGCGAGAATCTCTCGTTAGCGCAGAAAGTGCTGGCCAGGGGCGGCGAGTTGGTCGTGGTCGGACGAACCAACGTCGTGCCGATGGCGATCGGCGCTGAGCAGCGGCTACGTCGATTCGACACGCGCGAACAGGCTGTCGAGTGGGTGCGCTCGGCACTGGTGCCCGGTGACGGCGTGTTATACCTTAACGACCTGCCCGACCACTACCCTTGAGGGCTTGACGATGGAGTTGAGGTAACTGGTGACCATAGGCGTACTCTTCGGGGGGCCGACGCCCGAACACGACATTTCGATCCTGACCGGACTGCAGGCGCTGCGTGAACTGCAGCGTGCGGGGCGCGACGCGCAGGGCATCTACTGGACCAAGACCGGTGACTTCTACAGTGTGGCGGGCAACGTGGAAGCCGAGGCGTTTGTCGACGGCGTACCACGTTCCTCGAGCCAGGTCGTGCTTCGTGCGGGTGACCAGGGCGGCTTCGTCACGGTGCCCGGGCGACTCGCCAAGGAGCGCCGTGTCGAGCTCGAGGTCGTGGTCATGGCTACGCACGGGGGACCGGGTGAGGACGGGACCCTCCAGGGCGCCCTCGATCTGGCTGGCGTCGCCTACACCGGCCCCAACGTCGCCGGCGCCGCCCTGGGGATGGACAAGTGGGCTTTTGGCGCGGTGGTGGCCCAGTCGGGTCTGCCGACGTTGCCGCGCGCTCTCCTCGCGGCGTCGAGCACTGTGATCCCCTTCGAGGGGCCCTACATCTTGAAGCCGCGCTTTGGCGGTTCGTCGATTGGGATCGAAGTGGTGCAGGACTTGGCAACCGCGATGGCGCGTCTGAGCACCAATGCCCACCTCAGCCAAGGGTGCGTGGTCGAACCTTTCCGCGCGGACCTGGGCGACGTCCAGATCGCGGTGCGAACCTATCCCTCGCTGGACCTCTCGGCCATCGAGAAGCCGATCCGACGCAGCCCGCGCGCCGAGATCCTCAACTACCGCGACAAGTACGTGGGTGGTGAGGGGATGGTGAGCGCGCCGCGCGAACTGCCAGCGGTGCTGGCGCCCGGCCAGGCCGAGTTGATTCAACGGTGCGCCCGTACGCTCTGTGACGTGGCCTTAGTGCGCGGTGTGGCCCGCATCGACTTCCTGGTCAACGACGACGAGGTCTTCGTAAACGAGATCAACACGATCCCGGGGTCGCTCTCCAAGCATCTCTTCGTGGCGCCACCGCTGGGTTTCATTCAACTCCTGGACGATCTCATCGACGAAGCCATCCAGCGACCGGCTCACACCTACAGTGCAGCGGGCGCGGACGGACTCGTTCTACGCTCGGCTGGATCCATCGCCGCCAAACTGGCGTAGTCGCGGTACGCGGTCCAGGGCATCGGCTAGGGCATCGTTGTAGGGATCGAGCAGGCGCCCGCGCTCGATGGCCCAGAAGGCCAGTTCGACGTCGTTGTGGCGCAGGGCCCACTGGTGAAGGGCTAACGCCGCCCACTCGCCTTCACGAAGCAGTCGAGCCCAAAAGCCCTCGACGAGAAACCACTCGAAGCCGCGCAGGGCATTGGCCATGGGCTCCCCACGCACCAGCGTCAGCGCTTCGCGCAGGAGCGACGCGCCCTGGCTCGGTTCGGCACCTCTTGCACGGGCGACCAGCTGGTGGAACTCCTCCACGTCGCAGGTGACGTCGTGGGTCACGTAGAGCCCCGAGGAGGTCACCGGGTGCAGACGCGGCCCCGTCGCGTCGACGCCGAGACTCCGTCGCACCGCGCTAGCGGTGTTGGCGAGGGTCCGTAGCGACGCGTCCACGTCGGCGTGGCTGAGCACGCGAGTGCGCAGACGCTCCCCAGTGACCGGTTCGCCACGGTGCAGCGCGAGGTAGGCAGACATCTCCACGCAGCGTCGGCGAAGGGTCGGTGTGAAGGGCTCGTGCAGGCCCAGCACGTCGGGGCTCGCCCGTAGCAACTCGACCCGGATGGCGCTGTCGCGCCGCGAGTTGGATATTGGGTCCACGTCGGGCGTTGCCAACGTTCGCGGCGTTACATCGATGTTGGCGACTTGCTCGACGACGATCGAGCAGTTGCGCAATGCGTCGTCGATCTCCTCGGCGGGGCCCATGTACACCACGAGTGTGCTGGCGAGCGAGCGAGTCGCGAGTTGACGCAGCAGCTCCGGCCCACTCGTCGCCACACCGAGCCGGCCGTTGTGCACCGCGACCACTGCGTTAGCCACGTGTTCGACACTCCAGGTCACCGGCACCCGTAGACGCCCGCCTTCTCGGGCGAATGAGATGAGCGCGCCATCGTGATTCTCCTCGAGCACGACGGCCGCCAGTGGCGTGCTGGTGTCCGACAGGACGCCGTAGGCGAAATCCTGGCCGACCCGCATGACGCCATCTCGTCGGTCGCCGACTAGTCGGGCCAACTGGTGCAGTAGGGCGGGATCGGCCTGGTGCATCAGGGTCAGCGCAACGTCGACGTCGGCATCACTCAGATCGTCTGTGTTGTGGCGCAGCGTGTCGCCGCGGCGCTTGGCCATGAGAGCCAAGGCCAGTGAGCCCATCGAGGCGATGTCGGGCACTGCCGGTTTGGGGTGGCCCGGTGGCGTGTGGGTGGGTATCGAGGCATCGGCCAAGGTCGCGGAAATAGCCACGGCCGCCGGCGTGACGGGCGTCAGCGCTCCGGCGATTGTCGACGACGACAGGAGGGTCATCAACGCCACCACGACTCCGGCGAGCCACGCGCTGCCGCCGGTGTCGCCGAGGAAGCCCTGGCGCAGGCGCGCGACGTGGCGTGCGACCTGGAACAGGAAGAGCAACCAGAAGCACGCGAGGGCGATGAGGAGGGCGCGGATGAGCGAGCCGTTTGACTGGTGAGCGGCGAGTTGCCACTTCGTGACTACGACAAAGGGCAGGAGGACAAAGTAGAGCGCCAGCGCCGTCCCGTGCAGGGGCCCGCTGGCGAATCGCTTCACTGCACTCGAGTGAGCCGCCACGAGGGCGACACTCCTGGGGTGTTCGAGGCGAGCTCCAACTGGCAGGTCTGACTCTGCTCGATCACGATCCGGTCCCCGAAGCTCACGTTGGTTGACGGGCAGCGAAGTCGAGCGGTCACGTGCGCGTTGGTGGACAGCGCCCATGCTCCCGGGCCGCTGAGTGGCACGTCGGTGACCGCGAGCACCTGTCTGAGCCTTCCGGAGAGTTCGCTGCTCGAGACGCTCGCGCTGATCGTGCGCACGGGCGACCTCACGCTCGTAGCGGTCACGGCGACGAAGTGCGTCTTTGGTGGCGACGGGCTCGTCGTGGAAGTGGTCGACGGCGCAGTGATCGGCATCGCAGGCTTCACGGTCGTGGCGTGGGCCGTCGGTGGTCTCGTCGCGGTCGTGGAAGTGGTCAGCGTCGCGGTGGAGGTCGTCAGGCCGAACAAGAGGACCAGTAGGAGTAAGGGGCTCGACCACATCACCAGGTGTGCTCCTCGTATCGATGAGAGTGAGCGCATCATGGTCACCACAACGTAGCGGTGTCGGCCTTGAATTGCCATTCCAGGTTGGCTGCACGTCGACCTAGATCAGGAAGCGCACTGCGAAGTGCCGCAGTTCGGCTTGCAGTGAACTCGGCGCACTGTGATCGTTGCGAGCCAGTTCGCGTAGCGAACGACCCTCGAAGACGCGGGCGTAGGTGAGACGGGCTAGACGCTCGTGCTCACCGCCGCGATAACTGTCTAGTCGCAGCGCCAACGGCGAGCTCGCGGTAGCGGCGATGTCGGGCGCCTCGTAGAGCGACACGAAGCCGAGCGCCGCCTTCTCCTTCAACAACCAACGTCGCAGTCGGCCCCGCAGTGCAGAGAGGAGATCGGGCGCTGCGTACTGTCGCGATTGTCCGGACCAGTCGGTGAGTAACTCACTCGCGAGGCCGAGCGCCGTTGCCAAGGTCTCGCTTGGATCGCGGACGATGCCACTGCCGAAGCGCAACTGGCGACATACGCTCACGATGCCGGGGATCAGCGTCTGCAGGAGCGCTCGGTGAATCAGCGGGTCGTGACCCTCCTCCAGCATCGCGCGAACCACCGCGGCGCGTCGCTCGACGCTGAGCACGCTGTGCGCCTCAAGCAGCACCACGAGGGCGTAGAGATCCTCAAGATTGCCCAACTGGAGTTCGTCGTGGCGTCTGATGAATTCATCGGCGGCGGTTCGTGCCCGGGCGGAGCGGCCGGTCGAGCGCCACTCTTGGCGCATGTGGTCAAGCAGGTCGTAGTGAAGTGTCATGGCGCTCAGTCCAGGCCGAACCACGCACACCGCGGTGACTCGCACCACGCACCGCCTTGCTCCATTTCTCATGCCCGTCATCGTGACCACCGCGACGCACTTCACAACGCACATAGCGAGGACGTAGGCTGCGCCCATGGACATCGAAACCTTTTACGAGCAAAACGAGGCACGACGCGAGAGCGCCGAGTTTGAGTTCGGCAGTGAGTGGACTGACGCGTCGGACAACGAGTATGAGTTGTCGTGGGTCGAGGCTACTGGGGAGCTCTATCTAATGGTCGAGCCCGATGCGACGGTCAACGAAGACATCTTCGGGGACTTCTTGGTTTCCGATGAGGAGATCAGCGATCTCACCGTTGTAATCGTCGCGAAGGTGCCATCACTGACCGCCCTGGAGGATCTGCTCGAGGGTTGGGAGGACGCGATGCTCGAGGAGAACTCGCTGACGTGGCTCTACGAACGATTCCCCCAGGATCAACTACAGGGCTGAGTGGGTTCGAGGTCAGAGGTACGGCGTCGACGAGTCGGCCACGCCGCAGAGTCGGGTCAGTGCGGGAACCAGATTCTTGAGTGGTACGCGCTCCGCCTCATTGATGGTGGTCATCAGAGGGTTCCAACTGCCGTCGAGCGAGGTCGCTGCGGCTGCGGCCGGAGTCGCCTTCAGTAGTCTGCTCATGGCCGATGCCTCGAGGGTTGACCGCCTGGTTGCGCTTAGGCCGGGTTGCTGACTCGTAGCGTAGATCTTCAGTGACGCGTTCACATCCTTGCAGGCCTGGCGTGCTTGGGTGAGCGCAGAGCCGGTGCCGCACGCACTGAGGCCCAGTCCAGCGAGGGCCAGAGTAGCGGCGAGCGAGGAGGCCCGACCTAGCCGAGCCACGAGTCGGCGGCTTGCAGTAAGAAGTCACTGACGCTGCGACCGTGCTCGAAGACGTCACACAGGGGGTCTTCGCCCTTGGCGACCTGGCTCAGTGAGATCGCTCGACGTGCGACGATGGCGATTCGTCGCTCGCTCGCTTCGGTGGGCGATGCGAAGGTGTCAGTCGCGGTGACCTCGAGTGGCAACTGCAGTCCACCAATGGGCGCAAGATCGATCGCGAGTCGCAGTAGATCGGGACCGTGGGGTAGTGGGGGAAGACTCCAGGTCAGCACGAGCGGGAAGTGAAACTCGTCCGGCGGGTCGACATCGTCGGGTAGTCCGAGGACCGCATCTTCGAAAGCGAGAAGTGTGCGCGGGTCCACGTCGAGTTCGATGTGCAGGTCGATCGGTCCACCGCAGCCGTCTTCGGGGTGCAGATCCACCTCCCAGGCTTGACGGAGTGAGTACGTTTCAACAAAGTGTCGCTCGTCGTGCACGTGGAAGCCGTGCGTAACAGCGTGGTCTTTGAGGTCTGCAACGAAACCAGCGACATCGATAGCGGCCATTACCTTCAGGTTAGTCCCCTGCGTCCCAAACGCGATTGCGCGACTGAAGACATCTTTAGGTGTGCAGCGGGTGGTGATGTCACCACAGCCTGTCGCCTTGCGCGTAACAGGGCGAGTTCTAGGTTCGATTTGGGGCGTTCAATGGTGGGGCCCACTACCGTGGAACCGTGAGTGACGGCCTCTTCGATACGCTGCGCGCGTGCGCGCTTGAGATCGGCGCCTCGGTGCAAAACCACCGAGGAAGAGGGTTTTCGGGTCGGCGACTCACTCAGTATCACCTGGATCTGGTCGCCGACGAGATTGCGGTGCGGGTACTGGGCGGGGCGGGTTATCGCGTGGTGAGCGAGGAGTCGGGCGTGAGCGGCGATGGAGATTTTACCGTGGTTGTCGATCCAATCGATGGTTCGACCAACTGCGACCACGGGATTCCGTTCTTCGCGACGAGCCTGGCCGTGATGCGCGACGAGCGACTCGTGGCGGGGTTGGTGATGAACCATGCGACGGGCTCACTCTACGAAGCCGAACGCGGTGCGGGGGCGTATCGCGACGGGGAGGTGATTCACACCGGTTCCCAACGTGACTTCTCCCAAGCCATCGTGAGCTTCTCGGGACTGCCCGATCGATGCCTCGGCTGGGCGCAGTCGCGCGCCCTGGGAGCGGCGAGTCTTGAGATCTGTCTCGTGGCCGACGGTTCACTCGACGCCTACACCGTGGCCCAGCACTCGACGCTCAGTCCCTGGGATTATCTCGCCGGATTGATCATCTCGCGCGAAGCTGGAGCGGTGTCGAGCGATCTACTCGGTGAACAACTTGAGACGTCCGCATTGGTGGCGCGCCGACCGCTTTTCGCGGCTACCGACGAACTGCTCAACGCGCTCTTGGACATCGGACCGCTCTGACGGGACAAGTGGATTCACATCTCAGCTCGAGCTTCCTCGGAGCCGTTAGGTGGGTACGGGTGCGCTCTCTGCGTCGAGGAAGAGTGCAGTGCTGCGACGACGGGCCCGTGTCATTGGCGCCCTCCACGCTCGTCGAAGGTCGTCAGAGGATCGAAGGAGTTCGTGCACTACGAGGTCGAGGGGCGTGTCGCCGTCCCTCGTGTCGTCGACCGATACCGTGCCAGCGTGCTGGCGAAGGTAGTCCAGAGCCACGGTACGATCGTGGAGGTCTCCTAGGACGCCCTGCACCTTGGCCAGGTCGAGTGCGACGCTCTCGCCGGGCTTGCCCATGAACTTGGCCGAGACCTCAGCGCAGTAGCGGCCCTGCTTGGACTTGATCCGAATCAGGTGCAACGCCTCGTCACTGGGAATAGGGCCACTGCTGTTCACCTGGTCGAAGAGCACACTGAGTGAGTCTTGCAGTCCCGGCAGCAGGATCTCGCGTGCGGGGCGCCGCGCCGAACTCAAGAAGGGCGGTCGCACTGTGAATCTGGTGAGCTCACCCAACAACTCGCTATAGCGCTTGGATGTCAGGGCGTGCTGCACGCGACGTTGCTCGCGTGCACTGCGTTGCCGTAATTCCTTGAAGACCGGCTCGTCGAGCGGATGCTCAGGGCTCTGACTGTCGAGTAGGAGCTGCTCGAGGACGTCGAGGTCGCGTTGGCCGCCGAGGATCTGCCCGATCCAGCGAAGTTCCGTGTTGAGTTGCTGACGAGTCCGCCGTGTGATGACCGGTGCGAAGATCTTGAGTTCAGCGCGCATGCGTCTCGCGTTCACGCGCAGTTGATGGACGCCCTCAGGATCCTTACCCACACGCGTTACTGGATCAAACTTCAACCAGGCTCCAAGGTCATGCGCGAGCACCTCGCGAATGACGTTGTCGGTGCTGTGTAGCGATGTCGTGCCGCCGCTCACGATCGCGCCCCACGGGCGCGCTGTCGCCTTGGGAGTGGGTCAGGCGATGGACGAACTCCCGGGAGCACCAGCTGATCCTGAGATTGCTTGACAGTGTCCATAGCACTCCAATCGCCCCTTCAGGGCGAATATACCGTCATTTTGGGCCCGGCCCTTTGGAATGAGCAGGTTGCGTCGACAAGTGGGTCCGCAGTAACGAGGTGCAGGACAACCTGAACGTTAGAGTTGTTCCCTGCGGGCGCTTAGCTCAGTTGGTTAGAGCAGCTGATTTACACTCAGCAGGTCGGGGGTTCGAGTCCCTCAGCGCCCACTATATGCAGTAAGGAAATGCTACGGTAAAGACGTGAAAGCATCACGGCAATCCCTCAAAAATCCCTCACAAGGGTTGCGTGATCTCAGGTGCTGGAAGGCACGGCGGCGCCTGGGAGATTCCTCGTGAGCGGTTCACTTCGCCAAATTCGTCCAGGAGTCTGGGAAATGCGGGTCAGGACGGGGCGCGATCCGCTCACGGGTGGATATCGCCAGGTCAGCCGTACTTTTCGTGGTTTGAAGAAGGACGCACAGGTGGCCTTAAACGAACTGGCCGTCGAAGCTGATCAGGGAAAAATGGGCAACACCAATGCGACATTCAGCCAGTTGGCCGAACAGTGGCTCGACTTTGCCAAACCGAGCCTCGGTCTCCAAACCCTTCGCTCCTACCGGGGTCTACTGGATAACCACATCCTCCCCGCGCTTGGAACCAGACCGCTGCGTCAAATCCAGACGGCAGATTTGGACTCGCTCTATCACAGTCTTGTGAAGCGTAGGGGCCTGTCAGCGAGCAGTGTCCGGCGAGTTCACACGGTGATCCACCGTGCCTTTCAGCAAGGTGTGCGATGGAAATGGGTTCGAGAGAATCCGGCCAGTCTGGTGAGTCTTCCGAAGTTGTCCCGACACGAAGTGACGCCGCCGGACGTGGAGCAAGTGCAGCAATTGGTGGCGGAAGCCACAAAGTTCGATCCCGTCTTTGGACGCTTGCTTCATTTGGCGGCCACTACGGGCGCGCGCCGCGGCGAACTGTGTGCATTGAAGTGGAA
>DATKTZ010000050.1:0-67618 GCA_035530815.1 Acidimicrobiales bacterium
TTCACGCCCCGATCCAGTTCCCGAGCGTGAGCCGCCTCGCTCGCGCCGCCACAAAACGCAAATCCCGGCTCAGGAAATCTGAACCGGGATTTACGTACATCTTCGGGCGGCACATACGTGCATACCCCTTCGTGGCGGGGGCAAGATTTGAACTTGCGACCTTCGGGTTATGAGCCCGACGTGAACCACATTCATTGACTTCGTCTCAACTACGCGTTATCGCATTTCCTTTATTTATCTGACTTTTACACCAATCTCGAATCACCGTCAAGAGGCATGGTTGTTATTTTGGTGCAACACCGGTGCAATCCCCGACCGACCATGGTCAGTGTCCCATTTATTGGATTTTGGGCTCCCGCCGTCGGTGGGCTGGTTTGAGTGCCTAAGCAGACGAACTCGGCACTTGTCTTTGTATGGACAAATCGCCCACCCAGTGCAGCAGGCCAATCAACCTCGTGATGACCCGTGCCGACACCCACACCGGGGAACTCACAAACCACGAGTACTCCAAGCCCTGCGGCAGCCGACTGGCCGAGAAGTGCCCGCACTGCTCCAACGTCTATCGCGGTGACGCCATTAGCGTTCTTCAATCTGGTCTCAAGGGTGCGGAGAACTCCACCATTTCTTTCACGTTCATTACGTTCACCGCGCCGGGTGCTGCCGTGTTCGGTCCCACGCACCAACGCGTAGTGGAGACTGCCAAGAGTGGCAAGACCCACGTTCGCAAGTGCGGCTGCGGGAAAATTCACGCAAAGGATGACGCCTCCATCGGAACGCCACTTGACTCTGCAACCTATCGCTTCGACCTTGCGGCTGATTTCAACGCTCACGCGAGCCGACTGCTGACAGTGACAATGCAGCGCCTCGGTCGCGTCGTCGGTCGGAAACTCTCTTACGCGCGCGTCGCAGAGTTTCAGACTCGGGGCCTCATCCACTTTCACGTCATCGTCAAAGGCATCGTGACTGAGCGCAGCGTGCAAACCGTAGTGCGCGGCGGTGTGGACCTTCGTATCGTGAAAGACAACGAGAGCAGAGGCCCCGGCACCGGGCTACGTCGTCGCAAGCCAAACGTCGAGGCCGCTCGCCACGGAGAATGGACGTGGGGGTCCCAAGTTGATGTGCAGCGGGTGCTACCCGGAGGCAAGTTCGGCGTTGGCGCTTACCTCACCAAACTTCTCGGCTACGCGGTGAAGGGCACCGACACCTCGGCCAATGGACCGCACGACCACCGACGCAAGATGCAGAGCGCGGCGGTTCGTACTCACAAATGCAACAAGGGAATGGACTGCACTCTGGGTTCTCGCCTTATGCCCGATGGAAAGACCTTCTACCAATCAGCCCCATCCGAGAAGTTCTGTCGTAGTCACCAACTGGCCTACAACGGCTGGGGCTTTCGTGGACACGTACTCGCGTTTTCACGCAGGTGGGGAATGACCTTCAAGGAAGTACGCAACAAGCGCAAAGTCTTTGCAACTGACGCCACGTGGGTGTCTGACCGCTACATCGTTCTGGGCTGGTCCATCTCTTCCCGCGGCTCTCCTCGTCTCGCTTAGGCCCCTCACCATTCACGCTCCGCCCAAAGAAGGGCGGAGCCTTCTCTAACGTGTATTGAGAGTTGTCGTCACCGTTGTCCGAGCGAGGTCAGCGGTCGGAAGTGAGCGCGAAGCGTTCACGGAAGGCCGATGACCTCGCTCGGCGGCGGGGCCGAAGGCCCCGTACTTGACCCCGTATAGAAAGTCATCACAGCGAATGAACCCTATCCTCAAACGTTTTAGGCAGAAGCGACGACCGCCGCCGCGAGGCCAAACACCGCTCCGAAAATGTAGGCGAGCAGTCCGAATAATGTCCACCAGTTTGGCTGCAACGGTTCAGCGAGGGCATCAAGATGCTCTAGTTGCTCAATCTTTGAGTCTCGGTACTCCATTGGATTGACGTAAACCTTCTTCTGGTCCCACTCACTTTGACCAGTATCAGAGCGTTGCGCCTCATAGAGGGCCTTGAGGGAAGCAATGTCATTGCGAATGGCCACTCCAAGTCTCGCCGTCCGTCGGTACGTCATGAGCACGGTGACAGTCCCTGCGATTTCGCATAACGCCGAGAGGGTCGCAAGGACAATAACAATGCACCGCTGAACAGTAGTCACGACGCGATGCTAAGTCACAGAGGTTGCATACACGTCGCTCTGTCCGCTCACGTCATCTTCCTTGGTCACCTTCGTGCGCCAAGTCCCGAGGCGCGCACTGTTGAGATTGGGAAACTACCCGCCCACCCACCCCAACAAGGAGCGTTGAAATGCGACTACCAATAGACACCACCAAAGTAACTGTTCTGGCGATTGGCCAGCCCCGACCGGTGTTGGACTTCGGCACGGAGAACCCAAAGATTGGCCTCGACGGCAAGCCCGTCTTCAAGATTCCCGTCCTGCTTATGGGAACCGGCGACCGTACCGACCCGACTGCAACCATCACCGTGACCGGCGACCTGACGCAAGTCACGAGTGGCCTCACTCTTCGATGCAAAAACCTGACGGTATCCACGTGGTCACTTCGTGATAACAACGGGCGCGAGCGCTCGGGCATCACTCTTCGTGCCGACAGTGTTGACGTTGAGGCCAAAACATCGCGATGAGCGCCAGGCGGTGGCTTATCCAGAGACTCCCCCTGGTCATCAGTTGGCCAATGGTTGCCAACCAGATTGGCCTTCAAGGGACCCGGGTCACCGCTGTTACCGAGACCGCACTCGGTCACGCCGTTGAGTTGCAACTTCAACCCCCTAACTCGGTGGTCCGTATTGGAATGATGGCCGACCAACTGGCCGTGGCATTCGGTATCGCCCGCGTGCGAGTGTTGGCGGACCCGCTGCACTCGCACCGCGTGACGGTCCTGCTGGACCAACAACTAAGCATCGGGAGTGTTCCGTATCGGGCTGAGCACAATCCGGTGGGTAAGCCCCTGGACCCACTCCGAGTAATGCCTATCGGTCTCGATGACAATGGCGACGAAGTAGCCGCATCGTTCTATGGACAATCCATTCTCATCGGTGGCAATCCAGGCTCGGGGAAGTCGGTCGCGATGAGGGTGATACTCGCTGGGCTGGGCGCGTCGAACAACGTATGTCTTGTGGGCATTGACCCCAAACACGCTGAGTTGTCAATGTGGCGTCCACGTTTCACCCGGCTCGTCCTCGGCAATGAAGTAGAGCCAACCGTTGAACTTCTGAACGAACTTCTTTCGGAAGTTCAACGGCGAGCGGAGTATCTCGCCACCACGCAAACGGCCACGCTCCAACCGACCAATGAGTATCCGTGGATTGTGCTGGTAATTGACGAATGGGCCGAACTCGGCGCGGCGGGCGACGTGAAACAGCGAACCAGCATCAACGCACTTCTACGCCGCTATCTAAGTCTCGGCAGAGCCGTAGGGTGCACCGCCCTGTTATGCGCACAGAGACCCACGAGCGATTCGGTAGACGTTGGAACCCGAGCCCTGACCACGCATCGCTTCGCTCTCAAGTGCGGCGACCGACACCAGGCCGAGGCCATTCTTGGTGTCGGAGCCTTCGTCCCGGAGCAACTCCTCTCGGCCATCCCTGGGAGAGCACTGTGGAGTGATGGCGGACCTGCAAAGGCCGTACAACTATTCAACTTGATTGACGAGCAAGTGCCTTCACTGCTCTATCCGCCGCTGCGGCCTCGTACTTCTCCGTTGACCGCCAACTGAAGCAAGTTGCTCCGAATCAGTGCAAGCGACGCATAAGTGGCTCTTCGGATATCCGCGGGGTCTGACTGTGGAGGCGCGGTGGTGACGAGGGGCTGAAGAAAGGCGGGGGCTCTGCAAATCTGTTGGTAGTTCAAGACCACAGATTGGAAGAGACCCCCGTGGAAACAGACCCTACCCGCATGTGCGAGATCCTTGTCGACCTGCTCGACGTAGACATCAAGGGCCTCGAGGGACGGCACCGCGAATCGGTGACCATCCACTTCGAGTGCCGGCGAATCGACGTGGGCTGTGTTGAATGCGGCGTGCTCGCCAGGGTGAAGGATCGAGACCGGGTGACCTTGGTCGACCTGCCGATCAACGGACGACCGACCCGAGTCGTCTGGCACAAGCGACGCTTCTACTGTCCCGAGCCCGAGTGCCCGATGGGGTCGTGGAGCGAGGTCGACACCCGCATCGCGTTCCCCCGGCATTTGGTCACCGACCGCGCCGGGCGCTGGCTGACCGAGCAGATCGGCAGGAACGGTCGCAGCGTCCAAGAGATCGCCGAGGAGCTCGGCTGTGATTGGCACACCATCAACGACACCCTCGTTCGCTACGGCGAGGCCCTCCTTGACGACGACGAGAACCGCATCGGCGTGGTCGAGGCGTTGGGCCTGGACGAGACGCTCTTCGTGCGCGAGGGCGAGTACCGTCGCCAGCGCTTCTCGACTTCCATCGTGGACGTGGGCACTGGTCAACTCCTCGACGTCGTGCCTGGTCGAAAGGGTGACGAGCCGACCGCCTGGATCCAGCAGCGCACCTGTGACTGGCGCTTTGACGTCCGCTACGGCACGCTCGATCTCTCGGGTCCCTACCGCAAGGTCTTCAATGACGCGCTGCCCTGGGCGACCCAGATCGCCGATCCCTTTCATTTGATAAAGCTCGCCAACCAGAAGCTGGACGAGTGCCGACGTCGTGTGCAGGTTGAGATGTTCGGTCACCGCGGGCACAAGGACGACCCCCTCTACCGGGCGAGACGATTGCTCACCATGGCGGCCGAGCGACTCGACGAGAAGAGTCACGACAAGGTCATGGGTTTGCTGCGCGCTGGCGACCCCAAGGGACACGTGGGCGCCTGCTACAACGCAAAGGAGGCAATTCGCGAGCTCTACTGCGTGCCCACCTACGAGCTCGCCAGCCAGTTCATCGACGAGCTGATCCGCGACATGGACGATCCCTCGTGGCCGCCCGAGGTGCGCTCGCTCGGGCGAACCCTGAAGCGCTGGCGAGACCACATCATCGCGTGGCATCGAGCGCACTTTACGAACGCACGGTCCGAGGCCGCAAACAACCTCATCAAAAAGACCAAGAGGACCGCGTTTGGCTTTCGGTCATTTCGCAACTTCCGAGTCCGCTCATTGCTCTACGCCGGCAAACCAAACTGGGATCTACTCGCGACCATCACTCCCCGTTAATTTCCGAAGAGCCGCATAAGTGGACGACACCATGGAATGGACCAATCGGCTCTGCGAAGAGCGCGCTCGGCAATTGCAACGCTTCCTCTTGACGAGTGGACGTTACCTTCTGATTAGAACGGTAATTTAGTCAGAACGCCGTAGCCCAATTTGTTCCACAAAGAATAGAGCTGATTATAATCGGCAATCAATTTGCTCGAACTCTGACTAACTTGCAGCGGTGGATTTGCGTTCGATGAAGTGGCGGAAGAATCGCCACTTTCCAGCCAAACTAAGAGCGCTACTACGTTATTACCGCAGTCAATTGAGAACTGCTTCAGAAGCTGATTCAATGATGGATTAGGACCATGTATGTCGTTCATCTTTAGGGAAAGGCAGGCAACTCCAGCAATTGTCAGGTCGGTAATCTCCGAGGTCGTGTCGCCTTTCGTCTTCGCCGCCGTTGCAGCAAGGTATTCAGTCGCAGCGCCATTTACACGGGCTCGCGCTGTGACGTAAGTCTGCGGAACTCGCCCAGTGACACCACCAAATGCGAAAACCAAGACCGCGATGACAATGGCGGCGAGGCTGGCAGTACCTATCCAGCCAAGTACGATTCCGGCAGTGGCCATTCCGGCACCCTTCTGGCCACTTTGCTTTATCTTGCGCTTCGCCTTGTAGCCGAGCACCAATGCCAGTATTGACGTAACCCCGTATATCCATACGATGCCTAAAACCAATGACGCGATTGCCAATCCATTGTAAGTGGTCAGACTCGCCTGACCAGCCACGGTATTTTGGAAAGTAGTTACGCCGCAGGATTGGCAGAAAAGAGCGGTGTCGCTGTTGTTATGACCATTCGTACAAAGCATTTCGTACTCCCCTTCAATGAGATTAGGCACTTAGCAATAACGGCGAATCTAAAAGACAAGGAAAGTAGTTATCTAACCACCTGTGTTGTCTCCAGGACCTACTCCCATCTTGTGACACGCCAACGCGAATGCTCCCATTGCTGCGTCAATTCCCGACTTGTCACCAGCATTTGATTGTGCTCGTAACCTAAATGCTGCGGCTCTCACAGCGGGGTTCTCCGCCCTCTCACCGAAGTAGATGGCATTGGATGCATTCTGGCGTGCAATCGCTTGTGTCTTGCTCTCGCCTAAAAAGACCACATTGAAACTCGTACAGGCCATAACATTGTTGGAACCCAGTGCGTTTGTGTCAATCGCTTGCGGTGAAGCAGGTGCGCCGCAACCTGACAACATCAGTGACGAGACCAGCAAAAGAGCCGGAACGATTACGGACAATCTCTTCACACTGTCAGAATAGCCACATCAAAGTCGGGCTTCTCCTCTGTTTAGCTCTTCTTCTTGGGAGCAAGAGGTTTGTAGTCCTTCATCCAAGTGAAGTTCTCACGGGAGCTTTTGCTCTTGCCATCCGCCAACGCTTCTCCAATGGTTCGAGAAGCCTGGCGGCTGTCTCGCTCACGGGCTGCTATGTAATGGCGTAGGGTCGTACTTGAACTTTTATGCCGCAAGACAGCCTGGGCCGTGGCGACATCGAAATTTAGTGACGTAGCAAGTTCGCTGGCGACGTAAGAGCGTAATTGTTTCAACGTTATGCCTTTGGCACGATGTACGTGAGACGCGGCTTCCCGGACCCGACTACTTAGTGTGTCTGGGTGCCAGTGTGTCACCCCGCGGTCGTTACTTAGGATGTACCCGTCCGGCCACTTGTGGAGCGGAAGGTCGTCCGGACCATCTTCCTGTCTTATGATTTGGAGAGCGGTCATCAACTCTTCATCAAGGTCAAGTAGACCTTCGCCCGCCTCACCAGTCTTGGTATCAGTGTCAATCGAACCTTTACCGGGTACAACAACTATGCCCCGCTCTAATTGCAATGTTGCTTTGCCCCAACTGAGGTCAGACCACTTGAGCGCAATCAACTCTGACCTTCTGGCGGCTGTCGTGGCCGCCAGTCGCACGGCTGCCCACAATCTGATGTCAGTCTCTCCAAGATATTTCAAGAGTGCTACTACTGCTTCGGTGTCTGGTGGCTTCGGCTTTGGCACGATGCTATTGACTGGCTCCACTCGCGTCATTGGGTTGATTGAGATAAGACCCCGACGGGTCCCCCAACTCGTGGCACCACGAAGCAACTCATCTACTCGTGCGACGCTGGTTGTAGAGAGTGCCTTTGTCCCGTCCCTCCGTAAGGTCGTGCTCAATTTGTCAAGAAAGAACTCAACGTCAATCGGAGCAGTTGCTTCTACCTCGCGCTCGCCAAGCATCGGGGACACGTGACGAGCCCATCGTTGGGGTTCTTGATATTTGGTGGTCTCGCTACGCGGATGCCGATTTCGACCGCCGCTCTCCATCCATCTCTTGAAGAGACCGTCCCAAGTAATTAACCCTGCCGGACTTCGGCCTGCCTGCTGCGTGACGAAGGCAGCAAGCGCTTTGTCAGCGGCGCGCAGACCACCGCGAAAGGTCGTTGAGGCCTGTCGGCGGGCGCCAGTTTCTGGGTCACGAGGCAATTCTGCACGAAGGGTCCAGACCCCAGGCCGACGTTCCTCTTTGTGCCCTGACATAACACGAACCTACCCTTGTGGGTAGGTTCGTGCAATGACGGTGCAACATGCACACCGTCCTTCGTGGCGGGGGTAGGATTTGAACCTACGACCTTCGGGTTATGAGCCCGACGAGCTACCAGACTGCTCCACCCCGCGTTGGGTAGATCTCATTCTAGCAGAGAGGTCGAGTACCGGGTTCGCGCGAGAACCCCACCGCGCTCGGTGCGCCCTGTCGTCGCAACCCGATGCTCAGGTCTCTTCGAGGGTCCCCTGATGATTGGTCCCGTGAAAACGGTAGCCAATGCCCGGCTCAGTGCGAAAGTAGCGCGGCCGCGCCGGCACGGGCTCCAACTTCCGCCGGATGTGGGTCATATGCACTCGCAGGTAGCCGGTCTCATCGATGTACTGCGCACCCCACACCTCATTGAGCAGGGTCCGCTGGGTGACTAGGCGGCCCTCCGACTGGGTCAGCACCTTCACGATCTTCCACTCGATCGGCGTCAAGTGCACGACGTCACCGAATCGGGTCACCTCCCCCTTGGCGAAGTCGATACGGAAGTCCTCTGTGGCCATCACCGGGCTGTGCTCGGCCTGAACCCGCCGACGCAACGTCGCGCGCACCCGGGCGAGCAGTTCGCCGATGGAGAAGGGCTTGGTCAGGTAGTCGTCCGCGCCCTCGTCGAGCGCCGCGATCTTGTCGGCGTCGCCATTGCGTGCCGAAACAATGATGACCGGAATATCGCTCCAGGATCGAAGTGAGCGCAACACCTCGAGCCCGGAACGCTTTGGCAGGCCCAGATCCAAGATCACGAGATCGGGATCTCTGTCGACGATGGTGCGCAGTGCCTCATCGCCGTCGGCCGCTGTCCACACCGTGTAGCCGCGCGCCTCGAGGTTCGCGCGCAGGGCGCGCAGTATCTGCATTTCGTCGTCGACGACCAGGATCTGCACGGGGTTCACGGCCGATCCTCCAGGGGAATCGCAATCACCACAGTGAGTCCCCCGCCCGGCGTGTCCTCCATCCGCATCGAGCCACCGAGCAACTCAACGAAACCGGACGCCACGGTGAGGCCCAGGCCCGCCCCCGAGCCGTCGTCCTCGAGGCGCTGGAAGGGCGCGATCATCTTTTCGACCATCGACTGATCGATGCCCGGACCGCGGTCAATGACCAGCAGATCCACGGTGCCCGCCTCGACCCCGGCTCGGATTCCGACCGGTTCCTCGGGCGGGCCGAAGCGACACGCGTTGGAAATGATGTTCGCAATGACCCTCTCATAGAGATCCGGGTCGGTCCTCACGCTCGGCAGCGTGTCTGGAATGTCGATCTGCAGCGTCCGACCCTGGGTGTCAATCGTCTCAAGCGCGCTGGCCACCAGGTCATCAATCTCCACGTTCACCAAGCGCGAGGTCACGACGCCGGCCTCGAGGCGCCCGGCATCGAGCAGGTTCGTAACGAGCCGGGTCAGGCGGTGGACTTCCCTTTCGATGACGGTGAGAAACGCGCGCTGGTCACGAGGCGACCAGGTGACGTCCCGCGCCAACAGGGTAGAGACGTTCGCCTCGATGGTCGCCAGGGGCGTGCGCAGATCATGCGACACCGCGCGCAGGAGACTCGTGCGCAGGGCATCGGCCGCGGCCAGCGCCCGCATGGCCGAGGCCTCGCGTTCGACCTGCTGGGATCGCAGCCCGACGGCCACTCGGCCCGCGAAGACGCTCAACATGGCCCGGTCGTGGGCGTCCAGCGCGGCGCCGTGAACACGCAGCACGTGGCTCACGTCAATCACCAGCTCGGAGGTGTTGAGCGAGGTCTCATCGAGCGAGCCACTCGACACCTCGGTCTCCCATCGGTCGCCGTCCTTGGTCAGCAACTGCACCGCGTCGAAGTCGAAGATGACGCGCAGTGAGTCAAGAATCGGCTGGAGGTCATCGTGGCTGGTGGCGACGGTGGCCGCCGCCTTGGTGAGGATCTCGGCCTCGGTGCGCGCTCGCTCAGCTTCATTAGACCGCTTGGTGAACTCGTTCACCACGACGCTGGCCACCAGAGAGAACGCCAGGAACGCGACCAGGGCGGCGAGGTCGTCGGCGCGCGCGATCACGAAGGAGTGACGCGGGGCGATGAAGTAGAAGTTCTCGAGGAACGACGCCCCGATGGAACTCAATGCGCCCACGAGGAAACCGCCGCCGACCGTGAGCGCGATGACCGCCGCCAGGTACACGGGAAAGACTATGGAGAGCACGGCGTGCGAGTGCAGATTCGTGAGCAGCCAAGTCAGGCCGGGAAGACCCGCCACCATGACCGCCAGTGCGCCAAGGCGTCGGCGCCACGTGAACGGCGACTTGCGTCGGCGACGAAGGTGAATGGGCTGGCCGGCGTCCACCGCAACGACGTGCACGTCGATGCCCCTCGACCTGCGCACGACGGTGGTGGCGACGCTGCGCGAGCGCGACGAGGCCAAGCGACCGGTGGTCCCGACGATAATCTGGGACGCTCGTTCAGACTGGGCGAAGGCAATCAGCGCGGTGGCCACATCGTCATCGACGATCTCCTGGACGACCACGCCGTGCTCGCGCGCGAACGTCCTCGTGGCGCCCAGGTCGATCGATCGAAGTCGTGTTCGAGTTAGCGGCGTCACGTGCACGGCGATCACATCCGCGCTGGAACGCGACGCGATCCTTGCCGACGTCCTCAGCAGCAACTCGTCGGCGGCCGACCCGCTCACCGCCACCACGATGCGCTCGCGGGACTCCCAGTCGCTCGGTATCGAGCGCTCCTCTCGGTAGTGCGCCAGCGTGGCCTCGATGTGCTCCGAGATCCAGATCACGGCTACTTGGCGAAGTGCCGCCAACGTGCCGGCGCGAAAGTAGTTCGTGATGGAGGGGTCGAGGGTGGCGACGTCGTAGATGTTCCCGTGCGCCAGTCGGCGTCGCAGCGCCTCGGGCGTGATGTCCACGAGTTCCACCTGTTGGGCACTGCGCACGAGATCGTCGGGGATCGTGACCGACGAGGCGTGACCCGTGATCTGAGCGATCGCGCCCTGCACCGACTCGACGTGAGCGATGTCCAACGTGGTGAGCACGTCAATGCCCTCCTCCAACAGCACCGCGACCTCGTCCCAGCGCGTTGGATACTCGGGATCGCCCTCGTGGCGCCAGGCGAGATCGTCGACGAGCACGAGGGCGGGACGTCGTCGCACGATCGCCGCGACGTCCATCTCGCGCCCTTGCCAGCCGTGACCGGCCACCACCTCCAAGTCGCCAATCCGCTCGTCGGTGTGCGCACGACCGTGCGTGTCGACGAAGCCAACAACGACATCGGTACCGCGAGCGCGCCGGCGATTTCCCTCGTCGAGCATCCGGTAGGTCTTTCCCACGCCGGGCGCGGAGCCGAGATAGACGCGAAGCCTTCCAGTGCGCATCCACCCAGTCTCGCCGTTCGCGCGCACCGTGAACAGTGAGGGGGACCGGACCGCGACACCCGCCTTAACGAATTCTTCACACTCACCCGGAATGTCTCAACGAGTCCATAATGAGGGCCTTCCTAGGTTGGGGCCGTGCAGGAAGAACCGCAACCGACCTTCGTCAATCCCGTCGTCCTGACCTCGCACGCCAACATCGCCGACGTCTACCCCGAATCCCTCGGCTACCGGCTGAAGCGAATCCTCTTGGGTCGCCCGCTGGTCACCGAGCAACTGAGCGAGGAGCGGCTTAGCCAACCAATCGCCCTGGGCGTCCTCGCGCCCGACTGCATCTCGTCGTCCGCGTATGGCACCGAGGAGATCCTCACGCAGATGACGCCCTACATCGGTCTCGCGGCATTCTCGTTGGTCGTACCGATCATGTTCGTGATCCTGGGGGTGTTGTTCCTGGTCACGACCTCCTACCTCGACGTCATCAAGTACTACACGACCGCGGGCGGCTCTTACGTCGTAGCCCGCGACAACTTTGGCCCCCGCGTCGCCCAGATCGCAGCCGTGGCCCTGTTGATCGACTACGTGGTCACCGTGGCAGTGCAATGCTCGGCCGGCACGGCGGCGCTCACCTCGGCCTTCCCAGCCCTGCAGCCGCTGACCTTGGAGATCACCGTCGCGGTGGTGCTTTTGCTCATCTACGGCAACCTGCGCGGGATCAAAGAGGCCGGCCGCTACTTTGCGCTGCCGACTTACTTCTACGTCACCATGATGAGCGCCACCATCGCCGTCGGCGTCGTCAAGGAGCTGACCGGGAGCCTGCACCTCATCGCCCTGCCGGCCCAGCACCTCCTGGTGGACGGACGACTGGGACACCCCGGCAACGGGTTGCTCATGGGACTCGCGTTCCTGACGCTACTTCGCGCCTACGCCAACGGCGGCTCCTCGCTTACCGGCCTGGAGGCCATCTCCAACGGCGTCGCGAGCTTCCGTCGACCCGAGTCCACGCACGCCCGCGTGACCCTCGTGTTCATGTCGAGCATCCTGTCATTCCTGCTGCTGGGGGTGACCCTGCTCGCGGCGTGGACCCACGCCATGCCCTACCAGACGGGCTCGCCCACCGTCGTGAGCCAGGAGGTGATGGCGGTCTTCGGTGCCCACGGGTTGGGCCACGTCGTCTTCTACCTGGTGCAGTTCGCCACGCTGCTCATCCTCTACACCGGGGGCAATACCTCGTTCAACGGCTTTCCCTTCCTCGCGCACTACGTCGCCACCGACCAGTACCTGCCGCGCCAACTCACCAAGCGCGGACATCGCCTGGCGTTCTCCAACGGCATCATCGTGCTCGGTGTGATCTCGCTCTCGCTCATCGTTGCATTCGACGCCCGACTCAATGCCCTGGTGGCGCTCTATGCCATCGGCGTGTTCACCGGCTTCGCCCTCGCCGGTGCGGGCATGGTGGCACGCCACCTGCGTACCCGCTCGGGTCACTGGCGCTTTGGGGTGACCGTCAACGCCCTCTCGGCCGTGGTGACCGCCACCGTCGTGTGCATCTTTCTCGTCGCGAAGTTCACCGAGGGTGCCTGGATCATCGCCGTCGTCGGCCCGCTGTTGTACCTCGCGCTGTTGCGCCTCAATCGTCAGTACCGCGAGGAGGAGCGCCTGTTCTCGAGCGCCAACTCGCGCGCCACGAACCAGACACGCGTCAGCCGGCTCGTGCTCTTCGTCGACTCGTACGACATCGTGACCGAACGGGCCCTGCGCTACTGCACCTCGCTGAACGTCACGTCAATTCGCGCGGTGCACTTCGACATCGACCCGATCGTCACCAGAGCGCTCGAACGTCAGTGGGGCGCCACGGGCACGGCGTCGGTTGGCGTACCCCTCGAGATCACCGCGTGCGACGACCGTCGCGTCGACCGCGCCGCGCTGGAAATCGTCGCCGACACGGTGCGCGACCGCGACGTCTTCTGCATGGTCGTGCTGCCTCGGCGCGGCTTCGCTTCGCGATTGCAGCGGCTGCTGCACGACCGAACCGCCGACGCCATCGCAGCGGCCATCACCCACGTTCCGAGAACCTCGGCCACGATCGTGCCCTTTCACCCGATGCGACGCCACCCGTCGCACGCGGCGCCCGACGACACCCTCGACGTGGACGAGATCCACCGTGGCGGCCGGCGCGAGAACGCCCATCTGGAGGCTGACCTCAAACTGGCCCAGCGCTCGCCTAGCGCCATGCCCATCGGCGGCCTGGTGGCGCGCGACCACGTCGAGATCGCCGGTCGGGTGCGTTCCATCGCAATCAACGACCTGGGCGCCGTCAAGGAACTCCAGTGCGTGATTGCCGACGAGACCGGTTCGGTCACCTTGGTGTTCCAGGGTCGCACCCGGGTGCCGGGCATCGAACGCGGCACGCGCCTGCTGGCCAAGGGGACCATCCAAGCGCGCAACCAAGAAGCCGTCATCCTCAATCCCTACTACGAGATCGTCGCCGCCCCCCACCCCGAGGCCTGACGGCTCAACCGATGCGCCGCGTCGCCACCAGGACACCCAGGAACACCACGAGTGATGGCCCCATCCCAACCACGAAGCGCGTCGCGAAGCGCCGACCGCCCGTGGCGTAGGCCGCCACGACCTTGACGATCGTGTTGGTGCTGAACGCCGCTCCGATCGCGGCCAACGTGGGATCCAGGGCCAGGTTGCCGTGCGCGAACAACGTGGCGGCCGACAGCGAGCTGCCGTGCGCGTCGGCGAGGCCGGCGGCCCCGATCGCCACGACGGCGCCCGCGGAGCCGAAGACCGCCGCGCCCCAGCGGCCGACCAGGGTGGCCGCGGTCAAGATCACCGCGAGCACGAGCGCGGGGAAGAGGACGAAGGGGTGCTCGTTGGCCGTCGCCGCGGCGCTCTGATCGTCGTGGCGCGTCGCGCGGCGATAGCCCGGGATCGAGATTGCGAGCAGCGTCGCCACGCCAGCGCCCAGCGCCCAGAGCATGTGCAGCGCGACGGTGGGCGACACGACAAAGAGGATCGCCCCCAGTTGGACGAAGGTGGCCACGCTCGCGACCTGGGCGCCCGCCACCGCCGCGGCGAAGTCCGGAGCCTTACGGCTGACTCGACCCATCGACGCCGTCGCCGCCGTGGCTGACACGAAGCCGCTGGCCAGCCCGGTGGCCAGCAGACCACGACGCGGACCCAATACCCGAACGGCGATGTAACCCACCCACGAGATTCCGGTGAGCACGACGACGATGAACCATATCTTCGAGAGGTTCAGGACCCCGTAGGGACCGAGGTTCCGGTTGGGCAGCAGCGGCAGCACCACGAAGGCAACCACTAGAAACTTGAGCGCGTCTTCGAGCTCCACGTTCGAGACCGCGTCGCGGACAAAGGTGTGCAAGGGCTGCTTGCTCACGAGCACGACGGCGATCACGATGGCGAGCAGGGCGGCGAGCGCCGAATCGCGGTGACACAGCACCCCCAGCAAGAAGGTGGCCATGGCGGCCACCTCGGTGGTCGTGCCGGCGTCTTCCTGGTTGGTGAAGAGGTAGCCCACCGTCAACAGGACCGCGACCGACGCCAGGGCGCCGAGCACGACCCAGGTGCCGAGTTCGGCCGCCACGGTGCCGATCAACGCCAGTAGCGCGAAGGTCCTGATGCCCAGGGCCTCGCGGGCCCCCTGATTGGACCGCTCGCGTTCGCCGCCCAGCAGCAGGCCAATCGCCAGCGCGTACGCGTACGCGAGCAGATGGGTGAGGCTCACGTGTATTGGTCTATCGCATTCCCGTGGCGATGCACCGGCCCGCCCCCGGGGCCCCAGGGCGGTGCGGTCACCGGGCTAGGTCTTTTGTCACTAGGAGACGAGGCGTCTGAGGACGTATGGTCGGGCCATGGGCACTACACGAAAGGTGTTGGTGGTGCTCGCCGCGTTGGCGGTGGTCGCCCTCGTGGTCGTTGGCGTCGAGGGTTTCAAGACGTCACCGACGACGACTTCGATCTCGACGTCGTCAAGCACGTCCACCACGTCCCAGGTTCCCTCGACGTGGATCGCCGTCTGGCCGACCACGACGACCTCGAAATTCACTACGTCGGCCGCAGCGGCCCGATCGTTCGCCGTACACGTGCTGGGCATGGCGAACCCGATCATGGGGACCTACCGCGCCGGTGACGCGCGCTCGGGCGAGCAGCCGATTCGCGCGACCACCATCGCTCCCGAGACGACGGTGCTGGTGCGCCAACTGACCAGCGACAACTCGTGGTGGGTCCTCGGCGCCACAACGGGCAACATCGAGATCACCCGTCCCGCGGCGCTCACCAGGGTGAGTTCGCCCATGGTCCTCGCAGGTCGCAGTACGGCCTTCGAAGCGGTGGTCAACGCCACCTTGCGCGAGGACGGCCGCGCCGCGCCGCTGATTGAGACCACGGTGATGGGGGGCGCCAACGGCGTGGTGGCTCCATTCCACGCCACCGTCACGTTCCCCACACCGACGAGCCAATACGGCACGCTCGTGCTCTACACGCGATCCGCCAAGGACGGTGCGGTCACCGAGGCGTCCGCCATGCGGGTGCAGTTCTAATTCGCCGTCGGTACTAGGAGGACGCGGCGGCCAGGGCCTTCTGGGCCAACTGCAGTTGCTTGTTCATGTTCTCGACGTCGGCCTGGTACTGACCGAGGTCGCCCGCGGCCAGCGCCGCCTGGGCCGACGTGTAGGCACCAGCGGCCTTGTTCAGATAGTACGACGCGCTCTTGCCGCTCTGACTAGGACCGGTGCTGGGCGTGGTGGTGCCCGAACCCGAACCCGCCTTGATGTTCGCACCCAGCACGCTCGAGAGTGCGCCACTGAGCGTCGGCGAGATCGCGACGTCCTGGTTGAAGACCGCGATGACGTACTTGAGCTGGGGCATCGGGTTCGACGTGCTGGTGACGTACAGCGGGCGAATGTAGAGCACGCTCTGATCCAGAGGCACCATGAGGTTGTTGCCGAGCAGCACGCCCGATCCGTGCTGGTCGAGCAGCGTGATGGTTGAGCTCACCTGCGCGTTCTCTTGGATCTCTGAGTCGGCCTGCACCGGACCAATGACGAGATCGCTGCGCGGGGTCTCGTAGACGTTGAGGTGCCCGTAGTCCGTGGGATCACTGGTGGCCACGAGAAAGGCGGTAAGTCCCTGGACGGTCGAGGAGTTACCCGCGGGCACGTAGGCGATCGTCTCGAGCAGTTGCTGCTTGTTCGCCTGGGGCAATGAGCCGACCTGGAAGACCGGGTTCATGGGCGAGAGCGCCGAGGAGATGATGTCACCCGCCGAGTTGGTCACTGCCGTCTGGGCCAGCGCCTGGCTCGGCGTGCCCGCACCGGTCGTGGGCGAAACCTCCCAGCGGTCCGAGGCGGTGTAGAAGGCGTTGGCGTTGGTGATGTGGTAGCGCCCCAGGGTTGACGCCTGCACCGAGAAGAGGTCGGCCGGATAGCGCAGGTGCGACTGGATGGCGGCGGGCATCGCGCTCATCGGCAAGAACATCGAGGGGAAGGCGGCACGGTACGCCTCGAGCAGCGGGTCGTTGGGATCCACCGCGTAGAACTTCATCGATCCCGTGTAGGCGTTGACGACCACCTTGACCGAGTTGCGCACGTAGTTGAAGCTGTAGGGCAGGCCGCCCTGGTTGAGGTTCAGACTCGAGGCGTTCTCACTGTAGGGGTATTGGTCGGTCGTCGTGTACCCATCGATGACGTACTGGATCTCGCCGTTGGCGATGATCGGGTAGGCCTCGGAGTTGAACGAGAGGAATGGTGCGGCCTTCTGGGCCATGGCCTGGACGTCACGCTCGAAGAGCACCCGACTCTTGGAGGTGATCTGATTCGAGATCAAGAAGTTAAAGTCCCCCAGGCGTAGCGCCAACGCCAGTCGACTGAAGAGACCGCCCACGGCCACCCCGCCGGTGCTCGAGTAGTGCGACTCCACGGGCTGTCCCGCGTTAGGACCGGAGTTGACCTGGAAGTTGAGTTCGGGCTGTTTGGTGTTGGCCACCACCCATCCCGGATTGTTGAGACCGAAGTAGATGTCGGGCTGGGTCAGCACCGGCATGCCGCCGCTCGAGGTTGGCGGCACGTTGGCCACCACCAACTGGGGGTTGCCCGTCGACTGGTCGACCTTGTTCGCCTCGACTACCGCCGCCCCGATGCCGTGGGTGTACTGGAGGTGCTCGTTCACCCAGCTGGGCGAGGGGAGGTTGGCCGTGTTCAGTTGGCGCGCGCCGATCAGCACCGGGGTGAGCTTGCCGTTGACGAAGTAGCGGTCCACCGCGAGCGAAGCGAACTTGTAGTACGAGCGGATCGACTGGCGCCGGGTGACCGTGGCGAGAGCGATGTTGTGCGCCGGGTCCCACAGCCGGATGTTGCTGAGGGTCGCGGCGTCGGCGTTGATCTGGGAGTGCGAGATCGTGGTCGAGCCGGCGAAGGTGTGGTACGTGGCCTGATCCAGCCCATAGGCGGCCCGCGTGGCGACGATATTGCGCTGGATGTAGGGGGCCTCCAGCGTGCCCTGGTTCGGACTCACCTTGAGAGTCTGGAGGATGGTGGGGTACAGCACGCCGATCACCAGGGCTACGAACATCCACAGCCCCACCGCAACCGCGGGCAACGACCAGCCGCGCATCCACACGTTGGCGAGCAGGATGATCGCCGCGGCGAGTGACAGTACGAACAAGATGGTCAGCGCGGGCATCCTCGCGTGCACGTCGGTGTAACCGGCACCCTGGGCGTAGCCGTTGGTCGAGTTGACCAGCTCCCACTTGGCGATAACGTAGCCCGCGGCCTTCATGAGGGCAATACCCGCGCCGATCACCGACAGGTGCGCCTTGACCCGAGGCGCCACGCGCGGGGTGACCTTCACCGCGCGAATCCCGCCATTCAGGTAGTGAAAGCCGGCGGTCACGATCAGCACGATGAACAGCGCCACGAGCAGCCAGGTGATGACGAAGGATACGAAGGGCAGGGTGAAGATGTAGAAGCCGAGGTCCTTGTGGTACAGGGCGTCTTGTTGGTGGAAGGACTGCGCATTGGCGAACAGCAGGTACTTCTGCCATTGGCCGGTCGCGTTCAGCCCCGCCACGATCGCCATCACCAGCGCGATCAGGGCGTAGATCCGCCCGGCGTAGGGCCGCACGCTGTTCTGGAAGCGTCGGACGATCTCGTCCTCGGGCTCGAAGGTCAGTTCTCGCGCGCCGAAACGATCGGTGAGGAGCAGATTGCCCCACATCAACGCGAAGAAGATCGCCGCGAAGGTGAGCCCGAGTCCGGCCTTCACGTAGAAGAGCGTCGAGAAGACGCCGGACAAACCCACCGAGGAGAACCACATCTGATCGGTCCACAGCACGGCCAGGGTGCGCAGTGAGAAGAAGCCGACGGCGACGATCGCCACCAGCAGGGTGATCCAGAATCGCCGCGACAGTCGGGCGAAGCGTCGCGGACGAGGGGCTGCTTCGGTTGGACTACGCACGTTGAGAGCCTAGGGCCAATCTCAAACTGGCAGAACCGCACACGCGCAGCCCGCGTGCAGGGGTGGGTACGGCGAACCGCTGGGGAAGTTCTGTCCGGCGGGACGCTCGCCCGCCGCCGCATCCAGGGCACACGCGTCGCAGGGCGCGTCGTTGGGCGCCGGGTAGAAGCGGAGCGTCCCGCCCTGGGCCGCGGTCATCACGCCGATGTGAAAGGCGCGTCGCGCCGCGTCGGTGCACAAGCGCTCCACACGAGCGCCGCGCCACTCCTTGTAGGCCGTGTTCACCCGTTCCTGGCCGTCCCCACTGCCATCGGCGAGGATGCGCTTGCGCAGGGCGAGGACGATCGTGACCGCGAGGTCGGCCGCGCAGTCCTGCAGCGGTGTGCGGCCCACCGGCGCGCCGGCCACGCCGGTCTCGTCGAAGGCGAACTGCACGCCGGCCGCAGCCGCGTCGGCCAGCGCGTCGTAGGCGGCGTCGGCGTATCGCGCGCGCTGGGCGTGCTCGTCCTCCAACTCGGTGGTAATCAGTCCCTTAACGCCGCGAAGCCGTTCGAGCATGACGTTCTGGTCGTCTTGAAGTACGCGCTTCACCTTTCGTGTCAGGCCCGCCAGAGACTCCTCGAGCGCGGCGTCGCGCCGCTTGAACAACTCGGTGGTGGGTGTTTCGGGCTTGGCACTCGGGGCCTTGCGCGGGACGGGCGCGCTCGCGCCGCGCTCTTCCAGGGTGGCCTTGCGCAGTCGGGCGAAGATCTCATTGACCACGTCGGTGCCCGACGCGTCCTCCTCGAGCCCCTCGTCGTGGGGCTCGGGCGCCTTCACGACGCGGCGCGGCTTCGCCTTGACCGGCTCCTCGTCAACCTCGGGCGCCTCGAGAGTCGGTGCGGCGACCGGGGCGACGTCGGGCACGCTGCGCAGCGGCGTGCCCGCCAGCAACTCTTCCTCGGTGGGTTCGGGGCTCGCAGGTTGCAGGCGCAGCGCCTCGAGTGCGGCCGCGCGAGCGGTCTCGTCGGAGTTGTTGAGCCCGCCCAGAACTTCGTCCACCTGATCGCGCAGGTTGGTCACGTATACCCCGAGGTGATCGCGCGCCGCGCGCAACTGCTCGATCTGCAGGTGCAGGGCCTTTCGCTTCACCGCGAGGTCGTTGAGGACCAACTTCCTCGCATCGGTGGCCTGTTCGAGGATCGCACGACCCTGCTCGCGCGCCCGATCAACGAGGGCCTCGCCGTTCGCCTTGGCCGAACCGATCAGACGTTCGGCGGCCATCCGGGCTTCGAGGTCTATCTGACTCGCTGCGGACTCCGCCTCCGAGATGACCGCCGTAGCCCGCTCTTGAGCCTCGATCAGATGGGCGGCGCTGCGCTGTTGGGTCTCGGCGAACAACTGCGCGCTGCGCTCTTGGGCCTCGGCCGTGACGCGTCCGGCCTCTTCGTGGGCCGAGCGAAGGATGGCCGCGCTCTGGGTGCCCAGCGCGCTGGCGAGCGTGGCCTCATCGAAGGAGGGGTTCGCCGCACGGTGCTGGGCCTCGCTGAGTTGCTCCTGCAGTTCGCGGATGCGATGTTCCAAATGGCCCATCTCGCGCGCGACGGCCTCGAGGTGCAAACGCACCTCTTGGGGATCAAGACCGCCCTTTCGCACCGTCGAGAAGTTCGTTCGAGTGATCTCGGTCGACGATTGGCGCGTAGTAGAGAGGATTCGGCGGTCGTCCATTCCCTCAAGACTAGGACGTGGCGCTGCAAAAGACTGTCTTAACGCGGTGTTGTCAGGCTTCGTGGCGCGTCCCCGCCAAGGCGGCGCAGATCGTTCAGAGCCTGGGCGAGGGTGCTCACGCCGATGATGCGCAGCCCCGACTGGGCGTTGGCCTCGGCAGTGGGAACCTCGACCGCGGGCACGATGAAGATCTGCGCGCCCGCACGCTGGACGGCAATCGTCTTCTCGGCGACGCCACCCACGTCGCCGACGTGACCCTGCGCGTCGATGGTGCCGGTCGCGGCCACCACGAAGTGGCCCGTGAGCGAACCCGCGCTCAGCTGGTCGATCAGGGTGAGCGTCATGGCCAGTCCGGCCGAGGGGCCGCCGATGCTGGTGGTGTTGATCGAGATCGAACCCGGCAGGGCGTAGTGCACCGAGTTCTCGACGCCGACCCCCAGCCAGGACCGATCGGGCCCGTGCAGCCCGCAGTGCGAGGAACCGAGGTCGCCCGGCGCCGACGCGGTGCGCAGGCTCATCGTGGCGGGTGGTCCGTAGGTGATGACGCCGCTAGACGAGATGCGAGCCCGCTCGATGCGCAAACGCACCATCGAGCCCGGGGCCAATAGGTGAACTGCGCTGATCAATGAGCACGAGGTGCTCACCGGGGCACCGTTGGCCGCGACGATCCGGTCGGCCACGTGCAGGTGGGCCCGCTGGGCGGGCGAGGACGTGACGACCCCATTCACCACGGCGCCGGTGGGGGTGGCGGGCACCGTCCAGCCCAGCGAGTGCAGGGCCGCCACCTCGGCGGCCTGCTTCGAGTCGTACATCTGCAAGTAGCCCTGGGCGAGCAACTCACTCTGGGGGATGCCCGGCTCGACCAACTGATCGGCGTTCACGAACTCGACGTGGGACTGGAAGTGCATGAACAGCCACTGCCACGCGTTGAGCGACTGCAGATAGACGTCGGTCAACATGATCGTGTCGGGGTGCGCGTCCACCGCCAGACCCTTGATCTTGACCAACGGGGCGACCGGGGTGGCGTCACCGGGGGTCAAAGCGTAGACCGGCACCGTCCACACGCGCAGTCCAACCACCACTACGAGCACGACCACGAGCGTCACGAGGGTCTTCAGCGGCCCACGGCGCGCGCGAGGTGGTGAAATGGAGTCATGCACAGTGATGAGTCCACGCTACCGGAGTCCGTTGAAGAAGCCCTACTTCGCGCGGGGTTCGCCCAGGGTGACGAGGGCGTGGTGCTGATCCGCTCGTCACTGAACTCACCCGTCTCGCGTCAGCGCGTATTGGCCCTGCGCGCGGGCGCGCGACGTTCCTTGGTCAGCGACGAAGAGTGGCTTCGTGCCATGGGCGACGAGCACGTCGAGGTACGCCGCGAGGCCCTGGCCCTGCTCGGCTACCTCGAGGTGCGCAGCCCGAATTTGCTGGAGGAAATCACCGCCGCGCTCGCCGATCCCGATCCGCTAGTCGTGGACGCCGCGGCGTTCGCGCTGGGCGAGCGGATGCACCGACCCGCCGTCGAGCGGCTGAGCGAGGTGGCGATGCGCCACGAGGACGCGCGTTGCCGCGAGGCTGCGGTGGCGGCGCTCGGAGCGATCGGTGACGACCGGGGCCTCCCGGCGGTACTGGGCGCGCTCGCGGACAAGGCGCCGGTTCGCCGCCGCGCCATTGCGGCACTGGCGAACTTCGAGGGGCCCGACGTTGACGAAGGGCTCGCAAGAGCCCGCGAAGACCGCGACTGGCAGGTCCGCGCCGCGGTCAGCCAACTGGATCAGGACGAGGGTGGAGTCGAGGGTTAGCGATCGGCGTCGCGAAACAGGGCGTGCAGCGAGGACATCTCCTCGAGGCACAGTTGGAGCCCGCGCACGACCACCAGATCGGGGTCATCCGCGACGCGAACCTCTACGCCTGTGCCCTTGGCGATCAACGCAGCCAGATCGCGTAGGCGCGCGTGACCGCCCACGAGGGTCAGTCCCCGCGCGCTGATGTCCTGGGACAGGTCCGGTGGCGCCTCGGCGAGCGAGTCCTGGACCATCTTCACCGTAGAGGTCAACACGTCGTGCAGCGCCGCGTTCACCAGTTCGGCGTGCACCTGCACCTCCACCAGTTCGCCGCGGTCCACGGTGCGTGCAGTGACCGTCTCGACCAGCCCCTTGGTGCGCTCGAGCGCCGAGGCCAGGCTGATCTTCAACATCTCGGCGACCGCCGGCGCCACCACGACCCCGTAGCGGTGGCGCACCAGCGAGGCGATCGCGTGATCGAGATCCGAACCTCCGTGGCGGCGGGTCCCCCTCGTGACGATGCCGCCCAGGGAGATCAGGGTCGCCTCCGACGCGCCGGCGCCGAGCACCGTGACCGCCGAACCCACCGGGTCCTGCACCGGCAGTCCCAAGCCGATGGCCGCGGCCAGGGGCGACTCGAGCAGACTCACTTCGCGCGCGCCCGCCTGCACGGCGGCCTGACGCAGCGCCCGACGCTCGATCGCCGTCGCCAGTGAGGGCACACTCATCACCGCGCGCACCCGGCTGATCTTGGAGACACCGGCCCGCTCGAACAGACCCGAGAGCAGCCGCGCGGTCACGTCGAAATCCACCGTGGCGCCCTGGGCGAGCGGACGAAACGCCACGACGTGGCGCGACGTGCGCGCCACCAGGTCGAGCGCCCCGTAGCCGACCTCGACGACGTCGCCCGATCGCGTGTCGATGGCGACAATTGAGGGCTCGTTGAACACGATGCCCTGCTCGGCGGTCGCGACACGACAGAACGAAGTGCCAATGTCCAGTGCGACGTCGGTAGCCATAACGAGCCATGCTAGAGCGACCAGTGTCGGGCCCGACTTGCTCACTAGCCTTACTCTTCGTGGGTTGGCTCAAATCAGCATTCAGGATCGTGGGCCGGCGTCGGCGCTCGGTGCCACCGCCGCCTAGCGAGCGGGGCTGGGTGCATCCGAGCGAATTGCCCCGCTTCGACGACCTGCGGTCGGCGCCCGAACGGGTGCCATCGCGACTGGCTCGTCTGATCGCGTCGGCGATGGTGATCGCCCTGCTCATCGGCGGGGCGGGACTCGCGTCCACCCACTCCAGCACGCCGCCCAACCAGCCCATGACCGCCCACATCGCCGCGTCGCTCGCCGGGGTGCCCGCCTACGCCCGTCCCGCGGCGCGCGCCACCGTGGACCTCACAATCACGACGCCGGGCCACGTTGCCCACGTGGCCGCCATGGCGCTGCGCCACAATCTGGCCGTCACGACAACGCCGATCGAGCGAAATGCCCTACTCACAGGCTCGATCCCTCACCACATCAACTTCCCGGTCACCTGGGTCGGGCGCGACAACGCGATGGGCTTCACGATCGTGAAACTCAGTGTCGACGTACCCGCCAGCTCCATCGCGCCCCTGCCTGCGGCGACATCGGTCATGGCGATCTCGCCCCTGGTGACCAGTTCGGTCGACCCGCCGCGTTTCGCATGGGCCACGACCACCCTGGGCGATCCCAAGTTGAGGGGCAACGACCTAATCAGTTACCTCGCGACGGCTTCGGTGCAGAATCTCAACGGGTTCGCCGACGCGATCGCGGTCAACTCGGCGGGCCGAGTCGTGGCGGTACTGTCGAGCGGGCACCTGTGGTACTCGGCGCTCTTCGTCGAACGCGTCGCCACAATCGAGGCCACCCAGCACGGCTGCCACTCGAGTCTCTTCGTGGTCGGCTCGAACGCCCAGGGCGGAGGTGCGCTGATCAGCGTCGTCACGCCCCACGGGCCCGCCTCGGGTCACCTGATCCCCGGCGACGTGCTCACGTCGATCAACGGACACACCGTCGAGACGTGGTCCGCCCTGGTCACCATGCTCTACCTGACCCCGGCCGACACCCCGGCGCGGCTCAGCTTCGTGCGCGACGGCAAGGCGCATCACACGGTCGTTGAGGTGGGCTGCTCGCCTAAGTTGGTGCCGTGAGCGACAACCCCTTCGGCGACATGTTCGGCGACATCTTCAACATGTTGGGCCGACAGGGGCCCAACGCCTGGTACGAGACCGCCACCCAACTCGCACTCAACATCGCGCGTGGCGAGGACGCCGACCCCAATCCCCTGCCCAGTGAGCGCCAGCGCCTCGAAGAACTCGCACCCTTTGTCGGACGCCACGTCGATGCCCTCTTCGGAGTGGCGAGCGACCACGTCGTCGCCACGGTGAACCGCTCCGCCCTCACCCTGGCGGCCCTCGCCCAGTGGCGCCCACTCATCGAACCGACCCTGCAGCGTGACGCCACGCTGCCCGAGGAACTGGTCACCGCCAATCCGATGATGGCCCAGATGGCCGCGACCCTCGGTCCGCTCTTCACGGGCTTCCAGATGGGCTCGGTGGCGGGGCACTTCTCCGAGCGCGCGTGGTCACTCGCGGTGCTACCGCTGCCCCGGATCGACGCCCAGCGACTGCTGGTGGTCAATAACATGGCGGCCTTCGCCGACCTGTGGTCGCTCGAGCGCGACGAGGTGTACGTGTTCGCCATGGCCCAGGAGTTCGTCGCTTCGCTCATTCTCACCCAACCCGGCACCGGTGACGCCTTGCGCGCCCTGCTCTTTGATGCGGTGCGCGAAGCGAGCGCCGCCCAGGGCGACCTGCTCGAACGACTGCAGTCAATGATCCAGCCCGAGGATCTCTCGTCGCTGATGAGCAATCCCGAGGCACTGCTCGACGGCATCGAGATGCCCGACGAAACTGACGCCACCCGCGCCATCGACGCCGCGGCGAGCGTGCTGCTCGCGCTGTTCGAGGCGGCCGCGCACGAGATCACCACCGCGATCCTGGGTCCGCGCCCCCAACTGGTCGAGGCGTATCGCCGCCATCGCCGTTCCGACGCGCGCGGCGAAGACGCCGCGGCCGCCCTCTTCGGTATCTCCACCCAAGGTCCCCACCACGATGCCGCCAACCAGTTCGTCACGACGCTGCGCGACCAGTACGGGTTGAAGGTCTTCGATGCGCTCTTGCGCGTCGACGGTTTGCCCTCGCACCGAGAGTTGAGTGACCCCGCGGCCTGGTACCAACGGGTGACCACTTCGCCCTTGGCCTAGGCGTAATTCCCACGACGATCATGACGCGGATGTCCGCTCGCTGACGCGGCGCGGTCCTTGCTCTCCGTCTCGACACAACCACCGTCGTGGTGGTTCCCTGTCGTTGGGCCGAGTGATTCGCATTGCCTCGCGCCGACCTCACAAAGCGTGCGGTCCATCACTTCGTGGCTCGCAGTTCGCCCCACATTCCCGGGCGACGTTGTAACGTGTGCCACCAGTCATCGACTGGTGGGTTGGAAGTTGCGGCATCGCCCGACATCGCCGGTGTCTGCGCGCAGAATGTCGACGAACCCACTGAGGCGTGGTCGAAACATCGTGGTTTCACCCACCCCACTCGTTACGATTCCCTTACATTTCAAGGATTCGGCGAGTCTCTGTCACACCCCTTCACTAGTTTGGTGTGCTCGTGAATTTCCTGAATCGTTTGGTCCCTGCCGACTTCAGATCGGAGGTCCGCGGCCCGCTGCGCCGCCTGTACCTCGCCACGCTCGTCAACTGCTTTGGCAACGGACTCGCCTTCGCCATGTTCGTGGTGTACCTGCACAACGTTCGTGGATTCTCGACGACCTTCTCGACACTGCTGTTGTCCGCGAGCGCCATCGTCGCCCTCACCGTCAGCCCGGTGTGGGGCACGTTGACCGATCGAATCGGACCCTCCAAGACCGGACTGATCGGCTACTTCATGTCGGCGGTCGGCCTCGCACTGTGGGCCTCGGTCCACACCCGGGCCGAGGCGATCGTGGTGGCCCTCATGATCACCATGTTCGAAGGGGCGAGTTGGGGACCGGGCACGGTGATGATGACCCGCCTCGTCAATGAGAGCCACCGACAACGCGCCTACGGCGTCAACTTCATGATGGTTAACGTCGGCATCGGCATGGGGCTGCTTGTGTCGGCCAGCATTGTGAGTGTGAGGCACCCGCACAGCTTCACCGTGCTCTACCTCTTCGACGCCGTCGTAACCCTCATCGCCGGAGGCATTTTCTCGACACTCTTCGACCACGGAAGACCCGTCAGCGAGGCCACCAAAGGCGACACCGCCAAAGAAGGCTGGGGCGTCGTACTGCGCGACCGGCGTCTTCGCCACTACGTGATCGCAAGCATGGTGCTCTTTCTCGGCGGCTACGGTTCGGTGGATTCGGGCCTCAGCCTCTTCGTGGTCAACAACCTACGCATCTCGGTGCACGTCATCGGCCTCACGTTCTTCTTCAACACCGTCACGGTGGTGCTCAGTCAACTCTGGGTCCTCAACCGGCTGGAGGGTAGGAGCCGCACCCGCGCGATGGCGTTCGTCAGCCTCCTGTGGTTCCTCTTCTGGGCGGTCCTGGGAGGGTCGCTCGCGCTGCCAGCGATCCTCGCGGTCATCGCCATGTGCGCGACCCAGGTCATCTTCGCGATCGGTGAGACGATGCTCCAGCCCGCCGGGACCGCGATCGTCAACCAGATCGCCCCCGAACATCTGCGCGGACGCTACAACGCCGCCGCGGGCGCGGTCTGGGGCATCTCGGGCACGCTCGCCCCGGCCATCACCGGCCTCTACTACGTCGCGCATCTGGGCAACTGGTGGCCGATCGGAACCGGGATCACCGCCCTGGTCGGCGGCGCGCTGATGCTCCGGCTCCGCTCAGAGCTCACCCCCGAAGAAGACGGGACCGTCAGCGCGACGCTTGCGACGTGATGCACGGGGCGGCTCCCGTTCAGCGGACTCCAGTCCGACGGTGAGGCGCGGAGCCCGACCTAGGCCTCTTCGTCGTAGCCGAGGTTCCAATCGACCAGCAGGTTCTCACGCTCCGCGTCGCGATTCACGCGCTCGCGGTTACGGCGAAACTGTGGGTCGTGTGGGGGCAGGAATCGAAGCCGCGCGTCAATGCGGTCAACGAAGGCCTGGATCTGCTCCTCGTCGCCGAAGACCATGCGGCACTCCCAGTGGGGCGCGACCGGTCCCAAGTAGATGACCTGAACGTGGCCGACGGGGTCGACAACCTCGGTGACTTCGGTGGTCGGGACCTGACTCACGGTGCTCCTTCGCGTACCTCGACGTGCTGAGCGACCATTCTACCGGCTGGGTGGAACTTCCTCGTCCGAGGAGCAGATCCCTATGGATCACCGGCAATGCCAACATGACAATTGGGTTACTGACCTTGTGAACAAATACCAGGAGGAATTAAGACTTCCTTATGTTTCGGTGGCTACGCTCATACACAGTACGAACAGGGGGTGACCATGGGTACTGAATGGATGGCTGACGGAAGGTGTCGCGAATATCCGGCCGGCACCTTCTTCCCCCGCGACGGCATGGGCGTGATCAAGGCGCAGAAGATCTGCGCCTCGTGCCCCGTGGCGGATACGTGCCTCGAGTACGCGTTGGCCAACCATGTGGACCACGGCATCTGGGGCGGCAAGAGCGAACGCGAGCGCCGTCGCCTGCAGCGCTCGCGGCGGCGCATGAAGTTGCCCACCGACCAGTTCTAGCCCCGCGACGCGGTGTTCGAATGCGTCATCAACGTCTCGGAGGGTCGACGATCGGCGCTGCTTGACGAGCTCTCCAGGGCTGGCGGCCCGTCGCTGCGCGACCGTCACAGCGACGTCGCGCACCACCGATCCGTCTTCACGCTCATCAATGACCCTGAGCCCCTCGTGCGCGACGTTCGCTCGATGATCACCCGCGCCTACGAACTGGTCGACCTGCGCGCGCACACCGGCGTGCACCCGCGCTTCGGCGTGGTCGATGTGATTCCCTTCGTGGCCCTCGACCACCGCAAGCGAGCCACAGCGTGCCGTCTGCGCGACGAGACCGCGCGTTGGCTGGCGCAGCGCTTCGACGTGCCGGTCTTTCTCTACGGTGCGCTCGACGTCGACACGACGCGCACCCTGCCCGAGATACGCCGCGACGCGTTCACCCGACTCGACCCCGACTTCGGTCCCGCACGCGCCTCCTCGTCGCGCGGTGCCGCGGCAGTGGGATGCCGCGGCGTGCTCGTCGCATGGAACCTCTGGCTCGAGGGCGTCACGCTCGCCCAGGCGCGCGCTATCGCTGCGTCACTTCGCTCGCCGGTCCTGCGCACCTTGGCCTTCGCCTTCGACGATGTCGTCCAGGTGAGTTGCAATGTCGTCGACGTCGATCAGATCCGCCTGTCGACGATCTACGACGCGGTGCGCACCTTGCTCGAGCCGGGCGCGCGGGTTCTTCGAAGCGAATTGGTGGGACTGGCCCCGCGGTCCCTGGTCGAGCGGGAGGATCCCGACCGGTGGGCCCAACTTGATCTGGGCCTCGAACGGACAATCGAGGCCGTGACGGACGCCGCGCCTACACCGCCTGTGAGCGACGCTCGATAGCGCGCGCGCGGCGCAGACGACGCCGTTCGCGCTCACTCATCCCGCCCCAGATGCCGAACTTCTCGCCGTTGTCGAGCGCGTACTCGAGGCAGTCCTCGCGCACGACGCAGCCGCGGCACACTTCCTTGGCCTCACGGGTCGACGCGCCGCGCTCGGGAAAGAAGAGGTCGGGGTCCACACCCATGCAGTTCGCTCGGGCCTGCCAACCGCGGTCTTCCATCCCGCTCAACAATTCAACGATCTCCATGTTGTACGCCTCCCCGCCGGCGGTCCACACCACCGATGTAATTACAACGGTGTCATTGTGGCGGGGATTGGGCGAAAAAGCAAATGGAAATTAGGTACTACCTGATGAAGATTCTTATCTGACCTAGGGACGTGACCGGCCAAAGTCGGGTCGCGACCGACTCAGCCCGCGCGACGGTGACGCACGAAATCGTCCAGCGCGTAACTGCCAAGCTCGTCGACCGAGGTGTAGAAGGTTCGCCCGCCATTAACGCGGGCGATCTGCTCGACGAAGGGGAACTGGCTGCGCTCGACGTCGAGCGCGAAGATATTGATCGTGATACCCGCCTTCGTGCAGCGCAGTACCTCGGCCATGGTGCGTTCGAGCGTCTCGCGCACCGGCGGCCAGGCGAAGTACGGCTCACCGTTGTCCATGAGGTGCGCGGTGGGCTCACCGTCGGTCACCACCACGATCTGGCGCTCGCCGCGCTCGTTGCGCATCAGGTGGCGGCCGAGCGCGAGGGCGTGTTGGAGGTTGGTGCCGTAGTTGTAGTCGATCGTGAGCGCGGGGATGTCCTCGACACGCAACTCCTGGGCGACCTCACCGAATCCGACGACCGCGGCGAAATCCCTCGGGAACTTCGAACGGATGAGCTGGGTGAGGGCCAGCACCATCTTCTTGGCGGGCACCAGGTTGCCGCGCATGGCCATCGAGAGCGAGAGGTCGATCGCGAAGACCGACGCGGAGCGTCTCGTGGCCTCGTACTCCTCCACCTCGAAGTCGTCGGGGTGCAGACGCACCGGCGTGCCCGGTCCCTGTCGCAGGAGGGCGTTGCGGATCGTGCGAGGCAGGTGCAGCGAGAACGCCTCGCCGGGCTCCCACGCCTTGGAGGTCTCCTCGCGATCACCGCCGCGCGAGACCGCGGCGTCGCGATGCGCGCCCAGGGTTGGCGAGTTGCGCAACTGGGCGAACAGATCGCGCAGGGCGCTCTGGCCGATCTGGCGCACGCCCTTGGCCGTGAGCGAGAGCCGGGCGCCCTGTCGGTCGATGAAGCCCTGCTCGCGAAGTTCGCGTAGCGCGCGTTGGAGCCGGCGAACGTGGTTGGCCGCGTCGTCGCCCAGGTTGCGGCGCAGGGACTCCACGTCCACTTCGGGCAGGCCCTGGACGGCGCTGGCGCGGCCCAAGAAGTCCTCCAAGTTGCGCAACTCGCCGAGCTGCTCGGCGGCCGAGGTCGTGTCGGCAAACGATGAGGGACCGGGTCCGCGCATCCGATGCGCGCGATCCCAGTCGAGCTGCGGCGTCGCCTGGCGCAGGTTGGACACCAGGCGATTAAGCGAGAAGTTCAACCTCATGTTCTCCATCATCTGGTTGAACAGCGAGCGCAACTCACCCTGCTGCTCGCTCGAGAGCGAGTTGAACATCGCCTCGGCGGCCGCGGCGCGCTCAGCCATCGCGCGCACGACATCCTCGAGGCTCTCGGCCCCGGGGAAGTAATCGCCGTACTTCGCCATGAAGTCGTCGAAGGAGGGGTCCAATGCCTCGCCGCGGCGATCCTGCTCGATCATGGTCGACAGGGCGTCCATCATGTCGCGCACACGCGCCAGTTCCTCGGGGTCGGCGCGGCCCATGAACTCCTTACTCTGTTCGAAGTACGTGTTCAACACGTCCTGTTCGAGCTCCCCCATCAATTGTTCGAACTGCTCGCGTGCCCGCGACGAGACGAACTCGTAGTGCTGGTACTCCCCCAGACGTTCGGCGAGTCGGTCGCTCATCAACTCGCGCTGCATGGACTTCTGGTGGAACAGGTCGCGCGTGACCTCCTTGCGCCGTTCATCGTCGGACGCCTCAGCCTCGTTGAGCAACTCGTCGAGTTCGTCGGCCTCGAGTCCCTCGATCTCAGTGAGCCACTCGCGGTAGCGCTGCATCTCCGCGTCGGGATCGGCGCTCTGTTCAAGTTCGCGGCGCCGAGCGCGGCTGCGCTCGAGCAGGTCGCGCAGGCCCTCGACGCGCTCGCCCTCCTTGGTGATGAAGCCCTCGCGCAACAGCCGGTCCATCGCATCGTCCAGATCGCCGCTCTCGAGGTAGTCATCCGCCAGCAGGCTGAGCAACTCGTCGACGTCGAGGTCGTCGAAGTCGTCGCCGTCGCCGACGCGGCGAAAGCCGTAGCGGATCGGCACTACCGGCTCCTCGAGCGATACAGCGCCCGGGCCCCCGACGCGTCTTTCGCGAGGCGCTTGGTCAGGTACAGGCCCTCAAGGATGAACTCCGCCGCCGAAGCGAGTTCTCCGTCGCTCGCGTCGGCGCCGACGAGCCGGCGCACCGCGCGCTCCAGCGGTGCCATGGCCGCCAGCACGTCGAGGTAGTGCTGGTCGGCGAGGTCGTCACCGGTGTGCACCAGCACCTCGTCCTCGAAGGCGGCCACGATCGCGGGCGCCTCCTCGAGCACGACGTGCTCGGTGAAGCTCTGGCGCACCGCGAGCGAGACCAGCGCCGCGATGACCTGGTCCGAGTCACTCTCGTCCATCGTGTCGAACTCGATCTTGCCCTGAGTGGACTGGACCATGGCACCCAGGTCGCTCACGCGCGGCACCACCTGGGCGTCGCCGGTGCGCAGCGTTCGCCGCAGGGCGCTGGCCACCACGGTCTCGTGGTTCGCGATTGACAGACGGACCGACACGCCCGATCGCTGGCTGATGGCGTGACTCTTGCGCGCCACGTGGCTGACTCGCACCACGATGTCGTCGATGAACCACGGCACCACGATCGGCACGGGCGACGTCGGCAGCCGGGCCTCTTGATGCACGATGTCGATCTCGGTGTCGATCTCGTAGGGGTAATGAGTGCGGATCTGTGAGCCGAAGCGGTCCTTCAGGGGCGTGATGAGCCGACCGCGATTCGTATAGTCCTCGGGGTTCGCGGTGGCCACGACCATCACGTCGAGCTCGAGGCGCACCAGGTGCCCACGGATCTGCACGTCGCGCTCCTCGAGCACGTTCAACAGTCCGATCTGGATTCGCTCGGCCAGATCGGGTAGCTCGTTCATCGCGAAGATGCCGCGATTCGACTTGGGCACCAAACCGTAGCTGAGCGCGCGCGGGTCGTCGAGGAACAGGCCGCCGGCCACCTTGATCGGGTCCACCTCGCCGATCAGATCAGCCATCGAGGTGTCGGGCGAGGCCAGCTTCTCGGCGAAGCGCCGGGTGCGGTGCACCCACGCAATGGGCGTGTCGTCGCCCTCGCGTTCCACCAGCTCGATCGCGTAGGCCGAGATTGGCGCGTAGGGGTCGTCGCGGACCTCGGAGCCCTCGACGATGGGCAACCACTCGTCGAGCAGATCCACGAGCGATCGAATCATGCGGGTCTTGGCCTGGCCGCGCTCACCGAGCAGGATGATGTCGTGGCCGGCCAGCAGGGCGGTCTCGAGTTGGGGCAGCACGGTATCCTCGTAGCCCAGCACCACCGAGGTGAGCGGGCGTCCCTCGCTCAGGCGGCGCTCGAGGTTCGCGCGCATCTCCTCGCGAACCGGCGTCGAGCGATAACCCGACGCGCGCAGCGCCCCCAGCGTTTTGGCGAGTTCTGGGGGTGCGAGTGGGGTCTTCATACCGGTACCTTAGGGGCGCGAGGGCTCGATGTCTGCTCGCTCGCCCGGCTCGCGGGTGGCCCTGAAGGTGCGTGCCACCAGGGCCGCGCCGGGCCGGTAGGCCAGGTGCGCCGCGCGCGGCGCGTCGAGGATGGCGAGGTCGGCGCGCGCCCCCACGCCGAGGTGGCCGACGTCGTCGCGACGCAGCGCCCGCGCGCCGCCGCGGGTCGCGGCCCACAGCGCCTCGTCCACGCTGAGTCCCATCTCGCGCACGCCCAGCGCGATCACCAGGGCCATGCTCGTGACGTAGGACGTGCCGGGATTGCAGTCGGTGGCGAGGGCCACGCACACGCCCGCGTCGAGGAAGCGCCGCGCTGAGGGGTAGGGCGAGCGCGTCGAGAACTCGGCTCCCGGCAACAGTGTCGCCACGGTCGAGGACGACGCCAGGGCGTCGAGGTCGGCGTCGCCCACGTGCGTGCAGTGGTCCACGCTCGCGCACCCCAACTCGACCGCGAGACCGATCGCGCCGATGTCGGTCAACTGGTTCGCGTGCAGGCGCAGCTGCAGCCCCGCGCGCGCCGCGCTCTCGAGCACGTGGCGCGCCTCGTCGAGGTCGAAGGCGCCCCGGTCACAGAACACGTCGGCCCACCGGGCCAGCGGCGCGCAGGCGTTGGTCATCGCGCCGGCGACCAGCGCCACGTAGGCGTCACGATCACCGGCGAACTCGCGCGGCACGACGTGCGCGCCGAGCAAGGTCAACTCGTCGCTGAACTCGCCGGCCACCTCGAGCAGACGCTGCTCGCCCGCCACGGTGAGCTCGTAGCCCGATTTGATCTCGACAGTGGTGACCCCACCGGTGCGCAGCTCACGCATCCGGTGCGTGCTCTGAGCGCGCAACTCCTCGTCGGTGGCGGCCCGGGTCGCTTCGACAGTGCGCCAGATTCCGCCGCCGTCATAGGCGACGCCAGCCATGCGCGCCTCGAACTCGTCCGAGCGCTCACCCGCGAATACCGCGTGGGTGTGCGAGTCCACGAAGCCCGGCACGACGGCCGCGCCGTTCGCGTCGATGACCTCGTCGGCCGCGGGCGCGTCCCGGTCGCGTCCGCACCACAAGACGCGGTGTTCATCGACCACCAGCGCGGCATCACTGAGCCGTCCCATGGCCGTGCCGTCGCCGACGGTACGGTCGTTGGTAATCAGTTCGCCGATGTGGCGGATGACCCGTGTGCTCACGTCTCGCCCTCGCGCATCGGGATGCGCACGCCGCGCTCGAGCGCCGTCGCCTCGGCGATCTCGTAACCGGCGTCGACGTGTCGGATCACCCCCATGCCCGGATCGTTGCTCAGCACGCGCGCAAGCTTCTGGGCCGCGAGCGCGGTGCCGTCGGCGAGGCTCACCTGACCCGCGTGGATGGACCGGCCGATGCCCACGCCGCCGCCGTGGTGGATCGAGACCCAAGTCGCGCCCGAGGAGGCGTTGACGAGCGCGTTGAGCAGCGGCCAGTCGGCGATCGCGTCGGAGCCGTCGAGCATCGACTCGGTCTCGCGGTAGGGCGAGGCCACCGAGCCGCTGTCGAGGTGGTCGCGTCCGATTACGATCGGCGCCGACACCTCGCCCGAGGCCACCAGGTCGTTGAAGGCCAAGCCCGCCCGATCACGCTCGCCGTAGCCGAGCCAGCAGATCCGGGCCGGCAGTCCCTGGAAGGCAACCCGCTCTTGGGCCTTGGTGATCCAACGCGCCAGCGCCTCGTTCTCGGGAAACAGCTCGAGCACGGCGCGATCGGTGCGCGCGATGTCCCTGGGGTCGCCCGAGAGCGCCGCCCAGCGAAAGGGGCCCTTACCCTCGCAGAACAGCGGGCGGATATAGGCGGGCACGAAGCCGGGAAAGGCGAACGCGCGCGCGTAGCCCCCGAGCGCGGCTTCGCCGCGGATGGAGTTGCCGTAGTCGAAGACCTCGGCACCCTGGTCCATGAAGCCCACCATCGCCTCGACCTGCTTGGCCATGGACTGACGTGCCCGGTCGGTGAACTCCTCGGGCTTCTTGTCGGCGTAGTCGTGCCAGTCGCCGAGTTCGATCCCCTCGGGCAGGTAACTGAGCGGGTCGTGCGCCGAGGTCTGGTCGGTGACGATGTCGACCTCCACGCCGCGATCCAACAACTCGGCGAACACGGTCGCGGCGTTGCCCACGAGGCCCACGCTCAGCGCTCGGCGTTCGCGCTTGGCCGCGAGCACCAGTTCGAGCGCCCGATCGAGGTCGCTGGTCCACTCGTCGAGGTAGCGATGCTCGACCCGACGCGCCAGGCGCGCCGGGTCGACGTCCACGCACAGGCAGACGCCGTCGTTCATCGTCACCGCGAGGGGCTGAGCTCCACCCATGCCGCCGGCTCCGCCGGTCAGGGTCAGCGTGCCCGCGAGCGTGCCGGCGAATCGCTTGGCCGCGACCGCGGCGAAGGTTTCGTAAGTGCCCTGCAGGATCCCCTGGGTACCGATGTAGATCCACGAACCCGCGGTCATCTGGCCGTACATCGTGAGACCCAGCGCCTCGAGGCGGCGAAACTCTGGCCAGGTGGCCCAGTCGCCCACCAGGTTGGAGTTGGCGATCAGCACCCGTGGCGCCCACTCGTGGGTCTGAAAGACCCCGACCGGACGGCCCGACTGGACGAGCATCGTCTCGTCGGCCTTCAGGGTCCGCAGCGTGCGCACCAGCGCGTCGAAGCTCGCCCAGTCGCGCGCCGCGCGGCCGGTGCCGCCGTAGACAACGAGGTCATCGGGACGCTCGGCGACCTCGGGGTCGAGGTTGTTCTGCAACATCCGCAGTGCGGCCTCCTGGGGCCAGCCCAGGGTGGACAGCGTGCTACCGCGATCTGCTCGAACCGGTCGGGCACCTTGCATGATTCTCTCCTTCTACGCCAGCGTGACGAAGCGGCGTGCGATGTCGAGCAGCTCGCCGTTGCGCACGAGCTCGCCCACCCCACGAATCTCGGGCGACAGCCAGCGGTCGTGGCCCGGCCCGCCGCTCACCGCGTTGATGCGGGCAGCGATGGCTTCGGTGACCGGCGAGGGAACCAGGGGCTCGCGCAACGCGAGGGCGCGCGCGCTCGCCAACAGCTCGATCGCCAGCACGTCACGTCCCGCCTCGATCGCACGGCGCAGCTTACGCGCCGCGTGCCAGCCCATCGACACGTGGTCCTCCTGCATGCCCGAGGACGGAATCGAGTCGACGCTGGCCGGGCTAGCGAGGCGCTTCATCTCCGAGACGAGGGCCGCCTGGGAGTACTGTGCGATCATGAGGCCCGAGTCGACACCGGCCTGGTGGGCGAGGAAGGGCGCCAACCCGTAGGACCGGTCCACGTCGAGTAATCGGTCGGTGCGCCGCTCGGCCATCGAGGCCACGTCGGCCAGGGCGATGGCGAGAAAGTCCAGCACGTAGCCCACGGGTGCGCCGTGGAAGTTGCCGTTGGAGACCAGCGAGCCGTCCGAGAGCACCGATGGGTTGTCGATGGCCGAGGCGAGTTCGATGTCGGCGACGCGGGTGGCGTGGGCCAACGTGTCACGCGCGGCCCCGTGAACCTGGGGCGCGCAGCGCAGCGAGTACGCGTCCTGCACCTGGGAGACGTCCTCGAGGTGCGAGCCGACGATGGGCGATCCCTCGAGCAACTTCATGAGGTTCGCGGCGCTGTCGCGCTGACCCGGGTGCGGACGAAGTGCGTGGATCTCGGCTTGGAACACGCGATCGGTGCCGCGCAGGGCCTGGATGGAGAGTGCCGCGGCCACGTCGGCCAACTCGAGCAGGTCCGCGATGTCACTGATGGCGAGGATCAACTGGCCGAGCATACCGTCGGTGCCGTTGATCAGCGCGAGTCCCTCCTTCTCGGCGAGCTCCACCGGTTCGAGACCCGCGTCGCCCAGCGCGTCGGCGGCCATCATGCGCACCCCTCCGGCGTCGCGCACGTCGCCCTCGCCCATGAGCGCCAGCGCCACGTGTGCCAATGGCGCGAGGTCGCCCGAGCACCCCAGCGAGCCAAACTCGTGCACGACTGGCGTGATGGCCGCGTTGAGCAGCGCCGCGTATGCCAGGGCCGTCGAGGCGCGCACGCCCGACACCCCGCTGCACAGGTTGCTCAAGCGCGAGACCATCATGGCGCGCACCACCTCGGCCTCAACCTCCTCGCCCACCCCCGCCGCGTGCGAACGGATCAATGATCGCTGCAGCGCGCGGCGCTGGTCGGGTGAGATGAAGGTGGTGGCCAACGACCCGAAGCCGGTCGAGAGGCCGTAGACCGGGGTGCCGCTCGCGACCAGGATGTCGATGGCCCCGCGCTGGCGCTCGAGTCGCTCCAGCACGGCCGCGTCGAGCTCGATCGGCTCGTACTCTCTCGCCACCGCCATCACCTGCGCACGCTCCAAGGGCGCGAGGCCCAGCACTACCGTCATGACGTTCTCCTTCGTACTCCCGCGAGGGCCTCGAGCACCAGCAGCGCCGCCAGGCGGACCGTTCGCTGGTCGCGGTCGCGCTCCACGTCGATCTCGGTGACGTCTAGCGCGGCCACCCGTTGGTCAGCCGCAGCGGCGCGCACGAACCGGCGCACCTCATCGGCGCTCAGCCCGCCCGGCGCGGCGGCCGGACAGCCCGGCACCACCGACCGGTCCGCGACATCCATGTCGATGTCCACGTATACCCGACGTCCGTCGGCGCCCGCGAGTTCGAGTGCGCGACGCGCGGCACTCTCCACCGGTTCGCGGCGCAGCTCGTCGCGTGCGATCACGGTGATGCCCGCCGCCGAGGCGCGCCGAGCGTACTCGGGTGAGTTGGAGAAGTCGGCCAGTCCCACCTGGACGACGTGCGCGCCCGACAGCCCCGCCTCGAGCAACTGGCGCACCGGCGAGCCGTTGGAGACGCCATCGCGCAGGTCGAGGTGCGCGTCGAGGGTCACGAGCCCCCAGTCGTCGAGCGTGTCCGCGCCCAGCGCGTTCAGTACGCGCCAGGTCGCGGCGTTGTCGCCGCCCAGCGCGATGCGCAGCGCGTAGCGATCGTCGAGCGCGTCGGTGAGGGCGCGCACGCGCGCGTCGGCGTCGGGTCCGTCGGGATCGGCGACGTCGCCGTGATCCACCAGCGCCACGGCATCGGCGAGGTCCACGGTGTCCGAGTACGACCAGGTCGAGTAGTACGCGAGGGCCTCGCGTACCGCACTCGGCGTGGAGAGCGACGAACGCGCGCTGAGCGACGTGGCCCAAGTGCTCACGCCAAACAATGCGACGTTCACCCGGTCGCTGCTCGCTTCGTCGGTGATCAGTGAGGACGCGGGAAGCCAGTTGGAGTCGCGCGTCGTTGCCACGATGCCCATGCTACGCACCGCCCCTAGGGAGCGACGGTGCTCAGGGTGGTTGAGCCGGGCGAGCTCGTCGTGGTGCTCGGGTTCGGCGTCGGTGTGCGTCGGCCGCAGTGTTCGCCCAGCGGCTGGGGCTGCGGCCGGCCGAGCGGAGCGCGAAGTCCGGCGCTCGTCCACTCGCAGCGCCACGCGTTGGGTTCGGCCAGGGCCACGAAGAAGTCGCGCTCCCAGCCGGTTTCGTAGATGGTCGGGCTGTGCTGGGCGAGCGGCAGCTGGACCGGGAGGGTCCCCGGTCGATGCAGCGGTGCGAACGGTGCTCCGAGAATCGGCCAGTAGGGATTGATGTCGAGTTCCATGCCCATGACCGCGCCCGCCTGGACCAGGGCCGCGCCGAGCGCCGGGGCGAGGATCGGGTGCATGGTGGCCACGTACACGAGGTTGCCCCGGGCGTCGACGCCGAGCGCGCTGCGCGGTTCGGGTGGCACTTCGCCCAAGGGGTCGCCCCATTGGCGCCAGTTCGACGACATGCCCGCGGCGGTGACCCGGTGGTTCCACACCAGGGGCACCAGGTTCTGGCGGTACGCGATCGCCTGGAACCCGCGCGGCGGGAAGTTGGGGCTGTCCCACAACCCCATGGCCCAGTGACCCGCGGCGTCCAGCGCGATGGTCATCCGGTGGGCCAACATTGGCACCAGCGTGACGCCGTCAACCTGGCTGCCGCCCGCGTTGGCCGCCTGCTTGAAGCCACCGTTGAATACCGCGACCACCCCGGCGCGCCCTTCGCTGGACCAGTCAATCGCCGGCCCCGCGTCGAGCGGCAGGGTGGGCGGATGCGCCGGATCGCTCGAACCGACGTGCCAACGCACCAACGTGGTGCGCGCTCGCAAACGGAGCGCGCGAAAACTCACCCCGCCCACAACAATGTTGCGAAAATCGACCATGACCCCGCGCGCCGAGGAGCTGGCCACGGTCCAGCCACGCTGGGGTCGTTCCTGGGCAATGACCGTAGTACGGGTAACGTGCGCGGCGATCGGTGCGCTCGCGGGTCCGGGTGCGGCGTTCACCACGAGGGCCAGCCCACCCGCGATAACCATCCCGAACAGCACCCGCAGGCGCCAGGAACGCCGCTGACGGGGAGTGGCCAACTACCGCTCGATGATCCGCACGCCCGACTCGTCGACCTCGGGTTCGCCGGGACTGATGAACATCGGCACCTCGGTCGGAGTGAGATCGTGGCGCTCATCGTCGGCGTACACCGGCGCCGCTGTGGCGACGTACTCGCCCTCCTCGGTCCGCGTCACCACGTTGGCGGTCTTGCGACGTCCGCCCCCGCGCGTGCCCTGGATCTCCTTGGCGATCTTGTAGGCGATCGGGTAGGCGACGAAGGGCGAGATGAGCACAAGGATGCGCATCAGCCACAAGACGGTGTTGAGCGGCATGTGGAAGAAGTTCGCGATCACGTCGGTCGAGCTCGCGATGAACAGCATCGACAACGCCGACAGCACCGCGACGCCTGCGGCGGTGCGCTTGGGCCGGTTGCTCGGCCGGTCCAGGAGGTTGTGCATCGCGTGGTCCTTGGTCACCATGCGCTCGAGCGCCGGCCACACGTAAGCGAGCCCGAAGACCAGTCCCGGGAAGATCACCGAGGGAATGGTCACCTCCAGGGGGATGGTGTGGCCAAAGCCCGTGAACTCCCAGGACGGGAAGATGCGCAACGCGCCGTCGAGAAAGCCCATGTACCAGTCGGGCTGCACGGCGTAGGAGATGCGCGCGGCGTCGTAGGGACCGAACTGCCAGATGGGGTTGATCTGGGCGAAGGCCCCGAGCAGCGCCGTGACGCCGGTGACGATGAACATGAAGCCGGTCGTCTTGGCCGTGAAAACCGGGAACAGCGGCGAGCCCACCACGTTCTTCTCGGTGCGTCCGCCCCCGGGGAATTGGGTGTGCTTCTGGCGAACCAGAAGCACCATGTGCACCGTCACGAGCATGACGATGATCGCCGGCACGATCAGCACGTGCAGGATGAAGAAGCGCGGGATCACCATGGTGCCCGGGAAGTTGCCACCGAAGACCAGGAAGCCCAGGTACGTGCCGACCACGGGAACCGAGAGGATGATCGAATACGCGATGCGGATGCCGGTACCCGAGACGAGGTCGTCGGGCAGCGAGTAGCCGAGGAAGCCGTTGACGATCGCCAGGGTGAGCAGCGTCACGCCGATGGTCCAGTTGAGCTCGCGCGGCTTGCGGAAGGCGCCGGTGAAGAACACGCGGGCCATGTGCACGACGATCGAGCCGATGAAGATGTCACATGACCAGTGGTGCATCTGGCGCATCAACAGCCCCGCGCGCACCGCGAACGAGAGGTTGACGGTCGAGGCGAAGGCTTCGGTGACCTTCTGGCCATCCAGGGGCAGGTAGCTGCCGTGGTAGGTGACCATCGTCTGGCTGGGCACGTAGTACAACGTCAAGAAGACACCCGTCGCCAGGAGCACGATGAACGAGTAGAGCGCGATCTCGCCGAGCAGGAACGACCAGTGGTCGGGAAAGATCTTGTCGAGGAAGGTGCGCCCGCCCTTGGCGATGCCGAGGCGGTCGTCGAGTTCGCCGAGCGACTTGCCCAGCGGACCGTAAGGTCCCATCGCCTCGCGCTTGGCGCGCTTGGTCTTGACCACGTCACTGCTCATGAGCGCTCCCAGAATCCGGGCCCCACCGGCACGTGGTAGTCACTCTGAGCGCGCAGGTAGCCCTGGGCGTCAATGTAGAGCGGCAGCTGGGGCAATGGCCGTGGCGCCGGCCCGAAGTTCGGAATGGCGCCGTTGGTCACGTTGAACATCGACTGGTGGCACGGGCACACGAGCAGCTGCAACTGCTGCTCGTAGAGGCCCACGGGGCAACCCAGGTGCGTGCAGAGCTTGGAGTAGGCGAGATAGCCCATTGGCCCCCAACTCTCGCGGCCCTTTTGGGTCGTGAAGTTCTCGTTCGAGATGCGGATCAGGACCGTCTGGTCCACGGCCTGGCCGCGCTCGGTGTTCTCGGTGCCCTCGGGAAAGACGGTCACGATCGATCCCACCGCGAGGTCACCCTGCTGAACGCGCCGACCGGTCTGGTCCACGAGGAAGGAGCCCTTGCGCCAGTCCGTGTGGAACATGGTGTCCTTGGGCAGTGGACCGAGGCTGCGGATCAACGGGAAGAGGGTCACGATTCCGAACACGCCGAGCCCGCCGCCGAGCAGGCCGCCGAGCATCTTGCGACGCTTGACCACGGCGCCGCCGCGCTCGACGATCGCGGCTGCGAACGCGTCGCGCTCGATCTGGCTGCTGGCCAGAGTATGGCGCTCCTCGACGAAGGGTCCGCGAGCCATGAGGTACTTGGCCCACGCAACCAGCCCGACGCCCATGAAGAACAGTCCGCCACCCATAGTGGCCCCGAGGGTCCAGGCCGGGGCGTTGACCCAGTAGCAGGCGCCAAAGCCCGCGACGAGCACGAGACCTACCACGAAGTTGAGCGCGACGACGCGCTCGACCAGCACGGGGTGCTTGGCCTTGTGCTGGAGGTGCGGATCGTTCTCCGACAGTCCGTGCAGACTAACGGCGCTTCGCTGTTCGTGTAGTTCGCTCACTGGCGTTCTCCTACCCAGTAGCCGATGAGTGCCAGGAGCCCGACGCCCAGGGCGAGGCCGACGAAGCCCTCCGCCACTGGTCCGAGGCCGCCCAGACCGAAACCGCCGGGATTTTGCGGGTGCTGAATGTAGGTGGTGACGTACTTCACGATATCGGCGACCTGGTAGTCGCTGAGGTTGCCCGTGAAGCGCGGCATGTTGGCCGGACCGGTGCGAATCGCCTCGGCGACCTGGGTGGCGGGAACGTTGCGCAGCGACGGGGCGAACGTGTTGTGGGCCAGCGCGTCACCGTCACCTTCGATGGTGTGACAGGCGGCGCAGTTGAGCGCGAACAGCGCCGCCCCTTCGGCGGCGTTGGCCGACTTCACGTTCACCTTGGGGATGTAGGGGTAGCTCGGCGAGAGCGAGTTGACCCAGGCGGCGATGGCGAGGGCCTGGTCGTGGGTGAGACGGGCCTGGCGTCGCGGCGCCTGGACCGAACGCGGATCGGCGGCGGGCATGCGGCCCGACTCGATCCAGAAGTCGATCGTCGCCGGTCCGAGGCCCACCAGGTTCGGGTAGGCGCCGCCGGTGCCGTTGGCGGGCACGCCGTTGGCCTCGTTGCCGTGACACGACGCGCAGTTCTGCAGGTACAGAGCCTTGCCCAGAGCCGCCAGCGCCGGCGAGGGCGCGCTGTAGGTAATGGCGCTGTTGCCGTAACTGATGATCTCGCCGCTGGAGTTCTTGGTCACCTTGTCCGAGTTCGGCGTCCCGGCATTGGCCCGGGTGGTCTGATAGTTGGTGTGCCCGCCGGCCGCGTGAGCGCCCGAGGAGAACGCGAGCAGGGGCCCGACTGCGACGAGTGCTATGACCGCGTAACTACTCAGTCGCTTGAAGAGGTTGAGTGTCACTGGTTACCTATTTGAGCAAGAAGAGGGCCGAGAAGAGCCCGATCCATACGACGTCGACGAAGTGCCAGTAGTAGCTGACCCCCTGGAAGGTTGCGAGCTCGCCCGGGTCGCCCTCGGTGCCGCGCATGCGAAACAGCAGCAGCGCCATGGCCACCAGACCCAAGAACACGTGCAGTCCGTGAAGACCCGTCGTGATGAAGAACACCGAACCGTAGGAGTTGGTGTACCAGCGCGTGCCCAGGTGCGTCCATTCGTAGGCCTGGTTCGCTACGAACAAGGTGCCCATGATGATGGTGATGATGACCCAACGTCGCGCCTCGGCGCGACGTCGGTGCTCAATCAGCCACACCGCCCACTGCATAGTGAACGATGACGCCACGAGCACGATCGTGAAGATGCCCGACTGCAGCGTGTCGAGGTGGGTGCCCACGGGCGGCCAGGACTGAAGGTGGGCTCGGATGGTAAACAAGGCGGCGAAGAGACCCGAGAAGAACATCAGCTCGCTGCCGAGCCAGATCATTACGCCGATGGCCAGCATCGGAGGTCGATCGTGAACGATTTTCTCTTGCTTCGCCAGGCTATTGAGGGGAATCGCCTGACTCACTCCTACAGTTCTAGTTGAAATGGACCTCAAGACGCTATCTCGCCACTGAGATAACTCACAGTAAAGTGCTGGGCAACGGGCCCACCGCGACGACGGCGAGGCGCCGGGTCGGGCGCGTCATCGCCACGTACAGCGTGCGCAGGCCACGCGGGGTGAGTTCGCCCGCGACACTCGCGCCGCGACTGGCGATCTGACCAGGCTCAACCACGACGACCGCATCGAACTCGAGCCCGTTGGCCGCCTCGGCCGCCAAAACCACCAGATCGGCGCTCAGACCCCGTGAGTCCTCCTCACGCGGATCAACCGCGTCCAGGCCGTGGCGGCGCAGGGTGTCGAGGATCTCGGCTACGCGCGCGCCCGCCGCGATCACGGCGACCCGCCCGGGGACCACCGCCGCGATCTCGCGAGTGGTGGCGCGCACGAGCGCCTCGTCCATCGACGCCTCCTCGACCAGCTCCACCGTGGGCTCGCTGCCCGCGCGGCGCACCGGGCGCGGAGGTGCGATGTCGGGCGCCGCGGCGAGCAGGGTGGGCGCGGCAAAGTCGAGTACCTCCTGGGGCGTGCGGTAGCTCACGGTGAGATCGACACGGGTGGGCGCGCGGCGAGGTTCGAGCACCGAAAGCACCGTCGCCCACGACGCCGACGACGAGGCCGTCGTGGCCTGGCCCATATCGCCCACGATGGTCATCGATCCAGTCAGGTCGCGGCGCTTGAGCACGCGCAGTTCCATGGGCGAGAGGTCTTGGGCCTCGTCGAGCACGATGTGGCCATAGGTCACGAACTCGGCTTCGTCGAGTTCGACGCTGGCGCCCGGTGCGAGCCGGGCCGCCTCGCGCAACGCGGCGGCGCGCACCTCGCCGCGATACGAATCGAGGTCCACGCCCTCCAGCACGTTGGACTCGCTCGCCTTGGGGGCCACGCGAGGGCGTCGGCGCGGCCCCAGCAGCACTCGCGCCTCGTCGATGAGCGCCGCGTCCGCCTTGGTCCAGCGGATCTCTTCGAGGCTCGCCGAGCGCGAACGGTAGAGCATCTCGCACTCGCGGTCGCTCAGCAGGTTCCGTCCGGCGGCGCGCAGCAGGGCCGGCGCGCCGAAGAGGTCGTGCAGCAGCTCCTGGCCCGACAGGCGCGGCCACGAGCGCTGGAGGATCTCCTTGAACTGAGCGGTATTGCGAATCAGTTCGGCCAGCTCGGCCACGCCCGAGACGCCTTCGACCTCGTCGCGCGTGAAGCGCTCGTGGTAGTCCATGGCCACACGGTTGGCCAACTCGCGCCCCAGCGCGGAGCGGCGCTGGTTGTGGTTGCCCGGCCGACGACGTGCCCGCTCGATCGCCTCACGGGTGTAGCGGGCCTTGACGACGACGATGGCTCGGCCGAGCGGGATCGACACGTCGTCGCGCAGCGGACGCTGTCGGGTGCGCAGTGCGTTGGCGATGAACTGCACCATGCGCGGGTCGCCCTTCAGACGGTCGACCTCCTCGCAGTCCTGAGCGCGCACCGCAACGTTGGTCACCAGACCCGAGATGGTCGACAGGGTGACCCCCGACTCGCCCAGCGACGGCAGCACGTTCTCGATGTAGTTGAGAAAGAGAGGGTTTGGCCCCACCACGAGCACGCCCTGGCGCTCGAGGGTCGCGCGGTGGGTGAACAGCAGGTAGGCCGCCCGGTGCAGCGCCACCGCGGTCTTGCCGGTACCCGGTCCACCCTGGACGAGCAGAACGCCGGCGAGCGGGGTGCGGATGATCCGGTCCTGCTCGCCCTGGATCGTGGCGACGATGTCACCCATGCGACCGGTGCGCGCGCGCCCGAGCGCGGCCAGCAGCGCGCCGGGTCCACCGAGGGCCAAACCCCCGTCAATCAGGCCCTCCTCGGTCGAGGCACGCACCTCGTCCTCGGGCAGCAGCAGTTCGCCGCTGGCGTCGCTGAAGTACTCGTCCTCGACCCCCACCACCTCATGGGCGCGAATGGCGACGTGTCGGCGTCGTGAGAGATTGAGCGACTCGACACCCGTGGCGCGGTAGAAGGCCTCGGCGACCGGAGCGCGCCAGTCGACCACCAACGGATTGAGGTCGTTGTCCGAGACCGCGAGGCGACCCACGTGGTAGGTGTCGCCCGCCGTGCCGTTGGGGGCGTAGTCGATGCGCCCGAAGAACAGCGGCTGGTCACCGATGGCGAGCTGGTCCAGGCGCTGCAACGCCGTTCCCATGACGACGTCACGCTCGACCAGGTCACCCGCGCCACGCATCATGGCCACCGACGCGCTGTCGCGCAGGGAGCGCGCCTCATCACGCATGTGATCCAGTGCCTCAAGGGCGAGATCGAGGAACTCCTGCTCCTCGGCGATCTCACGCTCGTGCGCCATGGCTACCTCTTTTCATGACCCGAAATCAGGGTCTGACAATTCTAGAGGAAGATGAGACCCCCCTCCTCAGCCGGTGCGCCACTCCCCTAGATTGAAAGGGACAAAAGGAGCATGGTGGCTGAGCCAGCATTTCTGAGCGCCTGTCGAGGCGAGAGCGTGGACCACGTCCCGGTGTGGTTCATGCGCCAAGCCGGACGGTCACTGCCCGAGTACCACGCCCTACGCGGCACCGGTTCGATCCTCGAAGCCATCGCGGACCCCGCGCTGGCGTGTGAGATCACGATGCAGCCGGTACGCCGCTACGGCGTGGACGCGGCAATCCTGTTCTCGGACATCGTGGTGCCCTATCACGCGATCGGCTTCGGCGTCGACGTCGTGGCGGGCCGCGGTCCGGTGATCGCTGAACCCTTTCGCCACGCCAGCGACCTCGCTCGACTGCGCGATCTGGACGTGTCCGACGTCGCCCACGTGACCCGCACGGTCGATCTCGTGATCGAGGAGCTCAGGGCGACCGACACCCCGCTCATCGGTTTCGCCGGCGCGCCCTTCACCGTGGCCAGCTACCTCGTCGAGGGCGGACCCACGCGCGACTTCGCGGTGATCAAGACGCTCATGCACACCGATCCGGCCCTATTCGAACGGCTGCTCGATCGCCTGGTCGCGATCACGATCGAGTTCCTGCACGCCCAGGTCAGCCACGGCGCGCGCGCGGTGCAGTTGTTTGACTCGTGGGCCGGGGCGCTCACTCGCGACGAGTACGAGCGCTTCGCGTTGCCCGCGACGACCCGTGTGCTCAACGCCATCGCCGATCTCGAGGTGCCGACGATCCTGTTCGGCGTGGGCACCGGCGAGCTGCTCGACCTGATGAGCCGCTCGGGCAGTTCGGTGATGGGTATCGACTGGCACGTCGACCTCGACGCCGGTCGACGACGCGTTGGTGAACGTCCGGTCCAGGGCAACCTCGACCCTGCGCGCTGTCTGGGCGGCGTCGACCAGGGCGTACAGGCCGCGCGCGAGGTGCTCGCGCGCGCGGGCCGCGAGCCCGGACACATCTTCAACCTCGGCCACGGCGTCCTGCCCTCGACGGATCCCGCGGTGCTGGAGGCGGTGGTGCGCGTGGTGCACGAAGAGGGCCGCGGAGGTGTGCGATGACCATCGGCGTGCTCGTGATGGCCTACGGCACCCCGAGCACGCGCGAGGACGTCGAGTCCTACTACACGCGAATCCGCCACGGGCGCGCGCCGAGCCCCGAGCAGTTGAACGATCTCGTGCGTCGCTACGACGCCATCGGCGGCACCTCGCCGCTCGCCCAGCGCACCGCCGACCAGGTCAGCGCGCTGGCGGCACGACTTGAACGTGAGCACCCGGGCACCTTCGAGGTGCGCTTCGGATCCAAGTACGAGCCGCCCCTGCTCGAAGAGGCTGCCGCGTCCTTTCGCGTGGACGGATTCACCCGGACTGTCGCCCTGGTGCTGGCCCCACACTCTTCCACGATGTCGACCGACCAGTACATGGAGCGCGCCCGCACGGCCCTGGGCGAAGGGGTCGACTTCACGCCGATCGGCGCGTGGTGGGACGCGCCGGGCTTCGTTGAGCTGATCGCGAGCCGCGTGCGCACGGCGCTCGACGCGCTGGATCCGAGCGAGCTCGAAACCACCGAGGTGCTCTTCTCGGCGCACTCGCTGCCCGAGAAGATCCTGGCCACGGGTGACACCTACCCGGACCAACTGCGCGAGAGCGCGCGGCGCGCGGCGCAACTGGCGGGCGTGGAGCACTGGGACGTGGCCTGGCAGTCGGCCGGACGCACCACGGACGTCTGGCTTGGTCCGGACATCCTGGCGGTGCTGCGTGCCAAGCGTCTCGCGGGCACGACCACGATCGTCTCGTGCCCCATCGGCTTCGTCGCCGACCACCTCGAAGTGCTCTTCGACATCGACGTCGAGGCCCAGGGCGTGGCTCGCGAGATCGGGCTCACGCTCGTGCGCACCCCGTCACTCAACGACGACCCCGACTTCATCGAGGTGCTGGCCCGCGTGGTCGGGGAACGCGCGTAATGGCCCGCGCCTCAATCGTCATCGTGGGCGGCGGCGTCAGCGCCCTCGCGGCCGCCTGGGAGTTGAGCGGCGCCGCGGCCGGGCCCAGCGAGCACACCGCGCGCATCGAGCTGATCGAGTCGGGTCCGCACCTAGGCGGATCGCTCGCCACCACCAAGTTCGCCGGCCGCACCATCGACCTGGGACCCGACGGCTTCCTGGCGCGTCGGCCCGAGGCCACCGACCTGATCACCGAGTTGGCCATGGCCGATCAGCTCGAGCCGATCAACGCTTCGGGCGCCTCGTTGTACCTACGCGGCGCGCTCTATGAGATCCCCGCAGGGCTGGCGCTGGGGGTGCCCACATCGTCAGCGGCGCTGCGACACTTCGGCGGGCTCTCGTGGCGCGCACGCCTGCACGCGCGGCGAGACGAGCTCTGGCCGGCGCGCCTCGAGGTGGGTGAGGACGCCGCGATCGGCGAGATCGTGCGCACCAAGCTCGGCCGCGAACTCGCCTACCAGTTTATCGAACCCATGGTCGGCGGCATTCAGGCCGGGCGCATCGACCAGCTCTCGGCCGGGTCGGTCTTTCCCACCCTGCTCGAGGCCGCACGACGCGGAGGCTCGCTCATGAAGGCGCTGCGCGCACCGGCAGCGCCGGCGCCGAGCGGGGCGACGACAACCACGCCGATGTTCTACTCGCTGAACGGCGGCATGGGCTCGCTCGTCGAGCGCCTCGAGAGCACCTTGCGCGAGCGGGGCGTGGTGTTGCGCACCTCGGCCGCGGTGCGCGCGCTGCACCGGGGAAACGGCGACTACACCTGGGAGGTGGACACCGACACCACCGCCACCCCGGCGCACGCGATCGTCATGGCCGCGCCCGGGGCGGTGGCGGGCGAACTCCTCTCCCCCTACGGCGCGGCCTTCGAGGCGCTGACGCATATCGAGAGCGCGGGCGCCGCCATGGTCACCTTCGCCCTGGCGCGCGAGAACGTCGCGCTACCCGAACACGGCACCGGCATCCTGGTGCCCCTGGGCACGCACTGGCGCGGACCCGGTTCGATGATGGTGACCGCCGTCACATTTTTGGACCGCAAGTGGCCCCGGCTCGTGCGCGAGCACGACGTGGTGCTGCGCGCGCACGTGGGGCGCATCGACGACGACCGGTGGGCGTCGATGAGCGACGAGGAGCTCGCCGCACGCGTGGCCGACGAGCTCGCGGTCCTGCTCGCGCGCTTCGTCGAGCCGAGCGAGGTCCTGGTGCAACGTTGGCCCCAGGGCCTGCCCCAGTACTACGTGCACCACGCCGACATGGTGGCGCGCGCCAAGGCCGCTAGCGCCGCGCTGCACGTGGCGCTAGCCGGCAACGCCTACGACGGCGTGGGCATCCCGGCCAGCATCGGCTCGGGTCGACGCGCCGCGCGCGAAGTGCTCTCGCTGCTCGCCTAGCTCCTCACGGCGCGCGCCCGGGCGCGCGCCTTGTCCAACACGAGCTGAACGTCCGAGACGTGATGCTCGAGGAACGCCCCCTCGCAGTAGCCCAGGTAGAGATCCCAGAGGCGGTCGAAGCGGTCGTCGTAGCCCAGCGCGTCGATCGCCGCGGCGTGCTCGCGCACGTGCTCGCGCCACAGGGCGAGCGTACGCGGATAGTGCGCGCCGATGTCCTCGAGGTCCACCGGACGCAGGTCGCCGCAGCGCGCCACCGAGCGCATGATCGCCCCCACGCTCGGTAGGCATCCGCCGGGAAAGACGAGGTCCTTGATGAAGTCGGTACTCACCTTGGCGCGCTCGTAGCTGCCCTCGGCGATGGTGATCGCCTGCAGCGCCATGCGACCCTGGTCGTTGAGCAGGCGCGAGCACGTCGCGAAGAACTCGTCGTAGCGGCGCCAGTCGAGCGCCTCGATCATCTCGATCGAAACCACGGCGTCGTAGGTGCCAGTGAGATCGCTGTAGTGCGCCTCAAGCACCCGCACCAGATGTCCGAGTCCCGCGGCGGCGACGCGCTCGTCGAGCACGCGGTGCTGGGCCGACGACAGGGTGGTCGTGGTGACCCGCGCGCCGTAGCGCGCCGCGGCGTGCAGCGCGAAGCCGCCCCAGCCCGAGCCGATCTCGAGGACGTGGTCCTCGGGGCCCAGTTCCAACTTGCGACAGATCCGGTCGAACTTCTCGATCTGCGCGTCACGCAGCGACGTCGACTCGTCGGCGAAGATCGCGCACGAGTACGCCATCGTCTCGTCCAACATCAAGGCGAAGAACTCGTTGCCCAGGTCGTAGTGCGCGTGCGCGTACTCGCGGTCGAGCTCCTTCGAGCGCCGCTTCGTGAATCGCAGCGACCACACGAGCCGGATGCGCCGCGCCGCCCAGTCCTGCGACGCGCGCCAGGGCTCGCTCGCGCGCAACAGCAGTCGGGTAAGCGCGGCGAGGTCGGGACTGTCCCAGTCACCGTCGACGTAGCTGCGGCCCAGGCCCTTGGAGCCGCCGAACACGAGCGCGGCGTAGGCGCGCGGGTGGTGCACGACGATCTCGGCGTGCACGTCACCGCTGCCGCTACGGCGTTCGCGGCGCGCCTCGCGCCAGTCCTCCACGAGGAGCAGTTCGCCGCGCCCGCGCATGCGTCGTCGGCCGAGCAGGCGGCGAAACAACCATCGCGCGAGGCGCACGAAGCGGTACGTGCGGGGCGCGAAGCGCGATGAGGCGATGGTGTCAGGCTCGATGGCGGACATGGCTCCTCTCGAGGTCACCCCCCACGCTAGACCCGCGCGCTAGAGGTAGTAACCCGAGTGGATGTAGATGCACGGCACGCCTTCGCTGACGTACATCGCGTGGTTCTTCGGGTCGTCGTCCAGCGCCAGGCGCAGATCGAAGCCGTGGGCCGCGAGGTCGCGCACCGCGCCGCGCTTGAACTCGTCCACGCCCGAGTAGTCCCCGTACTCGCGCATGATGAGCAAGTCCCAGCGCAGTGAGTAGCGCTCGAGCCAGGCCACCGTGTGGGGCTGGACGCGCCGGGGGCGCCCGGTGAGCAGGATGACGGCGAGCGAGTCATCGAGCAGCTCGAGCAGGCGCTCGATCTCCTCGATGGTCGGATCGTCGCCGCAGGCGTCGAAGAAACTCTTCCAATCGCCCCAGTCGAGGTAGTGCTGGCGGCCCGCGGCGTCGGCCAGCACCCCGTCGATGTCGAAGATGACCGCCTGTCCACCGGTGCGCTCCTCAGCGCGCCAATGCCAATTTTCGCGTACGTAGTCCGATGTCATTTGCAGTCGTGGGGTCCCCGGAAACCGTGTGGGTGTATCTCTGCGAGACTAGACGCCGTGGCGGCGATTGAACGACAGACGCTTCCGGTTCCCTACGGACACCACGTCTACGTGGTCAGCGACCTGTCGCTCTCGCCCACCTCGTCGGTGGCCAGCCGCCCCTTGCACGACCTGATCCAGTTGCTCGACGTTGACGACCCGGCGACCATCGTGGTCGCGGGCAACCTCTTTCACCCCGACGCGACCGCGGACCTCGGCAAGTTCGTCGACGCCACCTTGGACATGCTGGGCGAGCTGCGCGACGCGATGGTGCGCTTCGCGCACCGGCCGGGCCACCGCCTGATCGTGCTGGCGGGGCGCGACGACCACGAGCTCGCCGAGCACGAGCACGCTCAGGCCAGCCTCGCCGCGCTGGGGATCCTCGTCGCCAAGGACCTCGTGCTCCAGGTGACCACAGCCAGCGGGGTACGCGACATCGCGGTGGCCGCCGGCGAGTGCCGCGTCGACACCTCGCGCGCCGACGCCGCCGACCGTGCCGATGCGGACCGGCTCGAGGACCCGCCGGCCCTCGCACGCTTCGTCGCCTCGCGCGTGCTCTATCGGCGCTTGGCCGGCTGGGTCTGGTTCCCGGTGCTCGCCATGGCCGGCTTCGACCTGCTCAGCTCGTTCCTGCGCATCCTCAACCACTTCACCCACGAGAATCTGCACGTCAACACGCCCCACACCCAGAGCTTCTGGAACAACCTGGCACTCAACCTGATGCTCATCGCCGCGGCCGAGGCGCTCGTGGTCGGCGTCGCCGGGCTGATCGTGCGCCGCCGCTTCCAGCGCAGCGCTCGCTCGACGCCCCCCGCGCTGGCCGAGCCGCTCTCACTCACCACGGTCGAGGACGTTGACGCGCTCGAACTGGCCCGGCGCGTCAGCGCGCGCCAGGGCGCCGGCGCGGTCGTGGGCGGCGCGCCGCGTCCGGCACTGGCGTTCCTGGACCGCGGGGTGTGCGCCTCGCCGGGCCCCTCGCGCACGGTGGTCATCGAGCGCCACGGACGCCTGGGCCTCCCCCCGGTGTTCACCTCGGTCGAGCGCCTCGGCATCGTCGAGATCGAGGCCGCGAGCGCCGTGCAGGTGCACCTATACGCCGGCGAGTCGCCGCGAGCGCGTGCGACGATGCTGGAGCGGCTGGTGGGCGGCGCGCCCCTGCAGCCGTCGATCGGGGAGGTCACGACCACGGTGGGCTCGTGGCCGACCGGGGATCCGTTCCCGCTCACCGTGGACCGACTGCGCGATCAGCGCGCCCAGCGCTCGGTGCGCCGCCTCGCGAGCGGACTGCTCTTTCTCGACGGACTCGTCAACGTGGTGGTCTCGGCCATGCCGCCGCTGCGCAGCCGGCTGCACCTCGTGGAGTCGATACTGCCGCTCGGCATCGCCAAGTCCGCGGCCGCGATCACCGCGGTCGCGGGCGCGGGGATGATCATGATGGCGCGCGGCATCCGCCGCGGTCAGCGCCGGGCGTGGTTCTTCGCGGTGGGCGCCCTCGCGACGACCACGGTGGCTCACCTGGCACGCGCCGGCAGCGTCGCATCCTCGCTGATCGCGATTCTGATCCTGGGCTTTCTCGTCGTGCGGCGCGAGAACTTCCAGGCCACCACCGACCGCTCCAGCCTGCGCGGTGCGCTGCCGCGCCTGGCCCTCATCGGCGCGGCGGCCGTGCTCGCGGCGACGCTCGGCATCGAGGCGTCCCAGGGGCGCCACCACCTACCCTCGTTCGGGGTGGTTCTCATGGCGTGCCTCGAGCGTCTGGTGGGCCAGAGTTCGATCGTGCTGCCCGACCGGATAGGCGACTTCATCAACCCCACGCTGCTCACGGTGGGACTCTCGCTCATCGTGTGGACGCTGTACCTCGTGACGCGCCCGGTGGTGGACCGGCGCCTCTCGGAAAAGGGCACCAGCGCCGAGCGGCGCCTGGCCGAGCTGCGCGCGCGCGAGATCGTGCGCCGCCACGGACGCGGCACGCTCGACTACTTCGCCCTGCGCGACGACAAGCAGTTCTTCTTCTACCGCGACTCGCTGGTCGCCTACGCCGTCTACGGCGGGGTGGCGCTGGTCTCGCCCGACCCGATCGGCCCGGTGGCCGAGCGCACCGAGGTCTTCAGCGCCTTTCGCTCCTACGCCGAGTCGCGGGGCTGGACCATCGGCATCGTGGGCGCGGGCCAGGAGTGGCTGCCGATCTACCTCGCGGCCGGGCTGCACTACCTGTACCTGGGCGACGAGGCCATCGTGAACTGCACCACGTTCAGCCTCGAGGGCGGCAAGATGAAGGGCCTGCGCCAGGCCTGCACGCGCTTGGCGCGCAAGGGCTATACCGTCGAGTTCCTCGACCCCTCCGAGATCGACCCGCGCCGCGTACCCGACATCATGGAGCTCATCTCGATGCTGCGCCGCGGTGAGGGTGAGCGGGGCTTCTCGATGATGCTCGGGCGCCTGTTCAACGCCAAGGACAAGGGACTGCTGTTGACCTTGGTCCACGGGCCCGACGGAAAGCCCGCCGCGGTGTGCCAGTTCGTCCCCTCCCCGGCAATCAACGGCTACTCACTGGACCTCATGCGCCGCGATCCGGGCGAGCACCCCAACGGTCTGATCGACTTCGCGCTGTGCTCGACCATCGAACACCTGCGCGCCCAGGGCGCGCGCGGGCTGAGCCTCAACTTCGCGGCGTTTCGCTCGGTCCTCGAGGGCGAGCGCGGCGAGGGCACCTTCACCCGCGTCGAGCGCTGGGCGCTGCGGCGCCTGTCGGGAATCCTGCCCATCGAGAGCCTGTGGTCCTTCAACGCCAAGTACCACCCCACCTGGCTCCCGCGCCATCTCGTCTACCCGGCCGCCGAGAGCTTCGTGCCGGTCGTGGCGGCGGTGCTGCGCGCTGAATCGATCACCGAGCTACCGGTGCTCGGGCGCTTTCTCACCCACGACCCCTCGAACCGGCCCGGCACCGTGGTGCCCGAGGAAGTGCTCGAGGCGGCCAAGGGACCCCACGACCTGGCGAGCTAATCCAGCCGGGCCGCGATGGCGCGCGCCAGCGCTCCCGGCGCGGCGTCGTGGTAGCCGAGGAACAGGGAGGGCTCGACCAGCTCGAGCTCCATGACCGCCCAGCCCGTCTCGTCGTGCACCAGATCCACGCGGGCGTAGAGCAGGTCCGCGAGGTCCGCCTCGGCCAGGATCGCCTCGGCCAGCGCGAGCGCCTCGGGCTCGGGTTCGGCGCGCGACATCTGCTCGGCGCGAAACAGCCAATCACGCTCGTGGGACGCGGTGTTGAGCAACGCGCCCTTGGTCATGGCGTGCGAGAAGACTCCGTCGATGAAGACAAGGGCGCGCTCGCCACGCTCGTCCACGCTCGCGACGTAGGGCTGGATCAGCACGTCGCGGCCCGTCGCGTGCAGTCGCGCCACGTGGGCGCGGGCGCGCTCGTGCTCGTCGGGTCCGTAGCGCTCGGCGTCGATCGATCCCGCCCCGACGCACGGCTTCACGACGAAGTCGCCCGCGAAGAACTCGGGCACCTCGTCCACGTCGCAGTAGCGCGTCGCGACCACCCGGTGCCCGCGCGCGGCGAGGTCGCCCAGGTAGTGCTTGTCCGAGAAGTACTCGAGCACCTCGACGCGGTTCTCGACGCGCGCCAGCGAGCGGGCCCAGCCGAGGAACTCATCGTGGCGCTGCGCGTAGCCCCAGGTCGAGCGCACCACCACCAGCTCGACATCGTCCCAGCGGGCCGCCGGGTCGTCCCAGACACGCGCCTCGGCCGCCACGCCCACGTTCGCGAGCGCCTCGATCAACAGGGGTTGGTCGCGGTCGACGTGCTCGCCCGCGCAGGTGGCGACTGCGACCCTCACGGAGTGAAGAACACGGTGGCGTGCTGGGCCAGCGCCGCCAGCGGGCCGGGCCACACACCGAAGACCAGCGTGATCGCCACGCCCAGGCCGATCACCAGCGCGCTCGAGCGCGGCACGACGATGCGGCTCACCTCGAGCTCGTCATCGGCGTACAGGGTCATCACCCAGCGCAGGTAGAAGAACGCCGCGATCGCCGCGCCGAGCAGGGCCACCAGGGCGAGTACGCCCCCGCCCACGTCCACCGCGCTCGCCAGCACCGCGTACTTCGCGTAGAAACCGGTCGTCAGCGGCGCGCCAAGCTGGCTCAACAGCAGCACCGCCAGCAGTCCCCCGAGCCAGGGCTGGCGCCGGGCGAGACCGCGGTAGTGCTCGATCGAATGGTTCTCGTCGCCGCGCCCGCCCACCAGGGTCAGCACCGCGAAGGTCGCTACGACCACCGGCACGTAGGTCATCACGTAGAACAAGGTGGCCGCCGAACCGCGCGCGCTGCCCGCCCACACGCCGAGCAGGATGAAGCCGGCGTGGTTGATCGAGGAGTACGCCAGGATCCGCTTGGCGTTGCGCTGGATGATCGCGAGGCTCGCGCCCACCAGTGTCGTGAGCACGATCAGCACCCACACGATCGGACGCCAGGTGTCGAGCTGGGTGCCCAGCGCCGAGATCAGCACGCGCACCAGCGCCGCGAAGGCGCCCACCTTCACGATCGAGGCCATGAAGCCGGTGACCGGCGTCGGCGCGCCCTCGTAGACGTCGGGAGACCACATGTGAAACGGCACGGCCGCCACCTTGAAGGCGAAGCCCACGAGCAGTAGCGCGCCACCGGCGTAGAGCAGGCCGGGGCGCAGCAACACGTTCGAGCCCAAGAAGTACGAGATGGAGGTGAGGTTCGTCGAGCCGGTGGCGCCGTAGACGAGGGCCGCACCGTAGATGAAGATCGCCGACGCGAAGCCGCCGAGCAGGAAGTACTTCAGCGCGGCCTCGGCCGAGCTGGCGCGGTGCCGGTCGAGGGCGACCAGCACGTAGAGCCCGAGCGAGAGGATCTCGAGGCCGAGAAAGATCACCACGAGGTCGTTGGCCTGGGTCATGAGCACCGCGCCGGCGCTCGCGGCGAGCGCGAGGATCTGGTACTCCACGCCGACCACGCGCTCGCGGCGCGCCCAGTCGTGGGCTACCAGGCTCGCCATGGCGAGCCCGACCGCGATTACCGCGCTCGCCACCACCGAGAAGCCGTCGAGCATGATCGCGTGGGCCACCGTGGAGCTGGGCCCGTGGTGGGCCAGGTACGACCACTGCACGAAGCTGACCACGAGGCTCGCGAGCGAGGCCGCGAGGGTCACCGCGGTGCCCGCGGTGGTGGTGACCTTGTTGCGCACGAGCGCGGTCGCCAGCACCAGCACGAGCGACGCGCCGAACAGGATGATCACCGGCAGCAGGGCCAGGTAGTGGATCGAGGGAATGGTCACGTTCACTTGTTCACCCCCGCCGGCGCGACGTGCGCGATGACCTGTTGGACCGAGGGCGTGATCCGATCGAGCACGGGCTTGGGGAACACTCCCAGGACCACGATCAGCACCACGACGGGCACGAGCACCCAGCGCTCGCCGCTCGAGGCGTCGCGCAGCTCGGCGTTGGGCACGTCGGCGCGTCCGTGAAAGACACGCTGGTAGGCCCACAGTAGGTAGAGCGCGGCCAGCACGACGCCGAGGGTCGCCACCACCGCCCACCAGACGTGGGTGGCGAAGGCGCCGATGAGCACGAGGTACTCGCTCACGAAGCCCGACAGGCCCGGCAGGCCGATCGAGGCCATCATCACCACGGTGAACAGCGCGGCCAGCACCGGTGCGGGCCCCTGGAGCCCGCGCAGATCCTTCACGAGCGCCGTGCCGCGACGCTTCTCGATGAAGCCGATGAGTAGGAAGAAGCCGGCCGTGATCACACCGTGGTTGAACATCAAGAGCACCGCGCCAACCATCGCGATCTTCGAGCCGGTCATCACGCCCAGGGTGATGAAGCCCATCTGGGCCACCGAGGAGTACGCAACGAGGCGCTTCATGTCGGGGGTCACGCACGCCAGCGCCGAACCGTAGAGGATGCCGATGACCGCCAGGGTCATCACCACCGGGCGCATGGTGGGCAGCGCCAGGGGAAAGAGTCCCACCGCGAAGCGCAAGAGGCCGTAGGAGCCGAGCTTGGCCAGCAGCGCCGAGAACTCGATCGAACCAGCCGTGGGCGACTCGGCGTAGGCCAGGGGCGACCAGGTGTGCAACGGCCAGATCGGCGACTTCACCGCGAAGGCGATGGCGAACGCGCTGAAGAGCCACACCGCGGTGGCGTGACTCATCGAGGTGCCCGACAGCGTCGAGTACGCGAAGCTCAGCGCGCCACCGCTCTGGTGCTGGTGGGCGAAGCCCAGGTACATGGTGCCCACGAACAAGAAGGCCGAGCCGGTGAAGGTGTACACGAAGAACTTGAGCGCCGCGCGCGCGCGCTCGGCGCCGCCCCATTGGGAGATGATGAAGTAGCTCGGCACCAGGGTGAGTTCGAAGAAGATGAAGAACTCGAACAGGTCGTGGGCCACGAAGCTGCCCATCGTGAACGAGGTCAACAGCAACAGCCAGGCGACGAAGGCCGGTTCGCGGCGCTTGTCACGCGCGCCGAGCAGGGCCAGCAGCACGACCAGCGAGGTGAGTCCCACCATCAACAGGGAGATCCCGTCGAGGGCCACGTCGTAGGCGAGTCCGAACGGCGCGGCCAGCACCCAGCGCCCGGCGAAGTCGAAGGTCTGGGCGCCGGGGATGTGGTTGTTGTAGAGGAACATCACCACGAGGGTGAGCACCAGCTCGACGCTGGCGGTGACGACGCCCACCAGGTAGGCACCGCCCTCGCGCGTGCGCACCAAGGCGGCCACCGGCGCGCCCACCAGGGGCACGACGATGAGCAGGGTTAACCAGAGCGATGAATGCATACCTAACCAACCCTCGCCACGAGATAGACGACGATGACACTGAGCCCGAGCACCATCGCCAGGGCGTAGTGGCGCACGAAGCCCGACTGAACCTTGCGCACGCCCTCGGCGCTTCGGCGCACGGCCACCGCCACGCCCGACACCGCGCCGTCGATCACGCGCGGCTCGATGACGTCATTGGCGAACTGCGAGGCGTGCGTGAGCGGCCGGCCGATCGTGGCGTCATAGAAGTCGTCCCAGCGCCACACGCGCTCGAGGAACGGACGCTCGTAGGTGGACGACTCGACCCTCGAGCGCCAGATGGAGAACGCCGCGGCCAGTCCCACCAGCGCCGCGACGAAGTCCACGCTCGCCAGGCCGTACTGGGCCAGGGTCGAGGGGTGCGAGGTGGCCGGGATGAACCCGAAGGTCGGATCGAGGAAACCCGCGAGCGAGTTGTGGTGGACCCACGGCAGGTCCAGCGCGCCGCCGAGGGCGGCGAGCACGCCGAGTACCACGAGCGGGAGGGTCATCACCCAGGGCGACTCGTGCGGGTCCTTGCCCTCGGTCAGCCCGCGGAAGCGCTCGGTGCCACGGAAGGTCAGCACGAACAGTCGACTCATGTAGTACGCGGTGAGGATCGCGGTGATCACGCCGAGCAGCCACAGGACCTTGGAGTACGCGAACACGTTGGTCAAGATGTCGCCCTTGGACCAGAAGCCCGCGAAGGGCGGGATGCCCGAGATCGCCAGGTACGCAATGGTGAAGGTCGGGAAGGTGAGCGGTAGGTACTTGGCCAGTCCGCCCATCTTGCGCATGTCCTGCTCGCCGTGCAGCGAGTGGATGACCGAACCCGAGCCGAGAAAGAGCAGGGCCTTGAAGAAGGCGTGGCTCACCATCAAGAAGATGGCTGCGGAGTAGGCGCCCGCACCCACCGCGAGCACCATGTAGCCGATCTGGGAGACGGTCGAGAAGGCCAGGACCTTCTTGATGTCCTTCTGGGAGGTCGCGATGGTGGCGGCCACGAACGCCGTGACGCCGCCCACGACCGCGATGGTGAGTCGGCCCGAGGACGAGAGGGCGAGCACCGGCGCCATGCGCACCAGCAGGTAGACGCCGGCGGTCACCATGGTGGCCGCGTGGATGAGTGCCGACACCGGGGTCGGGCCCTCCATCGCGTCGGGCAGCCAGTTGAACAACGGGATCTGCGCGCTCTTGCCGGTCGCGGCGAGCAACAGCGCCAGCACCACCAGGGTGGCGACGCCCGGGCTCAGCGTGCCGGCGCTCGAGAAGACCGCGAGGTAGGTGAGCGTGTGCAGGTGCGAGAAGATCAGGAACATCGCGATGAGCATGCCGACGTCGCCCACGCGGTTGTAGATGAAGGCCTTCTTGCCCGCCGACGCCGCGCTGTCGCGATCGAAGTAGTAGCTGATCAGCCAGTATGAGCAGACCCCGACACCCTCCCAGCCCACGAAGGTGAGCACCAGGTTGTTGGCCATCACCAGAGTGAGCATCGAGAACACGAAGAGGTTGAGGTAGAGGAAGAACTTGCGAAAGTCCTTCTCGCCGTGCATGTAGCCAATGGAGTACATGTGAATGAGCGCCGAGATACCGGTGACGAACAGACACATGGTGATCGAGAGCGGGTCGATGAGTAGCGATGCGGGCACCTGCAGGGGACCCACCGTGATCCACGAGAACAGGTGCACGGTGACCTCGCGCGAGGAGTCGTGGAGCAGGACGACGAACGCCGCGACCGTGAAGGCGAAGCTGAGCGCCACCGCCGAGGTGGCGGTCCAGCCGACCGCGCGCTCGCTCATGCGCCGCCCATTCAACAAGACGAAGAAGAAGCCCACGAGCGGCAACAGCAGGATCAGTGTGGCGAGGTGTGCCATCTCAGCCCTTCATCTCGGAGAGTTCGTCGACCGACGTGGACGAACGGCGGCGGAAGATCGCCACCACGATGCCCAACCCGACGGTCACCTCGGCGGCGGCGACGACCATGACGAAGAACACGCTCGCCTGGCCACCGATGTCGCTGAGCGTGCGCGAGAAGGTCACGAAGGTCAGGTTCACCGCGTTGAGCATGAGCTCGATGCACATGAACATGATCAGCGCGCTGCGTCGGGTCAGCACGCCGAAGGCACCGATGCCGAACAGCACGGCGGCCAGTATGAGGTACCACGCGGCGGGAACGTTCATGCGTCCTCTTCCAGGTCGGCCGTGCGTTCACGGCGCGACAGCACGATGGCGCCCACGACGGCGATGATGAGCAGGGCCGAGGTCGCCTCGAAGGCGAAGAGGTAGGTCGTGAACACGGCGGTGCCGAGTTCTTTCACGTTGCCCGCACTCGAGGCCAAGGGAGTGCCGTTGGACGAGACCGACATGGCGCCGGTCACCCAGTGTGAACGCGCCATGAGTGCGATGATCCCCGCCACCGTGACCAGCACACCAGCCGCCGCGAAGGGGCGCTGGCCCACGAGGGGCTCAACCCGCGTCGCATCGGGCCGGTCGACGCCGAGGAACATGATGACAAAGAGGAACAGCACGACGATGGCCCCGGCGTAGACGATGATCTGCACCGCGGCGAGGAAGTCGGCCGACTGGGCCACGAACGCGATGGCCACGCCGAACAGCGTCATGATGAGGCTGATCGTCGAGTGCACCGGATTCTTCAGCGCGAGCACTCCCGTGGCCCCCACGAGGACCATGATGGCCGTGGTCACGAAGATCAGCACGCTGGGCAAGGCGTAGGTGGCGGCGATCACGATCGCGCCCCCCTGGTCCGGCGACCCCGCAACTTGGCGCGCACGCTGCGCGCCAGGCCCTCGACACCGCGCAACTCGAGGGGCACGTCCTTGGGCTGGAGGTGCTTGGGAAACGCGCTCCGCAGGGGCTTGGAACCAGTGGCCTCGTCGTCGCGCGCGTCGGACTGGCCGCCCTCGGGTGCGCGCACGCCCACGCCAAGGTCCCCGGTCCACTGCACGATGCCCTCGAAGTCCGCGGCGCCCGCCGGCGAGGTCGCGCGCATCCAGCCGCCGGTCATCGCAGCCTCGCCCTCGCGCCAGTCCTCCCACGGCAGACGCTGGGGGAAGCCCTGGTCGTCGACCAGCAGTTCGGACTTGGTGTAGATCGCGTCGGCCCGGTTGGTGAAGGAGAACTCGAACAACTTGGACTCGGTGATGGCCTGGGTCGGACAGGCCTCCACACACATGTCGCAGTGGATGCAGCGCAGGTAGTTGATCTCGTAGACGTAGCCGTAGCGCTCACCCGGGCTCACGGGGTGATCGGGCGGATTGTCCAGGCCGCGCACGTAGATGCAGTCCGCCGGACACACGCCCGCGCACAACTCACAACCGATGCACTTCTCCATGCCGTCCTCGTAGCGGTTCAGCACGTGGCGCCCGTGCTGGCGCGGCTGCTTGGGCCGTTTGGCGCGCGGGTAGCTCGTGGTAACCGTCGGGCGACCGAGATGGCGGAGCGTCAGCTTGAAGCCGCCGAAGAAATTCAGGGGTCCGGCCACTAGTCCACCTCTCCATCGCTCAGGCGCCGGATCGCCTCTGAGGGCAGGGGCCGCTGGCCCACGTTCGGCAGCACGGCGTCCACACCGCGTTCACGCGAGTGGCCCAACTCGAACGCGCGCGTCAGCACGGTCCAGGCGAGCAGGACGACCGCGCCCATGGCGAAGCCCCACGACGGCGCGACAATGAAGCCCGCCACGATGAGCATCCACCCCAGGCTGAGCGGGATGAGCCGCTTCCAACCCAGGTCCATGAGCTGGTCGTAGCGAAAGCGCGGCAGCGCGGCGCGGAACCAGATGTAGCAGAAGGCGAACACCGTGGTCTTGGCGAGGAACCACGCGATGGGAAAGAGCCACTTGAGGTGGGCGACGTTGGGCGCCCAGCCCGCCGGGCCACCGAAGAAGAGTGTGACCATGATCGCCGACATCGTGATGGTGTTCATGAACTCGGCGAGGTAGAAGATGGCGAAGCGGAACGAGGAGTACTCGGTGTGAAAGCCGCCCACCAACTCACTCTCGGCCTCGACGACGTCAAAGGGCGGTCGGTTCAACTCGGCGGTGATCGCGATGATGAAGACCACGAAGGGCACGACGCCGAGGCGGATCAGGTTCCAGTGCCAGATGCCGTGCGCCTGGGCCGTGACGATGTCGTGGGTCGACAACGAGCCCGTCGCCAGGACGATGGTGACGATCGTCATGCCCAGCGCCGCCTCGTAGCTGATCATCTGGGCGCTCGCGCGCACCGAGGAGAGCAGCGGGTACTTCGATCCCGACGCCCAGCCCGCCAGCATGACCCCGTAGACCGAGATGCCCGACATCGCCAGCATCAAGAGGATGCCGATCGGCGGGTTGGCCGCCTGCAGCAACACGGTGTGTCCGGCGATGGTCATCGTGCCGCCCACCGGCACGATGGCGAAGGTGATCAGTCCGGGAATGAGTGCCAGGTACGGGGCCAGCTTGAAGACGAAACGGTCCGCCTCGGCGGGCATGAGGTCCTCTTTGAAGATGAGCTTGATTCCGTCGGCCACGGTCTGGAGCAGGCCGAAGGGTCCCCATCGCTGAGGCCCGATACGACTCTGCATGTCCGAGATCGCCTTGCGCTCGAACCAGATCATGATGATCACGGCGTTCAGCAGGACCGCGAAGGCGATCACCACGCGCAACAGCGCGATGAGCACCACGGCCAGGGTCAGGCCGTGGTGGTAGAGCGGGTCGACGCTGGCCAGCCACGTTGTCATCGCGACTCCAATCGAACGAGGGTGAGCAACGCACCGTGTTCGACCAACGAACGTATCGCGTCACGGCCGTCCTCGGTGAGAGTGGCGAAGGCCACCTCGGCCACTCCGCGCGGTACCGCGTCGTCGGCCACCACGGGCAACTCGACGGTGGTGGTGCCCGCGTGCGCGGCGACCACGTCGCCGGTGCTGGCTCCGAGGCGGTCCAGATCACTGTGGTGCACGTGCAGCGCGGTGGCGCCCACGAGGCCGGCCAACGCCGGCGAGCCCTGCATGGCGACGCCGCGGTCGTAGAGCCGGCGGCTCACGTTCACCCGCAGCGAGTAGGCGTCCACCAGCGGCACGTCGACACCGCGACCCGCGACGACCTCGCCGAGGGTGACCGGCGTGGTCGAGCCCGTGTGGTTCACCTCGAGCAGCGCGGTGTCGCCACCGTGCGAGGCGAGTCCAACGTTGTGCGCCGAGCGAATTCCGGGAAAGGCCATCGGGTCCATGGGTCGGCGCTCGATCAGGCTAGCGACTCGGCCCACGACCACGCCGTCGGTGCGCGCGTCGTTGAGCACCGACAGTGCCGGGTACCCCGTGGTCTCCTCGATCGCCTTGGCGGTCTCGCCGGGTGAGCGAAGGCCGAGACTCTGGCCGAACTCCTCGGCGAGCTCGGCGGCGATCGCCACGTCGTTCCAGGCCGAGCCGGGGGGCGACACCTTGGCGGTGACCGCGGTGACGCGTCCTTCGATGTTGGTGATCGTGCCCGAACGCTCGTGCTGGACCGCGGCCGGCAACACGACGTCGGCGAACGCCAGCTCGGGCCCGCCGTGGCCGGTGACGAGGATCACGTCGCCGGTCTCGAGCGCCACGCTCGCGCGGTGGGCGTCGAGGACGTTGCCGAGCAGTCCCGCGCCGAGCAGCAAGACGGCCCTCTGCTCGCCGGTGACCAGCGCGTCGAGCTGGGCGAGGGCGTCACGGCCGTTCACGCCCACGTCGACGCCGCGACCCGGGCGCAGTCCGGGCGCCAGGCCCATGTCGAGCGCGCCGCGCACGTTCGAGCGACGAAGCGCGGACAGGAACCTCGCGTCGGGATAGCGCTCGGCCAGCGTGCGGATCGCACTCTCGAGCACCGCGGCACCCTCGCCCACGTTGGGACGTCCCACGACGAACACGACGCCCTCGCCGCGCTCGCCGAGCAACGCGCGCGCCGCGGCGAGCTCGGACTCGGAGAAGGCCGCGCCCAGGTGCGCGGCACCCTGACCCGCCAGTGCCGCGGCCACGAGGTGGGCCTCGCCCGGTCGCACCGCGAGCGACACCCGAGCCAACGAGCGCAGCGCGCTCGCGCCGAAGGCGAACTCGACGAGCGCGTGGTGGTGCTTGACGAACGCCTCGCGCAGGCGAAGGAAGAGCACCGGCAACTCCTCGCGCAGGTCGCCGGTGAGAGTCACCACGACGGGCGCGTCCACGGCCTCATCGATGGTCGCAGTGGGCAGGGCCTGGACCAGTTGCGCGTCGAGTCCGTCGCCGAACTGCGCGTCGAGGTGCTCGCTCGCGAGCACGCCGCGCACGAAGCGCTCCCACGCGAAGGCGCCCTCGTTGGTGAGGGCCGCCCCGCCGATGGCGCCGACGCCGTTGGTCCGCTGGGACGCGTCGCGTAGCGAGGTCGCCGCCGCACGCAGAGCCTCGCTCCAGCTCGCCGGGCGCAACTCGCCGTCGCGGCGCACGAGGGGCTCGGTGACCCGGGTACTGGCGTCCAGCAGGTCGGTGGAGGACTCGTTCTGATCGATGCTGTCGAGGCTGAAGCGGCCCTTGTCGCACAGCCACCCGTGGTTCACCGGGTCACTATCGACCCCGAGAACGCGGGTGAGTCGGTTCTGGGAGGACTGGACCGCGACGCGACAACCCACCGCGCAGTTCGCGCACGTGCTCTCGACCTGCTCGAGATCCCAGGGCCGCGCGGCGAACCGGTAGGGCTTGGCGGTCAGGGCACCCACCGGGCAGATCTGGACCACGTTGCCCGAAAAGACCGAGTCGAAGGGCTGGGTCGGCGAGGGGGCCACCTCGATGTGGTCACCACGACTGGCGAAGGCGATCTGGGCGTCGCCGGCGACCTCGTCGGCAAAGCGCGTGCAGCGCGCGCATTGGATGCAGCGCTCGCGGTCGAGCAGGATCAGTTCGCCGATCTCGATCGGCTTGACCCAGTGGCGCTTCTCCTCGACGAAGCGCGTCTCACCCGGGCCGTGGGCCAGGGTCTGGTCCTGGAGCGGGCACTCGCCGCCCTTGTCGCACACCGGGCAGTCCAGGGGGTGGTTGGTGAGCAGGAGCTCCAACACACCGTCGTGGACTTTCTTCACCTTCTCGGAATCGGTGGTGACCACCATGCCGTCGTTCACCTTGAGGTAGCACGAGGGCTGGAGGGTCGCGCCCCGGGGTCCGTCGACCTCGACCAGGCACATGCGGCATACCCCCACCGGCTCCATGCGCGGGTGGTAGCAGAAACGCGGGATGTAGGTGCCCGCCCGCTCGGCCGCCTCGATGAGCAACTCGCCCGGCGTGGCCTCGATCGTGCGACCGTTCAAGGTGATCGACACCGTGGTGCGTGCTGGGTCAGTCATGCGGACAGCTCCCGTGTTCGACGTGGGCGACGAAGTCTTCACGAAACATCGAGATCGCCGAGTGGATGGATGAGGGGATGGACGGCCCCAGCACGCAGATCGTGGTCTGCTGGGGCGGCCAGGTGAGCCCGGGCGCGATGTTGTCGCTGACGTCCAGCAGGAGGTCGATGTCCTCGGGCCGACCCCCGCCGTGCTCAAGGCGGTACATCATGCGCTCCAGCCAGCCCGAGCCCTCGCGGCACGGGGTGCACTGGCCACACGACTCGCGCGAGAAGAACTTGACGATACGCCACGTCGCGCGCACCACGCACGACGTCTCGTCGAGCACCACGATCGATCCCGAGCCGAGCATCGAGCCCTTCTCGGCGACCTCGTCCTGGCCGAGCGGCACGTCGAGTAACTCGGGCCCGAACCACGGCGCCGACACCCCGCCGGGGATGATGGCCTTGATCTGCTTGTCGTCGATAATGCCCCCACCGAGACGGGGATCGAAGATGAGGTCGCGAAAGGTGTTCTTGACCATCTCGATCTCGTAGACCCCGGGGTTCTTCACCCGGCCCGCCAGTGCGAATAGTCGGGTACCGGTCGAGCGGCCGCCGCCCAGCGCGGCGAAGGCCGCGCCCGAGTTGTTCACGATCCAGGGCAGGTTCGACATGGTCTCGACGTTGTTCACCACGGTGGGCTCGCCGTAGAGGCCGGTGACCGCGGGAAAGAAAGGTGGCTTGATGCGCGGGAAACCGCGCTTGCCCTCGAGCGCCTCGATGAGGGCGGTCTCCTCGCCGCAGATGTAGGCGCCCGCACCGGGCTGGACCACGAGATCGATCGAGAAGTCGGAGCCGAAGATCTTGGCGCCCAGCGCGCCGTGCTCGTAGGCGTCGTTGACGGCCTGTTGGACGCGCTCGAGGCCCAGCGCGAACTCGCCGCGTAGGTAGATGAAGGCCTGGCTGACCTGGAGCGCGTACGCGGCGATGATCACGCCCTCGACCAGTTGGTGCGGATCGCGCTCGACCAGGAAGTGGTCCTTGAAGGTCGCCGGCTCGGACTCGTCGCCGTTCACCACGAGGTAGGACACGGGCGACTTGCGCAGCATCGACCACTTGCGTCCGGCCGGAAAGCCCGCGCCGCCGCGTCCGAGCAGTGACGCGGCGTCGACCTCGGCCGCCACCTGCTCGGGGTGCATGGTGAGGGCCTTGCGAAGACCGCTGTAGCCGCCGGTGGCCAGGAAGCGCGCGAGAGTGTGTGAGTCGGCGAACTCGGCGCGTGACGAGACGATGCGTGGTGCGTCGAGCGAGGCCACTACTTCGCCTCCTGCTCGCGCTGGGCGCGCGCGCCGCGCTCGGCCTCGCGCTCGGCGGCCACCACGGTGCGTTCGGCGCGCAGCGCCCCGCTGCGGCGCACGCGGATCAGCGTGCCGTGCGCGGGTACCTCGTGGTCGAGGCGCCCCTGGCGCAAGTCCTCGATCAAAGCGTCAAACTGCTCGGGAGTGGTGGTGCGCACGTAGCGGTGGTTCACCTGCACGACCGGCGCGATGTTGCAGTCGGCCAGGCACTCGGTCTCTTCGAGAGTGAACAGCCCGTCATCGGAGGTGGCGCCGACCGCACAGCCCAGGGTGGCGCTGGCGTGCTCGAGCATCTCCTCGCCGCCGCGCAGCAAGCAGGCGATGTTGGTGCATACGCCCACGACGTACTTACCCACCGGCTCGAGGTGGAACATGTCGTAGAACGAGGCGGTGCCACGCACCTCGGCGGGCGTCGTGCCGGTGAGCTCGGCCACCTCGGCGATCCCGTCGTCGGTCAAGTAGCCGTCTTGTTCCTGGGCGAGGTGCAGCAACGGGATCATCGCCGAGCGGCGAACCGGGTACAGGGACACCAGCTCTTCGGCGCGCTGGCGCAACTCGGTGCGAAAATGACTCATCGATCCACTTCTCCCATGACGGGGTCGACCGTCGAAATTACGGTGATGGCGTCGGACACCATGCCGCCACGCATCAAGAGCGGCACCGCCTGCAGGTTCACGAAGCTCGGACCGCGCACGTGCAGTCGATACGGCTTGGCCCCGCCGTCGCTCACGAGGTAGCAGCCCAGTTCGCCACGCGGGGACTCGACCGCCGAGTACACCTCGCCGGCGGGCACCTCGAAGCCGTGGGTGAAGAGCTTGAAGTGGTGGATGAGCGCCTCCATCGACTCGCCGATACGCGCGCGCGGTGGCGGGGTGACCTTGGGGTCCTGGCTGCGGTAGTCGCCCCTGGGCATCATGGCCACGCACTGACGCACGATGCGGATGGACTCGCGGATCTCGTTGAGCCGGATCGCGTAGCGGTCGAAGTTGTCTCCGAAGGTGCCCACGATGACGTCGAAGTCCACCTGGTCGTAGGCGAGGTAGGGCATGGTGCGCCGCAGGTCCCACGGCACACCCGTTGAGCGCAGCAGTGGGCCGGTGAGGCTCAGCGCGAGCGCCTCCTCGGCCATGAGCGGCGCCACACCGACCATGCGCTGACGGAAGATGGGCTGACCCGTGAGCAGCTCGTCGTACTCGTAGGTGCGCTCGTCGATCGTGTCGCAGATCACCGTGACGTCGTCCTCCCACCCGTCGGGCAGGTCGGCCGCGACGCCACCGGGGCGCACGTAGTTCAGGTTCAGTCGCAGGCCCGCGGTCTTCTCGAAGAAGGCGAGGATCAACTCACGCTCGCGGAAGCCGTAGATCATCATCGAGGTCGAACCGAGGTCCATCCCGTTGGTCGCCATCCACACCAGGTGCGAGGAGAGGCGGTTCAACTCGGACATCATCATGCGGATCCAGGTGGCGCGCGCGGGCACC
>DATKTZ010000051.1:0-23456 GCA_035530815.1 Acidimicrobiales bacterium
GAACTCGTCGCCAGCCTCAATCGACACGCCCGCCGCCGCGTAGGTCATGCCGCCGGACTGATCGAGCAGTCGGCTCACCAGCGCCCACCCGAGCTCCCCAACGCCACGGGGATCGGTGCGGGATAGTCGCCCGTCAGGCAGGCGTCGCAGCACTCGCCGTTGAGCTGGATCGCCGCACGCAGGTTGGCCAGGGTGATGAACTCCAGCGAGTCACACCCGATGTAGTCACGCATCTCGTCGACCGTGTGGTTCGCCGCCAGCAGCTCGTCGCGCGACGGCGTGTCGATCCCGTAGAAGCAGGGCCAGGTGAACGGTGGCGAGGAGATGCGCAGGTGCACCTCGGTCGCACCCGCGTCGCGCAGCATCCCGACCAGTGCGCGCGTGGTCGTGCCGCGCACGATGGAGTCGTCGACCACGATCAGGCGCTGGCCCTCGATGTTCTCGCGCAGCGGATTGAGCTTGCGTCGTACGCTCGCGGCGCGCAACGACTGATCGGGCGAGATGAATGTACGTCCGATGTAGCGATTCTTCACCAGCCCGTAGCCAAAGGGAATGCCCGAGGCCTTCGCGTAACCCTCGGCGGCCGGTACGCCCGAGTCGGGCACACCCATGACGAGGTCCGCCTCCACGCGGGACTGACGGGCCAGCAGTTCGCCCATGCGGCGACGGGTGGTGTGGACCTGATGACCCATGAGGTAGGTGTCGGGTCGCGCGAAGTACACGAACTCGAAGATGCAGAGCTTCTCCTTGACGCCCGCGGGAGCGAGGAGTTGCACCGAGGTGACCCCAGCGCTGGTGATGCTCACCATCTCGCCTGGTCCGATCTCGCGCACGAAGGCCGCACCCACCACGTCGAGGGCGGGGGACTCCGAGGCCACCACCCAGCCCTCCGGCGCGTCCTCGGTGCCGAGCCGGCCGAGGCACAGGGGTCGGAACCCGTGGGGATCGCGCACCGCGTGGATCGCGTCCGCCTCGAGGGCCACCATCGAGAAGGCTCCTTCGGCGCGCGCGAGCACCGACGCCAGGGCGTCGGTCAGCGTCACGCCGGACTCGACCTCGCGGGCCAGCAGCTCGGCCACCAGGTCCGAGTCCGAAAGCATGGAGGTCATCGTCAGGCCCACGGACTCCGCGAGGGCGGTGGTGTTGGTGAGATTCCCGTTGTGCGCCAGGGCGAACCCCGACGCCCCCGCCGAGCGAAAGACGGGCTGGGCCGCCGTCCAGTTCGCCGAACCCGACGTCGAGTAGCGGGTGTGCCCGATGACCAGCGATCCTCCGAGTGCGCGCAGAGTCGTGTCGGCGAAGACGTGACTCACCAGACCGTTGTCCTTCACCACGGTGATCTGGTGGTTGTTGAAGGTCGCCATGCCGGCCGACTCCTGGCCGCGGTGCTGGAGCGCGTACAGCGCGTCGTAACACAGATGGGATACGTCTCGTCCCGCCGCGACAATTCCCACGACGCCACAGGCCTCTTTCATGCGACCTCTAGTGTACGGGTCGTTCGATGGCACGGCACTGGGTCATTCTCGCACACGGGCCGCGCCACGCGGCTCGCTACGCTGCAGGGGTGATAGATCTGCACACCCACTCGTCATTCTCCGACGGTTCGGACACCCCCGCCGAACTGGCCCGTCACGCCCACGAACTGGGCATTTCCGCCATCGCGCTCACCGACCACGACACCACCTTGAGCCACGACGAGATGCGAGAGGCCTGCCACGAGTGGGGTATCGAGTACATCACCGGGGTCGAGATCTCACTGCGCGACAACGAGTTTCCGCGCCGGCGCGCCGGCGAGACGACCGCGCGCAACGTCCACGTGCTGGCGTACTTCCCCCCGCTGGCTCCCGAGCACCCCCTCCAAAAGCGCCTCAGCGAACTGCGGCACGGCCGTGACCAGCGCAACCAGAAACTCGTGCACCTCCTGCAGGGATACGGCTTCGACCGACTGTCCTTCGAGTACCTGACGACTCTGGCCCGCAGCGCCTACTCGGTGGGGCGCCCGCACTTCGCCCAGGCCATGTTCGACCTGCACCCCGAGATCGTCGGCGAGCAGAACGAAGAGAACTGGCGACGCGTCTTCGCCGACTGGCTCGGCACGAGCGGCAAGGCCTACCTACCCAAGTCCGACATGTCGATCGAGGACTTCACCGCAGCCGCCGAGGGCTCGCGCACCGTCTTTTCGATTGCCCACCCCCTCATCAACTACCTCGATGACGGCGACGGCGCCACCATCGAGGCCACCATGCCCCGCGTGCTCAGTTCGCTCCGCGAGCGCGGCTTCAAGGGCGTGGAGGCGTACTACGGCGCCTCGAGCCCCGAGGTGCGCGCGCTCATGGTGAAGCTCACCCGTGACGCGGGCATGATTCCCACCGGGGGTTCGGACTACCACGGCACCTTCAAGGAGAACGTGGCGCTGGGCCGCGGGCTCACCGGCGACCTGCGGGTCCCCGCTGAGGTGGTCGACGAGTTGAAGGCCGCGCGCTAGTCCAGCGACGCCAACGTCGACTCGAGCGCCCCGCTGCGACGCTCGGCGAGCGTCGCCACCGGCAGTGACAGCACGTCGCCCAGGCGAAACTGCGCGCCGCCCGCCGTGCCGAGCACGACCGCCGGCACCCGGGCGCCGCGCGCTCGCGCGAGCAGCGCCCCGGGGTCGCTCGTCGCCACGACAAAACGGCCGGGGAACTCGCTGAAGAGCTCGCCGGGCGCCTCGAGGGTGCCCACCTCGACACCCACACCGGTCGCGGCCGCCATCTCGGCGAGCGCCACGGCGAGTCCGCCGCCGCCCACGTCGTGCACCGCGGTGACGTCACTCGCCTCGCCCGCGCAGATCGAACGCACGTCATCGGCTACCAACGCGATGGTGCGAGCCAGCGAGGAATAGTCCGCTTCGGCCAGGTGCCCGCCGCGACGGCCGCGTGCGGTGGCCCAACGTGATCCGCCGAGGGGGAAGGGGCGCTCGCCGCGCGCGTGGCGCTCACCCACGAGCACGATGGCGTCGCCCTCACGCCAGGACCACCCCGGCGGCGGCGCAATGAGCCGGTCGAGCACGCCGAGCAGACCGACCACCGGCGTCGGGTCGATGTCACGCCCGCCGCTCTCGTTGTAGAGCGAGACGTTGCCCCCGACGACCGGCAGCCCCAGGCCGTTACAGGCCTCGGCCATGCCGTCGATCGACTCCGAGAGCTGCCACATGACTTCGGGGTGTTCGGGATTACCGAAGTTCAGGCAGTTGACCACGGCCTTGGCGGTGGCGCCCACGCACGCCAGGTTCGCGACACTCTCGACCACGGTGAGTGCGGTGCCGAGACGCGGATCGAGCGCGCACCAGCGCGGATTGGAGTCCGTCGACAGCGCGATGCCGCGCTGGGAGTCGGGCAAGCCCGGGCCCGCGAGGCGCAACAGCGCCGCGTCGCGTCCCGGACCCACGACCGTGTTCAAGAACAGCTGTGAGTCGTACTGGCGGTAGACCCACGCCGGATCCATCAACTGGGCGAGCAGATCCTCGGCGGGCGACGTGATCGGCTCGTCGTCGGTGGGATCGTCCGCGAGCAGGGCGTCGAGTTCGCTCGGGCGCCGACGCTCGCGGTCATAGAGGGGCGCCTCGTCGGCCAGCGACGCGGCGGGCACCTTCGCCAGGACCTCGCCGTCGAAGCCGTTACGCACCCGCAGCATGCCCACCGGGCGTCCGTCCGCGCCGATCTCGGGCTCCACCACGTGACCCACGATGCTCGCGCGGACCTCCCACTTGGCGCACAACTGGGCGACCGCGGGCCAGGACTCGGGCGTGACGATCGCCAGCATTCGCTCCTGGCTCTCCGAGGTCATGATCTCGTAGGGCTCCATGCCCGCCTCGCGCAACGGCACCGCGTTGACGTCGACGTCCATGCCGACCCCGCCACGCGCGGCCGTCTCGCTCGTGGCGCACACCAGCCCCGCACCGCCGAGGTCCTGGATGCCCACGACCAGCCCCTGGTCGAGCAGTTCGAGGCACGCCTCGATGAGCCGCTTCTCCTCGTAAGGATCGCCGACCTGGACGCTGGGCCGCTTGGCGTCGTCCAGTGCCGAAGTGTCGTCGCCGGTGAAGCCCGCCGACGCGAGCACCGAAACCCCGCCGATGCCGTCGCGACCGGTGGTCGATCCGAGCAGTACGGCGAGATTGCCGACGCCCGAGGCCACGCCCAGTACCAGCCGCTCCTTGGGCATCGCGCCACAGCACAGTACGTTGACGAGCGGATTCGCGGCGTAGCAGTCGTCGAAGGTCAGCTCGCCGCCGATGGTCGGCACGCCCACCGAGTTGCCGTAGCCCGAGATGCCCGACACCACCCCCTCGACGAGCCAGCGCTGGCGGGCGTCGTCCAGTTCGCCGAAGAACAGGGGATCCATCACCGCGAGCGGACGCGCTCCCATCGTGAACACGTCGCGCAGGATTCCGCCGACCCCGGTGGCCGCACCCTGGTAGGGCTCGATGGCCGAGGGGTGGTTGTGGCTCTCGATGCGAATCGCCACGGCGATCCCGTCACCGGCGTCAATCACGCCCGCGTTCTCGCCCGGTCCGACGAGCACCTGGGGCGCCGTCGTGGGCAGTCTGCGCAGGTGTAGTCGCGACGACTTATACGAGCAATGCTCGCTCCACATCACCGCGTACAGGGCGAGTTCGAGATGGTTGGGCTCGCGACCCAGCACCAATTCGATCTCGCCGAGTTCGTCGTCGGTCAGGCCCAGGGCACGGTGAAGGGGTTCAAGAGCGCTACTCACCCCACCAAACTACTGGGCCAGCGCGCCGCCATTCTCTGCGCCTTCGAGTCGACCTCGCCGACCCACTCACTAAGCCAAATGGAAAGGTGCGGCCGGGTGTTGGATACTTCACAAAGTCACAAATGGACTTCTATTGCCGCTTGAATGCACGGTCGTCCTCGGCGTTCTCAACCGCGATCACTCAGTCCTGGGTTGCCCGACTCGCGCCAATCCCAGCCCTGTGAGTGTCCCGCCGGTCCGTCTAACGCCAGTAAATCAACGAACTTTGGGGGCACTAGCCCGAGGTGAGGCGAGGGTGACGGCCAAGCGCGGGCTTAATGAACCTGAAGTTCGTTCCGAGGTTGCTCCTAAAGACGCCTTCGAAATCATCTCGAAAGCCTGGGCGCTAAGAGTAACAAATTGACCACTGTGAATCATTCGGCAATTTGCTTCATATTTATCACGTCCGCGATTTGACACGCCTATTCTGATACTCACTACACTTATATGTAGACCTCTAATTTTGGAGAATCATGGTTACTGCCACTAAGAAGCCCGCCGTCAAGACCGTTGCGAAGCCCGTCGTCAAGAAGGCGGCAAAGCGAACGATGAGTGCCGACCACAAGGCAAAATTGGCACAAGGACGAAATGAATCGCGCGTGGTGAGCCGCTATCTGGACGCCATCGCCGCCGGTAAAGGGAAGCGTGGCCGTAAGCGCACACCGGAATCAGTCGGCATGCAGATCGCTCGCATCGACAAGGAAATCGCCGCCGCCGCGCCGATTCGCAAGTTGGAGTTGACCCAAAAGCGCTTTGATCTGGTGGCTGAGCGTGAGCGACTTACGTCACGAGTCGACCTGAGTGGCCTCGAGAAGGACTTCATTAGGGTCGCCAAGTCATACGCGAAGCGCAACGGAATTAGCTACAGCGCATTTCGTGAATTGGGCGTGTCGGCCGACGTGCTGAAGCGCTCGGGCATCGCGCGCGCTCGGGGCTAGTGTGCGTCGGCGAGCACGCCGACGAAGCTCTCCAGCAGAATTCGACCGTCGGCGCTGCCGAGCAGGGTCGACATGGCGCGCTCGGGATGTGGCATGAGTCCCACGACGTTGCCGTCGCGGTTCGCGATGCCGGCGATGTCGCCACGCGACCCGTTGGGGTTGTGCTTGTAGCGCAAGATGATCTGCTCGTTGTCGCGCAGGGACTGGTAGGTCTCGTCGTCACAGGTGTAGGCACCCGAGAAGTGATTGATCGGGATGACGAGTTCCTGCCCCTTGGTGGCATTCCTGGTCAAGACGGATTTCGTTGACTCCACGATGAGCGTCGTGGGTTCGGAGATGAACGTGAGGCCCCGGTTCTTCTGCAGGGCGCCGGGCAACAGTCCCGCCTCGGTCAGCACCTGGAAGCCGTTGCAGATGCCCAGTACCGCCCCTCCCCGTCCAGCGAAGTCCGCCACCGCCTCCATCACCGGTGAGAAGCGCGCGAGCGCCCCGGGACGCAGGTAGTCGCCGTGGGCGAAACCACCCGGCAGGATCACCCCGTCGAGACCGGTCAGATCGGTGTCGGTGTGCCACACGAACACGCTCTGCGCGCCCAATTCGCGCATCGCGGCGGCGGCGTCGTACTCGCAGTTCGAACCGGGAAAGATGACGATGCCGACGCGCACGCCCTAGACCTCGCCCAGCCGGGCCATCGCGTGCTCGATGACCGGGTTCGAGAGAAGGCGCTCGGCCAGTGCGGTCGCGATCGCCAGGGCGGCCGACTCGTCGTTCGCCTCGACACTGAACCGGAACAACTTGCCCGCGCGCACATTGCTCACTCCGCGAAAGCCCAGCGCCGGCAGGGCCCGCTCGATGGTCGCACCCTCGGGATCGGCAATGCCGGGGCGAAGGGTCACGTCGACGATTACGGGATAGTTCACGACTACGCACCGTACCAGTCGCTGAGGCGCTGTCCGCTCACGCGTTCGTAGGCCGCCACGTAACGTGCCGAGGTGATGGCCACGATCTCGTCGGGCACGTGCGGTGGCGGCGGTGTTCGGTCCCAGGACTGCTCATCAAGCCAATCGCGGAACGGCTGCTTGTCGAACGAGGGCGGTGTCTGACCGCGACGCACCTCGTCAGCGGGCCAAATTCGCGACGAATCGGGCGTGATGACCTCGTCGCACACCACGAGGCGGCCGTCGACCACGCCCAGCTCGAACTTCGTATCAGCCAGGATGAGACCCGCCCGGGCCATCTTCTCGGCGGCCCGGGCGAACAGGTTGAGGCACAGCGCCTGGGCACCGGCGAGCACGTCGGCGCCCACGATCGACGCCGCCGTGGCGAGGTCGATGTTGAGATCGTGACCCTCCTCCGCCTTGGTGGAGGGTGTGAAGAGCGGCTCGGGGAAGGGGTCGGTCAACTCGAGACCGGCGGGCGCGGGCATGTGGTGCACCGTGGCGCTCGCCACGTACTCCTCGTACGCCTGGCCGGCGAGCCGACCGCGCACGATGCACTCGAGCGGCACCATCTCGGCCCGGCGAACCAGCATCGTGCGCCCGTGCCACTCGTGGTGGGCCGCGAAGCCCGGCACCCGCTCGTCGATCACCGCCGGGTCGCACGAAACGAGCGCCGAGGGCACCTCGCCGGCGAACTCGCGCACCCAGAAATGCGTGAGACCGGTGAGCACCCGGCCCTTCTCGGGGATCGGCTCGGCCATGATCACGTCGTAGGCGCTCATGCGATCCGAGGCCACCATCAGCATGTGGTCGTCGTCCACCGCGTACAGGTCACGGACCTTGCCCGAGTACAGGTGCGCCAGCCCGAGATCGCTCAGGCTCGCCACGTCAGCGCCTCCAGGAAGCGACCTCGGTGCACCAAGAGGCGCTCGGGATCGAAGATACGGGCCAGCGCGTCGATCGACAGTGGCACGTCACCGTCGTGCTCGATGATCTCGCGAAAGTTGCGCCGCTCTTCCACCGCGCGGCGCGCGGCGCTCTGGACGATGCGGTACGCGTCGTCGCGCGCCATGCCCGATTCGACCAGCGCGAGTAGCACCGACTGGGAGAACACCAGGCCCAGCGAGTTGACGGTGAGATTCTCCAGTGCCCGGTCCGGGTGCAGGACCAGGCCCTCGGCGAGGCCCGTGGCCTTGCGCAGCATGTACACGGTCAACGTGAGAGCGTCGGGCAGCACGACCCGCTCGACGCTCGAGTGCGAGATGTCGCGCTCGTGCCACAGCGCCACGTCCTCGAGTCCCGCCTGCAGGTAGCCGCGCAACACCCTGGCGAGCCCGCACAGGCGCTCGGACAGAACGGGGTTGCGCTTGTGCGGCATGGCCGAAGAGCCCTTCTGACCCTTGGCGAAGGGCTCTTCGGCCTCGCCGAGCTCGCTGCGCGAGAGGTGGCGCACCTCGAGGGCGAACTGCTCGATCGAGGTGCCCAGCGCCGCGCACGCGTAGAGCACCTCGGCGTGGCGGTCCCTCGCGATGACCTGGGTGGCCGGCACCGGGGTCAGGCCCAGGCGCCCGCACACGTACGACTCGACCTCGGGGTCGATGTTGGAGTACGTGCCGACAGCCCCCGACAACTTGCCCACGGCGATGGCCTCGCGTGCGCGTCGCGCGCGAACGAGGTCGCGATCGACCTGCAGGGCGAAGAGCGCGAACTTGGCGCCGTAGGTCGTCGGCTCGGCGTGCATGCCGTGGGTGCGTCCGGTGATCGGCCAGTCGATGGTGTCCACGGCGCGCTGGGTCAGCGCGTCGCGCAGGGCCGTGGCCTCGTCAACGACGATATCCATGGCCTGGCTCAGCACGTGGCACAGCGCCGTGTCGACCACGTCGGAAGAGGTCAACCCGTAGTGGACCCACGCGCCCTCGGGCATGCCGATGCGCGCCTGGACCACGTCGACGAAGGCGGCGGTGTCGTGATTGGTGGTGAGTTCGCGTTCGGCAACCTCGGCCACGAAGACCTCGTCGACCACCGGGCGGCGCGCACGAAGCGCGCTGACTTCGGCGGCGGGGATCGTTCCCTGGTGCGCGAGCGCCTCGGCGGCGAGCAACTCCACCTCCAGCATCGTGTCGAAGCGGTGCTCGTCACTGAAGAGACGGGCCACGTCGGTGGGCGAATACCTCGGAATCATCGTTCTCCTCTACGCCACGACGCGAGCGATGTCGCCGCGCATGACCTTTCCCTCAAAGGTTACGAGTGCCGACGCGTCGTAGGCGCGACGTCGCGCCTCGTCGATCGACTCGGCCACCGCCGTGATGGCCAGGACCCGCCCACCCGCGGTCACGAACCGGCCATCCTCACGCCGGGCCGTGCCGGCGTGAAAGATGGTCACGCCCTCGCGGGCCTCGACGAGCTGACCGTCCTCCCCCAGCCCGTCGATGACGTCGCCCCCTCGCGGACTCTGCGGATAACCGTGCGCGGCGAGCACCACCGTGAGCGCACAGCGGTCCACCGTCGCGTCGACGTCGCCCAGTCGCCCCTCGCCCACGCGCGCGAGCAGGTCGAAGAGCCGGTCCCCGTAGAGCGGGGCGATCACCTCGGTCTCGGGGTCACCGAAGCGCACGTTGTACTCGAGCAGCTTCGCTCCCTGGGGACCGATCATCAGTCCGGCGTAGAGCACCCCGCGATACTCGATCGAGCGCCGGGCAAGCTCGTCGAGCGTCGGCGCGACGATCGACGCCATCACCTCGTCGATCTGGCCCTGGCTGAGCGCCATCGGAGCGTAGGCACCCATGCCGCCGGTGTTGGCACCGCGGTCGCCGTCGCCCACGCGCTTGAAGTCCTGGGCGGTGACCAGGGCGAGCGCGCGCGTGCCGTCACACAGGACGTGCAGTGAGCACTCGAAGCCCGCGAGCCCCTCCTCGATGACTACCGTTGTCCCCGCCGCCCCGAAGGCGCTGCCGCTCAACTTGTCGCGCACGTCGCGGCGCGCGGCCCCGAGGTCGTCGGTCACGAGCACGCCCTTGCCCGCGGCAAGCCCGTCAGTCTTGATCACGTAGGGCGGTCGCATGGTGTCGAGATAGGCCAGCGCGGCGGGCTCGTCGTGAAACGCGGCGTACGCCGCGGTGGGAACACCCGCCGCGGCGAGGAACTCCTTCATGAAGGCCTTTGATCCCTCGAGGCGCGCGCCGTCGCGCCCGGGGCCCACCACGACCTTGCCCTGAGCCCGCAACTGGTCAGCGAGGCCGTCGACCAGCGGCTGCTCGGGACCGATGACGAAGAGATCGGCGTCGAGCTCGGTCGCGGGCGTCGACACGCAGGTGATCCCGTGCGCCGCGATCCCGGGGTTGCCCGGGGTGACGACCACCTCGGCCCGCGCGGCCAGCGCGTGGGCGAGGGCGTGCTCGCGCGCGCCCGATCCCACCACGACACAGCGCGTCACGCGGGCCGCACGAACTGCTCTCGGCCCGGACCGACCCCGACCACCGAGATGGTGACGCCGATGGCCTGCTCCAAGAAGGCGACGTACTCCTTGGCCTCGCGCGGCAACTGGGCGAACTCGGTGAACTCGGTGAGATCGCAGCCCCACCCCGGCAGGGTCTCGTAGATCGGCACCACGTCGTGCAGCACGGACTGGTGGTAGGGCGGGTGATCGTAGCGAACGCCGCCGGCCTCGTAGGCCACGCACACCTGGATTTGCTCCATGGTGTCGAGCACGTCGAGCTTGGTCAGGGCGATCTCGGTCAGCGAGTTGAGGCGCGCGGCCTGGCGGGCCATGACCGCGTCGAACCATCCGACGCGGCGGCGCCGGCCGGTGTTGGTGCCGTACTCGTGGCCGCGGTCAACCAGCAGGTCGCCCACCTCGCCGTCCAACTCGGTCGGGAAGGGTCCCGCGCCCACTCGGGTGATGTAGGCCTTGGCGATGCCGACGACCGCGCCGATGTCGCGCGGTCCCAGGCCCGAGCCAGTGCAAGCGCCGCCGGCCACCGGATTCGACGAGGTGACGAAGGGGTAGGTGCCGTGGTCCAGGTCGAGAAAGGTGGCCTGGGCCCCCTCGAGCAGGATCCGCTGTCCCCGGTCCATCGCGTCGTGCACCACCGAAACCGTGTCACCGATCATCGCCTCGAGTCGTGGCGCGTACTGGTCGAGGTACTTGGCCGCGAGCTGCGCGCCGTCCAGGGCCGGGCGGTTGTAGACCTTGGTCAAGATGAGATTCTTCTCGTGCAGAACCACGTCGAGCTTCTCGCGAAAGATCTTGGGATCCAAGAGGTCCTGGATCCGCAGACCCACCCGCGACGACTTGTCGGCGTAGGCCGGGCCGATACCGCGCTTGGTCGTGCCCAGCGCGTTCTTGCCGAGAAACCGCTCGGTGAGCCGGTCGAGCTCCTGGTGGTAGGGCATGATGAGGTGCGCGTTGCCCGACACGACGAGTCGCGAGGTGTCCACGCCCTTGGCCTCGAGGGCGTCGATCTCGGCCAGCAGCACGAACGGGTCGACCACCACGCCGTTGCCGATCACCGGGGTGATGTGGGGATAGAGCACGCCCGAGGGAACCAGCTGGAGGGCGAAGGCCTCGCCCTGGACCACGATGCGGTGCCCGGCGTTGTGGCCGCCCTGGTAGCGCACGACCATGTCCATTTCACGGGCCAGAAGGTCTGTGAGCTTCCCCTTGCCTTCGTCACCCCACTGAGTTCCGACTACGACGGTTGCGGGCACAGGACTCCTCGAGACGGCCTCGTTGCACGTACAGCCTACCGCACCGAAAAATCCTCCCGGGCGGGGTCCGATCGCTACTGCAAGCTCAGCACACCGTCGACGACGTCAACGGTGATCGTGTCGCCCTCGTTGAACCCACCCTCGAGCACGGCCAGGGCCAGCGGGTCCTCGAGGCGTCGTTGAATCACCCGCTTGAGCGGTCGCGCGCCGAACGCGGGATCGTAGCCCTCGCGCGCGAGCAACGTCGCCGCCGCCTCGGTGACGTCGAGCACCATGCGCCGCTCGGCCAAGCGCCGACGCAGCCGGCCGAGCTGGATGCCGACGATGACCGCCAGGTCGTCCTCATCGAGGGAGCGAAAGCGGATGATGTCGTCGATGCGGTTGATGAACTCGGGGCGAAAGAACTCCTGGGGGTCGCCTGCGAGGTTGCTCGTCATGATCAGCACCACGTTGGTGAAGTTCACCGTGCGACCCTGCCCGTCGGTCAGGCGCCCGTCGTCGAGCACCTGCAGGAGGATGTTGAAGACATCGGGGTGCGCCTTTTCGATCTCGTCGAGCAGCACCACGGCGTAGGGGCGCCGGCGCACCGTCTCGGTCAGCTGCCCGCCCTCTTCGTAGCCGACGTAGCCCGGAGGCGCTCCCACCAACCGGCTCACCGAGAACTTCTCCATATATTCGCTCATGTCGATGCGGACCATGGCCTTGTCATCGTCGAAGAGGAACTCGGCCAGCGCGCGCGCCAACTCGGTCTTGCCCACCCCGGTGGGGCCAAGGAAGAGGAACGAGCCGATCGGCCGGTTGGGGTCCGAGAGGCCGGCGCGCGAACGGCGAATGGCGTTGGCGACCGCCCGGACCGCCTCGTCCTGGCCGACCACCCTCGAGTGCAGCAACTCCTCCATGCGCACGAGCTTGTCGACCTCACCCTCGAGCAGCTTGGCGACCGGTATCCCGGTCCAGCGGCTGATCACCTCGGCGATATCCTCGGCGTCGACCTCCTCTTTCAAGAACGCGCCACCCGTCTGGAGTTCGGCCAGCTCGTGCGTGGCGGCGTCGATGGAGCGCTCCAGTTCGGGAATCGTGCCGTAGCGCAGCGCGGCGGCGCCGTTCAGGTCGCCGTTGCGCTCAAGCCGATCGGCCTCGTTGCGCCGGTCCTCGTACTCCTGCTTCGCGGTCTGGATCCGCGTGATGGCCTGCTTCTCGCCCTGCCAACGCGCCGCCAGAGCGTCGGACTTCTCGCGCTGCTCGGCCAGTTCCTCGTCGAGCTTCACCAGTCGGTCCTTGGAGGCCTGGTCGCTCTCTTGGGCGAGCGCCACGCGCTCGATCTCCAGTTGACGAATGCGGCGGATGACCACGTCGAGCTCGGTCGGCATTGAGTCGATCTCAATGCGCAGGCGCGAGGCCGCCTCGTCCATGAGATCGATCGCCTTATCGGGCAAGAAGCGGTTGGCGACGTAGCGCTGGGACAGTGTGGCCGCCGCCACTAGGGCCGCGTCCTGGATGCGCACGCCGTGGTGGACTTCGTAGCGCTCCTTCAGCCCGCGCAGGATCGCCACCGTGTCCTCGAGGGAGGGCTCGCCCACGAACACCTGCTGGAAGCGACGCTCGAGAGCGGCGTCCTTCTCGATGTACTGGCGGTACTCGTCCAGGGTCGTCGCGCCGATGAGGCGCAACTCGCCGCGCGCGAGCAGGGGCTTGATCATGTTGCCGGCGTCCATCGCCCCCTCGCTGGCACCCGCGCCGACGATGGTGTGCAACTCGTCGATGAAGGTGATCACTTCGCCCTGGGCGTCCTCGATCTCCTTCAAGACCGCCTTCAGGCGCTCCTCGAACTCGCCGCGGTACTTGGCGCCGGCCACCATCGAGGCGAGATCCAGTGCGATGATGCGCCGATCACGCAACGACTCGGGCACGTCACCTTCGATGATGCGCAGCGCGAGGCCCTCGACGATGGCCGTCTTGCCCACGCCGGGCTCGCCGATGAGCACCGGGTTGTTCTTGGTGCGCCGCGACAGCACCTGGATGACCCGACGGATCTCGTCGTCGCGACCGATGACCGGATCGAGTTTGCCGGCGCGCGCCAGCGCGGTGAGGTCGCGTCCGTACTTCTCGAGCGACTGGAAGGTCTCCTCGGGGTTCTCCGAGGTGATCCGGGCGGATCCGCGGATCGTTCGAAGCGCCTGGAGCAGCGCCTCGCGCGTCGTGCCGAGCAACGCGGCCCACGCCACGATCACGTGGTCGACCGAGAGGTACTCGTCTCCCAGGTCGCTGCGCAACTCGTCGGCGTCCTCGAGGCCCCGGCGCGCCTCGGGCGAGAGTCCCGGCTGCGTGCCGCCTACGCTGCGCGGCTCGCTCGCGACCTTCTCGTTCAACGCGCGCGCGATGGCGACCGGGTCAAGCGACGCGGCGCTGAGCAGGGGCCGCGCGACCCCCTCGGTCTGGTTCAACAGCGCCAGCAGCAGGTGCGCGGGCGTGACGTAGGGGTTGCCCGCCGCCGCGGCCTGGGTCGTGGCCGCCTGGAACGCCTCGCGGGTCTTCACGGTCCAACGTTGAGGATCAAGTACCATAACTCACCTCCGGGTACGACGCTTCGCGTCGACGAACAGCGCGATCGCATTCTGCACGGGCACGAGATCGCGACGATACTGACGGTGCGTGGCCTCCACCGACGAACGGGCCTCAGCCTCGAGTTCGGCCAGACGTTGTCGTGCGGCCGCGAGCTCGTTCTCCAGCACCATGATGCGCTTGACACCCTCGAGGTTGATGCCCTCGTTGGTCAGTTCCTGGATGCGGCGCAACGCCGCCAGGTCGGCGTCGGAGAAGCGGCGTGACCCGCCCCGGGTGCGCTGGGGGCTGAGTAGACCCGAACGCTCGTAGTTGCGCAGCGTCTGGGGGTGCACGCCAGCGAGTTCGGCGAACACCGAGATGACGTACACCGCGTGATCTTGATGGTGGCGCTCTGGCATCAGGCCACCTCCTCGTGCAGCGCGCTCGCCAGTCGCTCGACCAGGGCGCGCTGCTCCTTGTTCAGCTTCTTTGGAATGTGCACGTTCACCGTGACCAACAGGTCGCCGGCGGCGTGCTTGCCGGCCGCGGGAACCCCGCGACCGCGCACGCGCATCGTCGTGCCACCCTGGGTGCCGGCGGGAATCTTCAGAGTAATCGGCTCGTCGAGCGTTGCCACCTCCACGGTCGCACCGAGGATCGCGGCGGTCACCGGTACCTCGACCGAAGTGGTGACGTGGCGGCCCCGGCGTGCGAAGCGCGGATCGCTCGCGACGTGCACGTCCACGAAGAGATCACCGGCGGGTCCCCCCTGGACCCCGGGTGCTCCCCGGCCCTTCAGGCGGATCCGCTGGCCATCAACCACGCCCGCGGGGATGCGCACGTTCACCCGACGCGACGACGGCTCGCGACCGGTGCCGTGGCACGTCGGGCACGGGGTGACGATTCGTCCGCCGCGCCCCTGACAGGCCGGACAGACGCTGGACATCGCGAAGGGTCCCTGGTCGTCGTTCAAGACACCGCGCCCGCCGCAGCGCTCACAGGTCGCAAAGCCGCTGCCGGGCGCCGCGCCGCGCCCGCCGCAGGTGTGACAGGCGTCGCTGCTGGGCAGGGTCACCGTGGTGGTCACGCCGACGACGGCGTCGCGAAAGCTCAGGTGCAGCGCGGTCTCTAAGTCCGCACCGCGCTGAGCGCGATGGCGACGGGCGCCGAAGAGGCCCCCGAAGATGTCACCCAGATCGGAAAAGTCCCCGGCATTGAAGTTGACGCCGCCCTGACCCGGTCCGGCGAAGCCCGCCGCGGCGGGCCCGAGCCGACGAACCTCGTCATACTCCTTGCGCTTGTCGGCGTCTCCGAGCACGTCGTAGGCGACCGAGATCTCCTTGAAGCGCTCCTCGGAGCCAGGGTTGGTGTCGGGGTGCAGTTCTTTGGCCAGCTTGCGATAGGCCCGCGTGATCTCCTTATCCGTCGCGCTCGACGTGACACCAAGGATCTTGTAGTAGTCCTTGTCGAACCACTCGCGTTCGGCCATCTAGCCCTTCACTCTCACCATCGCCGGGCGAAGCACCGAGCCCTTCCAGCGATACCCGGCGCGCAGCACCTCGTCGATGATCTGTTCGTCACCCTCTTCGCCGGGCAGGTGGGCCACGGCGTCGTGGATCTGGGGGTCGAAGCCCACTCCGACCTCGTCGATGCGCTCCAGACCCTCCTTGGCCAGGGTGTCCAATAGCAGTCCGCCCGCCTGGGCCAGCGCCACCGCCTCGTCGGACTCGCTCGTCGAGAAGTGCGCCCCGGCCAGGTCGAAGGCATCGAGCACGGGCAAGAGCTTGACCACCAGGTCGCCCGCCACCCGCGCTGCCACGTCGTCGGCCAGGCGAGCCATGCGCTTGCGATAGTTCTCGAAATCCGCCTGCAGGCGCTGGAGCGAATCGAGGTACTCGTCTCGCTGGCGCTCGGCCTCGGACAGCTCGTCGGGCTCGCTCGAGGCGGCGTTCTCCAACGCCGCCTCGAGTTCGCGCTCTGCTGCTTCGTCGCTCACGGTCAGTCCACGATCTCGGCGTCGACGATCTCGTCATCGTTGGCCGACTCACTGGGGCCCGCCGCCGTGTTGGCCTTGGCCGCCTCCTCGTAGAGTCGCTGACTGAAGCTCTGACTGGCGGTCAGCAACTTCTCGGTCGCACCCTTGATCGCCTCGATATCGGTGCCCGCGATGGCCTCTTTCAGCGAGGCCAGCGCGCCCTCCACCTCTTCGCGCTCGGTGCCCTGGAATGACTCGGCCTGATCCTTCAGCAGCTTCTCGGTCTGGTACACGAGTCCGTCGGCGTTGTTGCGCACCTCGGCCTCGTCGCGACGCTGACGGTCCTCTTCGGCGTGGGCCTCGGCGTCGCGCACCATGCGGTCGATCTCCTCCTTGGAGAGCGAGGAACCGCCGGTGATGGTCATCGACTGGGTCGCCCCGGTCGCGGTGTCCTTGGCCGACACGTGGACGATACCGTTCGCGTCGATGTCGAAGGTCACCTCGATCTGGGGTACGCCGCGCGGCGCGGGCGGGATGCCCACCAACTGGAACTTGCCCAGTGTCTGGTTGTACGAGGCCATCTCGCGCTCACCCTGCAAGACGTGGACCTCGACGCTCGGCTGGTTGTCGTCGGCCGTCGTGAAGATCTGAGACTTCTTGGTGGGGATGGTCGTGTTGCGCTCGATGATCTTGGTCATCACGCCGCCCTTGGTCTCGATGCCGAGCGAGAGCGGGGTCACGTCGAGCAGCAGGATGTCCTTGACGTCGCCCTTCAAGACGCCCGCCTGGACCGCGGCGCCCACCGCGACCACCTCGTCGGGGTTCACGCCCTTGTTGGGCTCCTTGCCGGTGACGCGGTTCACCAGCTCCTGGACGGCGGGAATCCTCGTGGAACCCCCGACCAAGATGACGTGGTCGATCTTGTCCACGGTCAGCCCGGCGTCCTTGATCGCCTGATCGAACGGCTTGCGGCAGCGCTCGACGAGTTCGGCGGTCAGTTCGTTGAACTTGGCCCGGGTGAGCTTGAGGTCGAGGTGCTTGGGGCCCTCGGCCGTGGCCGTGATGAAGGGCAGGTTGACCTGGGTCTCTTGGACCGAGGACAGCTCGATCTTCGCCTTCTCCGCGGCCTCCTTGAGCCGCTGGACGGCCATCTTGTCGCTGGAGAGGTCGACACCCTCGGTGTCCTTGAACGTCTTGATGAGCCACTGCATCACCGCGTCGTCCCAGTCGTCACCACCGAGGTGCGTGTCACCGTGGGTGGACTTCACCTCGAAGACGCCGTCGGCGATCTCGAGCACCGACACGTCAAAGGTGCCGCCGCCGAGGTCGAAGACCAGCACGGTCTGCTCCTGGGGACCCTTGTCGAGCCCGTAGGCCAGCGCGGCCGCGGTGGGCTCGTTGACAATGCGCAGCACCTCGAGCCCGGCGATCTGACCGGCTTCCTTGGTCGCGGTGCGCTGGGCGTCGTTGAAGTACGCCGGCACCGTGATCACGGCCTGGGTGACGGTGTCGCCCAGGTAGGCCTCGGCGTCGCGCTTGAGTTTCTGGAGGATCCGCGCGGAGATCTCCTGGGCCGTGTACTTGGTGCCGTCGATGTCGACGGACCAGTTCTCACCCATGTGGCGCTTCACCGAGCGGATCGTGCGCTCGGGGTTGGTGATGGCCTGACGCTTGGCCACCTCACCGACCAGGACCTCACCGGTCTTGGAGAATCCCACCACCGACGGGGTCGTGCGACCGCCCTCGGCGTTGGGTATGACGACGGGCTCACCCGCCTCGAGGACACTCACCACTGAGTTGGTGGTCCCCAGGTCAATACCGACTGCCTTTGCCATGGACTGCTCCTTAAACTCGTCGCCCGCCGGACCTTCCGCGTAGACGCGACTCACGGCCACCATGATACAGAGTTGAGTCTCCTCTTGTCAAGAAATCATACAAATTTAGTAACAATTTCTCCGATCAGGCGAAAGACGCCACCCGGAACGCGACGCCAGGGCCCCTCGCGCACTGGATACGCTGGGCATCGTGCCAGATCTCATCCTGCTTCGTCACGGCCAGTCCGAGTGGAACGAGTTGAACCTCTTCACCGGCTGGCAGGACGTGGACCTCACGCCGCTCGGCGAGGCCGAGGCGCGCGAGGCGGGCCGCCTGCTCGCGAGCGAGCCGGACCTCGACCTGCGCGTGCTGCACACCTCGGTGCTCACCCGGGCCATCCGCACCGCCGAGATCGCCCTGCACGAGGCGGGCCGCTCCTGGCTACCGGTCCAGCGAAGTTGGCGGCTGAACGAGCGCCACTACGGGGACCTCACGGGCAAGAACAAGAAGGAGACGGCCGAAGAGTTCGGCATGGAGCAAGTCAAGCTCTGGCGCCGCTCGTACAACGTGCCGCCGCCGCGCCTCAGCGAGGGCGACTCCCGCTCCTCACTCAGCGACCCGCGCTACCGCGACGTCCCGGTCGAGTTCATCCCCGCGACCGAGTGCTTGAAGGACGTCGTGGCTCGGGTGACGCCGTACTTCACCGAGGTCATCGCCGAGGACCTGCGCAAGCAGTCCGTGCGCGACGGCGCGGTGCTCGTCGTCGCCCACGGCAACTCCCTGCGCGCCCTGCGCATGGTGCTCCAGAACATCCCCGAGGACGAGATCACCCAACTGGAGATTCCCACGGGCATCCCCTACCGGGTCCGGATGGACAAAGAGCTGAACATCCTCGCCGCGGACTACCTGGGCGACCCGCAGGCCGCGGCGGCGGCGGCCGAAGCCGTCGCACGCCAGGCCGGCTGAGCTACAGCGCGTCGGGTCCGCGTTCGTCGGTACGAACGCGGACCACGTGCACCACGTCGGTGACCCACACCTTGCCGTCACCCACGGTGCCGGTGCGCGCCGCGGTCACGATGGCGTCGATCACGGCCTCCATCTGCTCGTCGGTGCAGGCCACCTCGATGCGAATCTTGTCGACGAAGTCGAACTCGTACTCGCGACCGCGGTAGATCTCGATGTGTCCACCCTGGCGACCGAACCCGCGCGCCTGGGTAACGGTCATCCCCGACACTCCGAGATTGGTGAGCGCCACCTTGACCTCGTCGAGCTTGAACGGCTTCACAACTGCGGTTACTAGTTTCATGTTCTTTCCTTAGAGGTTGTCGGAGTGGAGGTGGCTGGGGGTCAGCAGAGGCTCACCGAAGGTCGGCTCTGGGAAGGCCTCTTCTTCGTGGATCGCGACGTCACCGATCGCCAACACCTCATCGGTTTCACGCAGCCCACCGAGCACCAACTTCACGATATAGAAAACTATTGCAGTGCCGATGGTCGTGTAGGCGATGATCCACAGAGCCGCGATGAACTGCTCCCACAGCTGGTGGAACGAGTGGGTGTAGAACCAACCGCCAACCGAGATGCTGCCGGGGCCCTTGTAGTGCGCGCCGGGCACGCCGTACTCCACCATGCTCGGATCAGCCAGAACGCCAACCAGCAGGCCCCCGATCAGGCCGGCGAAACCGTGGGTGTAGACCACGCCCATCGCGTCGTCAACCTTGGAGAAGGGACGCAACCGCGAAAGGTGGTTCCACGCCACCCAGACGATCGACGAGGCGATGAGTCCCACGAAAATCGCGCCGGTGCCGTTCACCCAGCCCGCACTCGGGGTGATCGCCACCAGACCGCACAGCATGCCGTTGAGCGCACCAAGGAAGGTGGGCTTCTTCTGACGCGAGAAGGCCATGTCCATGAAGAGCCAGGTGAGCACGCCCACCGCGGTCGCCACGTTCGTGTTGAGGATGGCGCTCGCGGCGTCGGTGCCGGCGTAGAAGGGGTCACCACCGTTGAACCCGTTCCAGCCCATCCACAAGATGCCCGCGCCCACGGCCACCATCATCAGGTTGCTCGGGAACGCGTTCTCGCGGTCCTGCCAGCGGCGCGGACCGATGATGGCCGCTCCCACGAAGGCGGCCACGCCGGCACTCAGGTGAATGACGTAGCCACCTGAGAAGTCAACGGCGCCCTTCTGGGCGAAGAAGCCGCCGCCCCACAGGAGTGCCGCGTTCACGCAGTACACCATCGTGATCCACAGCGGCACGATGAGTAGCCACGCCTTGAACTTCAGTCGACCGACGAGCCCCCCGAGGAACAGCAGCGGAGTGATGGCCGCAAAGACGAACTGGAAGTACGCGAAGGTGGCGGTGGGAAAGTGGAACGGGATCGCGGTATTCGAGCCCGACACCGCCTGGCCCTGCTCCGCGCCCGAGGTGGACAGGGGCTGGAAATGGCCGATGAACCCACTCCAAAATGACCCGGTCGGTCCGAAGTGCGCCTGCGGACCGAAGGCCATGTTGTAGCCCCAGAGCATCCACACGACCAGGGTGAGCGAGAAGCCGGCGAACACCATGAGCATGGTGTTGACAATCCACTTCTTGCGCACCAGTCCGCCGTAGAGCACGGCCAGGCCCGGCAGACTCATGAGACCCACCAGGGTGGCGGTCACCATCTGCCAGGTGTTGTCGGCGGGATTCAACCAACCGGGATACGGGATGTTCGCTGCGAAGAACACTGCCACTCCTTAAGTAACTAGGAGAGGGCGACGTTGACCTCAAAGTTGATGGCAACAGTGTGCCAAGCGAGGATTTCGATTTCGTTAGCAACGTGTTTCGGGGGTGTGAACTACGCAACGATCTCGAACCGGACACGCAGCGCGAGGCGGACCAGCGCCCCCAGGGGGCTACCGTATGCGCTCGGATGCCCGAGCCCGAGGTGATGCCCGCTTATGAGACGGGAGAGTCGGGGGCCGGAGCCGACGACGCCAGTGATCGCTCCACCACCTGGGCGATATCGAGCACCGCGACGTCATCGCCGCGACCGCTCGCCTTCACCGCGTCATCGAGCATGATCATGCAGAAGGGACACGCGGTCGACACGACGTCCGCTCCGGTGCCGAGCGCCTCTTCAGTGCGCTCCATGTTCACGCGCTTACCGATGTTCTCTTCCATCCACATCCGCGCGCCGCCGGCACCGCAACAAAAGCCCCGCTCACGGTGACGAGCCATCTCCACCTGCGTGACGCCCGGAATCGCGTCGAGTACGTTACGCGGCTCGTCGAACACGCGATTGTGACGTCCCAGGTAGCAGGGGTCGTGGTAGGTGACGGTACCGGTGTAGGCGACGCCCGGCACCAGACGGCCGGTCGCCACGAGGTGATTCAAGAGTTCGGCGTGATGTATCACCTCGTAGTTCCCACCGAGACTCGGGTACTCGTTCTTCAAGGTGTTGAAACAGTGCGGGCAGCTCGCGACGATCTTCTTCGCCCCGACCTCGTCGAGGGTCGCGATGTTCGCCTTGGCCATCTCCTGGAAGAGGTACTCGTTACCCATCCTCCGCGCGGGGTCGCCGGTGCAGGATTCGCGCGGTCCCAGGATGGCGAAGCTGACGCCGGCGCGGTGCAGCATTCTCGCGGTCGACTCGATCTGCTTGCGCCCGCGCTCGTCCAGCGCGCCCGCACAGCCCACCCAGTACAGGTACTCGACGTCCTCGGGGATCGCCCCGTCGATGACCGGCACTTCAAAGTCCAATGCGCCCAGCCACTCGGTGCGCTTGGACGAACCGAGACCCCAGGGATCGCCTTGGTTCTCCATGTTGCGCAGCAACAAGCCCGCCTCGGTGGGAAAGCGCGACTCCATCAACACCTCGTAGCGGCGCATGTCGATGATGGCGTCCACGTGTTCGATGTCGACCGGGCACTGCTCGACACAACTTCCGCACGTGGTGCACGACCACAGGACGTCGGGGTCAATCGTGGTCGGCACCAGCGTCGCCACCTCGCCGCTCTCCCCCGACAGGAGTCGGTCGGCGGAGGCGAACATGTTCTCGCGCAGGCCCATGATCAGGAGCTTCGGGCTCAACGGCTTGCCGGTCGTCCACGCGGGACACACCGACTGGCAACGCCCGCACTCGGTACAGGTCGCGAAGTCCAGCATCTGCTTCCAGGTGAAGTCCTCCATCGTGCCCACGCCAAATACGGTGTCCTCGGTGACGTGCTCCATGTCCATGTCGGGGGTCTTGTCCAGTGCGCCGAGCGCGCGCGGGCGCCGCGAGAAGGCGACGTTAATGGGCGCGAAGAAGATGTGCAGGTGCTTGGAGTACGAGACGAAGACCAGAAAGCCAGTGATCACCGCCACGTTGGCGAGGACGAAGAAGGCTTCGAGCACGCTGTTGACGCCGGCGCCCAGCGGGTGCAGCCACGAAGCCACCACCTGACTCGCGAAGGCCCACGGCGAGTTGTGGAACGGGAAGTGTCCGGTGTTGATCTGGGCCCCGCGGTACAGGAGCAGCGTGATGATCACCAACGCGATCAGCACGAGGGTCAACCAGGCCGCGCCGAGGTGGCTGCCGTAGAAGCGGCTCAAGCGATCCTTGCGCGACGGTGCGTTCTTCACGCGGATGATGGTGAACACGACGAGCGAGACGAGCACCGCGGTGGCGAAGAAGTCCTCCACGAACGCCAGCCAGTTCGACTGGCCGATCCAGGGGATGTGGAAGTCGCGACTGAACAGCGCGCCGTACGCCTCGATGATCGTCGTCATGAGCACCGTGAAACCCCACATGGTGAAAAAATGCGCCAGCCCGGGCACCGTCCAGCGCAGCAACTTGCGCTGGCCTGCGACTTCGACCACTTCGACCTCGCCCGCACTGCGCACGCCCCGCCAGCGTCGCGGTGCATCCTGACCGCTCCTGACGAGTCGAGAGAGCCAAAAGAAGCGCCGCCCCGCCACGAGGAAGCACGCAGCGGTGATCACAAGTCCAATGATGATTCGAGCTAACACTGTCGTTCTCCGTGTTGGGGGGTCTCTGTCTTACTTGTTCTTGAAGTTCTCCGAATATCGACTCGCGGTGGGCCCACGCTGGCCCCGGTACTTCGACCCGAGTCCGGCCGCCCCGTAGGGGCGATCGGCGGGCGTCGTCATCTCGAAGAAACTGATCTGGCCGATCTTCATGCCGGGGTACAACGTGATCGGCAGATTTGCGACATTGGAAAGTTCCAACGTCAGGTGACCATCCCAACCGGCGTCGACGAACCCTGCCGTCGAATGAATGAGAAGCCCGAGGCGACCCAGGGAGCTCTTGCCTTCGAGTCGCGCCACCAGGTCATCCGGAAGAGCCACCCGCTCAATGGTCGATCCAAGAAGGAACTCCCCCGGGTGCAGGATCATCGGGTTTGCATCACCGACGTCGATCAACTCGGTGAGATCCTCCTGCGCTTCGCGAACGTCGATCACCCGCTGGGTGTGGTTACGGAAGACACGGAACAACCGGTCAATGTGCAGGTCGACTGACGAGGGCTGGATACAGTCCTCGCCCAAGGGGTCAATGATGATTCGACCCTGCTCGAGAGCCTCTTTGATGGAACGATCGGAGAGCACCATAACCTTCGCAACGATACTCCCATGTGTGCGTCGACCCCACGACCACTACGTTGCCGCTCCCACGACCACCGCGATGACCGCGCACTACGATGAAGGGTCTGTGCGGGCGTAGTTCAGCGGCAGAACATCAGCTTCCCAAGCTGAGAACGCG
>DATKTZ010000052.1:0-40890 GCA_035530815.1 Acidimicrobiales bacterium
TCCGCCCTGGCCCGTGGTCCAACCGGCAAACACGTATCCGGGGTTGGAGAAACTCGGACTCATACTTGAAAAGAGCGTCAACGTGGTTGACGTGTTGCCCAATTGCGCGATGGTCACAGCGTCAAGCGACGAGTCGTTCTCGTGGAATGTGACACTGTTCTCAGTCCACTGTGCGTATAACGAGATTGAAACGGTCGAGAAATCATATGCTGCACCATCGGAATACGAGACCCCGGTCCCATCTCGCATTGTGTTCCAGTCATTGAATGTGTAGCCCGCCTTCACAAGAGCCGGACTAATCGCATCAAAGAGTCTCAGGGGTGCCAGAACATCATTCAGTTCGCCAACGTAAGTGCCGTCTGTGGAACTTGCGTTCTCGTAGAAATTGACGGCGTGATACGAGGCGAACCCGAATGCCGGGCCCTGTTGAATGGTCGAGATCAGCACCGCAACGAGCAAGACAAGTGCTAGCGAAAGATATCTCTTTGCAGACTTGTGCAGGCTTCCGACGCCTCCAATTGATGAAGACTTCACAGCGGTCCCATTCCCCCGAAGACTTGAACGTGAAGTCCCTGATCCCCGGTAGTAGTAACGCAATAGTTTCGCGGCGAGTTGTAGAAAGTGAAGCACCCCTCACAACTGTCGCCCCAACAGGACAGACTCATACAATTTCCTCAGGTCGATGGAGCGTGCGTCTGGGCATGCAGGCGTACGCGAACCAACTTCGCCACCCGTATGGAGTGAATCTGCCGCGAGCACGAAACTAAATCAGCACCACATCAAGACTGGAATTCGAACCGCCATATTCGACACCCAACTTCTGATGCCTACCACGGTCGAGTTACGAATTGCCCGAGTTGCGCCAGTGTTGTCTTAAAAGAAATCGGTCTCGTGCGATGAGAACTAGATCAAAGGTGGAGACGACGCTGGCGCGCAACCTCGAAGGCCGCGACGGACACCGCGACGCCCGCGTTCAGCGAACTCACCTTGCCTAGCTGGGGGATCGACACCACGGCAGCGCAACGCTTGCGCGTCAGTGCGCCCAACCCCTTCTCCTCCCCGCCCACCACGAGCGCGATCGGCACCCCACCGAGGTCGACGTCAAGGTCATACAGCGAAGTCTTCGACTCGCCCGCCAGACCAAGCGTGAAGACACCGGCCTTGTTGAGCTGCTCCAGCGCGGCCGGAATTCCCCCGACGTCGCAGAAGGTCAAGTACTCGATCGCCCCCGCCGCCGTCTTGGCGACAGTGGGCGTGATGCGCGCCGAGCGGTGACGCGGCAGCACCACACCCGTCACGCCCGCGCCGTCAGCGCTGCGCAGCATGGCGCCGAGGTTTCGCGGATCGGTCACGCCGTCGCACACGAGCAAGAAGGGGTGGGGGTTGGCGACGAGGGATTCGAGGCCCACGGTGGGCAGGCGGCCCGCAAAGGCAATGACGCCCTGGTGGCCTTCGGTGCGTGCCTCGCGGTCCAGACGGGCCATGGAGATGAGTTGGATCGACACCCGTTGGCGTTGGGCCTCGAGTTCGATGGCGTCGAGGATCTCGGAGGAGTCCTGGGCGTCGGCGACGTAGATCTTCTGGACGGAGCGACGACGGGCCTTGAGTAGTTCCAGGACGGCGTGACGGCCCTCGACCTGCTCGCCGCCCAGGCCTTCCTTCTCGCGACCGGGTCGACGGGGTGGCGGCGCGTTGCGGGTCCTCGGCCCGCGGCGGTCGTTCGAATGGGTACCACGCGGTGCGGGGCGAGGGGTCATGCGATCTCTTCGAGTAGGGCCACCGCTGTGGCCGCGATGCCTTCGCTGCGTCCGAGCGCGCCGAGCCCCTCCACCGTCGTCGCCTTGAGCGAGACCACGGTGCCCACGATCGAGGACAGCGCGGCGCTCATCGACTCCATGTGACCCGCGAGCTTCGGCCGTTCGGCGATGACCGTGACGTCCGCGCTCACCACCACAAAGCCGTTCGCCCGCACGAGGTCCAGCGTCGCTTCAAGGAGTCGACGCGAGGAGACACCGGCGATCTCTGGATCATCGTCGGGAAAGTGACGGCCCAGATCACCAAGATTCGCTCCTCCGAGCAGCGCGTCGCACAGCGCGTGGGTGACTACGTCGGCATCGGAGTGACCCTCGAGACCCGCGGCATTGTCGATCAGTACCAGACCCAGCCAGAGCTGACGGGTTGGATCGGCGCTGAATCGATGCACGTCAATACCGTGGCCAATCCTCACTGGCCGGCTCCATGCGTACTCGCGGCCACGCCAAGGTCGTCTCGATGAGTGATCTTGATGTTGCCCCGCTCGCCGGGCACGACGACCACGCGTGCGCCTAGGGCCTCGACGAGCGCCGCATCGTCGGTGGCGTTGGCGCGCTCGGCGTGAGCGCGCACGAGAACCTCGCGGCGAAAAGCCTGCGGGGTCTGGACGGTGACGAGTTCGTCACGGGACTCGGTGTGGCGTACGACCATGGTGCCGTCCTCGGTGGTGATCCGCTTGACCGTGTCGGTGATGGCCAGCCCCGGCACCGCGCCGTCGGCGCCGTCGAGGATCGCCTGAACCACGGAGTGAAAGAGCCCCGGAGTTGCGAGCGGGCGCGCCGCATCGTGCACGACGACGACGTCGGCGTCGGCACAGTAGGCGAGTCCGGCGCGCACCGATTCGGCCCGAGTCGCGCCGCCCACGGCGACCACGTCGGCCCCCTCACCCGATCCGGCGTACCCAGCGGGAACGACGAGGATCACGTTGGTGGCCACCGATCGGGCGTGGCGCACGCTGTGGGCCGCGACCGAGTCGTCGCCGAGCAGGACGAACTGTTTCAGGCCGCCAAAACGCGACCCCTGGCCACCGGCCACGACCACGGCGGCCACTGTCATCGCTACGGGAGGACCGAGGCGAGCTTTTCTTCAGCCGCTTCAGTGTCGACGTTCAGGGCGAAGGTCAACTCGGACACCAGAATCTGGCGCGCGCGCGTCAGCATTCGCTTCTCGCCGGCCGACAATCCCTTGTCCTTGTCTCGAATCGAGAGGTTTCGCACGACCTCGGCAACCTGGTAGATGTCGCCCGAGCGGAGCTTCTCGGAGTGATTCTTGAAGCGGCGCGACCAGTTGGTGGGCATGCGGGCCTCCTTCTTGCGCAGCACGGCGAAGACCTCTTCCACCTCCTCGTCGTTGATCACGTCGCGCAGGCCCACCGATTCGGCGTTGGCCACCGGTACCATCAGGACTAAGTCGGTGTAGGCGACCTTCAGTTTCAGGTAGTCCTGCTTCACGTCAAAGGCGGTCATCTTCTCGATCTTCTCCACCGTGCAGGCGCCGTGGTGGGGGTAGACGAGGCGATCACCCTTTTTGTACTTGCGAACAGTCATGCAGCGGGTTCTCCTCGAAGGAACAACGCGCGAGGCGTTAGGGGGACTTACTATTCTACCGCACTTCTGCTATATCGTGCCGTGGTTGGCCGCCTCGATGGCCTCGCGCAGCGACCGGCAGCGACGCAGGGTGATGCCCTCGACCCGCTCCAACTCCCCGTCGGCGGGAACGATGGCCAGAGTCGCACCCAGGCGCTGGGCCTCGCGCACGCGCCGGGTGAGTCCCGAGACCGCCCGCAACTCGCCCGCCAGGCCCACCTCGCCAACCGCCACCACCGTGCGCGGAACCGAGAAGTCCATCGCCGCCGACGCCACCGCCAGCGCCAGCGCCACGTCGATGGCTGGCTCGTTGGCCGGAATACCCCCCGCGGTGGCGGCGAACACGTCACGGTCGCTCGTGGGCACCGCGCAGCGCGCCTCGAGCACCGCCAGGAGCAGGGACAACCGCTGGGACGAGACCTGGTGGGCCACCCGTCTGGGCGACGAGGCGCTCGGCGCCACTAGGGCCTGGAGTTCCACCAGCAAGGACCTCGATCCATCGTTGGTGACGCTGAAGACCACCCCGGGCACCTCCAGGCGCGGGCCGCGCATCGCGAGCGACGCGTCGGGCAGCTCGCGCAGTCCCTCGTGGACCATCTCCAACAGACCAACCTCGCCGGTGGGTCCGAAGCGGTGCTTCAGGGCTCGCAGCAGGCGCAGGGCGCCGTGGCGATCACCCTCGACGCGAATCACGGTGTCCACTAGGTGCTCGAGCGTGCGCGGCCCGGCGAGTTCGCCGTCCTTGGTCACGTGGCCCACCAGGATCAGCGCGGCGCCGGTCGACTTGGCGACCTGGCACAGGAGTTCGGCACCGTGACGGATCTGGGGCACCGATCCGGCGACGCTGGGAATCGATTCGTCACTCATGGCCGAGATCGAGTCCACGACGACCAGGGTCGGTCGACGCGCGGCGATCAATTGGCCCGCGGCGCGCACGTCGGTGGTCGAGGCCACGTCGAGTCCCTCGGGAACCTCGCCGAGTCGGCGGGCGCGTTGGGCGACCTGGGCCGCGGACTCCTCGGCGGCGATCAGCAGCACCGTCGAGCCCGACGCGGCGAGCGCACGCAGCACCATGAGGGCCAGGGTTGACTTTCCCACACCGGGCTCACCAAAGAGCAGCGACGTCGATCCCGCGACGACGCCGCCACCGAGCACCCGATCGAGTTCGCCCACCCCGGTCGAGCGAAGCGCGAACGCCTCGTCACCCACGTCGCGCAGCGACGTGGTCGCCAGGCTCGAGGCGGGCCGGGCCGTGCTCGTGCGCTCCTCGTCGAGGGTGTTCCACTCGCCGCATCCCGCGCAGCGACCGGTCCACTTGGGTGCGGTCGTGCCACACTCACGACACACGTGTATCGAATGGCTCTTCACCCGTGCGACCCTAGGCGTCGTCTGTGACGTCTAGTTGTTGGGTGTGATGTCCTCGAAGTCCACCGACGGCGGAAGTCCTTCGACCCCCTCGAAGGTGAGGTGCTCACCCTCGGGACCCTCCGCGATGTCCACGACGATCGTCTGACCCGCTCGGAACTCCTTGAACAGGATCTTCTCGCTCAGCACGTCCTCGACGTAGGTTTGAATGGCCCGACGCAGGGGACGAGCACCCAGTTCGGGGTCGTAGCCCTTCTCCGCGAGGTAGTTCTGCGCCCCCGCCGACAACTCGAGTCCCAGTCCCTGCACCTTCAGCTGCTCGCGCAGGCGCGAGATGAACAGGTCCGCGATGAGGATGACCTCTTCGCGGGTCAACTCGTGGAACACGATCGTGTCGTCGATGCGGTTCAAGAACTCGGGTCGGAAGTGGGCCTTCAGAGCCACGTGGACCTTCTCCTTCATACGCTCGTGGGTCAGCAGATCCGACCCCTTGCCGAAGCCAATGGCGGCCTTGCGCAGATCCGCGGTGCCCAGGTTGGAGGTCATGATGAGAATTGTGTTCTTGAAGTCCACGACCCGACCCTGCGAATCAGTGAGACGGCCGTCCTCGAGAATCTGGAGCAGCGTGTTGAACACGTCGGGGTGGGCCTTTTCGACCTCGTCGAACAGCACCACCGAGAACGGCTTGCGCCGCACGGCCTCGGTCAACTGACCACCCTCGTCGTAGCCGACGTAGCCCGGGGGCGAACCCACGAGCCGGCTGACGGAGTGCTTCTCCATGTACTCACTCATGTCCAACTGGATCAGCGCGTCCTCGTCGTCGAACAGGAACTCCGCGAGAGTCTTGGCCAACTCGGTCTTGCCGACCCCGGTGGGGCCGAGGAAGATGAACGAGCCGCCGGGTCGCTTAGGGTCCTTCAGGCCGGCGCGGGTACGCCGGATCGCACGGCTCAACGCGATGATCGCCTCATTCTGGCCGATGATGCGCTTGTGAAGCTCGTCTTCCATGCGCAACAGCTTGGAGGTCTCCTCCTCGGTGAGGCGGTAGACCGGAATGCCGGTCCAGTTCGCGAGCACCTCGGCGATCGTCTCTTCGTCCACGAGGTCGAACGTCGCGCCACCCGAGGACTTGACCGACGCGTCGAGCGCGTCCTTCTTGGCCATCAGGTCACGCTCGCGCTCGTCGAGTGCCTTGGCCTGCTCGAGTGCGCCGCTGTCCATGGCCGCTTCCTTGTCGGCGCGTACGCGCGCGATATCCTCGTCGAACTTCTTCGCTGCGGGCGGCGCGTCCATGCGTCGAATGCGCAAGCGGCTGCCAGCCTCGTCGATGAGGTCGATGGCCTTGTCGGGCAGAAAGCGGTCGGAGATATAGCGATCCGACAGGTTCGCCGCCGCGATAAGGGCCTGGTCGGTGATCTTGACCGCGTGGAACTCCTCGTAGACCTCTCGCAGTCCCTTCAAGATCTCGATGGTCATGGCGATCGAAGGCTGCTCCACCTTCACGGGCTGGAAGCGGCGCTCCAGGGCGGCGTCCTTCTCTATGTGCTTGCGGTACTCGTCGATTGTGGTCGCCCCGACGGTCTGCAACTCACCGCGCGCCAGCATCGGCTTCAGGATCGAAGCCGCGTCGATGGCGCCCTCGGCCGCGCCGGCACCCACCAGCGTGTGGATCTCATCGATGAACAAGATGATGTCGCCGCGTGTGCGGATCTCCTTCAGCACCTTCTTCAGTCGCTCTTCGAAGTCACCGCGGTAGCGGCTGCCCGCGACGAGCGCACCCAGGTCGAGCGTGTAGAGCTGCTTATCGGCCAGGGTCACCGGAACCTGATTGGCGACGATCTTCTGGGCCAAGCCTTCGACGATCGCCGTCTTGCCAACGCCGGGCTCGCCGATGAGCACCGGGTTGTTCTTGGTACGTCGCGAGAGCACCTGCATGACGCGCTCGACTTCCTTCTCGCGTCCCACGAGTGGGTCCAACTTGCCCTCACGGGCAAACTGGGTAAGGTTGCGGCCGAACTGGTCGAGGACGGCGGAACCGCCTGCGGCGTCGGCGTCACTCTTCTGGGCGCCCGCGGCGCTGGGCGAGCCGGCTTCCTTGCCGCTCTGACCCGACATCATCTGGATCACCTGGGTGCGCACGCGCGCCATGTCCGCGCCGAGGTCGCTCAAGACCTGGGCCGCGACGCCGTCGCCCTCGCGCACCAGACCGAGCAGCATGTGCTCGGTGCCGATGTAGGAGTGGCCCAACTGGAGTGCCTCGCGCAGCGAAAGTTCGAGCACCTTCTTCGCGCGCGGCGTGAAGGGTGGGGACCCGGGCGACGGATTGGCGTTGGTACCGATCGCCTCCTCGACCTTCTCGCGCACGACGTCGAAGGTGACTCCCAGGGCGTCGAGCGCCTTGGCCGCCACCCCTTCACCCTCGCGAATCAGGCCGAGCAGTATGTGCTCGGTGCCGATGAACGCGTGGTTCAGGTCGCGCGCCTCTTCCTGGGCGAGTACTAGTACCCGCCGGGCCCGGTCAGTAAATCGTTCGAACAAGAGTCATCCTTTGCGTGCTAACAATTTTCAGTGTACCGGTGTCCGGCGGCCATTCGAACTCACCCTCCCAAGGACCGAGAAGGCTCATCTAAGGTAGTGGGGGTGAACCCGCACCAGTTCCTACAACTACCCCTGGTGGAGGCCGATCTCGGGCGGCTCGAAACGCTGCTCGCGGACTCGGTCATCTTGGGCGACGCCTACCTCGATTCAGTGACCACCCACCTCATCTACGCCGGTGGTAAGCGACTCCGGCCGCTGCTCGCGGTCGCTTCGGCCACCTCGGGTGCGCGCGAGGCGACCCGGGAGGACCTGCTCGGCGGCGTGGCCCTGGAACTCATGCACCTCGCCTCGCTCTACCACGACGACGTCATGGACGAGGCCGAAGTACGTCGCAACGTGGACAGCGTCAACGCGCGCTACGGCAACCTGATCGCGATCGTCGCGGGTGACTACCTCATGGCCCGCTCCGCGGGCATCGCGGCGGACCTGGGTACTGACATTGCCGGGCTGCTCGCGCGCACCCTCGCGTGGTTGACGCGCGGACAGGTCTCCGAGGTTCGCACAGCCTTCTCGGTGGAGCGCACCGAGGCCGACTACTACGAGGCCATCGAGGGCAAGACTGCGTCACTCATGTCCTCGAGTTGTCGCGTGGGAGCCCTCACGGCCGGTCTGGGCGATGACCAGGTCGAGGCACTCAGCGAGTTCGGCCGGTGCTTCGGCATGATCTACCAGTTGCGCGACGACATCTTGGACGTCACGGCGACCGACAACCAACTGGGCAAGCCCGCGGGCCAGGACCTCGCCGAGGGTATCTACAACCTGCCTACGCTGTTCGCGCTGCGCGATCCGCTGGTGGGTGACGAGTTGCGCTCGGTGCTCGGCGAGGTGCTGAACGACGCCGACCGCGAGCGCGCTCGCAAGCTCGTCGTCGCCACCGATGGCGTGGCCCAGACGGTGGCCGCCGCCCAGACCTTCCTCGAACTGGCGCGCGAGGCGCTCGAGGTCGTCCCGCACGAACCGTTGCGCCGCGGCTTCGGTGCGCTGATCGGATCCCTGCTCGAGGACCTGCCCGCCTGACTCAGTCGCGCACCGGCTTGAGCGTCGGAAAGGCGATCACCTCACGGATGTTGGCCACGTCGGCGATCAGCATGGCGAGCCGATCGATGCCCACGCCGAGCCCTGCGGTGGGCGGCAGTCCCCACTCCAGCGCCTTGATGTAATCCTCGTCGATCTGCATCGCCTCGAGATCACCCGCGGCGCCGAGCTTGGCCTGCTCCTCGAAACGCCGACGCTGATCGTCGGGATCGTTCAACTCCGAGAAGCCGTTTGAGATCTCGCGCCCCACGGCGTAGGACTCGAAACGCTCGGTGAGTTCGGGGTCGCCCCGGTGGCGCCGCGCCAGGGGGGAGACCTCCACCGGGTGGTCGATGACGAAGACCGGATCCCACAGCGACTCCTCACAGGCCACTTCGAACAGCTCGGCGAGACAGCGTCCTGGCCCCCAGGCGTCGAGTGCCTCGACGTCGCGCTCGACCAGCAGCGCGGCGAGGCGCTCACGCGGTGTGTGAACCGAGACCTCCTCGCCCACGGCCTCGCTGGCCAACTCGGCCATGGTGCGCCGCGGCCACGGCGTGGCAAAACTGAAGGGACGGCCCTGGTAGGTGATCTCGGTCGTGCCCAGAACGTCTCGGGCCGCACCGGCGATCAGCTCCTCGGTGAACGCCATCATGTCGTCGTAGTCCCAGTAGGCCGCGTAGAGCTCGAGGGTGGTGAACTCCGGATTGTGACGGGGGCTGACACCCTCGTTGCGAAAGATGCGGCCCAACTCGAACACCCGCTCGAAGCCGCCCACGACGAGTCGCTTGAGCCACAGTTCGGGCGCGATGCGCAGGTAGAACTCACTGCCCAGCGCGTTGTGATACGTGACGAAGGGACGCGCGTAGGCCCCCGAGGGCACCGCGTTCAAGATCGGTGTCTCAACCTCCATGAACTGCGACGCCCAGCAACGCTCTCGGATCGAGCGCATCAGCGCACTTCGCCGCGCCAGGGACGTGCGCGAGGACTCGTTCGCCCACAGGTCGGCCTCGCGATGGCGATAACGCAAGTCGAAGTCGGCAATGCCGGCCCACTTGTCACCGAAGTTGCGCCGCGCTTCGGCCAGCACGGTCCAGGTTGACACCTTCACCGAGAGCTCGCCCCGCTTGGTCCGCACGACCTCACCGGTGACGCCCACCCAGTCCCCCAGGTGCAACTTGGCGAAGTCTTCGAAGCGCTCGGTCGCCGATGACAGGGCGAAGAGCTGGATCTCGCCGGTAGAGTCACGCATCGTCGCGAACGCCAGACGCCCCTGGGTGCGCAGGAGCATGACGCGGCCCGCGACGTTGACGCTGACCCCAGACTCGTCCCCGGCACCCAAGAAGTCGTAGGTGTCACGCAGCGCGGCGCAGTACGCGCTGTGGGGAAACGAATAGGGCGTGGTCACAGTGGCTCTCCCGAATGATTACGTCCATGTACGATACGCAATCCGTGCAGGGTGAGCCACGGTTCGACGTGCTGCACGTACTTCGTGTGCGGGGCGATCAGACTGGCGAGTCCCCCCGTAGCGAGCACGGTGGCCTCGCCGAGCTCGTCGCGGATTCGCTCGATCACGCCGTCGACCTGGGCGGCGAAGCCGTAAAGCACGCCGGACTGGATCGACTCCACGGTCGAGCGTCCAATGACCGAGCGGGGGCGCACCAACTCGACCGAGCGAAGCGCCGACGCGTGCTGGTAGAGCGCTTCGAGCGAAATGGCGACCCCCGGCGCGATTGCGCCGCCGAGGTACTCGCCCTTGGCACTGATCACGTCGAAGGTGGTGGCGGTGCCAAGGTCGACGACGATGGACGCGCCCGGGTAGAGGTCGTAGGCGCCCACCGAGTTGGCGATCCGGTCCGCGCCGACCTCGCGCGGGTTGTCGTAAAGGATCGCCATGCCCGACTTGGTGCCTGGCCCCAGCACGGTCATTTCCAGGTCCGCGAACCAGCGATTGGCCATGCGGCGCAGTTGGGTCGTCACCGGCGGCACCGAGGACGAGATCGCGATGGCACTCACGTCGGCGCGCAGGTCCAGTCCCTCCAGATCGAGCAACTGGGTCAGGACCATCGCGTGCTCGTCGGGGGTGCGCTCGGCCGCCGTCGACAGACGCCAGTGGTAGGCCAGACCACGCTCGTCGGTGGCGCGCGCGAAGCCCATGGCGTCGGGTGAGTCAGGCGCCTCGGTGCCGAACAGGCCGATCACCGTCTCGGTGTTACCTACGTCGATGGCTAACAGCATGGTCCTCCCGAGGTCAGGGTCACGGGTCCGTTGTCGATCAGACGGACCCCTTCGATGATGCCAGCCACCAGCGCCCGGCCCTCGCCCGACTCGCCGTCGCGCGAGGGCGCCAGCGTGAGGGGATCGACGACCTCGGCGTAGGCCACTGCGACGTCAGCCTCATCGAGGGCCGCGCGCAGGCGCGCGCGCACTTCGCTAGCCGACGCGGGCGACGCCGCAGCGGCGCCCAGGGCTCGCACTAGCGCGAGCGCGCGCGAGCGGCCGGCGTCGCTCAACAGGACGTTGCGACTCGAGAGCGCCAGCCCGCGCTCATCGCGCACGATCGGACATCCCACCACCTGCGCGTCGAAGCCGAGATCGCGCACCATCTGGCGGATGACCGCAAGTTGCTGGAAGTCCTTCTCGCCGAAGTACACCCGGCACGGACCCGTGATGGTCAACAACTTGGCCACGACGCTGGCCACTCCGTCGAAGTGGCCCGGTCGATCCGCGCCCTCGAGGGTTTCACCGAGTCCACGCACGCTGACAGTCGTGGCGGTATTGGGCGAATCGGGCCACATCTCGTCCAACGACGGCTCGATAAGACAGTCCACGCCGTTTGTCTCGGCGGTCGCGTGATCGCGCTCGGGCGTGCGCGGGTACGCCCGCAAGTCGTCGGGGTCGTTGAACTGGCGGGGGTTGACGAAGATCGTCGCGACGACCACGTCCGCGTTCGCGGCGGCCGCGTGAAAGAGGGAGGTGTGCCCCTCGTGCAGGGCACCCATGGTGGGCACCAGTCCCACGCGGCGACCAAGCGCGCGCTGGGCGCTCGCGTACGTGCGCCACCCCTCAATGGTGGTGATGTGCTCCACGACTAGGCCAGCAACGTCAAGTGGCGCTGTTCGGCCAGGGCCAGGGCTGCGTTGGCCATAGCCACGTAAGTCGCCCGTTCCGACTCGGCCATCGCGGCGAGGTGGGCGTCGATGGTTGCCAGGTCGCCGCGCGACGCTGGGCCCGTAAGCGCGACGACCGGCCCGGCCTCGGCGACGTCCTCGAGCGCCATGCGCGCGAGTGGCACGAAGTTGTCCAGGTTCAGGCCCGTCGCCTCGGCCAGACGCGCCACGTGACCCAGCAGCGCCACCAGGTGATTGGCCGCCACCGAGGCTGTCGCGTGGTAGAGGGTTCGCTGGTCGTCGGCCAGCGCGAGCACGTGTCCGCCCAGCGAGGCCACCACATCGTCGACGAGCGCGTCGCCGGCCACGCAGTACGTCGCACCGAGCAGTCGCGGCGCGCCCCGCTCGGGCGAAGGCAGGGTCGCCAACGGGTGCAGCGAACCGACGCGCGGGTGCCCGGCCAGCACGTCCAGGGTCCGCGAGCCGGCGCAGTGCGCCAGCACCCGGTCCTCGCACGGTGCCAGACGCGCGGCCGTCTCCTCGATCGCCCCGTCGGGCACGCACAACAAGACCAGGTCGCTGGGACTGATCTCGTCGATCTCGTCGTGATGGACCAACTGCACGCGGTGTCGCACGGCGCTGAGCGCGAGGGAGAACGACATCCCCGCACGGCCGGCCCCGACAATGGCTATGTTCATCTCTGCTCCGTTCCGGCCCCGAGGGTGCCGTTCGGTGTTAGCGCAACGATTCGAGTGTACCCAACGCCACCACGGCGCCGGACGCGGCCTCCAACTGCTCGGCGCTCACCAATTCCGGCGCCAGTTCGTGCAGCGGCACGAGCACGAAGGCCCGCTCGTACATGCGTGGGTGCGGCACCAGGATCTCGGGATCTCCACTGGTTCGCTCGCCCACCAGGAGCACGTCGACGTCGAGCGTGCGCGGGCCCCAGCGCGTGTGGCGCTCGCGACTGGCCAGGCGTTCAGCCTTGCGACAGCGTTCGAGGAGGTTACGCGGACTGGCGTCGGTGGTCAGTTCGAGCACCAGGTTCCAAAAGTCGTCCTGGTCGACGCCGCCCACGGGCTCGGACTCGTAAACCATCGAGACGCGGTAGGGATCCGAGCCGGCGACGGCCTCGACACCCATCGCCAGGTGCTCGCCCCGGTCGCCCATGTTCGATCCCAGTGACAGGTACGCGCGGTCCATTACGGCCTCCTCACGCTGCATCGCACCCCAACGGTCGCGACGTCTTCGGGCACCGGCGGTCGCAGCTTGCGCGCGACCACGCTCACCGAGCCGATCAGTTCGTCGAACGCCAGAATCTCGTGGGCGACACGATACACCAGCGTCTCGAGCAGGAGGAACTGTCCCTCGCTGGCCACCGAGGTGGCCAGCGCCAGGATCGCCGCGTAGTCAGTGGTCTCGGCGATGTCATCGTTGATGGCCGCCTCCTCGAAGGGACGCTCGACGTCAATGTCGAACTCGAGCGGCTGGGGGCGCTCGCGCTCCTCGGCCAGCACGCCCACGACCGCGCTGCAGCGCAGACCTCGCAACTCGATCACGTCGCTCACGGGCGCACCTCGGGCAGATCCATGAGCACCGATCGGCCATCGGGGCCGATCGAACGCTTGAAGAGTCGCTCAACCAGCGCGATCGCGCCCGGTACGCTGGGCGCGCGCTGGGACCAGACGAGGTAGCCCGCGATGACCCCGAGCAACCGGTCCGAGATGTCGTCGCCGTGCAGCAGGACCATGATCTTGTGATCCATGGACTCGGCGAGGTCGAAGTAGCAGGCCTCGAGCACCTCGTGCTGCTGGACCCCGCCGCGCAGGGCGTAGTGACTGGCGCTGAGACCGTGCTCGATGTAGGCGTTCAGATTCTGCATCTCGGGCAGGATCGAGATCACCCGCGCGAAGCCCTTGTGCTTCAGCCAGAGCAACTCCTCATCGCGGCGCACGCGTCGGTGCACCGTGGTCGAGCCGCCGGGGCGCTCCGAGACGGCGAGGATCCCCCGGTAGACCCAGGTAAAGCCTCGCGGCTCGATACCGGCCGCCCACTTGCCCCTCACGCGGCGACCTGAACGACGGGTCGCGTGAACAACTCGCGCAGCTGCACCGCGGCGCGTGCGTCGTGCACTCGCACCATGCTCACTCCGCTCGCCATAGCCCACGCCTCACTCGCGATCGAACCTTCCAACCGCTGCTCCACACCCAGCATGTCACGACCGAGCTCGCCGAGAAACCGCTTTCGGCTCGTGCCGACGAGAACCCCCGCGCCGCTCTCGCGCCCCAGCGCGACGAACCGGTCGAGGTGCGCGAGCAGCGAGAGATTGTGGGCCCGGGTCTTGTTGAACCCGATGCCCGGATCCAGCCACAACTGCGCCACGTCCGCGGCGCGCGCCCGCGCGGCCGCGGCGCGCAAGAACGCCAGGACTTCGGCCACCACATCGTCGTAGTGCGGTGTCTCGCCCGGCGTGATCGTGGGGTGCAGGCGATGCATCGCCACGTAGCCCACCCCCAGCTCACCGGCCAGCTCCACGAGCGAACAGGACACGTCGTTGATCACCTGGGCTCCGGCGGCCACCGCCGCGCGCGCGACCTGGGCCTTTTGCGTGTCGATCGAAACGGGCCCCCACGCGGCGAGCGCACGCACCACGGGCACCACACGAGCGAGCTCCTCATCGAGGGCGACGGGCGACGCGCCGGGTCGCGTCGACTCGCCTCCCACGTCCACGATGTCGCAGCCGAGTTCGAATAGTTCTCGCCCGCGCGCGACGGCGGACTCGGTCGAGGCCGTGCGCGAATCGGCGAAGAAGGAGTCGGGCGTCACGTTGACGATGCCCATCACCGCAGGGCTTATCGCCACGTGGACCTTCGTTGATGGATGTACTGCAGCGCTTCGGCTCGGTAGGACGCATCATCGCGAAAGACCCCGCGCACCGCTGAGGTCACCGTAGTGGAGCCCTCCTTCTTCACGCCGCGCATGGACATGCAGAAATGTTCGGCCTCGATAACAACGATCGAGCCGCGCGGCTGCAATTCCCGCTCCATGGCCTCGACGATCTGGGTGGTCATGCGCTCTTGGACCTGCAGTCGTCGCGCAAAACCCTCAACCAGTCGGGCCATCTTGGATAGTCCGGTAATCCGTCCGTCGGCGCCGGGCAGGTACGCCACGTGTGCGAGCCCCGTGAAGGGGACCAGGTGGTGCTCGCACAGCGAGGTGAAGGGGATGTCGCGCACCATGACCATCTCGTCGTGGCCGGCTTCGAAGGTCACTCGAAGATGTTCGCCCGGATCAGCCTCGAGTCCCTCGAAGAGCTCTTGGTACATGTCGGCCACCCGCCGCGGTGTGCCGCGCAGTCCCTCACGGTCCGGGTTCTCGCCGATGGCCTCGAGCAACTCACGCACCAGCCGGGCCACGCGATCGCGATCAACCACCGTCAGACCTCACCGGTGAAGGTGTAGATCGCGTCGAGGTTGCGGTATCGCTCGTTGACGTCTAGGCCGTAGCCGACCACGAAGTGCGACGGGATCGAGAAGCCGACGTACTTGAGATCCTGGGCCACGCGCTGCTCGCCCTCCTTCAACAACAGGGCGCAGACCTCGAGGCTGCGTGGGCTGCGTGCGCCCAGGTACTGGCGCAGGTAGTTGAGGGTGAGGCCCGAATCGACCACATCCTCCACGATCAAGACGTCACGCCCGGCCAGGTCCACATCCAGGTCCTTGACGATCCGCACCACGCCGCTGGTCTTGGTGGCCGCGCCGTAGGAGGACACGGCCATGAAGTCCACCTCCACGGGCAACTCGATGGCGCGCATGAGGTCAGACATAAAGTTGATCGCGCCCTTCAACACACACACGAGCAGCGGCGGGTTCTGCGCGTAGTCGATGGTGATCTGGCGACCCAGTTCGAGCACCCGATCGTTCACCTCCTTCGCCGACACCACGACCTCACCGAGGTCGTGGGCGGCCCAGGTGGCGGTGAACTCGTCTGCGCGGTGGCTTCCCATGCTTGGTCAGCGTAGTGGAGAGCCCTCCTCAAGCGTCAGGTGTTGACCTCGTCGGGCTAGGCGCCGCCCGCCCTCGAGCTCGGTAGCCACGATCTCGCCGCGCACCACCGCGAGGGCGCGCGCCACCTCAGCGGCACTCGGTGGGTGATCGCCGTCATCGTCGTTTCGACGAAGCTGCCAACGCAGCCACCGACGCAGCCGCGCCGTGTTCCACGCACGCAGTACGCGACAATCCGCGTCCGCGACCGTCACGGCGCGATCCTCGCGACCCAACTCGTCGAGCCAGGCACGCTCGTCGAAGATCAACGCCGCTTGACGGGCCAGGATCGGGACGACGTCGCGGCCCGCCACGTCGCACAGCACCGGCATCAACTCATGGCGCACGCGATTGCGCCGAAAACTGGGTAGGTCGTTGGTCTCGTCGTGCACGGCGTGCCATCCCGAGGCCGCCACGTACTCGTGCAGCGCTTCGCGGCGCACGTCGCGCAGCGGCTTGGTCGGATCGTTCACCATGGGCGAGAGACCGTCGACACCCGCGCCACGCATCATGTTCAACAGCACCGTCTCGGCGAGGTCGTCCATCGTGTGGCCGGTCAGCGCCCCCCCGGGCATCGCCGCTCGGCGTGCCGCGCGAGCGCGCGACTCGAAGTTCGCGCCCGGGGCGACCAGTACGTCGTGAACCACCACCGGCACCTCGAGCGCCTCGCACAGCTGGATCACGTAGCGGGCGTCGTTGGTACTGGTGGGCCGGGCGTGGTGGTCGACGTGGTGCACACGCACCACGAGCCCCACCTCGCGCGCCAGCAGCAGTAGGCCCAGCGAGTCGGGCCCGCCCGACACCGCGAGGTCCACCACGGCTCCCGCAGCCGGGAAGTGGCATACGTCAAGCAGGGACTGCGCGGTGGTCACGTGGTTAGGTTACGCATGCGCCGCCGCCTGCGAACGCGCCGCGATCGCTGCGCGCACCCGGGCGTAGAGGTAGGCCGACGAGGCCAGCGCCGTGATCCAGAAGCTGACCGGTCCGCCGAGCCACACCCCGAGCAGGAGGCCCAGCCACGCGCTCGACAAGGCGAGTCCCATCGACAGCGCCATGGCCGGCCACGGTCGATTGGTCAGCACCTCGGCGGCGGCCGCCGGCGCCACGAGGAGTGAGAAGACCAGCAAGACACCGACCACCTGGATCGCAACGACGGTCGTCAACGCGAGTAGCGCCATGAACACCAGCGACATGGCGCGCACCGACACCCCGCGCGACTCGGCGGACTGGGCGTCGACTGACACGAACAACATCGGCCGATAGGTCAGCGAGACCGCGACCACCACCGCCAACGACAGCAGCGCCACCAGGAGAACGTCATCATTCGACACGCCGAGGATCTGGCCGAAGAGGATGGTGTAGGTGGCGTTCGCGTAACCGCTGTAGAGCGAGATGAAGAGCACACCCAGCCCCAAGGCGGCCGTGAGCGTGACGCCCACCACCGCGTCGCGATCATCCAGGGCGGCCCCACCGACCCCGATCAGCACGCCGGCGCCGAGGCAGAAGACCAGTAGGCCCACTATCGGCGACAATCCGAGCAGCACCGCGCCGGCCGCGCCGGCGAAACCGACGTGACCGATGGCGTGCGCGGCGAACGCCTGGCGGCGCAGCACGACGAAATAGCCCACGGCGCCGGCCGCGATGGACACGGCCGTCACGGCGTAGAAGGCGTTCTGGACGAACGTCGTGGAGAGTAGTTGCAGCAGGCTCACTGGGCCTCCTCCTCGTAGAACTCGGCGAAGTGCTCGTGACCCAGTTCGTCGGTGTGGTCGTGGCCGTGCGGGTGCGGGTGAGCGAACTCCTCCTCGAGCCCGACGATCACGCGGCGCCCGTGCGGGGTCACAATGATCTCGATGGGGTGGCCGTAGAGTTCGCTCAGCACGCGCTCGTTGACCACCTCGGAGACCGGGCCGCTGCGGATCTGGCGTCGCGCCACCCACAGGACCTCATCAACGATGGGAGCGAGCGGATTGAGGTCGTGGGCCACCACGACGACGGCGGCGCGCGTCGAGTCGCGGATGAGGTTGATGAGGTCCACGATCTCGGCCTGGGCCGCGAGGTCCAGGCCCGCGAGAGGCTCGTCCAACAGCAGCAGCTCCGGGCGGAACACCGTCGCGTGCGCGAGGGCGATGCGTTGGCGCTGCCCGCCCGAGAGCGTGCGCAGTGGCTGGTCGGCGAACGACGCCGTCCCGGTCAGCATCAACGCCTGGTGCACGACATCGGCCTTCTTCGGATCTCGGCGCCAGCCGAAGCGCGGACCGTCGTAACCCAGCCCCACGTAGTCGCGGCCCGTGATCGACGAGAGGTTGTCCACGTAGCGCGACTGCGCCATGTAGCCCACCCGTCGATTCCCGCGCTCGGGCTCACGTCCCAGCACCTCGAGGACCCCCTCGCTCAGGGGCACGAGCCCCAGGATCACCCGCAAGAGCGTGGACTTGCCCGCGCCGTTGGGTCCGAGCACTGCGGTCACGGTGGCCGGCTCGATGCGAAAGCTCGCGTCGCGCCAGATGGTGCGCCCGCCGAGCACGACCGCCCCGGACTTCATCGCCAGTGTCGTCATTGCACACATCCCTCTCGTTGCAGGGCGGCGCGCATCTTCGCGATCACGCCGTCGATCCAAGTCACGTAGTTCGTACCCACCATGGTCTCGGTCACTTCGATGACTGGCACGTGGTAGCGCCGGGCCTGGGCGACCATCTGGTTGGTGAGCGGCGTCGCGGTCTGCACGTTGTCGACGAGGAAGGCCGGGTGCCGAGTCAACTGCTGCATGGCGAGCGCCAGGTCGCCCACCGACGGGTCGATCGAGTTGCCGATCGCCAGGCGCAACGCCTCGGGTGTGACAACGTGAAGCCCCATTTCGGCGAGCAAGTAGCCGGTGACGTCCTCGGTCGCGGCCACGCGCACGCCAGCGCACGACTGGCGGATCGAGCGCACCTGGGCCGCGCTGGCCGAGAGTTGGCCCAACAGTTGCGCGCTACGCCGCTCGAGGTCGGGGTACGAGCCGTGGCCGCGCATGGCCGAGCGCAGCGCCCGCACGAACGTCTCGGCCGCGTACAGGTTGTAGAAGATGTGTGGATTCTGCCCGGTCGTGACGTGCATGAGCCCGGCGACGTTGATCGTGGTCGGCGCGCTCGAGCGCGCCTGGACCAGTTTCGTGAGCCACGAGTCGTAGCCCGCCCCGTTTTCGACCACCACGAGCGCCTGGCTCACGTAGGCCGCGTCAGAGGTCGTCGCCTCATGCGAATGAGGATCGGCGCTCGGATCGCTCAGCAGAGACACCACCGTGGCGTCGTGACCGACGCTCTGGCGCGCCAGGGCGCCCCACTGGGACACGCCCGACACGATCAGCGGTTTTGTCGCCATGGGCGAGTTCACCCGCAGCGAGGCCATCGTCACCACGACTGCGAGGACCACCAGCACCGCAACAATCGTCGGGAGGCGCTTTTTCAGAATCATTCCAGGTAGTATATTTGGAATGATTCCAGAAAGCAAACTCGAGAGGGGTACGATCTCTCCGTGAGCAGCCCGCGAAACACCCAGCAGCGCCGCGAGGTCATCAGCGCCCTCGCGCGCGTCCAGGGCTTCGTGAGCGCCCAGGAACTGCACGCTCTGATCCTGCGCAATGGCGGACGCATCGCGCTGGCGACCGTCTATACCCAGTTGAAGAAGTTGACCGACAGCGGGGAGGTGGACGTGGTCATGACTGAACGGGGCGAGAGCCTCTTTCGCCGCTGCGTCGTCGATGCGCACCACCATCACCTGGCCTGTCGACGCTGTGGCGAGATCGTCGAGGTCGACACGCCCGAACTCGAACGATGGTCCCGCGAGATTGCCGAGCGCTTCGGCTACCGCGACGTGCACCACGTGCTGGAATTGAACGGACTGTGCTCGAAGTGCCAAGAGAGTTAGTCCTCGAGCCAAGCCAGCGCGGCCCGCTGCGGGTCTACCCGATCGAGTCGGCACGGGAGTTGGGTGTGGACGCGTTCGTCACCAGTCGCGCCGGCGGGGTCAGCGAGGCCCCGTACGACTCGCTGAATCTGGGCAATCACGTCGGCGACCGCGACGAGCACGTCGCGACCAACCGTCGGCGGGTGGCGCGCGCACTGGGTGTGGGCCCCGGGCGCCTGGTCTTCGTGCGACAGGTCCACGGCGCCGGAGTCCTCGAGGTGACCGGACCCGTCGAGCACGCCGAGGCCGACGCCCTCGTAAGTTCGTCGTTCGATCTCGCTCTCGGCGTCTTGGTGGCCGACTGCGTGCCGGTCCTGTTGGTTGACGCGCGTTCGTCGCGCTTCGGCGTCGCGCACGCCGGGTGGCGGGGCCTGCGCGCGGGCGTACTGACCAACGCCCTAGAGCACTTCGAGCGCGTCGACACGCTGCACGCCTTCATCGGACCCAGCATCTCGGTGCGCCAGTACCAAGTGGGGCCCGAGGTCGCCGACCTCTTTCGCGACGTCGACGGCGCGGTGCTGGCCGACCGCGGCGACCGGTCCCGGCTCGATCTCGGGCGGGTCGTCGTGGCCCAGCTCGGCGCCGCGGGCCTGGGCGAGGAACGAATCAGCGAGACGCACCAGAGCACCGACGGCGGCGGCGTCTTCTTCAGCGACCGTGCGGCTCGACCGTGCGGTCGTTTCGCGCTGGTGGCGAAGCGAGCGTCCTAACATGAGAGCCGACATGAGTCACATCCGCACATGAGGACGCGCGCCGAACTCTTTCGCTACGCGGGCCTGGACGTCCAGGGCACCATCCTGACCGGTCACTACGAGCTCGACGGACGCCAGTTCAGCGAACGTGTCTCCTTCGAAGGGGTCGGTGATCTCGGCCCCGCCGCCCGCGCCGTCGCCGAGCTGTGGTACGTGATCGCGGGACTGTCGTACTACAAGGCCGGCGCGGCGCGGCGGGTTGAGCTCGGCTCGACGCGCCTCGGGCCCAAGGGCCGGACGCTACTGCACGCCGCGCTGCGCGACGGCCTGGGCGAATTCGCCTATCGCAACGATCTGGATCTCGACGACGTGGTGATCGCCGGCGGCGTTGAGGTCGAGCGGTACTCGCCCGCGCTCGATCCCAATCGCGTGCTCACGCCCTTCGGCGGCGGCATCGACTCGGTCGTGACCGTCACCCGGCTCAACGAACGGTTGGAGCAGTCGCTGTTCATCGTAAGTCCCAGCGCCGGACGCTTCCACTCGCTCGAAGCCACCGCGACGGTGACCGGGCTGCCCGTGGTGCGCGCGAGCCGGACTCTCGACGAGCAGGTGCTGCACGGTGACCCCACCTTCTACAACGGGCACGTACCGGTGACGGCCATGGTGACCCTGCTCGCCGCGCTCGCGGCGGTGGCCTCGGGTCGAGGCGGGGTGGTGATGAGCAACGAGCACTCGGCGTCGGTGCCCAACCTCTACTGGCGAGACCGCCCCGTGAACCACCAGTGGAGCAAGTCCCTCGATGCCGAGGTGCTGATCGGCGACGCCCTAGGCGAACTCGTGGGTGACGGCCTCGTGGTCGCGAGCTTCCTACGCGACCGCAGCGAGTTGTGGGTGGCGGAGGCCTTCGCGAGTGAGGGCGACTACCACCGCGTCTTTCGCAGCTGCAATCGGGCCTTCGCCCAGGACAACGCCCAACGCGCAGCAAGTTGGTGCGGCGAGTGCGACAAGTGCCTCTTCATCGACTTGGTCCTCGCCCCGTTCCTCGCGCGCGAGCGGCTGCGTGAGATCTTCGGCGGTGAACCGCTGGCCGAGCGGGCGCGCGAGGCCCAACTACGCACCCTGGTCGGGCTCGGCGAGCAGCACAAACCGTTCGAGTGCGTGGGTGATCCCGACGAGAGCGCCGTAGCCCTACGTGCCGTGAGCGCCCTCGCCGAGTGGCGCGACGCGCCACAACTGGCCGAGATCGCCGCTCGCACCTCGCCCGAACGCACCTTTGACGAATTGCTGCGACCCCAAGGACCGCGCCGTGTTCCGGCCCACTGGCTTCGCTGAACTCACCGGCAAACGGGTCGGCATCTTCGGCTACGGCATAGAGGGCCGCGCCAGCGCGGCGCGCATCGGCGGGCTGGCCGAACTCGTCATCGTCGACGACGCCGACCTGGGGCCTGGCGTGCTCGTCAATGACGCGGGCGGCCACGAGGCCCTGCTCACGTGCGACGTGGTGCTGAAGAGTCCGGGCATCGCCCGACGCCGGCCCGACGTGATCGATCTCGAGACGCACGGCGTCACGGTCACCTCCGCGCTCAATCTCTGGCTGCACGAGAGCGACCGCTCGCGCGTACTCGCGGTCACCGGCACCAAGGGCAAGTCCACCACCACCTCGCTGATCACCTTCTTCCTCGAGTGCCTCAACGAGTCCGCCCTGGCGCTGGGCAACATTGGCCAGCCCCCCTACGATCCCGCGATCGAGACGGCGCACCGCTGGCTGGTGCTCGAGGTCTCGAGCTACCAATGCGTGGACATCGACATCGCGCCCGCACTCGTGGTGGTCACCTCGCTGGGTGCCGACCACCTCGACTGGCACGGCTCGCTCGAGCAGTACCACGCGGACAAGCTCGCGCTCACGCGCGCCCAGGGCCCCCACCGCACTCTCGTCCCCGACACGGCGGTGATGCACGAGGTGGTCGACCAACTGGGCGGCGAGGTGCGCTTCGTGAGCACCGACACGCACGATCTGGCGGCCTCGCTGGGTCTGCTCGGCGCGCACAGCGCGAGCAACGTAGCCCTCGCACTCGCGAGCGTGGCGACGCTGACCGGACGCACCCACCGCGAACTGCGCTCGATCATCAGCCATCGCGCCGCGGACTTCATACCGCTGCGCGGCCGGCTTACGCTGATCGCCGAGCGGCGCGGTGATCAAGGACGCGTCCGCTTCGTCGACGACGGACTGGCCACGGCGCCGCTACCCACCGTTGCGGCGCTGGACGTCTTTCGCGACGAGCCCGTCGCGTTGATCGCCGGGGGGTTCGATCGCGGGGTTGACTACGGACCGCTCGCGCGGGCCCTCGCATCGCGCCATTCGAGCACGCTGGTGGTGACCATGGGCGAGGCCGGACGGCGCATCGCCGAGGCGGCTCGGCAGATCGCCCCCTCGATCAACGAACGCGCCGTCAACTCGATGAGCGAAGCGGTCGATCTCGCGTGGTCCTTCGTCGACGGCACGGGTGTCGTGCTGCTCTCGCCCGCGGCGCCCAGTTTCGACGCGTACCGCAACTGGGAGGAACGCTCCGACGACTTCGCGCGCGAGGTGCGCCGGGTGCTCAGCGGCGAGGCACCCGGACACGCCGGGCGCTCGGTGCCTTGATCTGATTCTTAGCGAACTCCACATTCATTCCTTATCTGGATGCGCTGTGATGATCGCCGTGCCGTCCGGACCCGGCGAGCACATCCGGGGTCAACGTGGCCCCCGCCACGTTGCTCACCACAACGCGGGGTGAGGCTTCGCCGGGCTGGGCGCGAACGCACGTACGAGAGAGAAGACCTATGACTGACGACCCGGGCCCTGAGTCCCAGATGCCGCCCACCCCGCTGGAGCCCGGTTCGCCAGCGCTCTCTCGACGCGCCGTGCTCGGCGGCACGGTGGGGGGGCTCGCCCTGGTGGGCCTGGGCGGAGTCCTCGGGCACTCGTTGAATCACCCCACGTCGAGTTCGCTGGACGTGAACGAACTGGCCGAGGAGCAGCACTTCATCACCCGACCCGATCTTCGTCCCCCCACCGTGCGCTTCACCTCGCTCCAAGGCAACGCCGCGACTGCGAGCGCCGCACCGCGCTTCATCTTCGTGTCGCCGCGCTCGGTCATCGAGACGCTGCACCAGCTCGGTGTCGTCCTCGTCCCCTCCCAGATCCGCAAGCCGCCCAGCCAGCCGGGCCTCATGATCCTGGATCAGTTGGGGCGCATGGTGTACTTCAAGCCGGTCCCCACCCAGAACCCCTTCGACTTCAACATGCAGCTCGAAGGTTCGACGCCGCGCCTGACGTGGTGGCAGGGCCAGATCACGGTCGGGCACGGGGTGGGCGTGGGCCATCTCGCCGACGAGCGCTACGCCACCGTGAACACCGTGCACGCCGGCCACGGCCTCATGACCGACTGCCACGAACTCACCCTCACCTCGGCGGGCACCGCGCTGATCACCGCCTACCAGGACACGACGGCCGACCTCTCCAGGGTAGGTGGTGCGCGCCAGGCGCGCGTATGGGCCGGCCACATCCAAGAGATCGACCTCGCCACGGGCAAGGTGCTCTTCGACTGGAACAGCCTCGAGCACGTGGGGGTTGACGAGAGTTACACCGCCGTGCCCGGCAAGAAGACTGCCTACGACTACTTCCACATCAACTCGATCAAGGAACTGGCCGACGGCAACCTGCTCGTCAGCGCGCGCAACACCTGGGCCTGCTACAAGATCGACCGCTCCAGCGGCGCGGTGATCTGGCGGATGAACGGGAAGCGCTCGGACTTCACGATGGATCCGGGCACCAACTTCTACTGGCAGCACGACGCGCGCATGCCCGACCCGGCGACGCTCACCCTCTTCGACGACGGGGCGTTTCCCGCCGAGGAGAAGCGCTCACGCGGCCTCGTCCTTTCGGTCGACACGACCGCGATGCACGTGAGTCTTCGTCAGGCCTTCGTGCACCCGGCGGGCTTCATCGCCGCCACCCAGGGCTCCATGGAGCTCTTGGCGGACGGCAACGTGCTGGTGGGTTGGGGCAACCAGGGCTACTTCACCCAGTTCGCCCCCGACGGGTCCATCGTCTTCGACGGACAGTTCCCCCCGCGGGTGTGCTCGTACCGCGCCTTCAGCCACGAGTGGGTGGGCTCGCCGACCGAGTCACCCGCCGTCGTCGTGCGACGCAACTCCTCGGGCGGCTCCTACATCTACGTGAGCTGGAACGGGGCCACCGAGGTCGCGGTGTGGAAGGTACTCGCCGGCGCGACGCCGCACGCCCTGCACACGGTCGGCTCCCAAGAGTGGACCGGCTTCGAGACGTCCATCTCGGTGAACGCGTCTGGTCCCTACTTCGTCGTGGTGGGCCTGGACAAGCACGGGCGCGAACTGGGCCGCTCGGAGGTCACCAAGATGAACGGCCAGACCTACGCCTAGCGCTACGGCCGAGTGGAGCCCGTAAAGGATTAGGTGTTGTTCTGTCAACCATCACCTGATGCGGAACTGTTCAGCATCAGGTGTGATCACAAGCCTGTGGAGCCTGGGAGGAGATTCGAACTCCTGACCTACGCATTACGAATGCGTTGCTCTACCGACTGAGCTACCCAGGCGCAAGGAGACAGACTACCCGATGCAACGCTGATCTCCAATCGGCGCGCTACAGGACCATCAGCGAAAACATGAGATCGTGCAGCAAGAGGGTCTCGTCGACGTTGGACGACAAGCGACGCGTGGCCTCGCCCAGCGCGTCGATCGCACCCAGCGCGACACGGATTCGCTGCTCGTCACGCGCCGACCCCTCGCGGGCCTCGCCCAGCGCGTCGACCATCCGGTCGCGATAGACGCCCGTCAGGGCGGACAGCCCGAAGCGCAGCTCGTCGAGTCGGAAGCGTCGCAGCTCGCGCTTGAACTGGGCTTCCACCTCCCGGCGGTTGGCGACCGATCGCTGACCCAGTTCGCGCGCCTCGTTCGCGCGCCGACTCAGCTCCTCCTCCTGCATCAAGACCAGGGGCGCCATTGCCTCGTCGAGCGAGCGCTGGATCGCGGCGACCACCTGGGACGCCGACGATGGCGTCCCGGCGAGATCGTCGGGCACCGAGCGCCACTGGTCGAGACGAGCGGCCAGCGCGTGATCACGCACCAGCACGCGCGCGCGGCGCAGGTCCCCCTGGGAAGCGCGCGCCGCTACCTCGGCGCCGGCGTGATCGGCTCCCTCGCGCGTGAGCACCTCGATGATGTCCTGCTCGCCGAGCGGCTTCAGGCGGATCGTGACACAGCGAGAGACGACGGTGTCGAGGGCGTCGGGCAGCTCTTCGGCGCTGAGCAGGAATACCGTACGCGCCGGCGGCTCCTCGAGCGACTTGAGCAACGCTGATCCCGACGGCGACGAACCCGTCATCGTGAGCTCCACGTCCTCGATCACCACGATCTGATACGCGCCCGCGAGCGGGCGACGCCGACTCACTCGCTCGGCCTCGCGCAGTTCGTCGATGCGCCACGACACGCCCGAGCGCTCAGCTACGTATACGTCGGGATCGTTGCCGGCCGACACCCGCCGGCACGTCTCGCACTCCCCGCAACCGAACTGGTCGCACTGCAGCGCCGCGGCCATCGCGAGCACCGCGTCGTGCGCCTGAGCCCGTCGCACTCCGGTGAACAGGTACGCGTGCACCGGATGCCGGGCGAACTGGCCGAGGGCGTCAACCAGGCTCCCCTGGCCGGCCAGCGCGGTGAATACGTCAGGCATGGGGCCAAGCGAGCTCGTCGAGTCTGCGTTCAATGCGCGCGGCCACCTCATCCTCGTCGCCCGATCCGTCCACCACGAACCAGTGCGCGCGATCACGACGGGCCATGTCGAGGTAGCCCTCGCGCACCCGTTCGTGAAAGGCGAGGTCCGCAGACTCGAAGCGATCATGGTGATCGCGCGCGCGGCGCTCGTTGGCGACCTCGAGCGGGACGTCGATGAGCACGGTCAGTGCGGGCCGGCAGTCACCGATCGCGAGGTCGGTGGCGGCGTGCAGGGCGTGCAGGTCCACGCCACGTCCGTAACCCTGGTAGGCGAGCGTCGAGGGGGCGAACCGGTCGGTGAACACGCTGGTCCCTTGGGCCAACCGTGGTTCGATCACGTGGCGCACGTGGTGCGAACGATCGGCCAGCATGAGCAGGGCCTCGGTCGTGGGCTCCATCGGCGTCGCCGCGTCAAGCAGCCAGCGCCGAAGTTCGACGCCCAGGGGCGTGTCGCCCGGTTCGAAGGTGAAGTGCGCTCCTCGCGCGAGTGCGGCGCGACGAGCCTGGGTACTCTTGCCGCATCCGTCCACGCCTTCGAAAGCGATCAGGAGCCCGCGCACTACTCGCCGTCCGGGCGCCGCGCCTGGGCCGCGAGTGCGGCGTTCGCCTCGGACCCCTTGGCCAGTGCCGCCCGCTTGGCGGCTCCGGTGGCCCTGGTCGCCGTGGTCTTCTTCGCCGTGGTCTTCTTCGCCGTGCTCTTCTTCGCGGTCGTCTTCTTCGCGGTCGTCTTCTTCACGGACTTGGACGGCGCCTTGCGCACCCGCGTCGATGGCTCGGCGTTACGACGCTCAGCGAGCAGTTCGCACGCTCGATCCAACGAGATGGTCTCGGGCGTGTCGCCCAGGCGCAACGTGGCATTCGACTCGCCGTCGGTCACGTAGAGACCGAAGCGCCCGGTCTTGACCACGACGGGTCGGTGGGTGACCGGGTCCTCGCCCAACTCGCGCAGCGGTCCCGCAGCGGCGCGACGACCGCGCTGTTTGGGCTGGGCCAGCAGCGCGAGGGCGTTGGGCAGGTCGATCGTGAAGATCTGCTCCTCGCTCTCGAGCGAGCGGGTCTCCTTGCCCCAGGTGAGATAGGGGCCGTAACGGCCATTCTGGGCCAGTATCGGTTCGCCGTCGTCGGGATGGCGGCCCACTTCGCGCGGCAGCGAGAGCAACAGGCGTGCCTGTTCGAGTGTGATGGTCTCGGGCGACATCGACGAGAACAGCGACGCCGTGCGCGGCTTGTCCTTGGGATCGTTCATCTCACCCAGTTGCACGTAGGGGCCGTAGCGCCCAGCCTTCAAGAGGATGGTCTGATCCGTGGCGTCGTCGCGACCGAGTTCGCGGTCGTTGCTCGGCGCCGCGAGCAGCTCGAGCGCACGCGACACGGTCAGCGAATCAGGCTCAGTCGCCTCGGGGATCGAGACCCGGTCTTCGCCGTGCACCAGGTAGGGGCCGTAGCGCCCCGAGCGCACCGACACGCTCTGGCCGTCGGGCGCAGTACCCAGCACCAGCGAGTTGATGGCCGCGAAGTCGAACTCGTGAGGCTCGTGGGTCATCTTCTCCAGGCCCAAGCGAGCCAGCTCGGTGTGTGCGTCGGGGTCGCCGAAGTAGAACTTGCGCAACCACGGCTCCAGGTCCTGGCGGCCCTGGGCGATCTGGTCGAGTTGGTCCTCCATCGCCGCTGTGAACTGATAGTCGACGAGGTCGGCAAAGTACGTGCACAGCAGATTCACCACCGCGAAGGCCCGAAACGCCGGCACCAACGACTTGCCCTTCTTCCATACGTAGCCGCGTCGGTCGATCGTCTTCATGACCGACGCGTAGGTCGACGGACGCCCGATGCCCAGGTCCTCGAGTTTCTTGATCAGCGTGGCCTCGGAGTAGCGGTCCGGGGGTTGGGTGTCGTGGCCCTTGGCGAGTGCGCTCTCGACCGGCACCAGGTTGCCTTCGACCAGCGGGGGCAAGATGCGCTCCTGGTCGGCGAGCTCGGCCTCGGGATCGTCGGTTCCCTCGACGTAGGCCCTTCGAAAGCCGGGGAACTCGATACGCAGCCCCGTCGCGCTAAGCACAACGTCGACCTCGCCGCCGTAGCCGGGGATGCCCCCGAGCGAGGTCGCGAGACGCACCTTGTCCTGGGTCAGGCGGGCGTCGACCATCTGGGAGGCAATGGTGCGCTTCCAGATCAGGTCGTAGACGGCCAATTCGTCACCGCCCAGCTGGGACTGGGCCTCGTCGAGTGAGCGAAAGCTCTCTCCGGCGGGCCGGATCGCCTCGTGAGCTTCCTGGGCGTTCTTCACTTTGCGGTCGTAGCGACGCGGGGCGTCCGCCACGTAGTCGTCGCCGAACATCGACGCCGCCATCACCCGTGCCGCAGAGATCGCCTCGTCCGAGAGGGTGGTCGAGTCGGTGCGCATGTAGGTGATCCAGCCCTGCTCGTACAGGCGCTGGGCCGCGCGCATCGTGCGCTCGGGGTCAAAGCGCAGCTTCCGGCTCGCCTCGATCTGCAGCGATGAGGTCATGAATGGAGCCTGCGGCCGCTGGGTTCGCGGCGTGGAGTTCACCGAGACGATACGAACCTGCGCGCCCGCGAGCGCCCCGGCCAACGCCTCGGCGGCCTCGGTACTAAGCGCGCGCACGTTCGCCGCGGCGTCGAGCCGCCCCGAAGCGTCGAAGTGTTTGCCCGTGGCCAGCTGGGTACCGTCGAGGGTCTCCAGGGTCGCCTCGAAAGTGGCGCTGGTGGCGCGCAGGGTCGCGACCACGTCGAACCAGGTCGCCGAGGTGAAGGCCATACGCTCACGTTCGCGCTCGCACACCAGGCGAATCGCCACGGACTGGACGCGTCCGGCCGAGCGCGCCTTGTCGACCGCGCGCCACAGCACCGGCGAGACCTCGTAGCCCACGAGCCGGTCGAGAAAGCGGCGCCCCTCCTGGGCGTCGACCAGGCGCAGGTCCAGGTCCCGGGTCTGCTCGACCGCCTTGGCGATCGCACTCGGGGTGATCTCGTGGAACACCATGCGCTTGACGGGAACCTTGGGGTTCAGCACTTCCTGGAGGTGCCACGCGATCGCCTCGCCCTCGCGGTCCTCGTCGGTGGCGAGATAGAGCTCGTGCACCTCTTTCAAGGCGGCCTTCAACTCGCTGACGACCTTCTTGCGATCACTCGAAATGACGTAGACCGGCTTGAAGTGGTCCTCGACGTTGATACCCAGGCGCGCCCACTTCTCACCCTTGACCGAGGCAGGGATGTCCGCCGCGCTCTGGGGCAGGTCGCGAATATGGCCCACCGAGGGCTTGACGATGTAGTCGGGTCCGAGCATGCCCTGAATACGAGTCGCCTTTGCGACTGACTCAACAATGACGAGGGCCCGCGCCATGCTCACCACCTCTCACGACCTATCGAAGTGGCGCCACTGCCACGTATCTATCGCTCTACAAGATAGACACGTCTGCCTGCCCGCCATGCGCATGGGCCCGCGGTACGACCTCGGCACCGCCCAATTTCGAGGCTCCAACCGGCGATTATCAGGTGGCGGGCGCCTACTCCTCGCCCGACGGCGCGGCCACGATCTCGTACTGCGGGTTGAGGATCACCGCGTCGCGGCGCAGCGAGGTGACCGTGCCGCGCACCAGCAGTCGGGTGCCGCGCTCCACCCCGGGCACGTTGTCGCGCCCCTGGAAGACCAGTGCGATCGAGCCGGTGTTGTCCGCGATGACGCAACGCAACTCGTGCTGACCGCTCTCGTGGTTGATGGTCATCGCCCGCACCCGTCCCGCGATCTGGACGAGCTGGCGCTCCTTGAGCCCCCCGATGGGCGCAGCGTTGACCGATCGCTCGGCGAGCTTCAGGTCTGCGGACATGTGCGCGTCCTCACGCAGCCCGCCGCGCACGACTTCGTCGCTCATGGGCTCTTCGAGGTGATCACCCTCAATCTGACGCGAGCGGCCCATGCGATACGGGATGATCGTCGCCGCGGTGCGCGGGACGTGCATGATCGCCCCGGCGATCGAGTCGGCGGTGCGATCGTGCAGCAGCCGCTGCAGGCGCGAGGAGAAACCCCGGCGCGGCAGGATCACCATGCAAAAGACGTCGGGGTCGCGCACGACGTCAGCGACCAGCTCGAGAGCCGCGCGGTCGACGCGTCGGTCCTCACACTCCACGACCTCTAGACCGATGCCGGCCGATGCGGTGTTCGCTGCACCCCAGATCTCTTCGAGATTATGGGTCACGCGCGGGTCGATGTCGAAGTGCACCGCGCGAATGGAATAAGCATTGAGCGTGTTGCAGTACTGGAGTGCGCGCTCGGTCGCCAGGTCGTAGCTGTCGATGAAGATCACGACCCGGTTCAACTTGAACTGGCGCGCCGCGCCCGTCCGGCTGGCCTCGAAGGCCTCCGCTTCGCGCGTGTACTGGCGGTTCATGCGGCGAAGTCCTACGACCATGAGCGGCCCCAGGGTCACCACGATCCAAGCCCCCTCGGCGAACTTCACGATCGCGAAGATGAGCGCGATGATGAGCGTGACGACACACGAGAGGAGGTTCACGGCGAAGCCCCGGCGCCAGTGCGCCTCGCGGCGGCGCCAGTGGCGTCGGGCCATCCCCGCGCCCGCCATGGTGAAGGCGGTGAACACCCCGATGGCGTAGAGGGCGATCAGCCCGTTCACCCGTGCACGAAAGACCAGCACGAGAATTAGCGACATCGATCCGAGCGCCAGGATCCCGTTGGAGAAGGCGAGGCGGTGTCCGCGCTTGGTCAACTGGCGCGGCAGAAACTGGTCCTTGGCGACGAAGTTCGCGAGCAACGGGAAGCCGTTGAAGCTGGTGTTACCCCCGGTGAACAGGATCAGCATCGTCGCGAACTCGACCAGGTAGTACACGAGGTGGCCGAAGCCGTGGGCGCCGAAGACGGCGAGCACTTCCTGGGAGACCACGGTGGGCGAGCCCGCAGCGTAGGGCAGGGCGTGGGTCCAGCGCGCCAACAAGGTAGTGCCGACGAGCAGGAACGCCAGAGTCGAGGACATGACGATCATGACGATCTGGGCGTTGCGCGACTCACCCTTTCGAAAACTCGACACGCTGTCCGAGATGGCCTCCAGGCCGGTGAGCGACGATCCTCCGTTGGCGTAGGCGCGTAGGAAGGTCAAGAAGGCAACCCCCATCAAGAATCCGTGGCCGCCGGTACCGAGGCGTCCGTCCACCAGCAGGCTCGTCGCGGGCTGGGCGATGTGGTGCAGGGAGCCCGAGAGGTACTTGAAGATCCCGACCACGATCGTCAACGACATCGTGGAGATGAAGAAGTAGGTCGGGAAGGCGAAGAGCTTGCCCGCCTCCTTGATGCCGCGCAGATTGCCGTAGATGAGCAGCAGCACGATAGCCACCGTGATCTGCACCGTGTAGGGCAACAGGGAGGGCACGGCACTGGTCATCACCGCGGTGCCGGCGCTGCACTGGACCGCGACGGTCACGACGTAGTCGATGAGCAGCGCCACGGCGGTGATCGACGCGGTGCGCGCCCCGAAGTTGTCGCGCACGACGAGGTACGAACCGCCCAGGATGCCGTAGGTGCCAATGACGTCGAGGTAGGAAAGGGTCACCAGCGCCAGAACCCCGATGATGACGAACATGATCGGCACGAGCAAAGAGAACGCGGCGAGCCCGATGAAGGGGGTGAGCTGGGTGAGGATCTGCTCGGCGCCGTACGCCGATGACGAGATGCAGTCGGGCGCCAGCACGCCCAGGGCGACGGGCTTGGAGATCCGCTCGCCCGCCAGTTGCTCACTGACGAAGGGGCGCCCGAGGAAGATCCGCTTCAGGCGGTAACCGACGGACTCGGGATAGACGGTCGACACGTTCGCGTGCGACGTGAGCACCTTGGTATTACTCTCGATTTGTCGATCCGCGTCAGACACGGCTCTCACATTAAGCGATGCACCCCCGGCGCACCGTGTGGGGAAACGATGGCCCCGAGCCCGAAGGTCCGTAGTTGCGTGTCTGAGAGCAAATGTGCTCTGATGACTGCGTGCATATCGTCGTGATCGGCTGTGGCCGAGTTGGTTCCGAGCTCGCCATGCAGTTGACCGACGACGGACACTCCGTGGTCATCGTCGACAAGAACCGCGACTCGTTCCGCCGACTCACCCACTTCGCCGGCAAAACCCTGCTCGGATCGGGTTTCGACCGCGACATCCTCGCCAAGGCCGAGGCCAGCCGGGCCGACGCGCTCGCCGCGGTGACCAGCGGCGACAACACCAATATTCTGTGTGCGCGCATCGCGCGCGACACCTACAACATCACCAACGTGGTAGCGCGAATCTACGACCCCCAACGCGCTGAGATCTACATGAAGTTGGGCATCCCGACCGTCGCCACCTCACTTTGGACAACCCAGCAGGTCAAACGGTGGCTGCTGCCCTCGGACCAATCGATCGAGTGGACCGACGGCGCGGGCATGTTGCACCTGGTCGAGCGGATCCTGCCGGACAAGTTCGCCGGACGGCCGCTGCGTCAGTTCAACGTCAGCACCGAGATTCGCGTCGTCGGGCTCATCCGCGGCAGCCAGGGGCGCGTCGACATCGACGAGCTCTTCGCCCAGGAGGACGACGTTTTGGAGTTCCTGGTCACTCCCCAGGGCCTCAACGAACTGAACGCGCTGCTCGAAGGGGCCCAATGAGAGTCGTCATCGCCGGAGGTGGATCGGTGGGCACCGCGATCGCGCTGGATCTCATCGACCGCCACCACGAGGTCACCCTGCTCGAGCAGGTCAGCGAGCACGCCGAGCGATTGAAGGCCAACCTGCCCGGGGTGAACGTGATGGCCGCCGACGCGTGCGAGTACGCCTGTCTCGTGACCGCGGACCTTCGCAGTGCCGACGTCGTCATCGCCGTCACCGGCGACGACGAGGACAATCTCGTCGTGAGCTGGCTTTCCAAGCAAGAGTTCGGCGTGCCGCGCGTGATCGCGCGCATCAACAACTCACGCAACGAATGGCTGTTCAACAACACCTGGGGCGTGGACGTCTCGGTGTCCACACCGGCACTGATCACCTCGCTGGTGGATGAGGCCGTCGAGGTCGGGTCGATCATCAACCTCATGGACCTCGTACACGGCAAGATGAAACTCATCGAAGTGACCCTGGCGGCGAGCTCGCCCGCGGTGGCGCGCAACCTCACACTCGACGAACTGCGCCTGCCCGACTCGGTTCGGGTGGTGGCGGTGGTACGCAGCGAGCAGCCCCTCAACCCGACACCTACGATGCACTTCCTCGAGCACGACCACGTCATCTTGATGGCGCGCGCCGGTTCGACCCAGGAGTGCTCGGACGCCTTCATCGGCTGAACCGCCATCGTTCGCAAATCGAACGGACCTAGCATTGCCACGTGCGCGCCGCCTTCTTCGACCTCGATAAGACCGTCATTGCGAAGTCGTCGCTGGTCGCGCTGGGTCCCGAGTTCCACGCGCGCGGGCTCTTGCACCGACGAACCCTGGTGTGGGCCGTACTAAGCCAACTGCTCTTCATCCGCTTTGGTGCCGATGAGCAGAAACTCACCAAGTTCCGCGAGGCCGTGCTGAAGGTGACCAAGGGTTGGGACCGCGAGGAGGTGCGCGCGTTGGTCGCCGAGACGATCAACAACGTGATCGAGCCCCTCATCTACGAAGAGGCGCTCGAGTTGATCGATCACCACCTGCTCCAGGGTGACGAGGTCTGGCTCGTCTCGATGTCGCCCTCCGAGATCGTCGAGCCCTTCGCCGAGCTGCTCGGCATCACCGGCGCTATCGGCTCACGGGCCAAGATCGACGAGGAGGGCAAGTTCACGGGCGAGATGGAGTTCTTCGCCCAGGGCGACAACAAGGCGGTGGCGATCCGCGAGCTCGCCCTGGCGCGTGGCATTGACCTGGCCGCGTCCTACGCGTACTCCGACTCCGAGACCGACGTGCCGATGCTCCAGGCCGTGGGCCACGCGTTCGCGGTGAACCCCGACCGCGCACTCGCCCGGATGGCCCACGACAACGAGTGGCCGATCCTGACCTTCAGCCACCCCGTGCGGGCCCACGACCGAGCCAAGTCACATACGCCGTTCTTGATCAGCGCGGTGATTATCGGCGTGGCCGCCCTGCTCGGCCAGTCGAGGATCCGCCGCCACTAGTGGCGACCGGTCATTGGCCGGGTACAGCTACAGCGTCAACAGATCGCGCGCACCCGTGTCGGACGACGGGTGCCGCAACTTGCTCATGGCGCGGGCCTCGATCTGGCGGATTCGCTCGCGCGTCAGGTTCATCTCGGCGCCCACGTCCTCGAGGGTGCGGATCTCGCCGGCGCCGTCGAGTCCGAATCGCATCCGCAGGATCTTCTGCTCGCGCTCGTCGAGCGGCTGGAGCAGCTTCTCGATGGCGGCGGGCATCATCTTCACCGCCGCCACGTCAAAGGGCGACTCCGCGGAGCGATCCTCGACGACGTCGCCCAACTCGGCGTCGCCATCTTCGCGCAACGGCTCAGAGAGAGAGATCGGCTCGGAGCGAAAGCGCAGGGCCTCGATCAACTTGTCCTCGGGCATCTCACACTCGTCACAGAGCTCCTTGATGGTCGGGGGCCGCCCGAACTTGAGTTCGAGACGCGACTGGGCCTTCTGGACTCGCGCGAGGGTGTCGCCAGCGTGCACCGGGAGCCGGATGGTGCGACCGGTGTTCGCGATGCCGCGGGTGATGGCCTGGCGGATCCACCAGGTGGCGTAGGTGGAGAACTTGAAGCCCTTGCGCCAGTCGAACTTCTCGACCGCGTGCATCAGGCCGAGATTCCCTTCTTGGATCAAGTCGAGCAGCGGAAGACCCGAAGCCTGGTACTTCTTCGCGATCGACACGACCAGGCGAAGGTTGGACTGGACGAAGTCACGCTCGGCCTGGTCGCCGCGGTGCGCGGTGCGCTTCAGAGCCTGGCGCCGCGCCGGGGTGATCTTGATCTTCTTGTCGTTCTCGGCCGCCTCGAGCTCGGCCTTCGCCTCACGACCCTCTTCGATGGTCTGGGCCAGGTGGACTTCGTCGTCCTTGGTCAACAGGGTGTACTGACCGATGTCGGAGAGGTAGAGCCGGACGAGGTCCTCATCATCCCGGTCAACGCGATCTTTTGCCATACTGCTCCCTCTGCCCCGCGTGGGGGATCTGCCACCCGTAGTTATACGGGGGACTGCAACTTTACCGGGACCAGACGAAACTCTCTGCGTTACCCGACGCGTCGGCCAGATCCACCAGGGCCCGCGCCGCGGCCCGCCACCGGGGATCCTCACCCGCCTCGAAGGACCCGTTGAGGCTCGCCATCAGGTGAATCTCGGCGACCGTCGTCGAGGCCACCTCATCGAGCAGCGCCTGGAACCCCTGATCATCGGGGTCCACGGCGCGCGCGTCGCGCACCGTGACCAGCAGGCGCGGGCTCACGACCATCGCGGCGCCGTAGAGCGCCAGGGCGCCCGACGGGTCAGCCTCGAGCGCTTGGGCCAGCACCCGCTCGATGACCGCCAGCGGCGCGGGCGCCTCGCCCTCGAGGTGCCCACGTAGTTCGAGGGCTATGGCGCCGAAGCGCCGCGACATCTCGTGCAGACGCACCACGTAGGCGTCGGTGGTCACCCGGGGCGCGCCCTCACCCAGGGTGCGGTAGATCGCGTCGCAGCAAGCGAACACGTGCGCGAGGGCGTCGTAGCGTCCGCTCACGGGGTGTCGGGATGAAACGCGTTGGTGATCGGCATCCGGCGGTCGCGCCCGAAAGCCTTCTTCGAGATCCTCACCCCCGGGGGCATCTGGCGCCGCTTGTACTCGCTGGCGTCGACGAGGCGCGTGATGCGCAGCACCAGGGCCGGGTCGTGGCCCCGGGCGATCAACTCCTCGGCGGTCGCGTCACCCTCGACGTAGAGCTCGAGCAACGGGTCGAGCTGATCGTAGGGGGGTAGGGACTGGTCGTCGCGCTGGTCGGGGCGCAACTCGGCCGATGGCGCCTTCGTGATGACCGAAACCGGAATTGGCTCGGGGTCGCCGTCGGCGACCGCCACCTCGTTGCGGTAGCGGCACAGTTCGTAGACCAGGGTCTTGGGAACGTCCTTGATCACCGCGAAACCACCCGCCGAGTCCCCGTAGAGGGTCGAGTAGCCGGTGGAGATCTCGGACTTGTTGCCGGTGGTGAGCACGATGGCGCCGGTCGCGTTGGAGATCGCCATGAGCAGCACACCGCGGATGCGCGACTGGAGGTTCTCGTCGGTGAGCCCCCGCGGCCCACCGTCGAGGACGTCGGCCAGGATCTGGGCGAAGGCGACGTGGGCGGGTTCGATGGGCAGCGTCGTGATCTCGAAGTCGAGTCGGCGCGCCAACTCGATCGCGTCGCTGACCGAATGCTCCGAGGAGTACCGGCTCGGCATCGCGAAGCCGCGAACGGCGCGCGCGCCCACCGCGTCCACCGCGATGGCGGCCACCAGCGATGAATCGATGCCCCCCGACAGGCCGAGCACCACCGAGCGGAACCCGTTCTTGCGCAGGTAGTCGCGCGTGCCCATTACCAGGGCCTGATAGATCTCCTCGATCTCGCTGGGCGGCTCGGCCACGACGTTCACCGGCGCCGCCAGTTGGCTGCGCTCGTCGTGCGCGTAGGCGACGTCGACCACGACTCCCGCCACCGACGCGCGCGTCTCGAGCTCGACGATCAGCAGCTCCTCGCGGAATGCGCCGGCGCGCGCCACGATCTCGCCGTGCTCGTTGACCACCATGCTCTGACCATCGAAGACCAGCTCGTCCTGGCCCCCGACCAGGTTCACGTAGGCAATGGCACAACCCGTCTCGAGCGCGCGTTCGCGCAACATCGCCTCGCGCTCCTCACGCCGGCCCCGGGCGTAGGGCGAGGCGTTGGCCACCACCAGCAGCGTGGCGCCCTCGCGCGCGAGTTCGGCGGCCGGACCGTTGCGGATCCAGATGTCCTCGCAGATGAGCAGGCCCACCGCGATACCGCGCACGTTGATGATCGTGTGCGGGCCCACCCCCGAATGGAAGTAACGCTGCTCGTCGAAGACGTCGTAGTTGGGCAGCATGCGCTTGGTGGCGGTTGCGGCGATCGCTTCGCCCAGTACAACCAGCGCGTTGGCGATGTGTCCCACCATCGGTCCGGGCCCCGGCGGGCTCACCACGTCGCGTCCGTCACTCGAGGGCGCGAGCTCCACGCCCAAGAAGCCGTCGCTCAGGACCGTGCCCACGACCACCGGCGGAAGATTCTCAGCGGTGATCAGGTCTAACAGTGACTCACTGGCGGCGTCGATGAAACCTTCCTTCAACAAGAGGTCCTCGGGCGGGTACCCCGTCAGCGACAGCTCGGGCGAGATCACCAGATCCGCGCCCGCCATGGCGCCCTGGGTGCGAAAACGCATGATCGTATCGACGTTCTGGGCCAGTCCGCCCACCACCGCGTTCATCTGGGCCAGGGCGAGTCGGATCACGGGCACGCCCTGAGCCTATCGGTGGGCCGCGAGCAGGATCTTCTCAAAGGTTTCACACGCGGTTAACAGAACTGCGGTTGTCCGAGGTACTCGTCCCGCCAGACTTGATGATGATCGTGAAGCACGCGGTGCACTTTTGAAGGAGCAACATTGCCATACCAGGCTGAGTACATCTGGATCGACGGAACCGAGCCCACGCACGAGTTGCGTTCCAAGACGCGCATCGTCGCCGACGGAAAGAAGCCCGATATCTGGGGCTTCGACGGGTCAAGCACCAACCAGGCCACGGGCCACTTCTCAGACTGCGTCCTGCGACCGGTCTTCACCTGCCCGGACCCCCTGCGCGGACCCAAGGACCTGCTGGTCATGTGCGAGGTGCTGAACCCCGACATGACGCCCCACGCAACCAACAACCGGGCCGCCGCGCTGGCGGCCGCGACCACGTACGCGAGCTTCGAGCCGAAGTTCGGCATTGAGCAGGAGTACACCTTGTTCCAGGACGGTCGCCCCTACGGTTGGCCCGAGGTGGGCTTTCCGGCCCCCCAGGGTCCGTACTACTGCGGCGTCGGCGGCTCGAAGATGCCCGGTCGCGAGATCGTCGAGGCGCACACGCTGGCCTGCCTGCGAGCCGGACTGGGCATCGAGGGTACCAACGCCGAAGTGATGATGGGCCAGTGGGAGTTTCAGGTCGGCGTGCTCGGCACCGTGGAGATTGGTGACCAGCTCTGGACCGCGCGCTGGCTGTTGAAGCGCATCGCCGAGGAGTTCGGCGTCGACGTGAGCTTCGATGCCAAACCCGTCAAGGGCGACTGGAACGGTGCGGGCGCACACACCAACTTCTCAACCAAGCAGATGCGCGCCAACGGCGGCTGGGATGCGATCATCGCGGGCTGCGAGGCGCTGGGCACCCGGGTGAAAGAGCACATCACGAACTACGGCGTTGGTGTCGAAGAGCGCCTCACCGGCGCCCACGAGACTGCACACTGGTCCAAGTTCTCCTACGGCATCTCAGACCGCGGTTCGTCGGTGCGCATTCCCGGTGGTGTCGCTCGCGACAAGAAGGGCTACCTCGAGGACCGTCGTCCCAACGCCAACGTCGACCCCTACGTGGTCGCGCGCCTGATGGTCGAGACGATCTGCGGCGCGGCGAGTGCCGCGGCCGGCGCGCGCAGAGCGCCCGCCAAGAAGGTGGCCGCCAAGAAGGTCGCCACGAAGGCAACCGCCACGAAGGTCGCCACGAAGGCAACCGCCACGAAGGGGACCCGCCGCTAGTTCGCCGGAGCCCGCCGCCCACGGGGGCGGCGGGCTCCGTGCTTTGCCGGCTCGGTCGGCCCTTCGAGGAAGGTGCGAGAATGTCCAGTATGCAAAGCCAGGCCCAGTACGTACTGCGAACCGTCGAGGAGCGGGGGGTGCGCTTCGTCCAACTCTGGTTCACCGACGTCCTGGGACGCCATAAGGCCTTCCACGTCACGCCGGCCGAACTCGAGGACGCACTCGACCAGGGCATGACCTTCGACGGCAGCTCGATCGACGGCTTCTCGCGCACCAAGGAGTCCGACGTCCTGGCACGTCCCGACCTCACGACCTTCCAGCTGCTCCCCTGGCACGACGAGGGGGCCGGGGTCGCGCGCGTGTTCTGCGACATCAACAACATTGACGGCAGCCCCTTCGAGGGCTGTCCGCGCCAGCAGTTGCGCCGGGTACTGGCCGACGCGCGCGGCCAGGGCTACACGTTCTTCGCGGCGCCCGAGATCGAATACTTCTACTTCGAGAGCCTGGAGACCGACACCGCGCCACGACCCCTCGACCGCGGCAGCTACTTCGACTTGCTGCCCGATGACGTCGCCAGCCAGTTGCGTCGGCGCACCGTACTGACCCTGGAGGAGATGGGTGTAGGCGTCGAGCACGCCCAGCACGAGGACGCCCCGGGCCAGCACGAGATCGACCTTCGCTACACCGACGCGCTCACGATGGCCGACACGGTCATGACCGTTCGCCACGTGGTCAAAGAACTCGCCCGCCAAGCCGGCGTCGCCGCCAGTTTCATGCCCAAGCCACTGGCCAACGTCCAGGGTTCGGGCATGCACACCCACCTCTCGCTGTGGCGCGACGACGAGAACGCCTTCATCGGTGACGGCGTCTACGGGCTGAGCGAGGTGGCGACCAAGTTCATCGCCGGCCTCGTGCACCACGCACCCGAGATCACCGCGATCACCAACCAGTGGATCAACTCCTACAAGCGACTGGTGCCGGGCCTGGAGGCGCCGGTGGTGGCCGCCTGGGCCCGCTACGACACCGCCGCGCTCGTGCGGGTACCGTCGGTCAAGCCCGGCCGCATCGATTCGACCCGGGTGGAGTTCCGCTCGCCCGACCCGGCGGCGAACCCTTACCTCGCCTTCGCGGTCATCCTGGCGGCGGGGCTACGCGGGGTCACCGGCGACTACGAATTGCCCAACGAGGGGGAGGCGAGCGCTCCACTGCCCCAGTCGCTCGCCGAGGCGGTGGACCTCATGGAGGGGTCCCAGCTGCTGCACGAGACGCTGGGTGAGCACCAGGTGGAGTGGTTCTTGCGCAACAAGCGTGCCGAATGGGACGCCTACCGCGGCCAGGTCACGCCCTTCGAACTCGAACGCTACCTGCCACTGCTGTGAGCGACGACGTCGTACTCTGCGTTCCCTCGTGCGAAGGGCCCATCCGCAAGGCCTTCGAGGTTACGGGGGTCACGCCGGTGGTGGCGAACTCGGGTCGCATGAACGAAGTGCTCAGCCTCGAGCCCGCCAGTGGCTACGTGGGCGCGGTCATCAACGCCGCGGGCTTCCCCTTCACCGAGGCGATGAACCTCTGTCGCCAACTGCGCAGCCGCGAGCGCGCGGTGGGTCCGATCATCTTGCTGGTGGATCACTACCAGCTCGACGAACTCACCTTTCGCGAGGATCTCTTCGACGACTTCGTGGTGGGTCCCTTCGACGTGAGCGAGCTGGCGACGCGCCTGCGCCACCGGTTACGCCGGGCAGGCAACGACAGTGTGGCGCCGCGAGTGGAGCACGGCGGACTCTCAATGAACCTAGAGACCTACCAGGCCACCATCGCCGGGCGGATCATGGACCTCACGTACATGGAGTATGAGCTGCTGCGGTTCCTCGCCACCAACCCGCATCGCGTGTTCACGCGCGAGACCCTGCTCAGCCGGGTCTGGGGCTACGAGTACTACGGCGGCGCGCGAACCGTCGACGTCCACGTGCGACGCCTGCGCGCGAAGCTGGGTGAAGAGCACGCGCACCTGATCCAGACGGTGCGCTCAGTGGGCTACAAGTTCGGCGCGAACGGCGAACGAACCAGCGACTAGGACGCCGGCGCGTGGGCCCACAGTTCCACCTCGGCGAGCGCGCCCAGGGGCAGTTGCGCCACGGCCACGGCCGAGCGGGTGGGCCGCGGGGCGTCGAAGGCCTCCAACCACACCTCGTTGCACGCCGCGAAATCGG
>DATKTZ010000053.1:0-29898 GCA_035530815.1 Acidimicrobiales bacterium
GAAATTCGTGAAGGCCGAGCGCGGACGCCGGGCACCCTGGGTTGAATGTGTCTATCAGTTTCGAGTCATGGTTAACAGGGGTACCCGCCTCCACCCAGCTGAAGTGACGATTCTGGTGCTGACGAAGGGCCGTGAGTTCGAAGCGGAGCAAAAAGATCCACTTAGGAATTGGCTAGTTTCCTTGCGAAAAGAATTTAAGAAGGCATGCGATGGCGCACAACTCTGCCCGCTTACGTTCGAGCGGACTGAACAGCTGCCATTAGTCGACTATCAGAATTCGGTCCCGCTTAGAATCCCAAGTTTGGGACGCTCAATTGGTTTCACGCTCGGCTAACCCTCGCTCACTCGAGACGCAGGCCTTTTGCTCGTGTGACGTGGCAAGTTCTCATCGTCACGGCGAGCAGCGCTAGAAAGTTCGAGCACTTGGTTACGCAGAGAAGTCGACTATCTGGGCGCGTCTACCGGTCAGAGATGAGTACTTCTGACACACCTTGCAACGAAAGCGCGAGCACGCGGTGCCGTCCGTTACCTAAGGCAGGGGAACCCTGGAACCAGACAATCGGATCTACGAGCAACGACCTCGCTCCTAGGAGGATGGGGTTCTCAGTCGGCTCTGTGGCTGCAATGGCATTGCGTTGGGTCCATTCGCTGGGGCTCAATTCCCAGAATCGACGAATCTCGACCGTAGCGCTCGACCAGTCAGTCCGTAAGAGTTCCCAACCATGAGTCAAGTCAGGACGTTCCTTCAGGCGTCGAATCCACTCGTCCTTCACATCCGTCTGGTCTCGGCGTCGACGGCGCCACCCAATTTGCTCGGCAGCCACCTCGTCCCATAGGTTCTGAAGCGGCAACGGGAGTCGATGAGGTCGATCAGTCACCGGTAGGTCATTGACTTTCACCCACCGGTAGCGGTCTTTGGGCTGGAAGGTGGCCATCTGCCAGTGAAACACAGCCGCACCGCGCACAACGTCGGTCACGAATCCTTGCCAGTCCACAACGCCCGCCTCTTCAAGAACGCCCCGCAGGATTTCTAGAGCCGGCGCTCCCCAGGACTTCGCGACACAGTGCGCCAATGCCACGCGAGAGCGATCTTCGAGATCGGCATCGGGTTCCGACCACCCACCGTGAATTGCTGGCTCAATCTGATCGAGGACTTCGACTAGGTCCTTCGTATAAGCCTTTGGACTTGAGGTGACACAAAGCAACAGCCAGAGGCAAGTCGGGCCACGATAGGAGAGGTTCTCATGAGGTCGGAACCACGGTGGCAGCAAGAGTCTTTCCATTGCTACGTACCGTGTCGCTAGTTCCAGTTTCGTCTGACATATCACTTCGGCGCTGCCCAATCTTTCGATTGGCGTGTGTCGCCTTCGATGGTCATACTGAACGTGATGAACTCGTCTGTCGATGGTTTCTCCAGCAACTTGCGAGAAGCGAATTCGCCTATGTACCGCCCATTTAGCCAGTGGGCGCTCACCAGGACGGGAAATGCCGCGTACGCAATGGGTTGCGACGGCGCCTCGGACCAGGGACTTTGTTCATCTCGTGAGCCTCGGGCCGGCGGTTCGAGCCTCACCCGGCGCACGATTTACGATTCAAACTGCGTACGCAGCCACGGGAACGCCGGCTTGCCACCCCTCGTCGTTTCGAGCGCATTTCGCCATCGTGCAATCACCTCGAGCGAATCCGGACCCTCCGCAATCGCTCCGCACGCATATCGCGAACAGGGCAAACAGTGTCGGGTGTCGGGGGTTCGAATCCCTCCAGCCGCACCAATTGGGCCCCGGGGGCACTGAAGCATCCCGCTAATGTTTCACGCCATCTCGTGGATCGGTCTTCCGGGCTGGCGGGCGAAACGCGGCAAAAGGGTCAGTCACCCGCAAGGTCCGTTCTTTGAAGCGATAGATAGTCGCTGGTCGTCCGCCAGATGACGAGGGTGGTGCGACCGATTTAGTCGACTCGATGATGTCGCGACGCGACAGGACCCTTTGGAGGTTGGTTGGCGAGATGGAGTGACCGAGGCACGCCTCGTAGACAACCCGCAGCTCGGCGATCGTGAAGTTCGCGGGCACCAGCGCGAAGGCCACATTCGTGTAGGTCAGTTTCGCTCGAAGCCGCTCGCGCCCGGATTGAACGATCGACGCGTGGTCGAAAGCCGTCGGCGGAAGGTCCTCGACGGGAAACCACGCCGTGTCGTCGGGCACGGTCGGATTCAGGTCGGTGGCGACCAGGGCGATGTAGGCCGTCGCGATGACCCGGCCCCGCGGATCTCGATGTACATCGCTGCGAGTCTCCAGTTGTTCGAGGAAACCAATATCGGTGAGATCGACTTTGGCCGCGAGGTGGCGCCCGATGGAAGATCCGAGACGCTCTGAGCCCGCGAGAGCACCACCGGGGAGGGCCCAGTGATCGGCGAAGGGCTCTTGGGCCCGCCGCCAGAGCAGTGAGTGGAGCCTCCGATCGCGAACCTGGAGAACGACTGCCAGGGCCTCATGCTCGAAACGGCCCGGGAATCTCGGGTCCGCCGCGGCGCGCTCTGGGTGGTCGGCCGCATCGATCTCAAGGCCTTGACGTGAAGCCACACCTCATAGTAGCGTGGGGTTTAGGTTTTCGCCTCATAGTCGAAAACCTGGGGGGAGAAGTTCACCTCGCACGGCACGGACGATTCCTTCGTGTCCCTCAACCTCGTATTGGCAAGGTCGGCCCATGGCAACCACAGATATCCAGCGAAATTCAGATCACCTTCGTGAGTGGCGACAAGAGGTGAGGCAACTCGCTCGAGACCGCGACGCCGTCATACTTGCGCACAACTACCAGCGCCCCGAGATTCAGGACGTTGCCGATCACGTTGGTGACTCGCTCGCACTTTCACGAATCGCCGCATCCAGTGCCGCGTCGACCATCGTGTTCGCGGGCGTCTACTTCATGGCCGAGACCGCCAAGATCCTGGCTCCCGAGAAGACCGTGTTGATCCCCGAGCCGCGGGCGGGTTGTTCGCTCGCAGACAGCATCGACGCCAATCAGTTACGCGAGTGGAAGTTGGAGCACCCCGGGGCCGTGGTGGTCGCGTACGTGAACACGAGTGCCGAGGTGAAGGCCGAGACCGACATGTGCTGCACGTCGGCGAACGCCGTGGAGATAGTGGCCGGAATTCCCCGTGACCGCGAGGTCCTGTTCCTACCCGACCAGTTCCTGGGCGCGCACGTGCAGCGAATGACCAAGAGAGAGAACATGCACATCTGGATGGGTGAATGTCACGTGCACGCCGGCATCAGCCCGCAGGCACTGCGTGATAAGGCCGAGGCCGCGCCGGAGTCGGAACTCTTCATCCACCCCGAGTGTGGATGTGCCACCCCGGCGCTGTGGCTCAGCGGCACGGGGGACCTGGCCGGCGAACGTACCCACGTGCTCTCAACCGGCGGAATGCTCGAGCGAGCACGGACGACGCAGGCCCGCTCGGTGCTGGTCGCCACCGAGACCGGCATGTTGCATCAACTTCGCCGAGCCAATCCGTCGATCAAGTGGGAGCCCGTCAACGCGAACGCCGAGTGCGCGTACATGAAGATGACCACTCCCGACGTGCTGCTCCGCTGTCTGGGCGAGGGTACGACTGAGGTAGTGGTCGATCCCGACACCGCGAGCCGGGCCCGTCGGGCCGTCCAGGCCATGATTTCGGTCGGCTCGCCATCCCTGGTTGGCGAATGACGTACGACGCGCTTAGGTACCTGCCGGCGGCTGAGCACACCTGGCGACGCGAGACGGACATCGTCATTATCGGCGCCGGAGCGGCTGGGCTGAGCGCGGCGCTGGACGCGTCGAGACGCGGTCACCGCGTCATCGTGTTGAGCAAGGGGAGTCTGCGAGGCGGATCCACTCCGCTCGCCCAGGGTGGACTCGCCGCGGTCATGGGCTCGGGCGACTCCCTGGAATCGCACGTCGCGGACACCTTGGTCGCCGGCGCGGGCCTCGCCGACGAGAGGACGGTTCGCGAGTTGGTGGCGGGCGCCCCAGGGGCGGTGCAGTATCTCGCCAGCCTGGGAGCGCGTTTCGACGTGGGCCCCCTTGGCCTCGAGGGCGGTCACTCCCATCGCCGCATCGTCCACGCCGGAGGCGACGCCATTGGCGCAGAACTACATCGCGTTCTTCGTCGAGCCGTGAAGAATTCGGACGTCGAAGCGATGGAGAACACGGTGGCAATCGACGCCATCAAGAATGACCAGGGCGACGTCATCGGCGTTGTCGCGGGAAGGGTGAGTCAGACGAGCGACCGGTCGTTGGAGGTGGGCATCATCAGCGCACGCGCGGTCGTCATCGCAACCGGTGGGCTTGGTCAGGCCTTCGCCTCGTCGACGAATCCAGCCGATGTCACGGGTGACGGTATCGCCTTGGCCGCGCGGGCGGGTGCGGAGATCACGAACATCGAATTCATCCAGTTTCATCCCACTGTTCTCCACCGGGCTGACCAGCGTGGTCAATCACCGCTCATCACCGAAGCCATTCGAGGCGCCGGTGCCCACATTGTCGACGACACTGGGACACGCGTCATGGAGGGCAAGCACGACCGTGGGGACTTGGCTCCGCGTGACGTCGTCTCGTACACCATGTTTCAGCACATGCATCGGCCCAGCGAGCCCCTTACCCATCTCTGGCTCGATGCGCGAAGCATCGGAGAGTCCCGACTGATCAAGGAGTTCCCCACCACCACGGAGCTTTGCCGACTGGCGGGGTTCGATCCCGCCAGTGTGCCGATCCCAATCGCCCCCGGAGCGCACTACTCGGGTGGAGGGATCCGCGCGGACCTCGACGGGAACTCGTCGGTCCGCGGTCTGTACGCAATCGGCGAGGCGGCGTCCACCGGAGTGCACGGAGCCAACCGACTGGCCTCCAATTCGCTCACCGAGGCGCTCATCAGCGGTCGTCGGCTGGCGCGACAACTCGACGACGCCCTCGTCGCCGGTTCGAACCACTCGACGTTGACCGATTTCGTAGGGCCAATTACGGGTCGCGGCGTCGATGCCGCGAGCCGCGAGCCGTTGGCCACCACAATGTCTGCGCACGCCGGGGTGGACCGCACCAGAACTGGCCTCGAGGGTGTTCTCGACGTCTTAGAAGGGGCGCCCGACGGTGCGACGACGCTCGACCTCGCCACGCTCGAAGCGACCAATCTCCACACGGTCTCGCTCTTCGTCGCTCGCGCGGCAGTACTTCGCGAAGAGAGTCGCGGATGTCACCGTCGCAGTGACTTCAGCGAAACATCCGATCAGTGGGCCCACTCCGTCACCCTTCGGGTGCGCGACGGCGCGATCACCACCGACCTCGGGACGTTGGCCGGAGCATGAACAAGGAACTGCGCGCGACGCTGGCGGCGATCGGAATCGATGCCGTCGAACTTCAAGGCCTGGTGGATGTCGCTCTCTTGGAGGACCTTCGCTATGGCCCCGACGTGACGAGCGACGCCATCATCGCGCTTGATCAACCGGCGGATGCCGAAGTGGTCGCGCGCGAACCAGGTGTCGTCTGTGGCGTCACGGTGGCAATCGCGGTCCTCGAAGCGGCGGGGTTCCCCTTATCTGGCGTTACGGTCATCCACCAAGACGGTGACGAAATCGACGCCCACGCGCCCGTACTGCATCTCTGTGGTCCGCTGCGGCCGTTGCTGCTCGCCGAGCGAACCATGTTGAATTTCATGACTCACCTGTGCGGTGTCGCGACCGCGACCAGGAAGTGGGTCCGCGCCCTTGAGGGCACCAACTGCCAGGTACGTGACACCAGGAAGACAATCCCCGGACTCCGACAACTCGAGAAGTACGCCGTGCGATGCGGCGGAGGGATGAATCATCGCATGGGCTTGGGTGACGCGGCGCTTATCAAGGACAACCACATCGTGGCCGCCGGTGGTATCACCCAGGCCGTATCCGCGATCCGTGAATCGCACCCGGACCTCACCCTCGAGGTCGAGTGTGACACGCTCGACCAAGTGCTTGAAGCAGTTGACGCGAGGTGCTCACAGATCCTGCTTGACAACATGGACACTGAGGACATCAAGTCGGCCGTGGCGATCGCCCGCCGATTGCCGGGGGTGCGTGTTGAGGCGAGTGGTGGCATGACGATCGAGAACGCCCGGGCCGTTGCCGACGCCGGCGTTGACTACATCGCGGTCGGTTCCCTGACCCACTCCGCTGTCGCGTTGGATCTGGGCCTCGACATTGTCGCGAGGACTGAGTCCTTGGCGCATTGACCACGCGCCACACATGGGGCTAGTCGGCGATCATCGGGGCGACCGGTCGAGACGCGATGGAGTGTGAGCCGCACGAGCCGAATGCCGTGAAGTCGGAACTCGAATGGTGCCGGCAGTACGGTGCGCGATCGGGATATTGCGGTTGCGGTTTTGAGGAGGCTGCGACCACAACGAGAGTCCTGCGGGGGCGGCCGTAGTTCAGCGAATGGTGCACCGGTCTGGGAACCGCGTGTCGGCGGTTCGAATCCCTCCAGCCGTACTTCGGTGCTGCGCGCGCGTGGCTTCGACTAGAAGTCGCCCGCCGCGAACTGTCGACAGCGCAGGCACGTGGCCTCGCGCTCGGTGACTTTGCTCGTGACCTTCAGGCCGCACAGAGTCGAGCCCCTGGTCGAGCGCGCCTCGTAGTGCACGTCGTCGTAGTAGTCGTTGGAGGCCTTGACCGTCACGTAACTCTCCACACCAGCGACTCTATCGACGAACGGGGTCGGGCGACCGTAGGCGGTCGGTGCCGGTGACGATCGCCAAACTCGAGCGACGATGGTCTCAGCGCCCGCGCAGCGCCGTGCACGCGCTGTGCCTGGCGTAGTGCGCGGCATGGACCGATACCACGCCCCAGTAGGTCTGGGCCGGATCGAATGAACTCGTGCTCGTCAGCTCGACCACGCCACTGTGCGCGCGCCGACGCGGATCAAGGGCGACCGAGGTGGAACGGAGCCGGGTTTGTGCGCTGCAGGTGTTGACTTGGAAGAGCGTGATCGTGACGCGAGTGATACGGTGCGCCCCCGCGGCGCTCCAGCGCAGACGGACGAGCGACGGTGCGATCGAGAGTGCGCTGAGCGACGGGTGCCCCAGCGAGGGGGTTGGCGCCCCTCGGGGGCGTCGTGGTGTCGAGGGGCTCGTCGCACCAGCGAAATAGACCAACTCCTGGGCCCACGTGAAGGTCATGGCCGGCGGCGCACCGGCGGGTCGCTCGATGAGATCCGCGTAGGACTGTGAACCGTTCACCACGGCGCTCGCGGTACCCATTTCGCAGATCGTGCAGTGCAGACCCACGGTGGCGTTCAGGGCCGGGTCGGAGCCGAGGAGCTGATCGCGGTGCGCCCAACAGCCCGCGGCGCCGGGGCTGGTGCAGGCGATGTTGGCCGTGAGGGCGGTGCTGCCGCCCCAGGCGTCGGCGTACATCCAGTAGTAGGAGGCGAACAGCACGTTGTAGCCGCCGCCCGCCCAGACACCCGCGATCGCCGGACCGCCCGAGGGGTTCGACGCGGGGTTGAAGCCGGGAGCCACTCCGGGGTCGCTCTGCGCGTTGGCGGCTCGCTGGGCCTCGGCGGACAATGCCTGATTGAGGCCCAGGTAGGGGGGAAAGCCGCGGGCAACCCGCTCGAGGTTCGCTACTACGAAGAGCTGTTCAGGCACGCTGAGTGCGTTCCAGTTGGTCGGCAGGATCATCGGGGCAACACCCTCGCGGGCTCGGGCGTTGTTGATGGCCCGCGTGACGTAGTTGGTGCACCTGGTGCTCGAGGTGAACACCGGCCAGGTCATGTGAGGACCGATGCACGGATTCGCACACGAGTAGGCACCGCCGACGCGGGTGCACGTGCCGCTCGAGAGCAGCGGCGGTGAGGGCACGATGTTCGCCGGCGGGTTGTAGAGCGCCGGTGAGGCGGCGTCGGACCGCGCGGGCTGAAGGGCGAAACTGGTCAGGACGAGTACGGCGACGGCGAGGGGCCGGGCACGTCGCGGGGCGCGCAATGAAAAGGTCGGTAGCACAGTGCGAAAGGTCATCGTGGCGCCCACGGCGGGCGTGAGCAAACCCTAGCGGTCCGCGGCGCGTGTGACGGGGGCACCCGCGTCAAGGCCGGTCACGAGTGTGTTCGTGACCGCCGCGGGTGAATATGATCGTCACCAGAACCATCCAGATGACGGGAGTAGGCCATGGCGAACGAGTGGGGACCCTTAACGGGACTGATCGGCGAGTGGGAGAGCGAATCCGGCGGACTGGACACGGCCTTCTCGCACTCGCGCGGCGAAGTGCTCGGTAGCCCGTACCGCGAGAAGTGCACGATGAAGCCCTTCGGCCCGGTGGACAACGGCTCGCAGAACCTCTACGGCCTGGACTACAAGAGCGCCATGTGGCGCGGTGACGAGGAGAACCCGTTTCACACCGAGGTGGGTTACTGGTTGTGGGATGCGGCGACGGGTGAGGTGATGAAGGGTTTCGTGGTCCCGCGCGGGATCACGGTGCTCGCCGGCGGCTCGGCTAGTGCGGACGCGACCCAGTTCACTCTTGAGGCCACCCTTGGTGGCGAGCAGTACTGCATCGGGGAGAACAAGTATCTGGCCACCAACGCCAGCAGCCTGAGTTACAGGGCCACCATCACCATTGGCGACGGAACCTGGTCCTACGACGAGGTCACGATGCTGCGAATGAAGGAGTTCGACGAGCCTCTCGCGCACACCGACCACAACACATTGCGTCGCGTCGGCTGATCGCTCGCGTCGGCCACGGCGGCCGTGCTAGCCGAGGGGCTGGTCGGGCATAAGGGTTGCGGTGCCGGGTCCTTCCGGCTCGCTGGAATCGAGGCGTCGCGCAGTCGAAAGCCTTGGACACGATGAGGTTCTGGAAGCCGGGACGTCCGACACCACAACCGGTGCCAGCACCAGCGGCGACGGCTTCATTCGAGGGGTCAAAGGACCACGCCAGCACCTCGATGTCCCTGCTCTTGTGATACACGTCCGCCGACGAGTCGGAGCCCGGTACCCGGGGAATGTAGAGGGTGTCGAATGTGGCCGCCGTCAGTGACGTCGCGGGCGGACGCCGGTGGACGCACGAGGGCCCATTCCCAGCACTCGTGCGCGGTCATCCGGCTCGTCGCGCGCACCGTACGCCCGCGAGCGCCGAACCCGGCGTGTCCTCGTCGCGGGTCCAAGGTCCCTAAACGGCGCGAGTTGCATCGTTGCCGCGTTGGCTACGTTGGCAGGGGGCGCGTCGCGCGTACCCGGGCGCGTGTTCGCGTCACGAAACGAAGTGGTCAAAGGAGACCGGCGCGTGGACTTCGAAACGGACAGGTCAATCGACATGGTGGCTACGGCCTCGTGCACCCGGGCGCGGGCACTCATCAGGGATGCGGAAGCGCTTCGCTCGCGTCACGAACGATCCGTTCGCCGACGCTTCGTCCGCCTGTTTCGCGACCCACACGCGCTCGAGGTCACCATCACTTTGACTGACGAGGTGATGCGATATCGCTCGGTGACTAGCGCGACCAGACTGTTGCGCCGGGCGAGCCGCCGAGCGACGCTGGTGGGTTTCGGCCTATTGAATGTAACCGGACTTCGGCTGTTGTCGTTGGCCTCGCGGGCGCTGCCCGCGCCGGTTACGGCGCTCGTGCACTCGAGGATTCGCGCGCTCACGGGCGACCTGATTCTCGACGCGGACCCCGCGAGGCTGGGTCGACACATCCGGCGACGCCGCGCCGGGGGAGTGGGCGTGAACGTGAACGTGCTCGGCGAGGCCGTGCTCGGTGAGCGTGAGGCGGGAGACCGGCTGGAGCGTGTGCTCGAGATGATGGCTCGTGACGATGTCAACTACGTGTCGGTGAAGTTGTCGGCGCTCGTGAGCCAGATTGTGACGGTTGATCACGCGGGTTCACTCGATCGCGTGGCGCATCAGCTGCGCACGCTGTACCAGGCGTCCTTGCGCCATCACACCTTCGTCAACCTCGATATGGAGGAGTATCGGGACCTACGCATGACCGTCGACGCGTTCATGAGCGTCTTGGGCGAGCGGGAGTTCAACGATCTGTCGGCGGGCATCGTTCTGCAGGCGTATCTCCCCGACACCCACGACACCTTCGCCGAACTCGCACGCTGGGCGCTGGCGCGCCGCGCCGCGGGCGGGGCGGCGATCAAGGTCCGCTTCGTGAAGGGGGCCAACCTCGCCATGGAGCACGCCGAGGCGCAACTGCACGGCTGGACCCCCGCTCCCTACGCCACCAAAGCGGAAGTGGATGCCAGCTTTGCCCGCCTGATCGACGTGGGCCTACGCCCAGAGTTGGCCGATGCGCTGCGCGTCGGTGTGGCGAGCCACAACCTCTTCCACGTCGCGTGGGCGCTCGAGGTTGCCACCGCCCGCGCAGTGGCCGAGCAACTCGACGTCGAGATGCTCGAAGGCATGGCACCCGCCGAGTGCCAGGCGCTCGCGCAGGCGGGCCAGCGGGTCCTCCTCTACGCCCCGGTCACTCGGCGCGACGACTTCGCGGCCGCGGTGGCGTATCTGGTGCGGCGCCTCGACGAGAACACCGCCCCCGAGAACTACCTGCGTGCCGCGTTCTTCATCGCTCACGACCCGGCGGTCCTGGCCGAGCAGGAGCGGCGCTTTCTCGATTCGATCGCGGCGCGCCACGAACTCGTCACGGCCTCACGGCGTCACGCGCAGCCGCCGCAGTGGACCGATGACTTCGCGAACACTCCCGACGCCGACCCCACCGACCCCGGCGTGGTGGGCGAACTCGAGAACTCGTTGGCCCAGGTGCGAGCGCGTGCGCAGGTTGTACTCGGCGACCCGGAGGGTTCCGATGGCGTCGAAGCGGGCCGCGATCCGAGCGCCGGAGGCGAGCAGTGGTACGGCTACCACGTGGCGCGACGCGAGGCCGTCGACGCGGCGCTCGAACGAGCCCGCCTTGCGTGGCCCGCGTGGGAGGCACGCACGACCGACGAGCGCGCGCAGGTGCTTACCCGCGCGGCGCAGGTCATGGATGCGGCTCGGGCGACGACGATCGCGGTGATGGCCCGCGACACCGGCAAGACCGTCGGCGAGGGCGACCCCGAGGTGAGCGAGGCGGTCGACTTCGTGCGCTACTACGCCGAGCGTGCTCGTGAGCTGCACGGGTCGAAGGCCATGGGAGTCGTGCTCGTGGTGCCGCCGTGGAACTTCCCCTACTCAATCCCCGCGGGCGGGGTGAGCGCCGCGCTCGCCGCGGGCAACACGGTGATCTTGAAGCCGGCCCCCGAGGCGGTTGGTGTGGCTTGGGAGTTGGTCAACCAGCTCTGGGCCGCGGGCGTGCCGCGTGACGTCGTGCAACTCGTGATGACCCGCGACGATGACGTGGGGCGTCACCTGGTGACCCACGACGGCGTGGATGCGGTGATCCTCACGGGTTCGATCGACACCGCCCGACTCTTCACATCCTGGAAGCCGTCGATCAACCTTCTGGGCGAAACGAGCGGGAAGAACGCCCTCGTGATCACCTCGTGCGCGGACATCGATTTGGCGGTGAAGGATCTCGTGCACTCGGCGTTCTCCAACGCGGGCCAGAAGTGCAGTGCGGCGAGTCTGGCCATTGTCGACCGGGCAACGTTTGACAATCCACTGTTTCGCTCACAGTTGGTCGATGCGGTCACCAGCCTGCGCGTGGGCCCCGCCTACGACTTGGCGTCGATGGTGGGTCCGGTCATTGGTCCCGCCCAGCCCGCGCTCGAGCGCGTGCTGGACCGCCTTGACGAGGGCGAATCGTGGTGGGTGCCGCCGCGCCCGCTGGACGATGCGCGACTGCTGTGGAGTCCGGGCGTCAAGGTGGGCGTGCAGCCGGGGTCGTGGAGTCACCTCCACGAGTGGTTCGGGCCGGTGCTCGCGATCATGGTGGCGCCGGACCTGGCACACGCGATCGCGTGGCAGAACCAGGTGGCCTACGGGCTCACCGCGGGCATCCATTCGCTCGACGAGCTCGAATGCGCGCAGTGGCTCGACCACGTTGCGGCGGGCAACCTCTACGTGAATCGGGCCATCACCGGGGCGGTGGTGCGCCGTCAACCCTTTGGCGGCTGGAAGCGCAGCGCCGTGGGACCCACCGCCAAGGCTGGCGGCGCGAACTACCTCGCGTGCCTGCGCGACTGGCCCCTCGTCCACGACGTCGACGCCGCCCTCGACGAGTTCTCGCTCTGGTGGGACAGTCGCGGCTCTCAGGCGGTTGACGAGTCTGCGCTCGAAGTCGAGCGCAACATCGTTCGCTACCGTCGGCCCCTCGGCAAGGTGCTGGTGCGCGTCGATCGGACCTTCAACGCCGACGCCTACCGCTACGTCAGCGCGATTTCGTCGCTGACCGGCGTGTCCGTCGAGTTCAGTGCACCCCTGGAGGTCGAGGGCATCGGGGCGCACCAGGTCGAGGGTGTCGCCGACGTGGTGCGCCGGGCGTCGCAGTACGTTCGGGTCCGTTGGCTCAGCGCCGAGCCCGCGCCCCAGGACGCGCTGCTCGACGTCGGCCTCAGTACGGATCGTCGCCCCCTCGCCCAGGCCGGTCACGTGGAGGGCCCGCGGTGGCTCCTCGAACAGAGCGTCGCCGTCACCAATCACCGCTACGGCAACGTGCACGCGGGTCCCAAGCCCGCCTGCCCGGGTCTGGGCTCGTGAGGGGGGTCGCCCTGGGACCCAGAAGGTGCCACTGCTAGAGTTTCGGGCGGTAAGTAGCCGCATTTCAGCGTCGGGTTGACGTGGGGTGCGCGCGACGATGCAAAGGAGCATTGGTGAAGGTTCTCGTACTCGGCGGTGATGGCTTCTGTGGCTGGCCGACCTCGCTGCATCTCTCGGACGTGGGTCACGACGTCACCATCGTGGACAACCTCAGCCGTCGCGTCATCGACCTGGAGCTCGAGGTCGACTCGCTGACTCCGATTCGACCTATCGGTGAGCGCATTCGCGTCTGGAACGAGTTGACGGGCAACGAGATCGGCTTCGTCAACCTCAATCTGGCCACGGAGTACGACCGGTTCGAGACCTTGCTGCGCGACCTTCGCCCCGACGCCATTATCCACTTCGGCGAGCAGCGCTCCGCGCCCTATTCGATGCGCAACATCCCGGCCAAGCGCTACACCGTGGACAACAACGTTCGCGGCACCCACAACGTGCTCACCGCCATTGTGGCGACGGGTCTCGACGTAGCGCTGGTGCACCTGGGCACGATGGGCGTCTACGGCTACGGTTGGTCGGGTTCGGCACCGATTCCCGAGGGCTACCTGACCGTCAAGGTGCCCACCCCCGATGGCGACATCGAACGTGAGATCCTGCATCCGGCGAACCCGGGGTCGGTCTACCACCTCACCAAGACCCTGGACCAGTTGCTGTTCAACTTCTACGCGGCCAACGATCAGTTGCGGATCACCGATCTGCACCAGGGCATCGTCTGGGGGACCCAGACCCCTCAGACCATTCTCGACGAGCGGCTCATCAACCGGTTCGACTACGACGGCGACTACGGCACCGTCTTGAACCGGTTCCTCATGCAGGCGGCCATCGGCCACCCGCTCACCGTGCACGGCACCGGCGGCCAGACGCGGGCCTTCATCCACATTCGCGACACGGTCCGCTGCATCCAGATCGCGCTGGAGAACCCGCCCGAGCACGGCGACAAGCCGATGGTGTTCAACCAGGTGACCGAGACCTACCGGGTGCGCGACCTGGCCGAACTGATTGCCAAGCTCACGGGCGTGGAGATCGCGAACCTGCCCAACCCGCGACGCGAGGCCGCCGAGAACGAGCTCAACGTGAGTCGCGACCGCTTCATGGCGCTCGGCCTCAACCCCACGTACCTGTCCGAGGGTCTGCTCGAAGAGGCGCGCGACATCGCCCTGAAGTACCGCGATCGAGCCGATATCACCAAGATCATCGCCCGCTCAGTGTGGCGTGAGGGCATGGAGACGTCGCCGGATCTGATGAGAAACTGAGGCGTCGCCGCCTCGGGCGAAGATTGTCGTCGCAAATGGCGGGCCGCGGCCTTCGCGCGTGTGAGAATCCGGTGATGTCCAAGATCTACGAGTACGTGCGTCATCCGCGTGGCGCCGAGCTCAGCGCAGGCCGGCCCGTCACGACCAAGGACGTGCGCCGACTCAACCACGCCAATCCCATCGTGCGCTTCAACGCCCGATTCGGACTGAAGATCACCCTGATCGTGGGCACGATGTGGTGCGCGTACGTCTTCAGCGTCCTCGCGTTCTTCGCGTTGCCCTCGGCGATCAAACAGGGCACGTACTTCATCATCGTGTGGCTCTCGAGCAGTTTCTTGCAACTGGTGCTCTTGCCGATCATCATCGTCGGCCAGAACATCCAGGCCACCGCCGCCGACAAGCGGTCGGAGGACACCTACAAGGACGCCGAGGCGGTGCTCAAGGAGGCCGCCCAGATCCAGGAGCACCTGCTCGCCCAGGATCAGGTGATTTCGGACATCCTGGCGCGCCTTGAGGGACTGCTCGTTGCGAAGGGCGCCACGGAAGGCTAGCGCTCCAGTACGCCGGTCGCGAGTGCGTAGCCTTGGTGGTCATGCTGGACGCCGTGCTGACCTCGACAACCCTCTCGAGCGTGCACCGTGGGGTGGCGCTACCGGCGGCGCGCGTGGTGGTGCTGGCCATACCGACGCTGGCGATCATCATCTTCTTCTGGCTGACGCGACGTCGCGGCGGGTAGGCCGTGGTGGCGCTCGCCTACACGTCCTTGGACTCGAAGGGGTGGCGTCTCGCGATGGGTCTTCGTCCGCTGGCCGACTCGCGCTGGTTCGAGCCGGACCTGCGCCGCGAGAGGGAGTTGGCCGCCAAGGCGTCGCTGTTGCGCACGTCGCGCGACGCGGTGGTGGCGCTGGGGCCCGAGGGACGCGACGCGAGTGAGGAGTTGTTCACGCTCGTGCGCGAGTTTCTCGCTACGCACTACCCCGGAATCGAGACGGCGGTCGAGGCCGACGAGCATCCAATCATCGCCGCGAGCCGTCTGGTCCAAGATGATCTGTGCGTGCTCGTGCGCGACGGGCGGTGGCGACTCGCGGCCGCGTGTGTCTGCTTCCCCTCGAGGTGGGACCTCGCCACCAAGATCGGCGCGTCGCTCGACGACATCCACGCGCCGGTGCCTCTCTACGGCGATCGTCTGGCGTCGCCGGTCAACGCACTCTTCGATCGGATGACGCCCGAACGGGCGTTCTGGCGATTGAACTGGACCCTGCTCGATGATGAGGCGCTGCACCAGCCCCATGGCGCGCGCACGAATGTGGAGCGACCGCTCGACGAGTGGAGTTTTCGAGTGGAGCGTCAGACGCTTCGCCAATTGCCGGAGACCCGAGCGATCGTCTTCACCATTCGCACCTACGTGGCGTCGCTGGCGGCCATGCAACGTGAGGACGACGCCTTCGCCCAGAACCTGTCGCGCGCCATCGCCGAGGCGCCCGAGGAGGTGAAGGAGTACAAGGGGTGGCGCGACGTGGCCCGGCGTCTCGAGGAAAGGCTCGAGCGCGGGGCGTAGACGTTCAGGTGAGATCCACCGAATCGAGCAGGGCGCGACGAGACTTCTCGCTCCCACGTAGTCCGAGCGTTCCGGGCGTACTCAGAGCGAGTTGCGCGTCCTCACGGTGCGGGGGCGGCCCCTTGGACCTGATGGCGGCCACCGCGCCCGAGCTGGCGGGTTCGCCCCACCACGTCCAGCATGCGGACTGCTCTCCCGCCTCTTCGAGTGCGGAGGGCAGCCCGGCGCTGCGCGGGCGGAACCACGCGGCGAGTCCGGCGTGGCGGGGACCACCTTCGTCGAATTCGTCGCTGAAACGGCGGCTCCACTCGATGTTGGTGGTCATGGCGTCACCGTAGCGAGTTGAACTTCTTCGCGTTAACGCCCGTTTCGTCGTGGCACCCAGTGGATTCCCGCTCCGTCACCCTCGGAGCCAGCGTGACAGCACCGCCACCTCTTCGTGCTCATAGCCGATTCGCTCGTAGAAGCCCATCGCCTGAGTGTTCGAGTCGCGCACCATGAGTTGCGCCTTGACCACGTCGCGCTTGCGAAGCCAGTCCTCGACCGCGCTCACCAGTGCACGGGCCAGACGGGCCCCGCCATCGCCCGCTGGGCGTCGGCGACGGGATCATTCCAGGGCCTCGTGAGTCCGACGGCGTGCCATAGGGCGGCGCACTCGGTCGCGTCGACGGAGTTCAGCGGTTCAACCTTCATCGACAGATGCTAGAGCCGACGCTACGACTATGCCGGTCGAGCGCGCGATCCGGGTCGCGCCGTAGTGTCGATTCATGCACGACGTCGAACCCGCCCCCAATCCGGTCGCCCAGGTCGATCTCACCAGCGTGGCCTCGATCAACGGGGTTCACCGTGTGGTTCTACGATCAGTGCGACTCGCTGAACATCCTCGTGAACAGTGCGGCGATAGGGGCTACACCGCAGGGGGTGACCGCGGACGGTTTCGAGTTGCAGCTCGGCACCGATCACCTCAACTACCTCGCACTCACGCGGGGCCTGATGCCGGCGCTCGCCGACGAGCTCTGAGATCCCTCGCTCGAGCTCATCGGTGAGTAGGAATCGGCGCGTGGAGAAGTCCGTTCACGCCGGCCAGGGTGACGAGCTTCGTCGAGGTGCGCTGGGACCTCGCCTGATCGTGGCCGTCGTGGGCGTGGCGGTGAGCCTGCTCGTGACGGGTGCCGCGCAGGGTGCGCCGCGCAGCCCCGCATTGCCGAACCCGGTCGTGACGCCGGGGGCCACCAACCCGCGCGTCACCCAGGCCACGATTCATTCGACCATCTGCGTGGTTGGCTACACCACGCGGATTCGGCCGTCGGAGTACTACACCGAGAAGTTGAAGTTCCACCAGTTGGACAGCGGGTACAACCTGCATGGCGACACCGACGCATCACACTACGAGGAGGACCACCTCATCCCGCTCGAAGTGGGCGGTAGCGCGTCGTCGGTCAAGAACCTCGGGCCCGAACCGCGCAACATCGCCTGGGGTGCAAGCAGGAAGGATGTGTTGGAAAATGCGCTGCACGTGCTCGTGTGCGACGGTGCGATGCCGCTCGCTCGGGCCCAACGGGTCTTTGCGACCAACTGGATCGCGGGCTATCGGCGCTACGTGCAGCGGAGTGCGACGCGCGTCGGCACGTGAGTTGGCGTCTCGACGGGTCCTACCGTGCGCCCAACAGGTCTTTGGCGATCGCCACGACCTGCATCTCATCGGTGCCGGCGTAGATGCGCAACACGCGGGCGTCGCGGCTGAGCTGTTCGACCCGGTACTCGGTGACGTAACCATTGCCGCCAAAGATCTGGATGGCGTCGTCGGCCACCTGGCAGGCGCTCTGGGCGGCGTAGAGCTTCATTGCCGACGCCTCGGCCAGAGTGACTGGCGCGCCCGCCTGGGAGCGTTCGATATGGGCGAAGACTAGGTTGCGCACGTTAATGCGCGCCACCTCCATCTGGGCCAACTTCAGCTGGATGAGCTGGAAGTCACCGATGGGCGTGCCCCACAGCGTGCGCTGGCGGGCGTAGTCGACCGAGAGGCGCACGCACTCCTCGATGATGCCCAACGACATGGCCGCGACGCCGGCGCGCTCGGTGACGAAGTTGTCTTTCGCGCTCTCGCGGCCGCCGACCCTGGGCTGTTCACTCTCGCCGAGCAGACGGTCGCGACCCACGCGCACGTCGCTCAGGAAAACGTCACCCGTGGGTGAAGCGTGTTGGCCCATCTTGGCCATCGGCGGCCCTTGTTCGAGCCCCGCCATTCCCCGATCGAGCACGAAGGTCAGCACCTTGCGCTGGCGCACGTCGACACCGTCTCCCTCGTCAAGCTTGGCGTAGAGCACGACGGTGTCCGCGTAGGGACCGTTGGTGATCCAGGTCTTCTGGCCGTTGAGGATGTACTCGTCGCCATCGCGGCGCGCGCTGGTGCGCATGCCACCCAGGGCGTCGGATCCCGAGTCCGGCTCGGTGATCGCCCACGCGCCCACCTTGTCCAGCGTCACGAGGTCCAGGCCCCAGCGTTCCATCTGCGCGGGAGTACCCAACTTGTTGATGGTTCCCCCGGCGAGGCCGGTGGAGACGCCGAGTGAGGTCACCAGTCCCGGGCTCACCCGGCACAGCTCGATAGTCGAGATCAACTGCGCTGCCGGGTTCGAACTGGCGCGAGGCACGGAGGGCTCGTCGAGGCGCTTGCGTTCGAGTTGGCGCTGGAAACTCTCACGCGCGAGGTCCTTCAGGCCGAAGGCATCGTACATCGAACGCAGGATGTCGTAGGGGGCGACGCCGTGGTGTTCGATGTCATCGAGGCGCGGGCGGACCTGTTCGTCCACGAAGCGTCGCACCGTGGCCGCGATGGCCTGGTGCTCCTCGGACCAGGCGTACACGGCCCTACGCCTCCCAGCTGAGACGCCTCAGGGTGTTGCGGTCGGTGTGCATGACGACCGTGGGCCACTTGACGTGCTCGACGACGGTGGTCTCGTCGTAGGAAAAGGTGTCCTCGTTGACGGTGACCTCCACGTTGAAGCGGGTGGTCTTGGCGATCCGGTCCAGGTACTTGTTCGACAAGATTCCGTAGGTGTTCGAGCCGAGGACGGCCTCCAACGTGAAGGAAGTGGCGGTGGGCTCCACGGTGCCGCCAGCGATGAGGGTTGAGGCGCGCGGCACCATGAAACAGCGCATGACCTGGTGCTCGCTGGCGTCCCACATCCAGTAGCCGACCTCGGTGTGAAAGGGATTGTCCTCGCCTTCGCGCCACGCGATGGTGCGGTAGTCGAGGCCGTAGAGGCACTGCGGGCCGTTGTCGACGGGTCCGAAGTTCTTGAAGGTGGTCCGCTCGCGAAAGCGCGTCTCGTCGAGCTTCCCCTGTTCGTTGTGGTACGAGACGTCCACGCCGTCCACGCCCGACTCCCAGGTGCCTATGAGACCGGCCAGGGGCCCCCATTCCTCGAACGACACGTTGATCTCCTTCTCGGCGCACCCGACTCGGGCGCTCGGGGGCAATTCTACGAGCCGGTCGCCGCCGTGGCGGGCCGCGACGTGTTCAGGCGCTCCACCAGTGCGCTGGTGGCACCCAGGTGGTTGAGCGCGATCACCGCCGGCACGATGCCGAGCCAGGGATAGACGTGACTCTGGGCGACGAAGAGTGCCATGAGCACCGACTCCGACACCACGCGCTGCACGGGCCAACGCTGGGTGAGCCGCTCGAGCACGAGCCCGTTGACCAAGAGAATGTTGACGCCGGGCACCCAGGAGGCGACGGACCAGTGTCCCTGCAGCGCCCGGGCGGCGAAGGCGAAGACGAGCGAGCCCAGCATCAAGAGTGCGACGCCCACGTCCGAGGCGAGCACCGCGAACCACGTGGGGCTCGGGTGCGCCGTGCCGGGCCAGTGCGCGAGCACGCTCACCACCAGCCCCAGCCCGGCGAAGGTGATCACGATGCCGTAGCGCACGAGCCGCTGCATTGACCCGATCAGGCTTACCGTCTCGGACGGCGCACTCGGCTCGCTACGGCGCTCGCCGTAGGGCCGGGTCGTCGTCGACCACTCGGTGCCGGTCCATACCCGCCACTGTCGCTGGCCCTCGGGGTCGGGGTACCAACCGGGGGGTGCGGGGTTGGTCGAGGTGGAAGTCACCGCACTAGTCTCCCATACAGGCGGGCGAAAGGGAGTGGCGATGACGACGGCACGAGGAGCCCAGCCACCGACACCGGGCCACCATGACCAGTTCACGCCGGACTATCCGCTGCTGGACCAGACCGTGGCCGAGGTCGCCGCGCGCGCGTCGGCGTGGGCCGACGTCACGGCCCGAGAGCGTGCCGGGCTGCTCGAGCGGATCGTGCGCGACACGATGGTCGTGGCTGAGGAGTGGAATAGCGCCGCCTGCACCGCGAAGGGCCTCGATCCTCTGGGTCCCGAGGGCGGCGAGGAACTCTTCAGCGGCGTGGGGACCTTCGTGCACATGGCCCAGGCGCTTCGCCACTCGATGCTGGACCTGGCCTCGGTGGGCCGACCCCGCTACCCGGGCCCGGTGCACCACAAACCCGATCAGCGCCTGGCGGTCCAGGTGTTGCCGGCTTCGGCGTTCGACCGGATCCTCTACGCCGGCGTCAGTGCCGAAGTGTGGATGGAACCGGGGATCACCGAGGCGCAGGTGCGCGACACCCAGGCCGAGGCCTACCGCGATCCGCACGCCCACGAGGGCGTGGCGGTGGTGCTCGGTGCGGGCAACGTCGCTTCGCTGGGTCCGCGCGACGTGTTGACCAAGCTCTTCGCGGAGGGCAAGGTCGTGGTGCTGAAGGCGAACCCGGTGAACGAGTACCTGGTGCCCTACTGGACTCGCGCTCTGTCCGCGCTCATCGAGCCGGGATTCTTGCGCATCGTGACGGGTGGTTCCCAGGTGGGGGCCTACCTCACGGGCCACGACCTGGTCGGTCACGTGCACGTGACCGGTTCGGACAAGACCCATGACGCGATCGTCTTCGGCGTCGGACCCGAGGGGGAGCGGCGCAAGGCGGCCAACGAACCGCTCATCGAGAAGTCGGTCACCTGCGAGTTGGGCTGCGTGTCACCGGTGATCATCGTGCCCGGGGAGTGGACCGAGAAGGAGATCGACTACCAGGCCCAACACGTGGCCACCATGCTCGCGAACAACGCGGGCTTCAACTGCCTCTCGCCACGCGTGCTGGTGACCCACGCGGGCTGGGATCAGCGCGAGGATTTCATGGGGGCGCTGGAACGCGTCTTCGAGAGCATCCCGACACGTCGTGCGTACTACCCCGGCGCAATGGAGCGCTGGACGTCGTTTCTCGACGTGCACCCCGACGCGCGCCAAATCGGCGAGCGCGACGGCGACCGGCTGCCGTGGACGATCGTGCGCGATGTCAACCCCACCGAGGTCCATGACGTGTGCTTGAACGTCGAGGCTTTCTGCTCGCTAACGAGTGAGACCGCGCTCGCGGCGGATTCAACCGCGGAGTTCGTGCGCCGGGCCACCGACTTCTGCAACCAGGTGGTGTGGGGATCGCTCTCGATGACGATCCTGGCGGACCCGAGAACCCTGCGCGATCCCGAAACGGGCCCCGCGATCGAACGGGCGGTGGCCGAACTGCGCTACGGCTCTATCGGAGTGAACCTGTGGCACGCACTCAGCTTCGCGTTCGCCAGTACGGTCTGGGGCGCGTACCCGGGACACAAGATCACCGACATCCAGTCGGGACGGGGATTCGTAGGCAACGCCTACCTGTTCGCGCATCCCCAGAAGTCGGTGATCCGCGGTCCCTTCGTCGCGACGCCGAGGCCGGCCTGGTTTTCAACGAACGCGAACGCGGGCTCGGTGATGCGCAAGCTCTTGGCGTTCGAGGCGGCGCCCTCGTGGGCCAAGATCCCCGGCCTGCTCGCGGCCGCGATGAAGCACTAGGGCCGAAGCGCAACCAGCGTGCTGACCGCGATTGCGGCGCAGACCCTCGCGCCGCAGGCGACGTCGTCGAGCGGCGAAGGCACGTACTGGAGCGCGCGCGTGCTCAACTTCTTGTGCACGAGGGTCGCGAGCCACGCGTGCAGGGGGCCGTTCTGGCCCACCAGCACGCAGCGCCCCGTAGCGGTGCAGGCCACCGCGTTCGCCTGGGTGTCGAGCGCGAAAGAGCGCCACGTGACGCCTCCGTCACGCGAGCGCGCGAAGCGTAGCCCACTGGACGCGCCGACGAGGGCCGAGCAGTTGAGGGCGTGGCACGAGAGGGACGAGACGAAGGTCCAGGAGGTTGGCGTCACCACCGTGGTCCAGGTGCGTCCCGCGTCACTCGTCGACTCGATGCTCGACGTTGCGTGGGTGGTGGTCAGCACCGCGAGGCAGTCGCTCGCACTCGTGCAGGAAAGTCCGGTGACCCGTGTGCCGGCCGTCGAGGTGACCCCGACCGGCGGACTCCAGGTTGCACCCGCGTCGGTGGTGAACGAGAGCCTGGCACCCGCCGCGACGCCCGTCGCGTCCACCAGGGCGCACGACGACGGAGCGAAGCAGCTGAGTTGGCTGACGTCGCTGCCGCGCGCCGGCGGGCGCACCGAGGTGGTTGTGCGGGTGAGGGCGTTGTAGTACCAGACCAGGTCGCCCGAGGGTTGGGCCCCGCCGAACAGGCATCCGTCGTTCCAACACGACGACGTGGTGAGTTGTGACGAGGGGGCCGCGGGCACCTCGAGCGACCGCCAGGCGCCGGTGGCCGATCGGTCCTCGCCGGCCGAGGTGATCCCCGCATCGGCGCCCGAGGTACCCACCGCGACACAGATGCCCGTCGCGGTGCAGGCGACGGTGCGTAGGGGCACCGCAATGCTGATCGACGGGGTGCCCGCGATCGTGGTGACGGCTGCGGTGGTCCCGCAGCCGGCCAGCACCAGGCCGCTCGCCAGGAGCGCCACCGCCACTCGCTTCGGCGAGGAAGTCGAGACGGCTCGAATCATGGCGTTCTTGGTGGTGGGAGGCGACGGGTGTGGATGCATCGATGTTAGTAAGCGGGCCCGTGGTTAATGTCATCGAGCGGCTCGGGTGGGGGCCTAGCCTTGGTTCGTGAGCTGGATTGACTTTCTCGTCCTGGGCGTCGTGGCCCTCGCGGCGGTTCGCGGCTATTTCACCGGCGCCCTGCGCCAACTGGGCAGTCTTGCGGGCTTCGTGGCGGGCTTCTTTCTCGGCGCCCAGATCGCCCCGTCCATCGCCACCGCGATCACCCGTTCGAGCTGGCGACCGCTGCTCGCCCTGGTGCTCGTGCTCGTGATCGCCTTCTTCATCTCCGCGCTCGGCCAGATGATCGGTGGCGCGGCCGGCCGCTCCCTGGATACGCTCAAACTCGGACTCTTCGACCGCGGGGCCGGGCTGGTCGTGGGCGCGGTCGGCGCCACGGTGATGTGCTGGCTCTTGGCGGGGGTGCTCGCGGCCACCGCGTGGGGCTCGCTCGCGATCGGAATTCAGAACTCCTACGTGTTGAAGGCGCTCGACGCCTTCTTGCCACCGGTGCCCGCGGTCGAGGCGAAGGTGCAGACCCTTTTTCGCAGCGCGGATTTCCCGGGCATTTTCGCCACGATCGTGTCGCCTACGCTGCCCAGCGGGCCGACGCCCCACCTCGGTCCGTTGCAGCCGTCGCTGGCCGGTCCGCTCAGTGTCCAAAAGGTGCTGGCGATTGGCGGATGCGCGAGTGACCACCAGGGCACGGGTTTCTACGTTGGTCCCCACGAGGTGATCACCAACGCGCACGTGGTGGCCGGCGCCCACAGCGTTACCGTCGGAGGAGCTCGGGCAGTCGTGGCGCTGTTCGACCCCAGTGATGATCTCGCGGTATTACGGGTGCCGAACGCGAGCGAAGCGGCCCTGTCCATGAGCAAGGCCCCGCCAGCGGGCGGCACGAGGGGCCGGGTGGTGGGGTTCCCACTCGACGGCACACGCACCGGCGCGCCCGCGGTCGTGCGCGGCACCGTGACTGGCGAGGGGCGAGACATCTACAACCGCCAACTCCTCACGCGCACCTATCTGGTGGTGAATGCCCAGGTCCAGCCCGGGAATTCGGGGAGTCCGGTACTGGTGGGCGGCCAGGTGGCTGGCGTGATCGTCTCCAAGTCGTTGAGCGAGGCCGTGACCGCCTACGCGATCCCGGTCAGCGTCGTGCGCTACGAACTCTCACTCACGCCGTCGGTGGGTTCGGTGTCCACCGAGAGCTGCACTCCCTAGCCGGCCGCGCGCACCGCTGCGGCGAGCACGTTCATGCCGTCGGCCAACTGATCGTCGGTGATCACGAGCGGGGGCAGGAGTCGAATTACGTTGCCGTAGGTGCCGCACGAGAGAGCGATGACACCCTGCTGGTTGCAGTAGTTCACGATCGACTTGGCCGCCGCGGCGTTGGGGTTCTTTGTGCCGGGCTGGACCAGTTCGAAGGCGATCATGGCGCCGCGTCCGCGCACGTCGCCGATGATGGCCACGTCTTGTTGGAGCGTACGCAGCGAGCCCAGCATGGACTCGCCGAGCTCGCGCGCGCGTTGGGCGAGGTTGCGCTCGCGCATGAACTTGATCGTGGCTAATGCCGCCACGACCGCGACGGGATTGCCACCGTAGGTGCCGCCAAGCCCGCCCTCGTGCACGGCGTTCATGAGCTCGGCCCGTCCGGTCACCGCCGAGAGTGGCATGCCACCGGCGAGACCCTTCGCCGTCGTGACGATGTCGGGCACGACGCCCTCGTCGTTGACGGCGAACCAATCGCCGGTGCGACAAAAGCCGCTCTGAATCTCGTCGGCGACGAACACGACGCCGTTCTTCGTGGTCCACTCCGACAGCGCCGGGAGGAAACCCTTCGCCGGCACGACGAAACCGCCCTCACCCTGAATGGGTTCGATAAGTAGCGCTGCCACGTTGTGGGCGCCCACCTGGGACTCGATCTCGGCGATGGCGCGCGCCGCGGCCTCGGCGCCGCTGAGGCCGTCGAGGAAGGGATAGCTCATCGCGACGCGGTACACCTCGGGAGCGAACGGGCCGAAGCGGTCCTTGTAGGGCATGTTCTTCGAAGTGAGGGCCATGGTCAGGTTGGTGCGGCCGTGGTAGGCGTGATCGAAGACGATCACGGCGGGACGCCCGGTGGCGAGTCGCGCCACCTTGACGGCGTTCTCGACGGCTTCGGCGCCGCTGTTGAACAGTGCGGTGGTCTTGGCGTGGGTGCCCGGGGTCAACGCGGCGAGCTCCTCGCAGACCTCGATGTAGCTCTCGTAGGGGGTGACCATGAAGCACGTGTGGGTGAAGGCGGCCACCTGGTTGCTTACGGACTCGATCAGTTCGGGCACCGCGTGGCCGATCGAGGTGACTGCGATACCCGATCCGAGGTCCAGTATGTGGTTGCCGTCAACGTCCTCGAGAATGGCGCCCTCGGCGCGCTGGATGTAGACCGGAAAGCCGTTCGTGAGCCCGGCGCTCACGACGGCCTGGCGACGCTCGTGGAGGGCTCGCGACTTAGGTCCGGGAAGTTCAGTGATGATCTTGCGCTCGCTACCGAGTGACGATTGGATTGATGAAACCACGTTGACTCCTCTGCACTGGGACTGACGACCGTCAGACGTAGCCAGCGTAGTTCTGCGCGGCGTGGGGGTGAAAGGCGACCAATTACGAAACAACGGGTGACGTTGGTCACCCGTTGTTTCGCTGGCGGAGGAGGTGGGATTTGAACCCACGGTGCCCGTAGACACAGCAGTTTTCGAGACTGCCCGATTCGGCCGCTCTCGCACCCCTCCGTCGTCGAGTCTACTGCGGTCTCGGGGCCACTACGTTGGCCAGGAGATGGTGCGCGAGAGGCGCGAAGGGAGCGGCCGTGGTTGACGTTGATGATGATCGCTCGTTCATGCGGCTGGCCCTCGAGTTGGCCGCCGTGGCGGGCGCGCACGACGACGTGCCGGTGGGCTGTGTGGTCGTGGCCGACGGCGTCGTGATCGGTCGGGGTGAGAATCGTCGTGAGGTGGACCGCGATCCCACCGCGCACGCCGAGATGGTGGCGTTGCGCGACGCCGCGCGCGAGCGCTCGGGCTGGCGCATGGACGGTGTGACGGTGTACGTGACGCTCGAGCCCTGCGTCATGTGCGCCGGCGCCCTGCTGAACGCGCGCGTCGACCGCGTCGTCATTGGTGCCCTGGATGAGAAGGCGGGCGCTGTCGGTTCGCGTTACAACGTGCTCAACGACCCCCGCCTGTTGCACGAGGCCGCGCTCACCTACGACGTGCTGGGCGACGAGTCGGCCGCGTTGCTGCGCGAGTTCTTCGTCGTTCGTCGCCCCTGAAGCTCGTACACGAAGAGTCCCAACGGCGATCACCAAGTCGAGTGCCGTTGGTCACCCGACGGTAACCCTTGCTTCCTAGCGTGAGCGCGGCGCCAACGTGGCGCACTACAGGAGGCAGTACACGTGATGTTGAGCAAGTTGAAGATGTCCCTCGCCGCCGGGTTGGCGACGACCCTCGTGGGAGCGGCGTTGACCGGTTCGCCCGCGCTCGCGACGAGCAAGAGCTGCGCCACCGCGAACTCCGCCGCATCGTGCGGCGGTATGAAGACGCTCATCGCCCAGGCGAAGAAGGAGGGCACGCTCAACGTCATCGCGCTACCCGCTAACTGGGCGAACTACGGGCAGATCATCGCCAGTTTCTCGAAGAAGTACGGCATCAAGGTCAACTCGGTCAATCCCGATGGTTCCAGCCAGGACGAGATCAACGCGGTCAAGCAGGACCGTGGCCGTGCCGCCGCGCCCGACGTGGTGGACGTCGGCACGAGTTACGCGATCTCCAACAGCGGCCTCTTCGCCCCCTACAAGGTCGCCACCTGGAGCGAGATCCCCTCGCCGCTCAAGGACCAGCACGGTCGTTGGTTCGACGACTACGGCGGGTACGTCGCGATTGGCTGCAACACCAAGATCGTGTCGGTGTGCCCCACGTCGTTCAAGGAGCTGCTCAACCCTCGCTACAAGAGCGAGGTCGGCATCAACGGTGACCCGACTCAGGCCGGAGCGGCGTTCGCGGCGCTCTACGCAGCGGCGCTGGCCAACGGCGGCTCGTTCAACAACATCCAGCCCGGGATTGACTTCTTCGCTCAGCTGAACAAGATCGGCAACTACGTTCCCGGAGGCAGCGCCGCGACCGCCGCGTCGGGCACCACGCCGATTCTCATCTGGTGGGACTACCTGCAGAGCTCAATCCAGTCGAGCGTGTCCACGTGGAAGGTCATCATTCCGAGCGACGCCAGCTACGCCGCGTACTACACCCAAGCCATCAACGCCACCGCTCCACACCCGGCGGCCGCGCGCCTGTGGGAGGAGTACTTGTACTCGCGAACGGGTCAGAACCTGTGGCTCAAGGGCCACGCTCGTCCGGTGGAACTGGCCGTGATGACGGCGAAGCACACGGCGAACAAGGCACTGCTGGCCAAGTTGCCGCCAGCACCCAAGGGGCGCACGAACTACCCGACGCTCGCACAGCTGGCCAAGGCCGACACCGTCGTGTCGACCAACTGGGCAGCGGCGATGTCGGGTTCCAACGGGTAGGGGAGCACCGGCCCGTGAGCACGTCCGATCGCCGCGCCGGCGACGTCACACCTCCTCCCCGTGACGTCGCGGGCGCGCTCGGGCGACGAGGGAAGCGAGCGGGTGCACTGGTGCGTCCCCTTCGCATCGGTGCACCCGTACTCCCGTTCCTCGCCTACGTTGCGCTGGGACTCGGAGTGCCGACCGTGGTGATCACGCTGCTCGCATTTCGAGACGCGTCGGGCCGCTGGACGCTCGCGAACCTTCGGGTGATCACCAGCGGCGGGCAGTACCTTGTCGGATTCGAAACCAGCGTGAAGCTCGCGCTCGTCACGTCGGTCATTCCGGGCGTGGTGGGCACGGTCGTCGCGTACGCCGTGGCCCAGTCGCGTTCACGGGTGCTGGGACGTCTGGTGAGCACGGCCAGTGGCGTGTTCGCGAACTTCGGCGGGGTCAACCTGGCCTTCATGTTCGTGGCCTCCTTCGGCACGGTGGGTGTGGCGACATCGTGGCTGGCTCGAATCGGGCTCAACCCATGGAACTACGGGTTCGACCTCTACAAGTTCTCCGGCGTGGCTTTCGTGTACCTCTACTTCCAACTGCCGCTCATGGTGCTCGTGATCACGCCGGCACTCGGGGCGCTGCGGACATCGTGGCGCGAGGCGGCGTCGAACCTCGGCGCGTCGACGTGGCGCTACTGGCGACACGTCGGCGTGCCCGTGCTGATGCCCCCGGTGCTCGCGAGCATGTTCCTGCTCTTCGCAAGTGGGTTCTCCGCCTACGCCACGACCGAGGCGCTGACCGGCGGCACGATTGCCCTGACGCCCATACAGATTGGCGCGTTCCTCCAGGGCAACGTGCTGGCGGGCCAGGAGAACGTCGGCTACGCCCTCGGCTTCGGGATGATCGTCGTGCTCTCGGCGTCGGTGATCGCCTACGTCGTCTTGCAGCGGAGGTCGTCGAAGTGGTTGCGCTAGAACCGGCCCGACTGGCCAACGACGAGCGCACCCCCCCCGCGCGGCGCACTCGGGGGCCCGTTCGCTGGCGCGCACTCACGTTGACGGTCGTCGCCGCCTACTTCCTCGTACCCCTGTACGCGGCGCTTCGCTTCGCCCTCGAGGACAACAACGGCCACTTCTCGTGGACGCCACTCACGGCGATCGCGAGCCAACCCGGACTTGGCGCGGCGTTGTGGTTGTCGGCGCGTCTGGCGGTGGTGACGACCTTGATCACGGTGGTGGTCATGGTTCCGACGGTGCTGCACGTGCACCTGCACCTCGCGCGCTTTCGGCGCGTGATGGAGGTGATAACCACCCTGCCGCTCGTCATCCCGCCAATCGTGCTCATCTTGGGGGTGTTGCACGCGGCACCGCTGTGGCTCAAGGCGTCGCCGTACCTTCTGTCGCTCGTCTACGTCATCTTGGCGATGCCCTTCGTCTACCGGTCCCTTGACGCTGGGCTGTCCGCGCTGGAGCTGACCACCCTGGTCGAAGCCGCTCGCTCACTCGGCTCCTCGTGGCGTTCGACGCTGTGGAGGGTCTTGTTGCCGAACCTGCGCGGCGCGTTGTTGTCGGCCGTCGTGCTCACCGTCGCCCTGGTCCTGGGCGAGTTCACGATGGCGTCGCTCGATCTGTGGGAGACGGTACCGGTGTGGATCGTGAACTTCTCACAGAATGACGCGCACGTCTCGACCGCGGTCGCCATGGTGTCGCTGCTGGCCACGTGGCTGCTCCTCACGTTGATCGTGTCGCTCGACCGGTCCCAACGTCGTCGCCCGGGAGGCCCTCGCTCGTGACCAGCGCACGCGAACCCAAGAGGCGCCGCCCACCAAGTGGGGGGACGAGCGTCGTGTTCGACGACGTGCACCGGCGCTTCGGATCCTCGCTCGCCCTCGATGGGTTCAGCCTGGAGATCGCCGCGGGTGAGTTCATGGCGCTGCTGGGCCCGTCGGGTTGTGGCAAGACCACGGCGCTGAGGGTGTTGGCGGGCTTCGAACTGCCCGAGCGGGGTCGCGTGCTGGCCGACGGGGTGGACCTCGCCGCGACCCCGGCCCAGCACCGTGACATGGGCATGGTGTTCCAGAGCTACTCGCTCTTTCCCAACATGAGTGCCCTGGACAACGTGGCCTTCGGACTGCAGCTTCGTCGAGTTCGCGGCGCCCAGCGCCGACGCCGCGCCGGCGAACTGCTCGAACTCGTGGAACTGAGCACGCACGCGGCGAAGTACCCGCACCAGCTCTCGGGGGGCCAGCAGCAGCGGGTGGCCCTCGCACGCGCCATCGCCATCGAGCCGCGCGTGCTGCTGCTCGATGAGCCCCTCTCCGCCCTGGACGCGCGCGTACGGGCCGACCTGCGCGATCAGATTCGTCATCTGCAGCGACGCCTCGGCATCACCACGGTGTTCGTCACCCATGATCAAGAAGAGGCCCTCTCGATGGCCGACCGGGTGTGCGTCATGGCCGAGGGCCGGGCGCAGCAGGTCGCGACGCCCGCGCGCCTCTACAGTGAGCCGAACTCCGGCTTCGTCGCGCAGTTCATCGGGGTGTCGAGTCGGGTGCCCGCAACACGCTGCCAGGAGGGTGTGGAGGTGCTGGGCTCGGTGGTGCGCGTGCGCGGCGCGACACCCTCGCACGTCGACCTCGACGCGCTGGTTCGTCCCGAGGACGTTGCGGTCTTCGTTCGACCGGACGGTCCGGGCGTCGTGACCCAGCGGAGCTTTCTCGGGGCGATCACCCGTCTCGAGGTGATGGTGGGCGGCGCGAGCGTCAGAGTGGACGTCGCGAGCAGTGAGGCTGACGAGTGGGTGGACGGGGTTCGCGTCGAACTCAAACTGCGAACTCGCGATGTCGTCGTGGCTGCCCGCTCGCGCTGACTCGCCTGGAGCGGGCAG
>DATKTZ010000054.1:0-6114 GCA_035530815.1 Acidimicrobiales bacterium
GCACCCCCAACGGGATTCGAACCCGTGCCGCCACCTTGAAAGGGTGGTGTCCTAGGCCGCTAGACGATGGGGGCCCGTAATGAACATGGCTCTCGCCATGGTGGTCGGGCTGCCCGGATTTGAACCGGGGACCTCTGCGTCCCGAACGCAGCGCGCTAACCAAACTGCGCTACAGCCCGCTGCGAGTATTTCCGCGGCTCGCTAATCCTAGTCGCCGCGCGAGGGCTCAGCCAAAGTGCCAGTTGGCTGCGGGCTGGTCAACTGGGCGGGCGCGTGGCGTTCGATGACTATCTCACTGATTCGACGTTTTTCGACGGACTGGACACGAAAGGTCCAGTTCTCATACGCGTAGGTGGTGCCCGCCGCCGGGATCTCTCCCGCCAGGTCCAACACGAAGCCGGCAATGGTGACGTACTCCCCCTCCGGGATCAAGAGCCCCAACTCCTCTTCCACCCTGTCGACGTGGGTCTGGCCATCGACGAGCCATCGATCCTTGCGGATGGGCACGATGGAGAGTTCGTCGTCCTCGTCGAACTCATCGGCGAGGTCCCCGACCAACTGCTCGAGAATGTCGCGAATCGAGGCCACCCCGGCGACCCCGCCGTGCTCGTCGAGCACCAGCGCGAAGGTGCGCCGCTGTTCGCGCATCTCCTTCAGGCTCTCGAGAAGGTCGAGGGTCTCGGGCAACATGAGTGGTCGACGGATCTTGCGGCTGATCTCGCCGGCGGTGGGTAGCGAGACGCCAATGGCGCGCTTGGCGGTCGTGCTGCGGAACAGGTCGTTCACGAACAAGACACCCGTCACCTCGTCGAGGTCGTCACTCACTACGGGAAAGCACGAGTGTCCGGTGTCGCGCACCGCTTCGGCGATCGCCTCGGGGGTGACCGGGATGGTGAGGAACACCACGTCGACGCGCGGGGTCATGACGTCGCGCAACTCCAACTTGGAGAGTTGGTCGACGCGGGCGTGAATCGCCTCGGCCTCGGGACTTGGTCGCGGGGTTTCGACTCGGCCCCCAAGACGCGCGCGGAACCGCGCGAGGGCCGAAGGGGGAGGTTGTGAATCGCTCATCGAACGTCGGCGCTGGCGGCGCGGACGGTGGCGGGTCGCAGTGAGTCGTCCTCGTAGGCGTCACCGCGCAGCAGTGCGCGCACCGCCTCGCGCACCCGCTGGGGGTCGAGCGGCTTGACGAGGAATCCCTCGGCACCGCTTCGCCGGGCGAGAAAAACGTCGGGTCGTCGATCGAGCAGCATCAGGACGGGCACCGGGTCGGCGGCGCCGTAGGATTCGGCGTTGCGCAGATCCATGCAGATGGCCATCGCGCCCATCGAGCCGATCTGAAGATCCAGCACGACGAGGTCGATGCCGCCCTCGGTGGCCTGGGCGAGCACCTCGCGGCCACTGGCGACCTCTTCGACGTCGATGTCGGGACCTTCGAGCGTGGTGCGCAACTCGTGGCGAAGTGATGCGAGGTCGCTTGCAATGAGGACAGTTGCCACGTGCTCCACAGTAGCGGAGACGTGAATTGGCGAGGAAACGGTGAGTTCGCAGCGGCAAAATTGGGTCTTGCCACGGGGGTGCGTGAGTGGTTAACCTGCGAACCTAGGCCGAACCGGGGGGAGGGGCTGTGGCAATTGTTCCTTTGGCGTGGGTGGAATCGGCCGCCTGTCGAGGTAGTGAGGGCGCGTTGTTCTTTCCACCAGAGGCGAGCGAGCGAAAAGAAGAGCGCGTCGAGCGCGAATTGATGGCCAAACGTATCTGCCAGGGCTGTGATGTTCGAGAGGACTGCCTCGCGAGCGCGCTCGAGCGCCACGAGTCGCACGGCATATGGGGCGGTTTGAACGAGGCCGAGCGTCGGGGCCTACTGCGACGTTGAACGGGTCCAGCCGAGTTGGCGCGGACTGACCTGGGTCAGCACCACGAGCAGCAAGAAGGTGACCACGTGCACGCCAGTGCACCAGAGGCAGATGTGATCGATGATGAGCAGTTCCGCGGCGACGAGCCACAAGACGAAGGCCATCGATCCCGCGGCGATCACGAAGCGTGCGACGTGAAGCCAGTAGGCCTTGGCCCGCCAGGCCCACGGTGAGTCGATGACCACCATCACGGCGTAGGTCACGAGCCCGAGCACGGCGACGGGCACGCCCAGGAAGTACGACTGGGCCGAGGTGGTCACCCGGGCGCAGTCGACCGTGCCGGTGGATGAGCAGGCCAGGTACTGCGTGCCGGCGAAGTGCGTGAAGGTCAGGTAGCTCGAGAGCCCGAGGCCCACGGCGCTGAGCAGCCACGTTGCGGCCACGGCCCAACGAGGAACGCTCAGCGCCTCGCGGCTCACTTGATGCCCATGGCCTTCTTCGCCGCCATCACCCCGGTGCTGGTGCACACGTTGGTGGGCTGATCCTTGGTGGCGACGCAGATGGCGGCCGAGAGGTAGTTGGCGGTGGCGACGATGGCGTCGGTCACCGGGCTGGTCGGGTCACTGAGTCCCTGGGCGATCTGGGAGCGGGTGAGGCTCGCCAGGGTGGCTGGCGTGTAGCTCGAGCCCGAGACGATGTACTTGTTGTCGATGGTCAGGTAGGGAATCGAGTAGTTCTGGTTCGAGGTGATGTTGGGAATCCACTTGGAGGTGTCGTACTTCTTGAAGTTAGCCAACTCTTCCTTGGAGGGGTTCTGGAGGGTCGTGTAGAAGTTGGTCGAGGCGTCGGGCACGTTGGTGTACTGCTCGATGGAGCGAAAGACCAGGTACTTCGAGGTGTACGTCGACTTCACGAACGTGAACGTGGGGGTGCCCGGATAGGGCTCGCCCGGCTGGGTCGAGCTTTCCATGTCGCCCAGGTTGGAGAACGTGCCGAAGCGGCCGAGCGCCACGATGAGCGGCCACCGCTCGGCGGCGCAGTACGGGCAGTACTCGGCGCCGAGATAGAACACGGTGGGCAACGTCCCCGCGCTGGTAGTGGTCGTGAAACTCGGTTGGCCCTTCAACGGGATCGGGGGCGAGATCGGTGCCACTGGGGAGTTGATGGCGACGTTGTCAAAGGTGGCCGCGGGCACGCCGGTCACCTGGGCGGCCGTGGCCGCATCGGTCGGCTGGAAGACGCCCGTGCCATTGGAGGAGTTGCCGCTGGTGACCTTGATGATGACGAGCGTGGCGACGACCACGACGACCAGCGCGATGGCGATCCACGTGAACAGGCCGGCGGGGCGGCCGCTGGAGCCCTTGGTGGGCGTCTTCTTTGATGTCGGGGTCTTGGCCACGATGCTCCTTGCCGAGTAAGTCTCCCAAACTTAGTGGACGTTCGGATGGCTCCATTTCGGGTCGGCGAACTACTGGGTAGTTTGGGGCATGGCCGAAAATCCCGCCCCACGACCGGCTGCCACGGTGCTCACGCTGCGCGAGGGGGAAGGGGGTTTCGAGGTCCTGATGTTGCGGCGCAACCTGAAGAGCGACTTCGTGGGCGGGGCCTACGTCTTTCCGGGTGGGAGCGTTGATCCGTCGGACGTGAGCCGCGAGGTCCCCTCGCTGGTCCTGGGGCTCAGTGACGAGGAGGCGTCGGCCCGACTCGCCATTGCATCAGGTGGTTTGTCTTACTTCGTGGCGGGACTTCGCGAGTTGTTCGAAGAGGCGGGCCTGCTCGTTGCGTGCGACGTACACGGGCGCCAGGTGCGCCTCAACGATCCCGAGCGCGCCGCGAGACTGTCGCAGCACCGCACACAGTTGAACGAACACCGCGGGAACTTCCTTCAGATGCTCATCGACGAGGAGTTGGTGCTCGATCTGCGATCGGTGGCCTACCTCTCGCACTGGGTGACCCCCGAGGGTCCTCCGCGTCGCTTCGACACGAGGTTCTTCGTCACCCACGCGCCGCCGGGCCAGATTGCCGCTCACGACGAGGGCGAAACGGTTGACACGCGCTGGGTGCGGCCCCTCGACGCCCTGGCGGCTCACGAGCGTGGCGAGCTGATGATGATCTTTCCGACCATCAGGACCCTCGAGCGGATCTCTTCGTTTGCCACGGTGCTCGAGGTGCTCGCCCACGCGAGTGACCAGGACACGATCGAGCGCATCGAGCCGCGTCTGGTTGTGCGCGATGGCGCTCCCGTGCCCGTGCTACCAGGTGAAGAGGGTTACGAGGATTGAGCGAGCGGCTCGACGGCGCGATCGAGCGCCTCGAGCAGCCGGGCCGAGCACCCGGGCGCGCCCACGGGTGGCGCCACGTCGGACACGATGCGTCGGGCCAGCAGGTGAAAGGGCCCATCTTTGGGTTCGTCGAGCACGGCGGGTTCGCCGAGGTCGCCGCCGAGCGCGATCTCGGCACGCAACTCGATCTCGGCGAGCAGCGCCACGTCCAACTCCTCGGCCAGGCGCCGTCCGCCGCCTTCGCCGAAGAGGTGATGGCGCTTGCCGCACGAGCAGCGAAGTCCGCTCATGTTCTCGATCACGCCGAGCACGCGGATATTGGACTTCCTTGCGAAGTCCGCGGCCCGGGCCGCGACGCGTTGAGCGGCGAGGTTGGGTGTGGTGACTACCAGCTGTCCCATTCGCGGCACGATCCGGGCCAGGGTCATGGCGATGTCGCCGGTGCCCGGTGGCGTGTCGATGAGCAGGTAGTCAATGCCGGACCAGTCGGCGTCCTCGATGAACTGGGCCACCGCCTTTTGGACGATCAGCCCGCGCCAGAGCAGGGCCTGGTCCTCGTCGGCGAGCAGACCCATCGAGAGCACGTGGACGCTTCCGGCGCCCACGACGCGTTCGAGGGGGAGCATTTTGGCATCGCGGGTGCGCACCTCGCCCGTGATCCCGAGCAACCTCGAGAGCGAGAAGCCCCAGATGTCAGCGTCCAGCACACCTACGCGCAGTCCGCTCTGGGCCATGGCAACCGCGAGATTCGCGGTGATCGACGACTTGCCGACCCCGCCCTTGCCCGAGGCGATCATGAGCACGGGTGCACCGGGCGGTATCGAGGTCGAGGGCGGGTGCTCCTGGGCGAAGGTCCGTGCGCGTCGCATGAGTGCCGAACGCGCCTCGGCGTCCATGACCTGCATGGCGACGCGCACGCTGGTCAGGCCGTCGATCGTGAGCGCGGCCTCGCGAACGTCGCGTTCGATCTGGGTGCGCAGCGGACAGCCAGTGGTCGTGAGCAACACGTTGACCGTGGCGTGACCGGCGTCGTCGACGGCGACCTCGCCCACCATGCCCAGATCGACGATGGAGACACCCAACTCGGGGTCCAGCACCTTCGCCAGGCGCTCGCGGATGTCGTCGTGCACCGTCATACCGGGACGCTACCGGTGTTTATCCCGGGGTGTTCACGGAGCCGGTCGGTCACTATCATGGGAACAGACCTCTTCAAAGGAGCCCCATGTCGAACGTGACGTCAACGAGCGTGGATCTGACCGACAAGTCCGCGGATCCCATCACCCTCACCGCGCTGGCCGCCACCAAGGTGGCCGAGCTCATTGCCAGCGAGGCGGCCGATGAGGCGTTGGCGCTTCGCGTCGCTGTCAAGTCCGGCGGTTGCTCGGGGTTCAACTACGACATGTACTTCGACTCCGAGATCGCGGGCGACGACGTGGTCCGCGAATTCAACGGCGTCAAGGTCGTGGTCGACGCCGAGAGTGCCGAGTTGCTCGTCGGGTCCACCCTGGACTTCACCGACGGCCTCCAGGGTGCGGGCTTTCACATCACCAATCCCAACGCCACGCGCACGTGCGGCTGCGGGAATTCGTTCAGTTAACGACGTCGTTCGATGAGCACCCCCGTCGGTCCCTACTCCGCGTGGCGACGCGCGGGCGATCTTGTCATCCTCTCGGGCCAACTGGGCCTCGTCACCATTGACGGCGTCCAGTCGATGGTTCCCGGCGCCGCCGCGGACCAGTTGCGCCAGGCGCTGGCCAATGCTCGCCAGGTGCTCGCGGGTGCCGGCGCCACGTTCGACCAGGTCGTCAAGGGGACCCTCTTTCTAACTGACATGGCCGATTTCGCGGCGTGCAACGAGGTGTGGTTGGAGGCCTTCGACGCCCCGCGGCCCACCCGCTCGGCCGTGGCCGTGGCGCAACTGCCCCTGGGCGCGCTCGCCGAGGTGGAACTGTGGGCCCACGCGCCGGCGTCCTAGT
>DATKTZ010000055.1:0-81634 GCA_035530815.1 Acidimicrobiales bacterium
TGCTTCAACCCCTACACGGATTTCCTCGCGCTCGTGCGCGCTCAGTCCTGCACCTGCCATGATGAGATCTCCAACGGTTCGCTGTTCGGGTTGACCCGGTCATTATGACCGGTCCGTTGCAGCGACCGTTGGAACTCGCCAGGTAATGGCATTCGAGACGGCCAGTTCTAGCGATTCTCCATCCTTACGAGTCTCGCTGCCGAGCGAGAAGCAATTTGCCCGCTTGGTCAGTTCTCGTAAGCCCTTCGGACTCGATACGACATTCAAAGGTGCGGAGAAGCCGGGTCGGAATGGCGTTCTTGTTTACCGAAACAGCGGAATTGGTTACATCCACCGTTCGGAGATAGAAAAGGGCACCGACGCCATCGATTGCTGGAAGGTGTTCATTCCGCGAGCAGGAAGTGGGAGTGATTCTTTCCCACATCCGATACTTGGAAAGCCGTTCGTTGGCGAGCCAGGTTCAGCGTCCTCAGAGACTTATATGTACATTGGTCCACTTGACAGTGAGGCCGAAGCACGCAACGTCATCACCTATATCAGCGCACGCCTCTTTCGACTACTGGTGCTTCTACACAAGCCATCACAGGACGCGACTCGCAGCGTCTACACCTTCGTGCCAATGCAAGACTTCTCGCACCCGTGGACCGACGAGATGCTCTACGAGAAATACGGAATCACGGAAGACGAAATCGCTTTCATCGACAAGATGATTCGTCCGATGGACATCGCCGATGAGTAAGTCCACCGACGAACTGCTGCCGCCGAAGCCGGAGTTGCGGCGTCAAATCTACGCTTGGTCGACCGGTGAGATCGTGAAGTACGCGGGGTGTCTCAAGGTAGGTCAGACCTCGAAACCGGTGAAAGATCGAGTCATCCAGTCCCAAGGTCAAGCGCGATATGAGTACAAGATCGAACTGGCGGAGTTCGCTGACCGTGAGGACGGCACGTTCTTCACGGATCACGATGTGCGTGCGCGTCTGAAGCAGAAGGGCTTCGAGAATCCCGAACTCGAATGGATGCGCTGCTCTGTCGCGGACGTCAAAACCGCAATCGAAGAACTGCGCACAGGTGTCCGATTTGAGGGCACCCACCACGAGAACTTCAAGGTGCGCCCCGAGCAGGAATCTGCCGTGGATAAGACGTACGACTACTTTCAGTCGATCTGGAGCGAGGACGCAAACGCGGTGCCGCGTTTCTTGTGGAACGCAAAAATGCGGTTTGGCAAGACTTTTGCGGCGTACCAACTCGCGAAGAAGTTGGGTGCGTCCAAAGTCTTGGTTGTCACCTTCAAACCAGCCGTTGAGGACGCGTGGCAGACTGACTTAGAGTCGCACACTGATTTCAACGGCTGGCAGTATCTCTCAAGGTCATCAGGAGCCGACCCCACCAACGCAGACCGAAGCAAGCCTCTCGTCTATTTCGGATCATTCCAAGACTTGCTGGGTCGGGACAGACTCGGCAACATCAAGCCCAAGAACACTTGGTTGCACGAAACCAACTGGGACCTCGTCGTCTTCGATGAGTATCACTTCGGGGCTTGGCGCGATAACGCAAAGGAACTCTTCGAAGGCGAAGACGAATCCGAGGCCAAGGCCGAGGCCGCCGCTGAATACAACCCAAATCTTGAGGGCTTCAACGAGGAACTCGATGAGTTAGGATCGAACGAGCGCGAGTTCTTGCCCATCACAACTCGGGCGTACCTCTATCTTTCTGGCACGCCGTTTAAGGCGCTGGCGTCCGGCGAGTTCATCGAAGAACAACTCTTCAACTGGACCTACACCGATGAACAACGCGCCAAGCAACACTGGTTCGAGGATCACCCCAACTCGCCCAATCCCTACATTGCGCTTCCCGAGATGCGGCTCTTGACCTACCAAATGCCGGACGAATTGCTCGCCATCGCGAGCATGGGCGAGTTTGACGAGTTTGACCTCAACGAGTTTTTCACGGCAACGGGCACTGGTGACGCGGCGGTCTTCAAGTACAAGAGCGACGTTCAAAAGTGGCTTGACATCATTCGAGGCTCTTACAGCGTCACGCAACTAGACAGCCTAAAACTCGGAGCGCAGAGGCCAGCACTCCCATACTTGGACGCCCGTTTGTTGCCATATCTACAGCACTCGCTGTGGTTTCTACCTTCGGTCGCTTCTTGTCACGCAATGAAGAATCTCCTTGCCGAGCGCCAAAACGTCTTCTACCACGACTACAACGTCCTCGCGGTTGCCGGTGCTGGCGCTGGCGTTGGACTCGAAGCACTACCGCCTGTTCGTAAGGCCATTGGCAATGGCTACGACACGAAGACGATCACTTTGTCGTGCGGCAAACTCACCACGGGTGTCACGATTCCGCAGTGGTCGTCGATCTTGATGTTGAAGAACTTGAAGTCTCCTGAAACGTATTTTCAAGCGGCCTTCCGAGTGCAGTCACCGTGGTCAATTAAAAACCCCAATGGTGACGACCCGAGTCAAGAGGACGTGCTCAAGCCTGTGTGCTTCGTCTTCGACTTTGCACCCACCCGCGCACTCCGTCAAATCTCGGACTACGGAGTTGGCCTCAATCCCGAAACCAACAACCCTGAAGACGCCGTCAGGGAACTGGTCAGTTTCTTACCTGTCCTCGCGTACGACGGATCGCACATGACCCAAGTGGACGCGGGCGGCATTCTCGACATCGCGCTTGCGGGTACTTCGGCCACTCTGCTCGCTCGAAAGTGGGAGTCGGCGCTACTCGTCAACGTGGACAACGACACACTGCGAAGAATCATGGACAATCCTGACGCGAAACAAGCCATCATGAACATTGAGGGATTTCGCTCACTGGGCGACGGCATCTTCGAGACGATCATCAACAAGAGTGAGCACGTCAAGGACACCAAGCGAGAGAAGGGTGACAACGCCACCGCGAAGGAAAAGAAGGAACTCAGCGCAGAGGAGAGAGAGTACAAGAGTCTCCGAAAGCAGGTGCAGGACAAACTCATCAAGTTCGCCACTCGCATTCCCGCCTTCATGTACCTCACCGACTTCCGCGAAAACACACTTCGCGACGTCATTACCAAACTGGAACCGGAACTATTTAAGTCAGTCACGGGATTGACGGTCGATGATTTCAACCTTCTGGTCACGCTCAATGTGTTCCATGGCTCACACATGAATGACGCTGTTCTTGCCTTTAGGCGTTACGAGGACGCCTCTCTCTCGTACACCGGCATTGACAGCCACGAAGGGGTTACGCACATCGGCCTCTACGACACCGTCGTGGTCGAAGAGGTGAGGTAGGTGGCCCAAGTAATTCCACAAGGCATCTATCTCGGCGGCGCTAACGAGATATGTTCAATCTCCGTCAACGGAGGTGAAGTCCTGGGCGAAGGTGGCCCATTGCGTCCTCAACTTGTTATGCCGGTGAAGTTCGAAATGCGTCAACAGCCGAAAGACGCGCAGATCACATTGACTTCGTTCATTGCCTCGCTCGGAACAGCCCAACACGCGTCACCGGCTCAATTGATCTGCCAACCGGTCACTCAGCAACTCACCAACCGATTTCCCGCGACCTCACAAACGTACGCGTACGAGCACATCGAGTACGTCCGTTTCTTCTTGAGTGCAGTAGAAGTGGAGGACGTCGAGGCGCGTCGTCACGCCGCCAACTCCGATGTGTTCACGATGTGGCTGAAGTTCGATGTTGCCGTTGCAGGTTTGAGATCGCACAATAATGACGATGAACTTCCTTGGAACCCACAGTTCGGCACCATTTCCGAGGTATTCCCTTTTTGGGCCGCGCAACCCCAGCCGCTCCAAATCAATGTCGAACAGTCGTCGTGGGTGAATAACGTTTTGCCTGGGCTCGGCTACGACCAATTGCGGCTCATAGAACTCAAGTTTCCACCACCTCTGCCCGATCATGACAACGCCGCCTCTCAATTCGACAAGGCGAAGCGAGCCCTTGACGAACGTCGCTACGACGACTGCATCAAAGAGTGCCGAGGTCTACTCAAGATGTGGGAGAAGCAGTTTGGAGCGACGGAAAAGTATCCAGTCGCGGACGTGATCGCAAGAGATCGTCACTGGGCCGCTGGGGATGACCGCCGAGACCTTATCTACGCGCTTTGGCAAAGAGTCTCGAAGGTCGTGAGTGCCCCTCATCATTCAGAGAATCCGGTCATCAAGACGTTCGACAGAAGAGACGCGAGACTCGTCCTCATTCTGTTGGCGGCGCTCTCCGAATACGTATAGTGAGACAACAAATTTTAAGGCCCGCTTAATCACCGACTCTCGGACACCCGTCGTTCCCTCTAACTAGCCTTACGACCTTGCTTGCTTCTCAGCATGATCAATTTGGCCCTCTGATCTGCGTGCCACACGGTTAATTCAATCAACTGAATTGTGCCACCAACTGTCCAAGCGGTGAGGAGGACCACGATTCCCAAGAGGCTTCCCGCCACCCAGAGTTCTGAAGGAGGCCACATCAGAGATGAAAGCGCAGAAAACACAATCCCGAGGCCAGCGACACCGGCCACAATCAAGTACGGCTGCGCAGCCTTCTTGATACTGCCACTGGCAAGGGTCAGAACTTGAACATAGTTTTCGTCTTCGACGGTTAATAAGAGTTGGGCAGCAACCAAAGCGACACTCAGCAAGGCCACGTCGATGGCACCCATTCCAATTACGGTATTCAAAGCATTCGCTCTGACTTTTGTGTTGACTCCACCAAAGACTCCCGCCACAGCCCCGAGGAGGACCGCAACTTGAAAGTCCCAAGAACCGACCACTGGGTGCTTCTTACGAAACGTAAGATACGCTCGAACTGGAGGTGATTTCGTCTTGGTAATTTGGACGGTCTCACCCATCATCCTCACTCCCCGCTTCTGTTTGGAGCATATCTATGGTCTGTGACTCTGTGACTTCGCGAAGCCCTGCCTCAAGCGGAACTTGTACCTGAGGAGCAATTCCGTGCTTCTTGGAGTCGTACTTCACCTTCTCGTCGCCTTTCATGCCCTCAGCAGTAATCGATCCGTACCCAGCGGCAACGTGCTGTATCGCTTGGGCGAGTAGACCCCGGTCGGATGCCAATTGTTCGCCCTCCACCTGAAGGCGTGCGACTTCGGCTCCAACACTCTCGATGAGACTCTCAACCTCTTTACGATCTCCGTAGTGTGGATTCGGTTTGTTCATTCGCACTGCGATTTTCGTTACGCGATCCACTGCGCTCACAAAATCGTTGAAGCGCGCGGGTGTCGTGTCAGCAATGACTTTCCATCCGTCATACTCTCCCGATTGATTCAATAAATCTTCCAGAGCACCCGCAAACGATTGTCGTTCAATGTTGCCAGGTCGCAATTGAAAGGCAATTCGTCCATCGGAAGTCCGAATTGCAAATGCACTTGCGGCTCCAATCGCAAGCGGACCTTCGACAAAATCCTTCGCTTCGTCATCCCATAGTTCGGTCGAGCCGTTCTCACGCTGAAAGCCCACCTTGCCCGAAACGTAACTCCTATCCTCCACGATTGAAGGTCGACCCATTCTCCAAAATCTTCCGTACCGCTCGATCTGCGACCCCGTCACCATTGAGCCGAGAAGCAGATCGCTAAAACTGAGGGAATCAGGAAACAACTTCGATGCGACGACGTGCGCAAATGCAATGTTTGCAACTCTGGGCCTGACCATGCCGAATTGTACATACGAAACACCCTGTCTCCCCTTCTTCTCGCCAACGACCCCTACGTTCTCAATCGATGTTGGCAAGCAACTGTGTTTACAACGGTCGGTGCACGTCGTCTTGTCGACAATTAGTGCCACCACGCTGCGAGATCACGATCTGCTCAGGGTTGGTCCGTACGCAATTGGCCTTAGTCAATTCAGAGGCACACTGCTAGGGCGCAATCGCCGCGATGACTTGCGATACGGGTGCATCGAGACGTTCGTGAATCCACGCAGCGAACACACCAATCGCGACGGACACGAGTGGGTGCGGCTTGGCCGTCTTATGGACGCCGACAGAAACACCGACCCCCACTATGGCGTGGCCGGTCCACCTTTGGGCTGGGGTTGGCTGACGCTCCGGCATGGACCAATTTTACCACGTAGCCGACAAATACTGTTCCGAGGAATCGACCTCGCGGCAAGCAAAAGTTTCACCGCAAGCCATTCCAGTGACCAATCCCACCACCTCGGCCAAGCCGGTGCCATCATTGGAGGGGTGCGAGAGGAATTTCCAGACTCGCACGGAGGATTCGCTGTAACTTGATGCCGCGACGTGGCAGGTCGGGGGAGTTCCACAAACAACCCACTATGTGATGTCTCAGTAATGCTGGGACATTTGAACCCTCAGCGACACTCATCGACCTTGGGGGTAGCCATGTCGATGGTTCGCGCGGCGTGCACCAGAGACTTACCGCGACCCGATAAATGGGCTGCCCATTGTGACAGCACATGCAGTCATCGCTCTCTACTACCTTGATGCGTGACGCACCCGTGAGCTGTCCTTCGCTCAGACTCGGGGATTCGTGGCAGGTTCGTCCCCGCCATGGACTTCGATCTGATCGACTCTCTTCTCGCGCCCAGGGCTCGGTTCCGAATTCAAGAGCCCTCCCAGATCATGCGCGACTCGTTCTGCCGCCATCGCGCACGCGGGTGACACTTCGTCGAGCGTCATGAACCCGTGAATGAGCCCGACCTCGCGTCGCAGAACCACTTCGACTCCCGCCTTGGCGAGGCGGGCGGCGTAGGCTTCACCCTCATCGCGCAGAGGGTCAAACTCAGCCGTTACAACAAGGGCCTTGGGGAGCGTCGAGAGGTTCGACACGAACAACGGGCTCACGCGCGGATCTGCCCATTTCGATAAGTCAGGTACCCACTGAGAAGCAAAGAAACGGACCGCGTCTGCGTCGAGGCCCCAACCATGCGCCATCTCAGTCATCGACGGCTGGCTACCGGTCAGATCGGTGTTGGCGTAGAGAAGGACCTGCAATGACAGCGCCGAATCCGAGCCGTTGTCTCGTAGTCGAATACAAGCGAGGGTTGCCAGCGTGCCACCAGAACTATCACCCCCAATTGCGACTGCGCTGGGACGGGGGTCGAGTTCCGGTGGGCCCGACGTCGCCCACAGGACTGCTGCGACGGCGTCATCGACGGAGGCGGGCCAGGGATGCTCTGGTGCAAGTCGGAACTCAACCGCCAGGACGGCGACGCGCGACTGGCTCGCGAGGCGTCGGCACATTCGATCGTGTGTTTCAAGGTTGCCAATAGTCCAACCTCCGCCGTGCAGATAGATAAGAAGTGGAGTATCGCCGGGAGCGGGTCGATAGAGCCGAGCTCTCAATCGACCGATCCGAAGGTCGCGCAGTTCGTACATCTCCGGCCCGCGGGCACGATGCCGACCCCGTTCGTCGGCGCCACTGCGAAGTCCGGCCACATTGAGGTCGAGTGGTGAGAACTTCATCTGAGCGAGGTACCGCTCCAATTGGGCATCAGCGAGAGCGCGCTTCATCTCGAGACTCAATCCACGCTGGCTGACGAGGCAAGTATCAGCCCTCGCACTCGCCTTCTTCTGTGTGGGGGGTATCTCATCGTGTCATGGGTCCGCGAAAACTCTCTCGTGAAGTGGGCTCGAAGTCGCGAAACTCCCTGGCTACGCGCGAGCGATGGTCTCGTGCGACGTCCCTCTGGCGACCTCACTCAGATCATCACCGATCTGAGGCTACGCGACGGCATCGCGCGAATCACCGTGTCGTGAGTCATCCGCGCGACAGGAGTCCGTCGACAATCTCGTCCCAGTGTTCGGGGACGATGAGGTGGCCCTCGTCGGGAAACTCGTGCAGTGTCGCCTGTTGGATGCGTCCCGCCAAGCGACGCGCCATCGCCACCGGCACGTTGCGATCGGCGCCACCGTGCCACATGAGGACGGGGCACTCGATTTCGGCAACGTCGAAGTCCCACGGCGCGACGTTCATCGTCACTTCGTGCAGGACGCCCCTGCTTCCCTGGCGAAAGGACTCGGGCGCGGCAACGTCGTTGATCGCGCGCAGGCGAGGGTCCGTCATCGCCCTTCGATCCGCCGCCGGCAAACTCTTGGAGGCGGCCGCGCGTTCCATTGCGACGGCGGGCTTCTTGCTCAGGGCGCGCGCCCCAGCGCCCACCGCCATTCGAAGGAGCAGTGGCGACCTCTTGGCCAGCGTGAACAAGAGTCGACTACTCGGAAGAAGCTCGCGGAAGGACTCGCGATCGTCCAGGGAACCGGCACCGCTGATGATGCTCACGGTGATCACACGACGCGTCAGTTGGCTGGCGACCGCGAGCGCGTGAGGCCCTCCACCGGAGAAGCCCACGACGTGAAACCGATCAACCTCCAGCGCATCGGCCAGTTGACGTACGTCATCAGCCCAGTCGCCGAACGAACGCCCCGATTGGAACGAGGACAAACCGAAACCCGGTCGGTCGGGTGCCACGACGCGCACGTTCACCGGTGTGGCGTTCCACATCTCCTCCACTGCGAGACGGTTGCCTGGAAGACCGTGAAAGACGAACAGGGCGGGCCCGTCGTTCAAGCCGAACTCGGCCCAGCCAAGCGATCGACCGTCGGACAACTGCAGTGTCTGGTGGCGACGCTCGTCATCGCTGGGTTCGCGCTCCACCATTCGCCCACCTTATGCACCCCGATGATGCGAGCCACGACAGCGAGGTCGCGTACCGGTTCCAGCCACCGTCGGCACCGAACGCGCCACCCGAACGGCATATGCGGCTGACGTGCGATCGTCAAGGGCCGCACTCATCGGTGTGAAGCGGGCGCCGCGTCACCAACGAACAGTTGTCACAACGATCGCATAGTGTCGAGTGGCTGTCCGCAAGGGACGGCGTGGTCGAACACGGTTAAAGGGCGCCACCTCGAGACGCCCGTCCACCAGGGGATGCACTGGTCGAACGGCAAGCGGACCACCACGACGCGATGGAAGTAGGGAGTACCAATGCGAGAGGGTATACCGGGTCACGCCCTCGTTCGACCCGCTAAGCGAAGGGGTACGGCGCAGTGAGCGAACCCGTCCTTCAGGCCCGTGAACTCGTCAAGCGCTTCGACGGCCTCGCCGCAGTTGACAAAGTGAGTTTCACCATCGAGCGCGGCGAGAGCTTCGGCTTCTTGGGACCCAACGGGGCGGGAAAGACCAGCACCATGCGCATGATCTCGGCGGTGTCCCAGCCGACATCGGGCGCGCTCAGCATCTTCGGCTTGGATCCGCGCACCCACGGACCGGAGATCCGCGCACGCCTGGGTGTAGTCCCCCAGGAGGACAGCCTGGAACTCGAGCTGTCCGTACGACTGAACCTGGAGATGTTCGGGCGCTACTTCGATCTACCTCGCCGAGTCATTCGCGAACGCACGGCCGAACTCTTGGAGTTCGCCCAGTTGTCCGATCGCGCACAAGACAAGGTGGACAACCTCTCGGGCGGCATGAAACGCCGTCTCACCATCGCCCGAGCCCTCATCAACCGGCCCGAGCTCTTGATCCTCGACGAGCCAACGACCGGTCTGGATCCCCAGGCTCGACACCTTCTATGGGAGCGTCTCTACCGGCTCAAACGTGATGGCGTCACGCTCATCATCACCACCCACTACATGGACGAAGCCGAACAGCTGTGCGACCGCCTGGTCGTAATGGACCACGGCACCATCGTCGCCGAGGGAAGTCCGCGCGAGCTGATCATGCGCCATTCGACCCGAGAAGTGGTCGAACTGCGATTCGTGGACGACACTGACGAACTGCTGCTCGCCCGGCTGGCACCGCTTGCCCAACGAATGGAGGTATTGCCCGACCGGATCCTCCTCTACGTCCAGGAGGGTGACGACACGCTGCTCGCGGTCCACGCGATGGGCATCACGCCGACCAGCGCCCTCGTGCGCCGCAGTTCGCTAGAGGACGTCTTCTTGAGCCTCACCGGTCGGACGCTGGTGGACTGAGCGTGTCGAATCAGCTCGACGCCCGGCTCGGTTGGTCGCGATGGCGACGCAGCTGGTGGTACCACGCGACGTACTACGCGCAGACGTGGCGAGGCTCGGTCGCGAGCACCGTCTTGTTTCCCATCTTCTACCTCGCCGCGCTGGGCGTAGGAGTGGGACACCTGGTCAGCGCGCACACCGGGCTGGTCGAGGGCCAGATCTACCTTCACTTCATCGCCCCCAGCCTGCTCGCGACCACCACGATGCAACTTGGCGAAGGCGAGTCGCTCTGGCCGGTGCTGGCATCGGTGAAGTGGCTACGCTCCTACCACGCCGCCGCCGCCACGCCGCTCGAGCCCGACGACATCGTCGTGGGCAAGTTGTCGTGGGTCCTCACGCGGGCGTTCGCCACGGGGATCGTCTACACCATCGTCATCGGATGCTTCGGCGCGCTGCAGTCATGGTGGAGCCTGCTGCTGCCCTTCATCGGTGCGCTCATCACTCTGGCGTTCGCCGCCCCACTCGTGGCGTACGCCGCCACCGTCGAGAGTGACGCGTCGTTCACCACGATCTACCGATTCGCCTTCGTTCCAATGTTCCTCTTCTCGGCAACCTTCTACCCCGTCGCGGCCTACCCCGCTTCCCTTCGCCCCCTTGTGCAATTCGTACCGCTGTACCACGGCGTGGCCCTCGCTCGCGCGGCGGCCTTCGGCGAAGGTTCGCCGGCCGCGATGCTCGGCCACGCGAGCGTGCTTCTCGCCATGTCCGTCGGTGGCGTCCTCTGGGCCCGACGCACGCTGCGCCATCGGCTGGTCGACTGATGCCGACGCGCACGCTCCCACAGTTCGGTTCGCGCCGCTCGCTGCGGATCTTCGAACGCAACTTCATGGTGTACCGCTCCCAGTGGCTGATGCTGGTCTCGGGCTTCTTCGAGCCCCTGTTCTACCTGCTCAGCATCGGCATCGGCCTCAATAGCCTCGTCGGCAGTCTGCACGTAGGGGGAAGGATCGTGAGCTACGCAACCTTCGTGGCTCCCGGCATGCTCGCCACCTCCGCCATGAACGGCGCAGTGATCGACTCAATCTTCAACACCTTCTTTCGTCTCAAGATCTCGCACACCTACGAAGCGGTGCTCTCCACACCACTCGACGTCGCCGACGTCGCCCTGGGCGAGGTGTGGTGGGCGCTGGCGCGCGCCGGACTCTACGCCGCATCCTTCATCATCTGCATGGTGCTGCTGGGTGACGCCCCCAGCGCGTGGGTGATCTTGTGCTGGCCCGCGGCCCTCCTCACGAGCCTTACCTTCAGCTGCCTCGGGCTCGCCGCGTGCACCTACATCCGCTCGTGGCAGGACTTCGATCTCGTCACCCTGGTCCAACTGCCCATCTTCCTCTTCTCCGCGACGTTCTTTCCGATCTCGCTCTACCCCCACTGGTTGGGGGCCATCGTGTCGTTTTCGCCCCTCTACCAGTCCGCGGCATTGCTGCGGGGCCTGTCGCTGGGCCAGTTCGACTGGATCATGACACTGCGCGCCGGATACCTGCTCGCACTCGGAATCGCGGGCCTCTGGCTGGCGGCACGGCGCTTTCGACGCATCCTCGTGCCCTGAACCAGCGCGCAGCCCGGCGGCGTGTGGTGACACCTCGCGACGAACACACTCGCGATGTGATCGACGTCGATCCGCAGCGACAGAAGTGGCCCCGGACCCAGCATGCAACCCACCAGCGGTACCGTGTACGACGATGGAGTTCTCCACCACCGACGACATCGCCAAGGCGCTCGCTTGGTCCGTCGAACTCTTCGGCGACGCCAACCCCATCGCCCTGACGCTCGCGCCGATGCGATTCGACTCGGCAACGCGCAATGACGACTCTCTCGCCGTGACGCTGAGCGGTGAAGGGAGCATCGGCGTCACGATGGGACCACACCCCCCGCTGGATCCACGCTGGACCCACTGCATCATCGACGGCGGTCTTGTTGGCGACCAACTTGGATCGCTGACGGCTCGTGACGAGTGGGACTGCTACACGCTGAGGACGTTCGCCAGCGAGGGTCCGCCCGCAGCGCACGCTGTAACCGATGACGAACTCGTCACCCGTTTCCTGGACGAGCACGCGCCCCAGTCACAGGTTTGGCCCGGCAACCACGAAATCGTGCACTGGTACGCGGTGCGAGACGAGCACGCCGCGGTGGTCTCACTCGCCGCGGTGGTCCGCTGGGAGTCCGGCTATCACGTCGTCTCGTCCGTGGCGACCGTGCGCGAACTGCGCGGGCGCGGCTACGCCACGGCCCTCATGCGCGGCATCATCCACGAGGTGCACGGCGAGGGCGTCGAGTGGCTAGCCCTGGGGGTGCACCACTCGAATGAGCCCGCCCAGCACGTGTACCGCAACGTGGGTTTCGTGTTGCGGGCCCAGTTCACCACCTACGCCACCGACTGACATCCCTCGCGGCACCGGCAACGTTCGCAGCGGTCCGAGCTCTTGGCCGGGCACCGCTATAAGTTGGCAGTACATGCCGACCAGAGGGACTCCCCACGCACACGGCGTCGAGTCAGCATCGCTCATCGGTGACGAACTCGCGGCCGTCCTGAGCCGCCACGGGGCCGAAGCGGGACACTACTCGGTACTCGGGCCCGATCCGTGGTCGATCATCTGGAACGCGGATCGCTCGGGCTTCGTGATGTTCCTTGAGGCGCGCCACTGCGTGCTCTCGTGGCGCTCGCCCGTCGCTCGCGTCGATGAGCACGAAGCGCTATTCTCACTCCTGGTCGAGTACGCGCGCACCGCGAACAAGCAGTTGTTCGCGGTGCCGGTCAGCGGCGCCATCTCGCGCTGCGCAATCGATCTCGGACTCCTCAGCACCTGGATCGGCACCGAGTGCTTCATCGATCTTCCAACGTGGTCGCTCGCCGGAGGTCGGCGCCAGAAGGTTCGCTGGGCGCGCAGCCACGCGCTGAAATTGGGCCTCTCGTGGCGCGAGGCCCGTCCCTCGACGGCGCCGGACGACTTCACCGGACTCGAACACATCGAGAAGCGATGGAAAGACGAGCGGCGCGAGCGGCGAACCGATTCGTTCCTGCGCAACTCGTTCACCGAGTTGATAGCACTGCGGCGTTACTTCGTGTGCGAGGGTCCCCAAGGCATCGTGGCCTCCATCAGCTGCACGCCGATCAACGCCACCGGTTGGTACCTGCAGGATCCGGTGCGCGAACCCGGGGCCCCGCGTGGTGCGTTGGAAGGGGCGATGGCCCTCGCGCTCGACACCTTTCGCGACGAGGGTTACGCCGTCGCGTCGAACGGGCCCCTGCCCTTCTGGGACCCCGAGCACGACGGCACGACCCCGCACACCTTTGGACCCCTCGGTGATCGGGTGCTGGCCTACTTCGATCACCGCTACCGCTTCCAACACATAAACCAGTTCCGCTCGAAGTTCGTGCCCGACTCGACAACGCCGGTCCACCTGGTGCGCTCACACCGGGTGATCACCCCCAGCGTCGTACGCTCGCTCACCCGGCTCCTCACCAAGGCCCCCCGGACCCAGCGCGCTCCCTGACGTTCGCCCCTGCGAAAGAGTCGCGCGCCGAAGGCGGCCCGATTCGAGCCGCACACCGGGCCTCGTTGCGGCCCGCGAACGCGCTCGATGCATCGCCATTCCTGGTCAACTCCAGTTTTCAAACATGAGCAAACTCTCATCCGCCTCTCATGGACACGAAATCTTGTGGGCCGATACTTCTGGCATGGAACTTCAGCCCACGTCCCCACCCAGCACACCGCTCCCGTCGGCGCACGCCGCGGGTCGACCGGTGCCGACGCGATCGGTGTCGCGATGAGCGCCGGCGCACGTTGGCTCACGGCCCTCGTGACGGGCAGCGCGGTCATCGGCGCGGGAGCCGCGCTCGCCAGCGCTTCACCGTCGAGCCCTTCGACCACGGCGCCCGTCACCGTGGCGTCCGCGCCGATCGACCCCGCCACCGTCCAGACCCGCTCGGTCGTCGACCAGGCCCGCCAGCTCGCCGCCGAGATCGCCACCATCCAGGGCGAGCTCTCCCAACTGGAGCGTCAGGTGCCCATCGCGCCCACCGCGCCAGTAACGGTCCCGAGCACAACGACCACCGCGCGATCCCAACTCACGCCCACCACGACCACGGCGCCCGTCACCCACACCACCACCGGAGCCAGCTCGACGGCCTCGAGTGATGACGGCGGAGGCGATTGAGCACCGTGAACGCCCCCCAGCCAACACCATCGCCCGGGACCGTGCCGCACGCGGAACTGCTCCCCGACGAACTGCTCGCGGCAAACCATCGAATGGCGGCGCGGCGCGCCAGGAGCTCTCGGGCGCTCGTTCGCGCGCGTACCCGGCGCCGGGTCATTCCGAGTGTCGTGGCGATCTCGGTCGCGATGGTGGGAGCGGGAGCCGCCGACGCGTACGTCAACCGCACCGTGGCCCAGCCCACCATCACGACCAGGCCCCCGGTGACCCCTTCCGCGCAGAACGCGGCGAACGCCCGGTCTCTCGCCCAGGTGTCGCGCGCCCTCGCGGCCGACCAGCGCGCCCTCGCCGCGCTCATGGCCGGAGCCCAGCGAGTTCGATCGAGTGTGTCGGGCGCACCCTCCGGGGGCGTCGCGACCTCGCCGACGCCGGCGCCGAGCACTGCACGTCCAACCCCGACACCGGCTGCCACCACTCCGGCCCCGGCGCCTACCCCGGCGCCGGCGACCCACACCACCACCGGAGCATCGAGTGCCCCAGTCGGCTGAGTGTCTCGATGACGAGGTTGTCGCCACGACGCGGGCGATGGCGACCGAGATTCATCTGCGAGCCGCTTCGATCCGCGTTTCACGGGCGCAGCTCGACGACGCCATCTCCTCGGCGATCGAGGTGTTTCACAACGTCGAGCGCGTCTGCACCCGTTTCGATTCGTCCAGCGACCTCATGCGGGTGAACGGCTCCCCCCAACGCTGGCACCAAGTGCCGGCGTCCCTGTTCGCCGCCGTGCAGGAGGCGAGTCGCGCCCACCAGCGCACCGCGGGCCGCTTCGATCCGCGCGTGTTGGCCACTCTGGTATCGCTCGGCTACGACCGTACGCTCGACTTCGGGTCCGCCACGCCGGTGGCCCGCGGCGGCGCAACCCCGAGTTGGCGCCGCCAACCGTGGCGACCGAGATTCCGCGGGGGCAGTCACGAGATCCTCGTGGGCGAACCGCTGGATCTGGGCGGCATTGGCAAGGGTCTCGCGGTGCGCTGGGCGTCCCAGCGCCTCGCCGAAGCCAGCACCGACTACCTCGTGGAAGCGGGCGGCGACTGCTACTGCGCGGGTGTCGCACCCGACGGCGACCGGTGGCGCGTCGGCGTCGAGGACCCGACCGGGGGCGACGAGCCCGTGGCCGTGCTGGCTCTCAGCAACCGCGCCGTCACCACGTCCTCGATCCGACTTCGCCGCTGGACCGCGGGCTCCGCGCCGGTGCACCACCTCATCGACCCGCGCACCGGGCGACCCGGAGGCGAGGGACTCCTCGCGGTCAGCGTCGTCGGCAGCGACCCCGCGCGCGCCGAGGTGATGAGCAAAGCGCTCTTTCTCGAGGGCCGGACCAAGATCGCCGTCGTCGCGCGTCGACACGGCGTCGCCGCGCTGTGGATCGACGAGGACGCGACGATGACGACGAGTCCCGAGATGCAGCGCTACATCCGCTGGCAGCGGTGGCAGCGATGACGCGCCCCTGGTCCGAGCGACTCGGCGGCGCAGCAACGTGGCTGCTCATGGCCGTCGCCGCGCTCGCCCTACCACTCGCGGCGGGCTTCGGATTTGCCCGCCTCTTCGCGCCAACCCTGCACAGCCGATACTTCCCGTGGATCACCGGCCGGGCGCTCGGCATCGCCGGGTACGTGGCACTCTGCGCGCTGGTCGCACTGGGCATCTGGATACGTCACCCGTGGCGCTTTCGCTGGCCACTCGTGCACGGTGAGACCCGGCTTCGCCTGCACGTCACCTTGGCGGTCGCCACGCTGGCCCTGGTGGTTGGGCACCTGACGGCACTCGCCTCGGACGCCTACGCCGGCGTTGGTTGGCGCGGGGCGTTCATTCCAGGCCTCTCGCAGTACCGCACCTTCGCCGTCGCCCTCGGGGTCACGGCCTTCCTCTTCATGGTCCTGCTCGCGATCACCGCACGCTCCGCCGGGCGTCTGGCGGGCCGGCACTGGCTGAGTACGCATCGTCTGGCCCTAGCGACCTTCGTGCTGGTGTGGTTCCACGGCGTGCTGGCGGGCACCGATACGAGTGCCCTTCGCATTGTGTACGCGCTCAGCGGCGCCGCAGTCGCGGCGCTGGCGTTCACGCGCTACGTCGCTACCCAACCAGCCGAAGCGGGACACGAACCCGACCACGCCCTCGACGTGGCCGTCGGGCCCGGCCACCGGGTGGCCCCGACACGCTCGCGGGGTCGTTCGTGAACCCCGCCGCTCCCGGCGAGACGACCCGCGAACGTGCACACGCGCGCGATACGGCGGCGTCGCAGCCCGCGCTCTTTGGTGTGGCGGGCGCGCCGGGCACACGGCTGCTGGCGGGTCCGGCGCGCTCGGCGGGCACCGAGTCGCTCGCTCAGCACCTGGCTCGCCTGGGAGTGCTCGACCTCGACGCTCGCGAACCAGCCCGGTGGCGCGAGATAGTTCGTGAAAGCGGGCTGCTGGGGCGTGGCGGGGCCGGCTTTTCGACAGTAACCAAGCTCGACGTGGCCGCGTCCGCACCGGGCGCGCCCCTCGTGGTCGTGAACGCGAGCGAGGGCGAGCCCGCGAGTCGAAAGGATCGCACCCTCCTCGAGCTTCGACCCCACCTGGTGCTCGACGGCGCCGCACTCGCCGCGCGGGCTGTCGGCGCCGACGAGATCGTCGTCTACCTTCATCGCGAGCACCTGCGCTCGGCCGCGGCGCTCGATCGGGCCGTGGCCGAGCGGGGAGCAGCGGATCCCTCTGGGGCTCGTATACGCGTCGTCGACGCGCCCGCGCGCTACATCGCGGGCGAGACCAGTGCCGTGGTCTCGTACCTGAGCGGTACCGGTGCCCTGCCCCAGCGACGGGCCGTGCCGGTCGCGCACACCGGCGTCGCACAACGACCGACGGTGGTGAACAATGCCGAGACATTGGCTCACCTCGCCCTCGTCGGCCGCTTCGGCGCCACGTGGTTCCGCCAAGCGGGCACGCCCGAGGCGCCCGGATCAACCCTGATCACCCTGACCGGCGCCGTCACCGTGCCCGGCGTCGTCGTCGAGGTCATGGCGCCAGTGGCGCTGGGACGCGTGCTCGAAACGATCGGCGGGCTCGACGCCGTGCCGCGCGCGGTGCTGCTCGGTGGCTACGAGGGCACCTGGCTGAGCGGGGAGATCGCGTGGCGGGCGCCGCTCGATCGCCACCTCCTCGGTGCGTCGGGTTCGTCACTCGGTTGCGGTCTGGTCGCGGTGCTCGCCCAGCACGCCTGCGGGCTCGCCGAGACCTCGCGACTCTTCGCCTGGCTCGCTGACCAGTCGGCCGGCCAGTGCGGACCCTGCGTGCTCGGTCTGCCCGCCCTGGCCCAGCTGCTCGACGACGTGGTGGCCGGGACGGCGCGCCGACGCGACATTCGCGAATTGCACGAGTTGGCGGCGTCGGTGCGTGGTCGTGGCGCGTGCGGGCATCCAACGGGGGCGGTCACCCTGCTCGAAAGCGCCCTGGAGACCTTCACTCCCGAGTTGAAGCACCACCTTCGCGGTGACGCCTGCACCACGGTCTCGGGACTGGGCCAGTTCCCGCTCCCGCGCGAGTCGATGGGGACGCCGTGAGCGAGCGATCCCTGCGACTCGTCGTCAACGGTGCCCAGTGCGACGGCCACGGCATCTGTGCCCTGATCATTCCCGAGCGCATCTCGCTGGACCAGTGGGGCTATGCGTCACTCGACGATCGGCCCCTCGACGAGGGATCCACACTGGCGCGCGCCCGACGCGCGGTCAACGCCTGCCCGGCCCGAGCCCTGTTGTTGAAGTGATGACACACGAGCGTCCCGGATGTAGGAAGATTGTGCCATGGCCGCACCGCACTCGAGCGACGTGACGCCGACGCCCAAGAACCACCGCGGGGCCGCGGGGGCGCGGGCGGGCATCACCGCTCCGTTCCGCTGGACGCTCTGGGTCCTGTCGAGCGCCGTGGCCGCCGGCACCATCGTGGCGCTGGCCCACATCGGTGCGGGCGGCGCCGAGACCCAACTGCCCCCGACGGTTCAGGTGGGCAGTCAGGCGGCGACCAGTACCGTGACCACCATTCCCGTCACGTCACCCACGGCACCGACGAGCACCCAGCCCACCACCAGCACCACCAGCGCCCCCACGACCACGACCACGATCGGGCGCACGCTGGTGATACGTCCCCAGCCCACCATCACCAGCGGTGACGACAACCACGGCGATGCACCCGACGCGGGCTCGGGCACCACCGTGACGAGTCAGCCGACAACTAGCACCGACAACTAGAGGAAGTGGTCGATCACGTGGTACACGACGCATGAGACGCCGGTGGCCTTCGACCCGACTGACCGCGCGACTCGGGAGCGCCGGACGCCTCGCCATCTACCACTCGTTGATCCTCACCGTCGTGCTCGGCGCCGTCGTGCTCGGCCTGATACGGAACTTCACCTCGAGCTACCAGACCGTCGCGGCCTCCAGCATCGGCGCCGAGCTGCGCGACTTCCAACAGCAGGCCCTCCAGCGGCAACCGACCGACCTGCAGCGTTTCGCAGTGAACTTTCTGCGCAACCACACCCTCGCACCAGGCGACGTCGTGGTGATCAACCTGAACGGCGTCGGGCGGGTCGCGACACCGCGTTCCCAGCCCGTCCTCGCGAACTCCATCGTCCAACCCTGGTTGAGCTCCCCGCCCACCCAGAGCGTCGCGGTGTCGACCGTGATCGACGGGCACCCCACCGAACTCGTCGGAGCCCCGATCATCGCCGGGAGCCAAGCCGTGGGCACCTTCATCGCCACCGCCGACATGAGCGCCTTCGCGAAGGAACGCTCCCGCGAGATCGCGCTCTCCATCGCGGAGGGCGTGATCGCCCTGTTGGTCGCCATCGCGGGAACCTTCTTGCTGCTGCGTCGCCTGCTGCGCACCGTGGGGCGCATCACCACCACGGCAGACGAGATCGGCAGCGGCACGTTGGATCAGCGACTGGGTGACCAGGGCAGCAACGACGAGGTCGGCGAGCTCGCCCGAACGTTCGACTCGATGCTCGACCGCATCCAGGTCGCGATGGACAGCCAGCGACGCCTCCTCTCGGACGTGTCACACCAACTGCGCACCCCACTCACCGTGGCTCGCGGTCACCTCGAGATCCTCGGTCGCGGTAGGGCCGACGATCCGATCGAGGTGCACGAGACCGTCCAGATCGTCATCGACGAGCTCGACCACACCCGGGCCGTGGTCGAGCGGCTCTTGAGTCTCGGTCGAGCCATGGAGCCCGACTTCCTCGACACCCGCCCGGTGGAGCTACGCGTCTTGCTGCGCGAGGTGCACGACGCGGTGGGTGTACTGGCCGACCGGCAGTTCCTCCTGCCCGAGTCGCCCGACCTCGTCATACTGGTCGACGTCGACAAACTGCGCGGCGCCCTGTTGAACTTGATCGACAACGCCGTGCGCGCCACCGCGCCCGGTGACGCCATTGCCCTGGTGGCCGAGGTCGATCCCCGCGACGACCTCCTGCTGCTGTCGGTGGAGGACTCGGGTCCGGGCATTCCCGAGGATCAGCGCGCGGCAGTGCTGCAACGCTTCAGCCGACCCGGCTCGCGCAACCAGGACGGATCCGGGTTGGGCCTGGCCATCGTGAAGGCGGTGGCCGAGGGACACGGCGGATGGATAACAATTGGAACCTCCGACCTCGACGGCGCACGGGTCACCATCGTCCTGCCGGGTGCGAGGATCTGGGCGTCCGAGGAGATTTAAGCGTGCGAATTCTCATCGTGGAAGACGACACCGGCATCGTCTCGTTTCTTGTGAAGGGGCTGCGAGCCGAGGGCTACGCCACGGTGGTCGCCCCCGATGGCACCGACGCGCTGCGCCTGCTCGCGTCGGGGACCGAGTCCTTCGATCTCGTCCTGTTGGATCTCGGTCTTCCGGGCACGTCGGGCGACGACGTACTCAGCGCGCTGCGACAGCGCGACACCGCGCTTCCGGTCATAATCCTCACCGCGCGCGCCGAGCTCGCCGACAAGATCCAGGGCTTGGAGCTGGGCGCCAACGACTACGTGACCAAGCCGTTCTCGTTCGCCGAGCTGCTCGCTCGGATTCGCGCGGCGCTGCGCAGCGCCGCGCAGTCGAGCTCCTCGGAACTCGTCGTGGGCGACCTGCGCCTCGACCTGATGACCAAGATCGCGTGGCGGGGCGGACGGCGCATCGACCTGGCCCCGCGCGAGTGGGCCATGCTGGAGTTGTTCATGCGACACCCCACCCACGTGCTCTCGCGCGCGCGCATCCTCAACGAGGTGTGGGAGTACGGATTCGACCCGGGCAACAACGTGGTGGACGTCTACGTCAGCTACCTGCGAAAGAAGTTGAACATCGTCGGACTCGAACCGCTCATCCAGACGGTGCGCGGAGCGGGCTACCGCCTCATCGCCCCGTGAGACGACCGCTACAGCCAGCGCTCGTGTGACGCGTTGCCCACCAGCCGCACGCTCGCCCCGCCCGTGCTCGTGACCGGGGTGCCCGGGGGCGTGGCGCGCACCGAGCGTAGCGCGCGGGGATCCACGTGAACGAGGTGGCGTTGGTGCGAGCGGGCGACGAGCCACACCTCATCGGGCGCGTGAGCACCGCGCCCGGAACCGGCTCCCTGCATCGCACCTCCCTTGGACAACGGCGTCGCAACGCCTCACTTCAACGCTAGGCCCACCGCGCACCGGCGACTGCGTCGAAGCAGGGACCAAGGTCACAGAGTGCCGCGGCCACTCAGCGGGCCGACATCGTGATGAAGTCGCGTGAATACGCCGGGTCGAAGAAGCGCGCCGGCGTCTGGATCATCGTGGGCAGCAGATCACGACCGTTGCTCGCAGCGGCGTAGCCCGTCGGGCTGGTCGGCGCGTACGTCGCGAACACCGGCCACCAGGGGTTCATGTCGAGGGTCATCGCGCGAACCGCGCCGACGCGCACAAGCAGTTGAGCCAGTTCGACGATCGTCATGGGTCCCGTCACGTACACCATCGCGCCGTCGGAGGTGACGCCGATGCCCGAGCGCGGCGTGTTCACCACGCCGTTGAGCGCCGCCCCCCAGGTCGCGATGTCGGTGGGCACCAGGTGCGCCGCGGCCCGCCCGTGATCGACGAGCAGGGTGAGGTTCTGGCGAACCGCGACGACGTCGGGCGTCATGCGCACGTCGCGACCCCACTCGCCCACGGTCATCGAACCGTTGCGATAGATGACCAACGACGCGGCGCCGCGTCGAAGCGGTGCGACCAGATGGCCCTCACTCAAGTAGCCGCCGTGCGACTGCTTCAGGAGGAATCCCCCGGCGAAGGCCGCTACCAGAGTCTTCGCGGCGGCGTGCGACACCGGTGCGGTGTACTTCCAGAACAACCCACCCGGACTGAGGCTGCCCGAGTAGAGCCGCGCGCGCAACAGGGCCGGATCCATCCAGGCCAGGCCCGCCAGGGTGGTCGCGGCGCCCGGGAGGCGAATCGTCGTCGTGTAGACCGCCGCCCGACCGCGGACGAACCGTCCGGCGCTGTGCCACTGTCCCTGGCCAGCGAGGGGGAACCCGACGTACGGCGCGACGGGAGCGGGCGGCGCCAGCACCGAGGCCGGACGGTGTATGAGGTGCGCGGTCGGCGGCGGCGCTGACGAGTTGGTGGCGCCCACTGAGGTCACCACGGCGCCCACGACCGGCGAGAGCGCGACGCTGGCCAGCGCGAGCGCGACGAACGCGACGAACGCGAGGGGTCGGGGGCGCCGACGGCGAGTGCGAACGTGCGCTCCACGGGTGAGGTGGTGCGGCCCGCGACGATGCATTCGTCCAACGTAGCGAGCGCCTCCGCGTCAGCGGCAGGCAGGTACTAAGAACCCGCTAAGAGTTGTCGCAGCTGCGCACCGCGGCACGGCTCGCGCGACGACGCCGCGAGATGGCTGCAATTGGGCGGGCCGGACCGACTCAACGCGCGGCGCTGGGCACCGCCACGACCGTCGCCTCGTCGGCGAACGAGAAGTAGTTCTCGTCCTCTTGGGCGGTGTGCATCTTCAAGATGGCGTGCAGCCCGTAGAGCATGCTGCGCACCTCGGCCACGTCAGTGTCCTCGACGCGTGCGTCGCCAATATCGTCGAGCAACTGGCCCAGTCGGCGGATCCGGTGCGCGATCTCGATGTGGGTGCGACTCATCGTCCCCATCGGGTCGCTGCCGCCGAACAGTCGACCCAACGCCGGATACAAGACGCGCTCTTCGGCCTCCTCGTGCGGCTCCACCTCGTCCACGAGCCGCCGATACACGTGGCCGATGCGCTCGACGACGAGAGAACGATCGAGCGTGTCGAGCGCCACGGCGACCGCAGCGAGTTCGGCGATGACCTCGCGCACCTCGCGGTGCTCGTCGCGAAAGTGCCGGGCGAGCGCCGAGTCGGCGTCCGTCAAGTGCAGACGCTCGCCGTCGCCGCGCAGGGCACGCAGGGCGTTCACGATGACCACCGCGTCGATCGCCTCCTGCAAGAGGGCACCCGACACCGCGGGCAGCAGGCCAACGGTGGCCACGCCCATCGCCGCCAACGACATCACCATGCCGCTCACCATGCTCTGCATGGCGATTCGCCTCGTGCGCCGCGCGACCCCGATCGCCTCTTCGAGCCGGTCCAGACGATCCACGCTGAGCACCACGTCCGCGGCTTCGGACGCCGCCGTAGCGCCCCGCGCGCCCATGGCGACACCGACGTCGGCCAGGGCCAGCGCCGGCGCGTCGTTGATCCCGTCGCCGACCATGATCGTGGACGCGTTCTTGGTCTCGAACTGCACCACGTCGAGCTTCTCCTGGGGTGAGCGCTCGGCGAGCACCTCGTCCACACCGATCACGGCGCCGATCGTCTCGGCGACGTCCGCCCGGTCGCCGGTCACCAGCACCACGCGCTTGATCCCGCCCCGGCGCAGAGCCCGGATTGTCCTCGCCGCGTCGGGCCGCAGCGGATCGTCCAGAACCAGGACGCCCGCCGGAACGCCGTCCACCGCCACGAACACGGTGAGCGCTCCTTCGAGACGCGCGCGGCGCCGCGCCGCGCGAGCCCACCCGGGAGCGCCGAGCACACCGGTCCAGGCCGCGTTGCCCACGGCCACCTCGTGTCCCGACACCACGCCACGGATTCCCCGTCCCGCGACCTCGTGGACGTCCGCGGGCAGCGCAAGTTCGCACGAGCGCTCCAGTGCTGCGCGCACGACCGAGTCAGCGATGACGTGCGGTGACATCTGATCGAGTGAAGCCGCGAGGGCGAGTAGCTCGTCGGCGGGCATCGAATCGGCGCTGATGATCTCGAGCAGTTCGGGGTGTCCCATCGTCACCGTGCCGGTCTTGTCGATGAGCAGCGTTGTGCTCTTCGCGAGTCGTTCGAAGACTCCTCCGCCCTTCACGATGATCCCGCGATGCGCCGCGCGCGACAACCCGGCCACGAAAGCCACGGGGGCGGCCAGAATAAGCGGGCACGGCGTCGCCACGACGAGTACGGCCACCGCGCGACTGGCTCCGCCCAGCGCCCAGGCGCCCGCTGCACCCAACAGCGTGATCGCGAGGAACACCAATGCGTAATGGTCCGCCATTCGCACGAACGGCGCCTGGGACGACTCCGCCTCGGCCACCAAGCGCACGATGCCCGCGTAGGTGCTGTCGCGCGCGCTGGTGGTCGCCCGCAGATCAAGAGGGGATCCCGCGTTGATGACACCGCTACGCACCCATTCACCCTTGGTGTGCTCCACCGGCAGGGGCTCGCCCGTGAGGGCCGACTCGTCGAGCACCGCCGAATCCGACACCACCGTCCCGTCCACCGGTACCACTTCGCCTGAGGCCACCATCAAGAGGTCGCCCGGCACCACCGAGTCGAGTTCCACCGTGTCCAGAGCCCCCTCGCGGTAACGGTGGGCGCTCGACGGCGCACGCGCCAGCAGCGCCTGGAGCTCCCGCGTGGCCTGGCCGGTGGCCCAACCCTCGAGCGTCTGGCCGGTGGCCAGCATCAGCGCGATGATGGCCGCGGCGAGGAACTCGCTCACGGCGATGGCACCCACCAGGGCCAACAACGCGATGACGTCCACGCCGAGGCGCCGGCGCACGAGGCTCCGGACTATCGAGGTGAGTGACAGGGCGACGCCCGCCACGCCGATCGCAATCCAGAGGGCGTCACCCAGGCGCCCCGAACCCCTCCAGTGCGCCAGCCCCCCCACGAACAACCCGACCAGCATCGCACTGAGCGGCACCCAGGTCGACACCCGGGTCCACGACGCCGACTGAACTAGCGAGCGACCTGCCATGACGCTCACCGTAGGTCACGCGGCGCGTCCCCGTTAGAGCCAAAGGTCCGAGGTACCAGGCGTCGAACAATGGATCGAATGACACCAAGGGCAACGAAGGGTTCCGGTCCCCGACTGCGCAACGCCGCGCTCGGCGCGTGAGAAAGCACACGAGGAGTTGAGTCACCCGATCGAGTGACTCGAGTCCCGCGCTTGCCCGGCTCTAACCGAGGGCGCGGTGATCGACGACGCGCTGGTCGCCTCGCTGACCACGGCCCGCGCGTCGCGGTGATGCGACCACTCGTGCGGCGCCGCAGCGGTGTCTAGCGATCCTCGGCGGCGTCGGTCGACGGGCCGACCGGCGGCATCTCAAGACGCGTGCGCGGGAGCGCCGAGGGCTGATGATCTCTGAGGTACGCCACCAGGTGCTCCCGCACGGCGCATCGCAGGTCCCACGCCTTACCCGAACTCGCCGCCGACACCATCGCTCGAAGTTGCACCGTGTGCTCGGTCGCCTCCACCACCTGTAGCGATGCCGCCCGGCCGTCCCACAGCGGACTCGACCCGACGAAGTCCAGTAATTCGCGACGCACGTCGTCCACCGGCACCGTGTAGTCGCAGTAGAGCATCACCGTGCCAAGGATCTGCGAGTTGGTCCTCGTCCAGTTCTCGAACGGCGTAGTCACAAAGTACGACACGGGAAGCACCAGGCGCCGCTCGTCCCAGATTGCCACCACCACGTAGGTGAGCGTGATCTCCTCGATGGTTCCCCAGTCACCGTTGACGACCACCACGTCATTAATGCGCAACGCGTCGGAGAACGCGATCTGGATGCCGGCGATGAGATTACCGATGGTCGTCTGGCCGGCGATGCCGACCACCAGACCGAGCACGCCCGCCGAGGCGAGAATGCTGGCCGCGATCGAGCGTCCCTGGGAGAATGACGTCAACACGGCCAGTCCGGCGACCAGCACTATCACCACGGACGCGACGCGACGCATCACCTGGAGTTGCGTGTGCACTTTGCGCGCGCGCCGATTGTCACTCGCGCTGATGTCAAAGCGTCCCTCGATGAGGTCAACGAGGATGCCCGACGCGATCAGCACGAGCCACGCGAACGAGAAGATGATTGCGATGTTGGCCGCTTCTTGAAGGTTCGCGCGCAACTGGGGATCGACGAAGCGCACGCACTCGGCGCCCGCGACCGACACCACCAGGGCCCGCAACGCCCGCTTCGACCGGCCGAGCATCGTGAACAAGCGCACCGAGGGCGCCCGGTGAATCACCATGCGGACAAGGAAGAACACAATCTCCAAGAGCAGCAGCGAACCGACGACCGCCAGGATCGTCGCTCCCCACGCACCCAGGGGCAGGCTGTTTCGACTCAGTGCAATCATCAGAATTCCAATCGGCATTCGAGCGCAACTGACAGACTCCCGGCGCCGCGCCGGGGATGCGTCGGGATCTCGAAAAATGCTACCTCGCCGGTGGCGTCCTCGCGCGAGCGCCGTCTGGCGGCGCCCCATCGTCGAACAATCGGCGCGGTGCGATCGCTAGTGAAGGTCGAGGCGATTGAACGCCCACAGCGCGAGTGCGAACGAGCACGCACCCACCGCCACCAGCACGCCGAGCGAGCCGACGTTGAGACCCCGGCTCAACTGCGCGTCGCCCACCGACCAGTAGAAGAGCGACGCGAAGCGGGCGGGATGCATCCAGTGGATCACGGGGGCGAGCGAGCTCACGAGATACGACGCCGCGGCGAGCGAGGACGCAACGCCGAGCGCGGCGCCGCGACTGCCCGTCCACGAGCCGAGCGCCATGGCCGCCAGACCGAAGTCCACGCCGAGCAGCGCAACACCAACGGTGGCCCCGAGCAAGTGCGCGAAGGGAATCGTCAGTTGAAACCCACGGCCCACGAACATGCACGCCATGTTCGCCACGGCCAGCACGAACGCCTGGACAACCAGGGCCACTACCTTCTCACCCAGAATGCGCCGTCTCGACATCGGCAGGGTCGCGGCCAGGGATAGGGTCCCCTCCTCATCCTGGCCGGCGAGTGACGACGCGCCGTAGCCAATGGTGATGAGCAGCATGATCAGGGGCAGGAAGTTCCCGTACAGATTGGCGTTGAGCCAACCCGCCGGCGAGGTGATCGAACCGGTGATACCAAACAGCGCGGCGGCGGTCGAACTACTCTTGACCAGATCGTTGAGGCTGGTCGAACTCTTGAAGGCCGGGTACAGCACGACGATGATGAGAGCGTACGCAGCCGTCCCGAACGTGTAGCCGAGCAACGAGCGCCGGCGAAGGCGCAGATCAAAGTTGGTGACGTGAGTGCGCATTACCGTGCTCCGTCGCCGATCTCCGCACCCTGGGGCCGGTAGTACGTGAGAAAGAGCTCATCGAGGTCCGCCGGGCGCGCCACGACGTCGATCGGTTCGAAGTCCAACGCCACCCGCAGCACGGGCGCGACCGGTCCGTGCAGGACCAGGGTGATTCTCTTCGCCTCGACGTTGACGACGCGAACCTCGGGCAATTCGCGAAACCGCTCGGCGTCGGCATCACGCGCGAAACGGAACTCGATGGTGCGCGGTGCACTGCGCCGCAGGCCTTCCACCGTGTCGATCACCACGAGCGCACCGTCTTTGATGATCGCCACTCTATCGACGACTCGCTGCACCTCGTCGAGCTCGTGCGATGAAAGGAACACCGACTTGCCCTCGGCGACCTTCTCGCGTACCAGGCGCTGGAACTCGTCCTGCATCAACGGATCCAGTCCCGAGGTCGGCTCATCGAGCACCAACAGCTCGGGGTCGTGCATGAAAGCCAGCACGATGCCGATCTTCTGGCGATAGCCCTTCGAGAGCGTGCGCACCGGGCGGTCAACGATGACACCGAAACGTTCCACCAGTTGATCGAGCATCGCGCGGTCCTCGAGTCCCCGAACGCGGGCGGCGAACTCGATGTGCTGGGAACCCGTCAGGCGCGGATGCAGCGCCAACTCGCCGGGCAGATAGCCAACCCGCGCAAGTATCGAGGTCGGGGCGTGCTCGACATCCTGGCCGAAGAGCACTGCGTGGCCCGCGGTGGGGCGAACGAGGCCCAAGAACATGCGGATGGTGGTGGACTTTCCCGCGCCGTTGGGTCCGAGAAACCCGAAGACCTCGCCCCGCTGCACCTCAAAACCAAGATCCGTGACACCACGATGAGGTCCGAACGTCTTGGTCAATCCGTCAGCGACCATCACGCTATTCATGTGGGCTCCCGAGTTGCACCAGAACTTGTCGAGTCCAAGCAATGTAACACCGCGGCGACGTGGGTCGAGCGCATCGTCTACGACACGCCGTCTCGTTCGTCGATCACCCGCAAGAACCTCTTAGCGGCCACGGACGGTTCTCGATCTGAGGGCCACACCGCGCGAATGGAGCGCTCCAGTGCAATGTCACCACAGGGGACCTCCACGAGCCGACCCTCGGCGACGTCGGTGTGTACGGCCAGGCGACTCAGCACGCCCGGCCCGCTGCCCGCGCCCACCGCGGCCTTGATCGCGGTGGTCGACGGGAGTTCGAGCAGCGAATCCATGGCCACGTTGTGTCGGCGTAGCGCCTCCTCGAGTACCTCGCGCGTGCCTGAACCCTCCTCTCGAACGACCAGCGCCGCGGACCCCAACTCGCGCGCGCTCAACGGTCGACGCCGACGCGCCCAGGGATGTCCCGGCGGCACGACCACGACGAGGGAGTCCTCCATGACCACCTGGGAGCGCAGGGCGCGCGGCACGCTGTGACCCTCGACGAAGCCCAGGTCCGCATCGTTGCGCTCAATGCCCCCGATCACCATCTCGGAGTTCCCCATCACCAGCGATACCGCGGTCGCCGCCTCCAGCGTGTGGAATCGGTGCAGCCACGTCGGGATGAGGTACTCGGCGACCGTCATGCTCGAAAGGATCCGCAGGCGGCTCCTGGACCGGTTACGAATCGCCGTGGCGCCCACGACGAGGCTCTGCACGGCGTTGAGCACCTCCTCGCCCCATTCGACCACCGCGACGCCCGATTGGGTGAGTGTCGCGCGCCCCCTCGACCGGTCCAGCAGCACGACGCCCAGCGTCGCCTCCAACGCGCGGAGGCGCATGCTCGCCGCGGGCTGACTGATGCCGTGCGCCGCGGCCGCGCGGCGGATCGAGCCCTCCGACGCCACGCTTCGCAGGAGATCCAGTGATCGGATGTCGGGAACGGGCTCGGAGAGTGGCATAAGGAAATCTTATAGTGTGAAAACGACATCACCCCTAGTCACGCCGCGCATTCGCGACGAGGCTGGTGTGCGTGACCAACGAGCTGGCTCCGACGACGTCCACGAGCACGGGCGCGGCGACGCCCTCGAAGGTCACGACGACGGTGGGCCGCGCCCGGGCCATTGGCCCGGGCTTGGTCGCCGCCGGTGGGCTCGCCGTGGTGGCGACACTGCTCGGCAACCACTTCCGTATTGTCGGCGCGCCGGTGTTCGCGATCCTGAGTGGCATCGCGCTCTCGCTGTTCATCGCGCGCGACACCCCCCTGCACCCCGGTCTGAGCGTTGCCAGCAAATCGGTGCTGAAGGGATCGGTCATCGTCCTGGGCACCGGACTCTCGTTTCGTGAAGTCGTGACGACGGGCGGCGCCTCCATACCGGTCCTGCTCGGTTCGCTCACCATCGCCCTGGGTGGCGCCTGGTTAGTCGGACGCTGGCTCAACGTGCCCGGCGATCTGACCACACTCATCGGGGTCGGCACCGCGATCTGCGGCGCCTCGGCGATTGCCGCCACCGACGCGGTCATCGCGGCACCCGAGGCGGACGTCTCCTACGCGATCACGACGATCTTCACCTTCAACATCGCCGCCGTACTCACCTTTCCCGCGATCGGCCACGTGCTGCACATGTCGCCGCACACCTTCGGACTCTGGTCGGGCACCGCGATCAACGACATGTCGTCAGTCGTCGCCGCGTCCGCGGTGTACGCCAAGAGTTCGATGTCCTACGCCGTCATCGTGAAACTCACCCGAACCCTCATGATCATTCCGATCGTGCTGGCGCTGTCGCTGTGGCGATCGTCACATCAGCCGGGTGCGCCCACCAGCCACCTGCGCCGGATTCGCCGGGCGTTCCCCCTCTTCATCGCCTGGTTTCTCGTCACCGTCCTGGCGAACTCGCTCAACATCATCCCGGCCAACTGGCACGGTTTCCTTGGCGACCTCGCGGGCTTCATGATCACTACCGCCATGGCCGCGATCGGCTTATCGAGCAACGTGCGCGCCATCGCGCGCACCGGAGTGCGACCCCTATTCCTCGGCGCGGTGCTCTGGTTTCTCGTATCCAGCTCCAGCCTCGCGTTGCAAGTGCTCAGTGGTGGGCACCTCTAGGTCAAGTGCCCGAACGCGCCGACGTAGCCACGTTCTGGCCCGTGTCAGTCGAGTTCGGCCATTTGCGGCTCGGACGCCCGAGTATCGAACTCAGCGGCGCCCCGGCGCGCTCGACGCACCGAGAACGCCGCGCCGATGAGGGCCAGCGACGCGAAAAGCAGCGCGTTGCGCGAGACGAAATCAATCGTGCTCTGCCACCAATAGGCGTGTCCGGACTTTCGCAGCACGAACCAGGGCAGCATCATGACGACGGCACACACCGTCGCGACTCGCGCGAAACTCGCGCGCCAACCGAACTCGATCGGGATCACCAAGAGCAGCGGCGCAAAGACGAAGTAGTGATCCCACGCCACGGGCGCACCCACCGCAGTGCCCACGAAGACGATCACTAGAGAGCTGAGCGGGTACCCGAGCAGCCACAGTCGATGACCGGCCCACAGAACCGCCACGACCACCAGCACCATGAGCGAGAGATTGATGACGTTGTTCACGTTCTGGAAGTGGAACGGCGGTCGCATGAACAAAGCGGTGATGCTCGAACTAGCCAGGCTCTCGGTCCCACTCTTGAAGCGAGCCAACTCACCTCCGCCGAAGAGCTCCGAGGAGAAGAAGGTGAGCGTGCTGGAGGGCCAGAGCGCCAGCGCGAGCACCAGCGTCGAGGTCGCAGTTGCGATGGCCGTCAGCGCCTCGCGCCACTGGCGGCGCAACATCCAGGTCACAATGAACAGGCCCGGGTAGATCTTGAACGCGGTGGCCAGACCCACGAGCACCCCCTTGGAACTGCCCCGGACCCAGAGAAAGTCGACGACGACCGCCGCCACGAGCAGTGTCCCGGTCTGACCCCACCAGATGTCCTCGGTCACGGGAGGCACCGCCACCACACAGAACGCCGCGAACCACAGCGCGGCGCAGAGCGCGCGCGCGCGGCCGACGTGCGACACCTGGTTGATCATCACGCCGAAGCTCAACACCAGCATCGCGACGCTCAGTGACGTCCACGCGATCGTGAGTGCCGACAATGGAACCCACAGCAGCGGCCAGAAGAGGAAGATTGCCGACGGCGGATACGTAAATGCCTCAATGCCGTAGGGCGAGTAGATGTTGCCCGTAGCGCGAAGGGTGAGCAGGTTTGAGTACCGGCCATAGAGGTCGCCGAACTGACCGAACTGTGGAGCCACCCGGTAGACAACGAACAGCGTCGCGCCGACCAGCACGGCCAGACCCACGAACGTGGACCACGCCACCCAGCGGGGCGACCTCCCCGCGAGGTAACGCCACAGTCGATTCACGAGATAGGACCCGGTAGTGGTGTTCGACAAAGCGCACGAGTCATCACTATCGTCTTTCCTGGTCAGCCGTTAGCCAAGTCTAGGACGACTCGTGCGGGCGCCGTCTGGCGCCCTCGAACTCAGCGGCCCAGGGGGCGAGAGCCTGGGAGCCGGGTGCGATGATGCGCCAACACCTCGTTGAGGAAGCGCTCGAGTTCGCGGTCCAGGGCTCGCGCACCCCTCGAGCGACGACGGGCGCGAACCACGAGTGCCGCGGCCACGACCGCGTAGGCCACGACCGTCAACAACGACAGCACCAGCACCACTGCGATCACCGCGCCGACGAACACTCCCATGAGAGCAGTATGAACGCCCGTGACGCACTTGGATACCCCGATACCACGGGCCGCCGCTCCGAAATCCCACGGGCGACTCCGTGAAAATACCTACCTCAGCGCAGGCCCTCGCGGACCCGTCAGCGCCGCTCGATCAAGTCCAGGTACTCATCGCGCCACAGATCGAAGTACTCCTCGGGCAACAGCACGGCGTGGGTCGGCTTCAACTTCTCGACGAAGCCCCGTTCGTGACTCACCGCGACGATGGTGCCCTTCCACTGATGCATCATCTCGCCCAGCGCCTCAACGCTCGCTGGATCGAGGTTGTTCGTCGGTTCGTCGAGCAGCAGAAGGTTGGCGTCCGAGGCCGCGAGGATCGCGAGCGCGAGTTTCGCCCGCTCCCCCCCCGACAGCGTGCCAGGCATCTGGTGGGCCGCCGAGCCCTTGAGCCCGAAGGCGCCCAGCAGCGAGCGACGCTGCACGTCACTCTGCACGGTCGCGTTGTCCAGGTGCGCGAGCACCGTCTTAGAGAAGTCGAGCTGCTCGTGCTCCTGGGCGAAATACCCCACCGTGACGTTGGCTCCGAACTTCACGGTGCCTGTCTGGGACTTCTGGGTGCCGGCCAAGCAGCGCAGCATGGAGGACTTGCCGGCCCCGTTCTTACCCACGATGAGAATCCGATCACCGCGACGGGTGATGAAGTTCACGTCGCGCAGAACCTCCAGTGATCCGTAGCGGACCGCCACGTGCTCCACCGTCATCGGCACGTCGCCGCTGCGCGGGGGCAACGGCAACTTGAACGTGACCTTGCGCTCCTTCTTGGTGACCTCGACGCGCTCATCGCGCATCTTCTCGACCTTACGGTCGAGCACCTTGGCGAGCCGAGCCCGCTTTTCGGTCTGACCGCGCATCGAGTCGGCGAGCGTCTTCAGACGTCCGATCTCGGAGTCCTGGTGCGCCGCAAGCTTCTCCTCGCTCAGGCGCTGCGCCTCTTCTTGTTGCAGGAACTTCGAGTAGTTGCCCTTGTATTCGCGCAACTGCCCCTCGCGCAGCGCCAGCACCCGGTCGATCGCCTTGTCCAGCAGCGGCAGGTCGTGGCTGATGACCAGCACGGTGCCCCGAAAGCGCTCGAGTTCGTCGAAGAGCCACCGCTTGGCGGTCTTGTCCAGGTGGTTGGTCGGCTCGTCCAACACCATCGTCTCGGGTTGCTCGTAGAGGACGCGCATGAGGTCGACCCGGCGCCGCTGGCCGCCCGACAGTGACGAGAGATCCTCGAGCAACAACGACTCCTCCAAACCGAGTCCCGCGGCCAGACGGGCCACCTCTGACTCGGCCTCGTAGCCACCACGTTCACGAAAGTCCTCCTCGAGCGCGGTGAAGCGCTCGATGGTCTCCTCGGTGGGGTTAGCCGCCAGTGCGTGGCGCGCGTGCTGCATGTCGGCGTCGAGGCTGTCGAGTCCGCGAGCCGAGAGAACGTGCGACAGTCCGATGGGCTCGACACCTAGTCCACCGGGAACCGGCTCCTGGGGTAGATGGCTGAGCGCGCCCTGGTGTTGAACGACGCCGCTGATGCGCAGGTGCTCGGGTGTCTCGCCGAGCAGCACCGACAGCAGCGTCGACTTACCGGCGCCGTTGCGGCCAACGAGGCCAACCTTCTCCCCGTTGCCGACGGTGAATGAGACGGGGTTCAAGATACGGCGCGCGCCAATCTCAATTCCTAAGTCACGAACTATGAGCACTTAGCGTCCTAGTGCGTCGACGATGCCGTGCGGCGCCACTCGCACGCGAGGGCGAGCGGCGTGCGCGTCGAACAACTCGAACGCGAGGGCGATCGCAGTCGTGTTCGGCTCGCGCACGCGCGAGGTGATGAGGGAACCCGCCACGGGGCTCCCGGTCAGAAGATCAATCATTTCCCTCAAGTCTACGGGCGATGCGCCGCAAGCGGCGAGGGCGCCAGCGATCGACCGAGCGGCCACTCGAGCCCGTAGCGCATTGGGGGCACAGATGCCCTAGGTCCAGCGCGCCAACAGCACGGCGCGAGACGCTTCCTTCGAGGATCCTGCCTCAGCGAACGTCACGCTACGGACTGAACTCGTGCCGGGTAGAGCCGCGAGAGCCCGTCGATCCGCCGGTCGCCCGGGCGGGCTCGCAATCGGTGGCCCAGACGTGATCGTGTGCGACCATTGGCCCGTGGATAGAACCTTCTTCATCGATCTCTGGAGTGATGTGGTGTGCCCGTTCTGCTACCTCGGAGCCCACCAACTCACGGCGGCGCTGGAGCAATTCTCCCGACGTGACGTCGTGGTGATCCGACGTCACGCGTTCGAGCTCGACCCCGGCGCGTCGACGACCGCCACCACGGCACTCGCCGAGGGGCTGGCCCTCAAGTACGACATGACGCTCGAGCAGGCGCATTCGCTCAATCGTCGGCTGGAGGGTGAGGCGAAGGCCCTCGGCATGGACTGGTCGCTCGACGTCGCGCGACCGTGTTCGACCTTCGACGCCCACCGTCTGATTGCGCTGGCCGACACCCAACAGTTGGCTGAGGCAATGAGCGAGCGCCTCTTTCACGCCTACTTCGCTGAGGGCGCGGTCATCGCCGATCGCTCGACGCTGGACGCCTTGGCGCACGACGTCGGGATCGCTGGCAGCGATCGCCTTTGGCGTGGCGACGATTTCGCCCAGCAGGTGCGCGACGACGAGACCACCGCGCACGACCTTGGCATCTCGGGTGTGCCGGGCCTGGTGCTGGACGGCAAGTTCATGGTCGTGGGTGCCCAGGGGACCGCGCACTTCCTTGAGGTGCTGAACCGGGCCTGGGCCCGACGAACCAGCTAGTCCGCGTCCGCCTCGACGACCGCGGCCGTCGCGACCGAGTGACCCTCGTCGAGATTCATCACCCGCACGCCCGTGGCGTCACGACCCTGTGAGGGAACCTCGCGGATCGACGTGCGGATCAGCACGCCTCCGCTCGAAGCGAGCAACACCTCGTCGGCCAGGTTCGCCATGAAGGCGGCGACCACGAATCCGCGAGCCGCCGTCAACTTGATCGCCCGCACGCCCTGACCACCGCGACCCTGTCGATTGAAGCGCTCGGTCTTCACCCGCTTGCCGAAGCCGGTATCGGTGACGAGGAAAAGATCGGCGTCATCGCGCACAACGTCGAGCGAGATCGACTTGTCGTCGTCCTTCAACTTGATACCGCGCACGCCCGTCGAGTCACGTCCTACCTCGCGCACTTCGCCCTCATTGAAGCGGATGGCCATGCCGCGATAGGTCACCATCATGAGATCGTCGGATCCGCTCGTGGCCACGACCCGCACCACCTCGTCGCCATCACGGAGCTTGATGGCGATCCATCCCTCACGACGTGACTTGTCATACTCGCTGAAGGCCGTCTTCTTCACCGTGCCGTTGGCGGTGGCAAACACGAGGAACTTGTCGTCGGGAAAGTCCTTGGTCGTCACGATCGCCTGGATCGACTCGTTCGGTTGAAGGTTCAAGAGGTTTACCACCGCGGTTCCCTTGGCGGTCCGCTCCTTCATGGGAATCTCGTGACCGCGAAGTCGAAACACACGACCCCGGTTTGAAAAGAGCAGCACGTACGCGTGCGTGGTCGTGTGGATGATCTGGTCGACGAAGTCCTCGTCACGCAGCTTCGCTCCCTGCACCCCTCGACCACCGCGCCCCTGGACGCGGAACGATCCCGCCGCGACCGACTTCACGTAACCGGCGCGGGTCATCGTGATGACAATGTCCTCGTCGTCGATCAAATCCTCGGCACCCAGTTCGCCTGGATCGTTGACGATCTGGGTCAACCGGTCGTTCGCGTACTTGTCGCGAATGGCCTGGATCTCCTCGGCGATGACGCCGCGCAACTTGACGTCGCTCGCGAGGATCGACTCCAACTCCGCAATCGTCGTGCGCAGCCGGAGCATTTCCTCTTCCAGCTCGCTGCGACCGAGCCGGGTGAGACGACCCAGGGTCATGTCGAGGATGTGGTTGGCCTGCTCCTCGGAGAACTCGAAGGGCGCCGCCATGAGCGCGGTGCGCGCGGCGGGCCGGTCCTCGGAACCGCGAATCGCGGCGATCACCAAATCCAACATGTCGATGGCCTTGAGCAGTCCCTCGACGATGTGCGCTCGCGCCTGCGCCTTGCGCAAGCGGAACTGGGTCCGGCGCGTCACGACCTCGACCTGGTGGGCGATGTAGTGGGTCAGGGCCTGGGCGAGTGTGAGGGTGCGTGGCACGCCATCGACGAGTGCGAGCATGTTCACCGCGAACGTTGTCTGTAACGAGGTGTTCTTGTAGAGCTTGTTCAACACCACATTGGCGTTGGCGTCACGCTTCAGGCGAACCACCATTCGTGCCTGACGGCCCGCCGAGTCATTCTGCACCTCGGCCACACCATCGAGGTCGCCGCTCTTGACGAGATCGTCGATCTTCTCCTCAATCGCTTCGACCGAAACCTCGTAGGGGAACTCGGTGACCACGATCCGCACGCCGTTGCGGTGCTCTTCGATCTCGGCCACCGCACGCATCTTGATCGAACCGCGACCCGTCCGGTACGCGTCGAGAATTCCCTGACGCCCGAGGATCTGCGCCCCCGTGGGAAAGTCGGGGCCCTTGACGAAGGCCATTAGGTCGTCCGAGGTGGCCCCGGGATTGGCCAGGAGGTGCAGGGTGGCGTCGATGACCTCACCGAGGTTGTGCGGCGGGATCTTGGTCGCCATGCCCACGGCGATGCCCTGGGACCCGTTGACGAGCAGGTTGGGGAAACGCGCGGGCAACACCGTGGGTTGCTGACTCGTGTTGTCGTAGTTGGGCTCGAAATCAACGGTCTCTTCGTCGATCGAGTCGAGCAGCTCCAGCGCCAGCGGCGCGAGACGGCACTCGGTGTAGCGCATGGCGGCCGCACCTTCGTTCGGACCGGTACCGCCGAAGTTGCCGTGACCGCTGATCAGCGGGTGGCGCATCGCGAAGTCCTGGACCATTCGCACGAGCGCGTCGTAGATCGCGCTGTCGCCGTGGGGATGGTAGGTGCCCATCACCTCGCCCACCACCTTGGCGCACTTCGAATACGGACGATCAGGCCGCAGTCCCTGGTCGAACATCGAGTACAGGATCCGACGGTGGACGGGCTTCAGCCCGTCTCGCGCGTCGGGCAACGCTCGCGAGACGATAACTGACATCGAGTACTCGAGGAAGGATCGCTCCATCTCGAGGTTGATCTCTATCGGTTCGACGTAGCCCACGACCTCATCGGTCGGCGGTGGGCTGTCCGCCCCTGAATTCTTCTTGCGTGCCATGTTCCTCCGCTCCTAGATATCTAGGAATCGAACGTCTTTTGCGTTGGTTTGAATGAAGTGCCGTCGTTGGGGCACGTCGTCGCCCATGAGAATCGAGCACACCTCATCGGCGAGCGCGGCCTGTTCAACGGTGATCTGAAGCAGTGCGCGCTTGGTTGGGTCCATGGTCGTCTCGCGCAGTTCGTCATAGTCCATCTCACCCAGGCCCTTGAGTCGCTGGAACTCGTTCTTGTGCTGGGGGTTCTCCTTCAAGAACTGGACCTTGGCCGACTCGTCGCGCAGATACACCTTCTCCTTGCCGACCAGGGTCGAGAAGAGGGGTGGTTGCGCCACGTAGACGTGACCGTTGTTCACCAGTTCGGTCATCTGGCGAAAGAAGAACGTCAGCAGGAGGGTCCGGATGTGACTGCCGTCAACGTCGGCGTCGGCCAGCAGGATGATCTTGTCGTAGCGAACCTTCGACACGTCGAAGTCGGCCTCCACGCCGGCGCCAATGGCTGCGATGAGCGCCTGGATCTCCGTGTTCTTCAGGATCTTGTCGGATCGAGCCTTCTCGACATTCAAGATCTTCCCGCGAATCGGCAGGATTGCCTGCGTGCGTGGATCGCGCGCGTCCTTGGCCGAACCGCCCGCGGAGTTACCCTCGACGATGAACAGCTCGCACTCACGTGGATCACGCGACGAGCAGTCCACGAGCTTGCCGGGCAGACCGGCACCGTCGAGCGCCGACTTACGTCGGGTCAGGTCCCGGGCCTGGCGAGCCGCCATGCGCGCGCGAGACGCCTGCACGGCCTTGGCGACGATCTGACCGCCCTCTCGGGGGTTCTCCTCCAACCAGTCTGCGAGCTTCTCATTCGTGGCACGCTCGACCAGCGATCGGATAGTCACGTTGCCGAGTTTGCCCTTGGTCTGACCCTCGAACTGTGGCTCCGCGAGGCGCACCGACACAATGGCCGTCAGGCCCTCACGGATATCTTCGCCCAACAGGTTGTCGTCCTTCTCCTTCAAGAGATTGCGCTTGCGCGCGTATCGATTCACGACGTTGGTGATGGCCTTGCGAAATCCCTCTTCGTGCATACCGCCCTCGATCGTGGCGATGCCGTTCGCAAAGGAGTGGATGCTCTCGTAGTAGCCCGTGTTCCATTGGAAGGCGACTTCGACCTCCTGGGCGTCCTCACTCTGCTCGTAGAAGCCGACCTTGCGGAACAGCGACTCCTTGGAGTTGTTGAGGTGGCGAACGTAGTCCACGATGCCGCCGCTGTACTTGAAGGTCTCTGTGACTTCACGACCCGCGCGCTCGTCGCTGAAGCGAATCTCCAACCCGCGGTTGAGGAACGCCATGATCTGCAGCCGCTCCAGGATTGTCTGGGTGCGAAACTCCACGTCCTCGAAGATGGTCGGGTCAGGAGTGAAGGTGACCGTCGTTCCCGTGCGGGCGCGCGGCGCAGGCCCGGTGACCTTCATGGGGCCCTGTAGGACTCCCCCGTTCTTGAAGACGAGCTGATGACGATCGCCGTCACGATCGACCTCCAAGATCAACTCCTTGGAGAGGGCGTTGACCACCGAGACACCGACTCCGTGAAGTCCACCAGAGACCTTGTAGCCCTTGCCACCGAACTTGCCGCCGGCGTGCAGAACGGTGAGGACAATCTCCGCGGCGGACTTTCCCGGATACTGGGGGTGCTCTTCGACAGGGATTCCGCCTCCGTCGTCCATCACCCGGCAACTCCCGCTGGCCAGAATCGTCACGTCGATCCGTGTGCAACGACCAGCCATCGCCTCATCAACCGCGTTGTCCACGACCTCCCACACCAGGTGGTGGAGACCGGCGGGACCGGTGGAACCGATGTACATTCCGGGTCGTTTCCGTACCGGCTCGAGACCTTCGAGAACAGTGATGTCGCCAGCTCCGTAACTCGCTGATCCCTTGGTCTTTTCGGCCACGAAGCAATCCTTTCGGTCAGTAAATTGGGCGCTTTTTCGCGCAGCCGACCACTTCATTTCGACTGCACCATCCTACCCGACCTGGTGTCACACCCAAGCACGACTCACCCGTTGACACCGTCTTAGGTCGTGGCCATCACGGTACGCAACGACGTCGGCGCCCGCTCACCAAGGGCGGCAAAACCCTCGAGGATCGACGGCGTCAGTTGGGTTATCCGTTGGGCGAAGGCACCCGAAGGCACGCTTACCAACAAGACGCCATTCTTGACGAATTCAGGGTGGCAGTGCTCTGCGAGCACTGGGTCCACAACGCGGGGCCAGAGCGCACGAACCTCGTCGATCAAGCGCAGGTCGACCCTCTTCAGACGCCCGGCTACGTCGTTGAGCAACTCGCTCAACTCCTCGGGCCCGTCATTGAACCTTCTCATTGAAGGTCCTTGGTGAGATCGACCACCGCGGCGGGCGTCATCTTGGTCGGCAGCGGTGAGGCGGTAGTGACGAGCGTCTGACCCACCGGCAGCATCTGCAACAGCCGATCGCTGCGCAGTGGATCAAGTTCGCTGAAAACGTCGTCCAACAAGAGCAATGGATCGACTCCCCTGGTGTGTTGGACCAGTTGATGACCGGCCAGACGTAGGGCGAGGGCGAGAGAGCGCTGCTCGCCCTGGGATGCCTGACGGCGGGCGTCGCGGCCGGCGAGGGTGACGAGGATGTCATCACGTTGGGGGCCGACCGAGGTGTAACCACGATATCTGTCCTCGTCAAGTGATGAATCCAGGGCCGCCTTCAACGTGCCGGACCACGACTGCTCGTACTGCACAACGACTGGATCGCTGTTGCGGGCGAGCTCTCGATAGCGTTGGTCGACGAGTGGTGCCAATTGTTCCAGTACGCGCCGACGTGTGTTGACTAACTGTTCCCCCACGACCGCGAGATCGAGCGACCACACTTCGAGTTCATCGCGCTGAAGGGGCGATGGGCGTTCACCGTGCAGATTTCGAAGCAGTGCGTTGCGCTGGCTCAACACCCGCGCGAAGCGCTCGATGACGTCGCCGGAATTGAGGTCAACGTCGGTGAGCAGTGTGGTCAAGTACCCTCGTCGATGTTCGGGGCCCTGGCGGATGATGTCAACACCCTCGGGGGTGAACACGGTGAGTGGCAACGCCTCAGATACGTCAGCACGTGTCCTGGGCCGCTGACCATTCACGAGCATGCGCTTCGTAGTATTGCGTGCACCCTTGGTGAGCGTGAGATCAACACTGATCCTTCGTTCGTGATGAAAGAGCACGCCGTGCACCTCAGCCATGGTGCACGACGTTCGGATCATGTCGCCCGCGGCGCTCGATCGAAACGAGGAAGCGGTGGCCATCGCGTACACGGCTTCGAGCACGGAGGTTTTGCCGGTGCCGTTAGGCGACAACAGCACGGTGATTGCGTCGGGGTCCGGGGTGAACCGCAACTCTGCGAAGAGACGGAAGTCCTTCAGGATGAGCTCGTGGAGTCCCACGATCAGGATCCGCCGCTACTGAACACGCACGGGCATCAAGAGATACCGGAACCGGGAGTCCTCGACGCTGTGCACCATCGCCGGACGGACCGAGTCGGACATCTCGAGAATCACCTCATCGCCTGGTACTGCTTCAATGCCGTCGATCAGGAAATTTGGGTTGAATGCAATGGTAATCTCTTCACCGCTGTAGTCCGCGTCCACATTGTCCTCGACGTCACCCGCGTCATGGCTCTGGGTTCGCACCTCTACGTTCTTATCGTGCATCGTGAGACGAACCGACGATGTGGAGTCCCTCGCAAGCAGTTTGGCCCGTTTTAACGAAGTGAGCAGGGTGTCCTTAGCAATTCGAAGCTGATTTGGATAGCTCGCGGGAATGAGCTGAAGCACTGAGGGATAATTGCCGTCGATGAGCCGAGATGAGATGCTCGTGTTGGCGACCATGAACGAGATCTCGGCGTCGGTGAGTGTCACGCCAATCTCGGCGTCGGTGCTTAAAGAGGCCGCGCTGCGCTGAAGTTCCTGCAGTGCGCGTGCTGGAACGAGGAGATCGTGGGTTCCACTCAATCCCTGCACTCCAGGAACATCGCGCACAGCCAATCGATAGGAGTCGGTCGCAATAAGACGAAGAGCCCCATCTTCGGTTGTGAACAGCACACCTGTGAGCAACGGGCGGGCGTCGTCGTTCGCAGCCGCACGCACAACCTGGTTGAGACCTTGAATGAAATCCAGTCCGGCAACTGATGTCATTGAACCGCTGATTGGTGGAAGCTTCGGGTAGTCCAGCACCGAGAAGGTGCGCAGGGAGAACTTGGCCCGACCTAGTGATATCTCGACATTCTCGTCGTGGCTCGCGACCGTAACCGCACCGTCCTCGAGTGAACGCACTGCGTCAACAATGAGACGAGCGGGCACAACAGTCGAGCCGTCTTCGATCCCAATAACGTCGACAACTGTTCGCACGGTGATATCTAGGTCGGTACCGGTCACGGTGAGTTGGTTGTTCGTGAGTGAAAGAAGGATTCCTGAGGTCGCGCCAATGAGTCGAGTGGCAACCACGCGACTAGCCGCGCTCAACGCCTCGACAAGAATGTCGCGTTCTGATCTGAACTTCATTGGACTGCCTTTCCTTGCCTACTGAGGATACGGTGTGGAGTTGACAATAGAGAATGCTTAGTAGTAGTAGGGCTGTGGGAATGTCGGGAATCTCACATATTTCCTGATAAAAACTAACTAAATTCCCACAGCCCTTTGCACAGCACTGGGAATAACAGTCTCAACCAACGAACCTCAACCCTGGAGTCATGTGGATGAGGTACCTCGATCTGACGCGTAATCAACAGCGCTTCACAAAGGTTCTACACAAACTATTCCCTACTCTCCCCCTGCAGACGTCTCTTCAACTGATTGATCTGACTGAGCATTTCACCGTTAAGCGTGAGTTGCTCTCTGATCTTTTCCACACCGCTGATTACCGTGGTGTGATTACGACCGTCAAAGATTCTGGCGATCATGGGATACGAGTAGTTGTCGAGCAGATCGCGAATGAGATACATCGCGACGTGACGCGCGTGCACTAGCGGTCGAAGACGTTTCGATCCGCGAATGTCCTCTACTGAGAGCCCGTAAAAATCCGACACCACACTCAAGATCGTTTCGGGTTTTAACGTGACCTGCTCATGACCGAGGTTCGTCAGGTGACTCTTGGCGAGTTCGAGGGTAATGGGCTCCTGGCGGAGATTCGCGAAGGCTCGCAACATCGTGACCGATCCCTCGAGTTCACGGATATTGTCACGGACCCGTTGAGCTATCCATTCGGCAACGTCACGTGGAAGATCCACGCCCTCGCGCTCGGACTTCGAGTGCAGGATCGCGATACGGGTTTCGAGGTCCGGCTGATCGATTTCGGTGACCAGACCTTGCAACAAACGACTGCGAAACCGCTCCTGTAGTCCCGCGAGGTCGCGGGGGGACCGGTCCGAGGTCAGCACGATTTGCTTACCCTCACCGTGCAGCGCGTTGTAGGTGTGAAAGATCTCTTCGTGAAACGTCTCGCCGCGAGTCTCCATGAATTGGATGTCGTCGATCAAGAGGACGTCGTTTTCGCGATAACGCTCGTGCAGTGCGAGTTGCGTGCGAGTCTGGATCGCACGGATGAAGTCGTTCAAGAAGGTCTCTGTGGACACGTAGAGCACCTTGCGGCCCGGGTAATTTTCGTGGACGTAGTTGCCGATGGCGTGAAGGAGGTGTGTCTTTCCCAAACCGGAGTTGCCGTAAATCATCAAAGGATTGTACGCTCGACCAGGTGTTTCAGCGACCGATTGGGCAGCGGCGAAGGCGAGTCGGTTCGACGAACCCGGCACGAAGGAATCGAAGGTCATACGCGGATCGAGCCGGGCGGGTCGGTCCACACTGGGCACGAACGCGGGTGCCGTGATCTCCTCGTTCACCGGTGCAACCTTCTCTTCAGAGCCACTCATCACAGTCCCGTCACTGATTGTCAGCGATACGGTCACGTGTGACCCGATGATCTGATGTGCTTGCTCAGTGATGAATGGCAGATAGCGCTGTTGCACGCGCTGCAGCTGGATTTGATTCGGAGCCCCGATGATCAGTTGGTCATCCTGGTAATCCACAAGGCGAAGTGTGTTAAGTCCCGCCGACCAAACAGCCTCAGATGCGTTACCACGCAAGGAATCTCGAAGAGCTGACCATACTTCCTCCCCACTTTGCATGATCTTCCTCCACAGCTCACCACCGACATTATCCACAGCCAACACAGCGCCCAATTGGGTCGAAATACCCCCGGGTCAGTCACCATAGCCGGGATTCGAGGACTGTGCCGGGGCGAATGTCTCGTGGAGTAAGATTGCACCCATTAACGCGCCAGCGGCCTCCAGGAGGCTTCGCGAAGCGCACAACATTTTGAGAAGAGGTTTTTGTGAAGCGTACCTATCAGCCCAATAAGCGCAAAAGGGCCAAGACACACGGATTTCGAGCGCGCATGCGTACTCGGGCCGGACGCGCCGTGTTGAAGTCGCGCCGTAACAAGGGCCGTCATCAGTTAACGGTCTGAGCAGGTGCCCGCTCGGGTTCGATCCCGGCGGCAGTTCGCGCTCTTCTCCTCACCGACCTCCAAGGGTCAAAGTGGGCCGCTGCGAGTCAGTTTCGTGGCGCAACCCGATGAGCACCCCACGGTGAGTGTGGCATACGCGATTAGCCGGAAGGTAGGGAATGCAGTGATGCGTAACCGAATCCGACGCCGACTACGGGCACTCTTCGATGACTTCGACCCACAGCCGCGTCCAGGAATATACCTGGTCAATTGCGGTTTCGAGACAGGAAGGCTTTCATATGGTGAACTCCACTCCCACCTCCACCGAGCACTCGAGCGAGCTGGTGCACTCTAAGGTGTCACCGCTCGCACGGGCTCTGCGCCGCGTCATCGTGGTGTACCAGCGCTTCAGTTCCGGACGGCCGTCGCCGTGCCGGTTCTACCCGTCGTGTTCGAACTACGCCCTAGAGGCCCTCGGGGTCCACGGTGCGGTGCGTGGCAGCGCGTTGGCGTTGCGGCGCCTGAGCCGGTGTCGGCCGCTTGGCCCACACGGCGTCGATCTCGTGCCTGAACCAAAGAAAACAAGGAGTTTGTGACGATGGCTTCGATAATCCATACAATTGGTTCAGTTTTCCAGCCAATCTTCCACCTCTTCGGTTGGATCCTCGCCTTTCTCTACGGCCTGATTCCGAACTACGCCGTCGCTATCGCGCTGCTCACCGTGGTGATCATGGGCGCCTTGACCCCGTTCACGATCAAGAGCACCAAGTCGATGATGGCCATGCAGAAGCTGCAACCCGAGATCAAGAAGTTGCAGCAGAAGTACAAGGGGCCCGAGAATCGTCAGGTGCTCAACGAGGAGCTCATGCGGCTCTATCGCGAAGAAGGCGCCAATCCGGTGGGGGGCTGCCTCCCGGTCCTGTTACAGGCCCCATTCCTCTTCATTTTGTACAGCGTCATCAAGGGACTTGCGAACGTGACGGCCCAGGGCATTGTGCAGCCTCGCTACATACCTGCTACTTCGAAGATGTACCACAATCTGGTGGCCTCGCACGGTCAGATCAACGCCTTCGGCATGGACCTCAACCTGAAGCCATTCTCGAGCCACGGGTCAATTGCTGCCGCGATCCCCTTCTACGTGTTCGTGGTGGCCGCCGTGGGCCTTCAGTACTTCCAGATGGCTCAGATGAACAATCGGAATCGCAAGACGGGCCAGGCGATGCCGAGTCAGCAGCAGGCAATGCAGAGGTTCCTGCCGATCGTGTTCGCGTACTTCTACCTGGTGATTCCCGCGGCGGTTGTGCTCTACATGATTGTTTCGACAGTCATCCGCATTATTACTCAGGACCTGATGTTCCGCGCGGGTGTCTCGAATCCAAACAAGGGAGTGCAGCGATCACTCCCGGGGGCTGAGAAATCCAAGGATTCCGAAGACGAGTCCGCACCCGAGCAGAAGGCGACTCCGGCGAAGCCCGAGCCAAAACCTTCAACTTTCAAGTCCACACAGCAGTCCCGCTCAAAGTCGAAGCGTAAGAGAAAGGCGCGGTAGCCCATGGATTGGGTAGAAACCACTGGAAAATCGATTGAGGAAGCGACCGAACGCGCACTCGCCCACCTTGGTGTGCATCGCGACGACGCCGAGGTAGAAGTGCTCGAAGAGCCGCGAGCCGGACTCTTTGGAAGGGTTCGCGGCGAGGCCCGCGTGCGGGCCAGGGTTCGTCCCTCGGGGCCTCGACCGAAGCGTTCTCGGCGAACGGGTGGCCCAGAGGAGCGTCGCAGCAGTTCGCGGGGCCCGAAGAAGCCCCGCGCCACTAAGTCGCCGGAAATCGAGAGCCCACAAAGGGAGAAGTCACAGGGTACCGGGACCAAGCGCTCTAAGCAGGGTGCTACCGGTGCCACCCCACGTTCTGAAAAGAGTCCATCGAAGGAGGACACAATGGCTGAAGGCATTTCGCTAGCCGAGCAAGGGTCGATTGCGAAGGAGTTCCTTGCTGGACTCTTGCAGTCGATGAATATTCAAGCCGAGGTATCGGTGAAAGAGCTGGATGAGGAGACGGTAGAGATTTCTGTCAACGCCACTCCCCCGACCGAGTTGGGCTTGCTGGTGGGTCCTCGAGGTACGACGCTGCAAGCCCTCCAGGAGGTCACCCGGACTGTAGTCCAGTCAAAGTCGCCGGGTCGCACCGATCGGATCCTGGTAGATGTCGCTCAGTACCGCGAGCGTCGGGTGGCTGCACTCGGTCGTTTCGCGGAGAAGGTTGCCCAGGAGGTTGTCGAGACTGGTGAGGAGCGAGCTCTGGAGCCCATGTCGGCAGCTGATCGCAAAGCGGTTCATGACGCACTCACCGACAACAGCGCGGTGGTTACCCGCTCCGAGGGTGAAGAGCCTCGTCGGTTTGTGGTGATCGCACCTGCATAACGTGCCCATGAACAGTGATTGGCTAGTGCGCGCCCTCGAGGAATCGAGGGCGCGCGGCTATTTGGGTCCCGGCGCCATTGAATCTCAGATTCGTCACGCCGAGGGCTTTGCCGCATGCTGGGAGGAACGCGCCGAGGAACCTCCTGAAGCATTTCTTGATCTGGGCAGCGGAGGGGGGCTCCCCGGTCTCGTCCTGCTCGACCGCTGGCACTGTCGAGGCAGCCTTGTCGACTCGATGCAGAAGCGAACGAAGTTCCTGCGCGAAGTGCTGACGTGGCCCGATGCCCCTACCTCGGGCGAGGTCTACACGGGCCGGAGTGAAGAACTCGCACGAACCCCTGAACTTGAAGGCACTTTCGACCTCGTGACGGCGCGATCCTTCGGCCCGCCGGCGGTCACTGCTGAGTGCGCGGCTCGCTTCTTGAAGATTGGCGGGTTGTTGATCGTATCCGAGCCCCCAGTAGACCAGGACGTGACCCGTTGGAACGTCGAGAAACTGGCTGTTCTCGGCCTTGAGCCGCTGGCGTGGGTCCGCCACGGTGCCGCCTTCGAGGTGCTGACGAAGCGTCACGCAACCCCTCCGCAATTCCCGCGTGGTATCGGCGTTCCCGCAAAGAACCCACTCTTTTGATGTTTCACGTGAAACAAAGGCCACCGAACGTCCTCTGCGGCTAGTCGGTTTCCCTCGGCATCAGGGATGATCCATATCGTTGGGGTACGCGTCTTCCTTGTTGCCAATTGAGTTCGGTGACGGGATTTGACCATGAGCAACGGCGTCTCAGCGTGACCGGCACCGCTTCCTCCTCACTCGCCAGCCGCACCACTGAGAATTCTGAGAACTTGTCGTTGGGGTGACTGACGAGACCTTCTGCGGAGGCGGCTACACGGCTCTGCGGGCTTTGCGGAGATTCTCCTGGTTCGCCAAGGCGGTGGCATCGCTGATCGGCCGGAGTCGGATTGCTGCTCGCACGGTCTAGGAGGCTCTTGGCTTTCGTGGACAACTGGCCCCTTCAAGGCTTGTCCGGGTTCGTAGGAGTGTTTCACGTGAAACACTCGCCAACTTCGGGAATTCGATAACCAATACGATCCTCCTGTCTTCACCCTGAATTGCGGTCTTCCCGTGGCGAGTCTGCATCGTTCACGGTATCTCCAATTCCTCGTTTCGGACGATCGATCTACGTTCGCGGATCACGGGAGGTCGTGGGGTCATCACACGATGGTTCGTCGGGCGTGGGGAATGGAGTTGAGACGTGGGGGAGTGGCAAACCAGAGACCGTCCGCCACACAAATACTGACTCCGGTCGTAATGTTTCACGTGAAACACGGATAGTCTTAAGCAAGGATCTTGTGTGAGAAATCGTTGTAGTTTCCGCATTTGCGGCGACCGCGCTCGGCGGCATCGAATCCCCTGATGACCCGGCGGCACACGTTTCACGTGAAACATCGATACTTGACGGCCCGCCGAAAAGCGTGTTGAATGGCAGGGGACTTGACGAAGTGTCGGGATGTACTAGCTCGGGAAGAGGCTCATGGCAGATGCCAGCACAATGAGGGTTTTTGCTGTTGCCAACCAAAAGGGCGGTGTCGGCAAGACCACCACGACCACTTCGTTAGGAGCGGCACTGGCAGAGATGGGAAACCGGGTGCTGGTCGTTGATCTCGACCCCCAGGGCAACGCTACGACTGGATTGGGCGTCGATGGCCGCCAGTTCGAACGTTCGGTCTACGATGTCCTTCTCAACGATATTCCCATGGTCGACGTGGTTGAGCCCACGGGATTCAACAATCTCTTCGTCGCCCCCGCCACGTTGGACCTCGCCGGCGTCGAGCAGGAACTGACCTCGGTCATCTCACGTGAGTTACGTCTGAAGAAGGCACTCGAGTCCGTCGACGGTGACTTCGATTACATCTTCATCGACTGTCCCCCTTCACTGGGTCTCATCACCATCAACGCGTTTGCAGCAGCCACCGAGATCCTGGTGCCGGTGCAGACCGAGTTCTACGCTCTCGAAGGACTCACCCAACTCGAGCGGATCATCGGTTTGGTGCAGAAGAACCTCAACCCCACCCTTCGAATCTCGAAGGTTGTCTTGACCATGTACGATTCGCGCAATATCCTTTCCACTGACGTCGCCAATGAGGTGCGTAAGCATTTTCCCACCGAGTTGTGCAAGACCGTGATACCGCGGACCGTACGCCTCGCCGAAGCACCGTCATTTGGACAACCCATCACCGTCTTCGATCCCAACTCAAAGGGCGCCAAGGCGTACAAAGCACTCGCAGAGGAGATCATGAATGGCTAGGAAACCAGGACTCGGCAAAGGTCTGGGAGCACTCATTCCGGCCGGCGAGGTACAAGATGTCGAACCCACCGTTGAGGAAAGTCACGGTCCGCTCCGGCGAATACCGGTGACCTCGATCCGCCCCAACCCATTTCAGCCACGCAAGTCGTTCAATGACGAGAGTCTGAAGACCCTGGCCTCGTCGGTGCGTGAGCTTGGTGTTCTCCAGCCACTCATCGTCCGTCCGGTCGAGGGAGAGAGCGAGCAGTTCGAGTTGATTGCGGGGGAGCGTCGCTGGCGTGCAGCCGCGCTGGCCGGACTGGAGATGGTGCCGGTCCTCGTTCAAGATGATGTGAATGACCGCCTGTCACTGGAGCAAGCTGTCGTCGAGAATCTCCACCGAGTGGACTTGCACCCGCTGGAAGAAGCCGCGGCCTATCAACAGCTCATCGACGAGTTTGATCTCACTCACGAGCAGGTTGCGCAGCGCGTGGGTAAGAGCAGAGCAAATATTACGAACACGTTACGACTCTTGCAGCTCGGCGAGGTTGCCCAGTCGGCACTGGCCAGTTCGGAGATCACCGCTGGCCATGCGCGTTCGCTGCTGGCCATCAGTGATCCGGATGCGCAGGCGACGATGGTGGCGCGCATCATCAAGAACGAGCTCTCGGTGCGGGCCACCGAGGAGGCGGTCAAGGTGTTCAACGAGCCCAGGCCGGTGGTGGCGGACGAGGCGCAGGCCAAGCCAGGGATTGCGCCGCGGCTTCGACCAGTGCCCGACGCCAGCGTCGCGGAGCTGGAGCAACTGCTCGAGGACTACTTGAACACCCGCGTGCACGTCGACCTCAAGGGCCGCAATGGGCGGATTATCATTGATTTTGCGGATCTCGACGACCTTGAGCGGATCTACATCTCGATCTCTCAGGCCAAATAAGTCGCAACCCTCAACCTAAGGTTCTCGTTGAAGTTTTCCCCAAGTTGTGGATGAAGTTGTGGGTTTCTCTCAAAAAACCTTATTTTAGAGGCAAATCGCCTTGTTTTACTAAGGCCGGAACCCGGAGTCGTGATGGTTCCTGTGGAAAACCTGCGTTAGGACCTGGAGGAACACCTCGGCGAGGTCGTGGAGCGCAACGTCATCGTGTTCGCCGTGTTCGATCTGCAATGTGGTCATCCTGGTCTCGCGAAGGATTGGCAGGGCCATGCCCGTGACTTCGACGCGTGGCAACTCGCGCGCGCGCACCAGGCCGGTGGCCAGGGCGCTCGCCAGTTGCTCGCCGCGGCGCGAGTGCGAGTGGTAGTTCGCCCAGTAGTGCAGGTGTACACCATTGAGGCTCGGCTTGAACTCGAAGGACAACACGGCCAGTGCACCGCGGGCGTTGGCGAACGACGCCAACTCCTCGCACGACGCCTCAGCCTCAGCCTCGACCTCGAAGGTGGCGCGCGCCGCGGCCGCCACGAGACGGGCGAGCGGGCTGTCACCGTAGATCACGAGTGGCCCCGAACCGAGGGCGTCGAAACCCGCGAGGTCACGGGCTTCGGTGACCAGGTGACGCTCGGTCTGACGCGCGGTCATGCGGATCAGCTCCTGGAAGGTCGCGCGGTCCAGGGCGCCATCGGCGGCCAGGGCGCGGTTGCGTTGGAAGTCGACCAGGGCCGAGGCGGTCTGGGTGCCGAAGATGCCGTCGATCCGTCCGGGGTTGAAGCCCAACTGGGCGAGTCGCACCTGCAGTTCGGCGACGTCGTCACCGCGCAGGTGTGGCTGGGCGTAGTAGAGGAGTCGCTGGCCGAAGTGCCAGCCCGCCTCGATCAGCCGCGACCACGTGACCTCATCGACCTCGCCGGTGACGGCGAGGCCTCGCGACCGCTGGAACGCCTCGATGACCGCCGCGGTCGCGTCCCCGTAGACGGTCGGGGGATCGGCGAGGGGGGAGTAGCCCAGATCGCGTAGGTGCTCGTGCAGACTCTGCACGGGTTCACCCGTATCGCCTCGGTGCAACGGAAATGTGCTCAGGATGGAAACTTAGAGGTTCGCAGTGATTTCCTGCAAGAGGACGCCCTTGGGCTTGGCACCCACCAGTCGGGCGATCACCTCGCCGTCCTTGAAGAGCAACAGCGTCGGGATGCTCATGACCGAGTACTTCGTGGCGGTGGCGACGTTGACATCGACGTCCAACTTACCGATGGTGAACCGGTCGGTCTGTTCGACCGAGAACTCTTGGAGAATGGGGGCGATCATCTTGCAGGGACCGCACCATTCGGCCCAGAAGTCGACGAGAATGGGCTTGTCCGCCGAACGAATGACCTCGTCAAACGTGGCGTCGGTGAGAATCGTGATGGGGTTGCTCATGGTCCCTCCGGGTCCGTACTCTCCGCGAGTACCGTGGGTACACCTTATCGGCCGGGACTCAGAAGCCCTGCGCCTCGAGCCAGCGTTCCGCGTCGATTGCGGCCACGCAGCCGGTGCCGGCCGCGGTGATGGCCTGGCGGTAGACGTGGTCCTGCACGTCGCCCGCGGCGAACAGCCCATCGACGGAGGTGTAGGAACCGGGCCCGGTGCGCACGTAGCCGTCCTCGGCGAGATCGAGTTGGCCCCTCACCAAGGTTGTGTTGGGCACGTGACCAATGGCGATGAAGACGCCCGTCACGTCGAGGATTCGCTCGTCACCCGTGACGGTGTCCTTGACGCGCAGGCCCGACACCTTGTCCTCGCCGAGCACCTCGGTGACCTGCGTGTTCCACTCGAAGTTGATCTTCGGATTCGACTTGGCGCGCTCCTGCATGATCTTGGACGCGCGCAGCGAGTCGCGCCGGTGCACGATCGTCACACTGGAGGCGAATCGAGTGAGGAACGTCGCCTCTTCCACCGCCGAATCGCCGCCCCCGATCACCGCGATGTCGTGTCCTCGAAAGAAGAAACCGTCGCAGGTGGCGCACGTGGACAGGCCGTGGCTGAGCAGGCGTTCCTCGCCGGGCACGTTCAACATGAGCGACTGGGCACCCGTCGCCAGAATGACCGCGTCGGCGCTGATGCTCGGCTCGTCGTCCTCGGATAGCCAGGCGCGAAAGGGCCGCTGTGAGGTGTCGAGCGCCTTCACCTTGGTCACGCGCAGGTCGGCGCCGAAGCGCTCCGCCTGGGTGCGCATGTTGACCATCAGCTCAGGACCCGTGATGCCCTCGGGGAAGCCGGGGAAGTTCTCGATCTCGGTGGTGAGCATGAGCTGGCCGCCCGGCTGATCACTCGTGGAAGAGGGCTCGCCCTCGATGACGATGGGCGACAACTGCGCGCGCGCGACGTAGATGGCCGCGGTGAGTCCGGCCGGGCCGGAGCCAATTACGAGTACTCGGGTGTGTTCCATTACTTCCTTAGGGTCACGGGGCGGCGTCGGCGCCAGATGATCAGGCCGATGACCAGCGAGACCACGCCGATGATGGCGTAGGTGATCCACTCGTGGCCGGCGAAGAGGTAGACGTTGAGCAGGCGGACGATTCCGATCAGCAGCGCGCTGACGAGCACGAACGCCATCAGCATCACGATGAATCCGAAGGCGATGGTGCGTCCGGCGATCAGCAGCGGTCGCAGGACCTTGTCGTGCACGAGGTCCAGCACGTGGTCGAACGACGAAAGGGCCCTGTCGACCAGGTCGGGTTCGCGTGACTGGTTCGCGTCGTTCACACTACGAACATAGCGGGCGCCGGCTAGGCCCCCACCCAGCACAGAGCGACGATCCCCGGCCCGCCGTGGGTGCCCACCACGGGACCCATGTCGGTGACGATGAGGGGGTGCTCAGTCGGGATCTGGCGCACGGTGTCGATGAAGCCCTCGAGATCGTGCGCGTCGCCGTGCACGAGGGCCAGACGCTGCAGGGGGCCGTGCGAGCGTGCCACATCGGCGACCGCGGCGAGCGCCTTGGCCCGTGTGCGCTGGCGCCCGGCCTCGGCGACGACGCCGTCCTTCAGTTCCAGCAATGGCTTGATGGCCAGTACCTGACCGATCAGGGCGCGCGCGCCGCCCACCCGCCCGCCCTTGACCAGGTGCTCGAGCGTGTCGAGCATGCCGCACACGCCGACCTTGGCGATGAGCGACTGCGCCCGCGCGCTGAGTTCGTCGAGGCCCTCGCCGAGTCGGGCGTGCTCGGCGACCTCGATCGCCATGAGCCCCAGCGCCATGGACACGGCCTTGGTGTCGATGACGCGCACCTCAATCTCGCCGGCGACGGTCTGGGCGGCCAGGGTCGCCGCCTGATGCGTGGCCGAGAGCGCGGCCGAGAGGGTGAGCACCAGCACGCCGTCGAAGCCCTCCGAGCGGGCTCGTTCGTACGCGTGCTGAAACGCTCCGGGCGAGGGCGCCGCCGTCTCGGGCAGGACCTTGGAAGCCTTGCACTTCTTCCAGAATTCGGTGGGGGAGAGTTCGACGCGATCGACGAACTCCTGGTCGCCGAAGCGGATGCTGAGCGAGATGATCTCGATGTCGAGGTCCCTCGCGAGCTCCTCGGGTAGATCACAGGCGCTGTCGGTGATGATACGGATCTTCGGCACGTTCTTCCCTCCTAGGTCCGTAGCCTTGCATCTTTTTCGCCACGCCGACCCGCTCGACGCTGACCCCACAGCACGACGGCGCCGTAGGTGGCCAGACCGGCCAGGACGGCCAGAGCGAAGCGCGTGACCAAGCCGGCGCCGTGGCTGGCGCTCGAGGTGGCGTAGACGAGGGCGATGGCCACCGTGGCCACGACCGAGGCCCACAGGCTGCGGCGTACGTGCACCGACCAGACCACCGACGTGATGTGGACTCGGTAGTGCGCCAAGGTGGCCAGCGCGAGGATCGCTCCCAGGGTGTAGGCGATCGAAACGCTGGCGGTGAGCCCCGCCATCGAGTGGCGTCCGAGCACGAGTGCGAGCACGATCGTCAGGGCGTTCTCGATTACGTAGAGTACGAAGACCTCGCGCGCCCGCTGCATGGCCTGGAGCCCGCGCACGCAGAGTTGGAAGACGGTGAAGCCGGGCAGTCCCGCGGCCAGCACCGCGAGCACGGTGCCGGCGAGCAACGTGTGCTCGCCGTGAAGGTGGTTCAAGAGGATGGCCACCAGCGGCTGGGAGAGGATCAGCAGCGCGAGCGTGCACGGGATGATGATCACGAGCGACTGGCGCAGGCCGAAGCGCAGTCGCCCGCCCAACCCCTCGAAGTCCTGGGCGGTGGCGAAGCCGGCGAGCTGGGGCGTGAGCGCGCTCAGCACCGAGACGACCACTACGGCGTAGGGCATCTGCATGAACGACCAGCCGTAGGTGTAGGCACTGACCGGACCGCTGCCGCCGAGCCCGAAGGCGAAGGCCAACACGACGTAGAGCGATGCCTGGTTCGCGACGACCATGAGCAGGGTCCAGCTCCCCAGTCGGCCCACCGCCCGCAGGGCCGGGTCCCTCAGGTCGAGTCGTAACGTGAGCCGCCATAGGTCGCTGCGCGCGAGTGAGGGCACCAGGCAGAGGAACTGGACCGCCACGCCCAGGGTGGTTCCCAGCCCCAGCCACAACAGTTCGTGACTGCCCTGGAGCGATGACAGGGTGGGCGTCGGGTCCACCAGGTGGAACCAGATAAGCACCGCGATGCACACGATGTTGTTGGCGACCGGGACCCAGGCCGGCGCTCCGAAGCGATGGCGAATGTTCAACAGTGCGGTGGCGATGCCGATGACGCCGTAGAAGAAGACCTGGGGGACGAACCAGCGCAGCAATGAGGTCGCCACCGCCTTTTGGTGTTCGAACAGGGCGCCGGTCTGGTGCGCGCCCTGGTGGTGCATGATCGTGAAGCCGTCGATGATCCACCCCGCCCCCCACCAGGCGAGTCCCGAGGCGACGACCAGGACCAGGAGCGACGCGGTGATCACCGTGGAGATTGACCGCCACGCCCGGCGCTCGCCCTCCAGGGCCAGCCGTTCGACGAAGACCGGGATGAAGGTGGCCGTCGCGATGCCACCCAGCACCAGGTCGAAGAGCATGTTCGGCACGGTGTTGGCGAGGTTGAACGCGTCGGCCAGCGCGGAGAAGCCCAGCACCCACGCCAGTACCAGCACCCGCAGGAGTCCGGTCAGGCGCGAGGCCAGTGTGCCGCCGGCAATGGACATGACTCGTGCGCCGTGGCTGGACTGGACGCTCATCGGGCGTGACGACCCTTGGTGCGTCGACGAAGCGTGCGCCACCACCACAGGGCCAGTACCGCCAGGGAGGCGAAGGTCAACAGGTAGCCCACGAGCGAGGCGCCCGCGATGCGCACCTGGATCGCCGCGCGCGCGAGGATCACCTGGTTGTTGGGTGTGGTGACGATGACCTGCAGGGTGGCACTGCTCGCGTCCTTGGACACGATGGGAACGCGCAGCGAAGTGGTGGGCGAGTCCAGTGTCATCTTGAACGTGCGGCCCTTGGGAAAGCTGAGTCCGTTGGCGATGAGGTGGATGCGAGTAGTCACGCTGTAGGGCGATCGGCTGAACAGCGTGATGGGCAGTGCGGTGCCGTTGCCGGCCAGTGTGATGGCGCTCGGGTCAATCGAGTACTGGTTCAACTGCGTGGCGAGCAACGTGCTCGCTTTCATCAGTGCGGCCTGGCGGACCACCGGGCTGGCGATGATCTCGGAGCGCGCGACCGCGACGCGCAGGGTGTCGGCGACCGCGCTCGAGTTCACGGCCTGGGCGTAGGAGGTGACATTACCGATCAGCGTGGCCAGCGTGATGATGTTGCGCGTCGACCAGGCGGGGTGCACCGGCGAGGCGACGACCTGGATGCTCGGAGAGCCGTTGGTGCCCACGAGCGAGGAGTCGAACGACGGCACGAGACTGCTCGCGCTCACGAAGGGATTGTGGTGTAGGCCGTGGAAGAAGTCATGGATGAAGGTGGCCGAGGTCTGCGCGAGGGGGGCCACGATCACGACCGAACGCACCGAGGGCGCGTTGGGCGCCTCGAAGTGGAGAAAGGCCAACGTGGCCAGCGCCAGTGCCGCACGCCGACCCGGTTCGATCGAGGTGGTGGTCACCAGGCTTGACAGCGGCTGGTCGATGGCCAGCGCGGTGAGCGCCCCCGCCCCCTGGGGGTGGAAGGGCGCGCCCCAGGTGAGCGTCGTCGAGGGCGCGACGGCCAGTGTCGATTCGGGCAGGACCACGTCTTGGACACCGGATCCCTCCAGCGCCTCGAGGCTGCTCAGCGAGGGGGTGCCCGACAGGACGACGGGCGCGTCGGTGAAGCGTCCGCTCAGGGAGGTGAGCAGTTGGCTGCTCAGCGACAGTTGGAGCGTGACCTGGGTCGCCAGTCCGCTGGCGACGAGGCCCCCGAAGTCGATGTCCTTCGGTGGCGCCGCGTTCACGCGGTGCAGGGGGCTCGTGAGTGCCTTGGTGAGCGCCGCGCGCCAGGTGGTCGCGGTCGCCGAGGTGGTGTTGAGGACCGACGACAAGGTCCGGTAGTCCGCGGTGAGAGCTATCGGGGTGGAGTCGTAGTGCGCGATCTCGTCGAGCGAGGCGATGCTGCGCGCGGCCTGTTGCCAGGAGGAGGGTCCCATCGAGGAGATCCACTCGAGGTGCAGGGGCTGGGCCACACGCGACGCCTGCACCGCGATCATCGACCACTCGGTCACGGTGACGCCGTCGACCGTGACCGAGTAGCTGAGCGGATAGACCCCGTCGCACGCCTGGGCGACGCACGGTAGGCGCAGTCGTACCTGGCGCGACGCGCAGGGGGTGACGCCGCGCGTGGGCTTGGTGGTGAACAACGAGACGCGCAGCGTGACGGGCTTCGCGGTCTTGCAGGTCAGGTCGAAGAGGCCGGTCGTGGACGACGGACGTCCGCTGATACCGGTGTTATCGATGATCGGCGCAATGTCACTGCGCGCGACAATGCGCGGGTAGAGCGAGAGACGCACGCGCGGCGTCGAGCCCGGGGCGAGTTGCAGGGTCACGTTGAAGCGTGAGATGCCGGCGTTGGTGAGCGCCGTCGCGCCGTCCTGGTGCACCACCGTGAATGACGCCGTCGCCGCGCCGTGCGCGGCCGACGGCCACGTCACCGTTGCGAGGCTGAGTAGTACGACGCCAAGCGCCCGCCACCAGGTCGAAAATCGGTGGAACATGCTGCTACAGGCTACCGTCGGTTTCGCGCGCGGTCGGGCGCCTACTACCCTTCATTCGCAGTGACTTCAATCGAACAGGCTCATGACCGACTGACCGAACTCGCCCATCTCGCCAGCCCGCTCGCGCGGACCTTCGCGGGCGCGGGCTTCTCGCTTTACGCGGTGGGGGGTTCGGTGCGAGACGCCCTGCTGGGCGAGGCGCGGCGTGAGGATTTCGAGATCGACTTCACGACCAACGCGCGACCCGACGACATCGCCCGGCTGATGGAGCCGCTGTGCACCGCGCTGTGGGAGCAGGGCCGGGCCTTTGGCACCATCGGCGGCACGTTGCGGGCCAACGGCCTGAAGGCCGAGGTCACCACGTTTCGCTCCGAGGAGTACGTGGATCACTCGCGCAAGCCCGCCGTGCAGTGGGGCGACTCGCTCGAGGTGGACCTCTCGCGCCGCGACTTCACCATCAATGCGATCGCGCTCGACGTCGTGGCCGTGGATGCCGAGACCCCCGGGGTTCGGACGCTCTTCGACTACTTCAACGGGTACGCCGACCTCCACGAACGGGTGTTGCGGACCCCGACCGAGCCCGAACGGCTCTTCAAGGACGATCCGCTGCGAATGTTGCGCGCGGCGCGCTTCGCGGCCCGGTTCGACCTGCGGATCGATCCCGCGCTCGAGGCGGCGGCCACGGCGATGTCGGCGTCGATCGCCAAGGTCTCGGCCGAGCGCATCCGCAACGAACTCGATTTGCTGCTGGTGACCACCCAACCCTCGATCGGTCTCGATTTCATCGTGCGTACGGGGTTGGCGGACCACTTCTTTCCCGAACTGCCGGCGCTGCAACTGGAGCAGGATCCGATCCAGCGTCACAAGGACGTCTTGAAGCACACGTGGGCCGTCGTCGACAAGGCCTCCCCGTCACTCGTACTGCGCCTCGCGGCCCTCTTCCACGACATCGGCAAGCCCGCGACGCGCGCCATCAGTGATGAGGGTGTCACCTTTCGCTTTCACGAGGTCGTAGGGGCAAAGCTCACCCGCAAGCGCATGACTGCTCTCAAGTACCCCCAGGGCGTCATCGACGACGTGTCGATGCTCGTCGAACTGCACCTTCGTTTCCACACCTATCAGATGGGCTGGAGCGACAAGGCGGTGCGCCGCTACGTCCGTGACGCGGGCCACCTGCTCGACGAGTTGAACGAACTCACGCGTTGCGACTGCACCACCCGCAACGTCCGCAAGGCCCAGGTCCTGTCACGGCGAATGGATGAGTTGGAGATTCGCATCGAAGAACTGCGCGAACAGGAGGATTTGAACCGGTTGCGACCGGCGCTCGACGGCGTCGCGGTGATGAAGATCCTCGACATCGCGCCGGGTCCCGCCGTGGGCCGAGCGCTCGAGTTCCTGATGGAGATTCGTCTGGACGAAGGTGAGATTGCCGAGGAGGACGCGGCCACACGTCTGCGCGCGTGGTGGAGTGAACAGTCCCGATGAGCAAAGCCCCCGCCGTCGGCGGGGGCTTGTGCGATCGCTACCAGTGACGCCTAGGGCCACACGGCGTTGTCAACGCCATCGTTGGCGAACGCCTCGACCATCTTGTGGGCGACGTCGTCGTGGAACTGCACGGGCGGGGACTTCATGAAGTAGGCCGAGGGCCCGATAATCGGACCGCCGATGCCGCGGTCGAGGGCCACCTTGGCGCAACGCACCGCGTCGATGATGACCCCGGCCGAGTTGGGCGAGTCCCATACTTCGAGCTTGAGCTCGACGTTGAGCGGCACGTCGCCGAAGTTGCGGCCCTCCATGCGGATGTAGGCCCACTTGCGGTCCTGCAGCCACGGCACGTGGTCGCTTGGGCCGATGTGCACATCGTCGGCGGACAGGTGGCTGCTCTCGAGCTGGGAGGTGACCGCCTGGGTCTTGGAGACCTTCTTCGATTCGAGCCGGTCGCGGTCGAGCATGTTCTTGAAGTCCATGTTGCCGCCCACGTTCAACTGGTACGTGTGGTCGAGCGTGAGGCCGCGGTCCTCGAAGAGTCGGGTGAGCACCCGGTGCACGATGGTGGCGCCCACCTGGCTCTTGATGTCGTCGCCGATGATCGGCACGCCGGCCTCGGCGAACTTCGTAGCCCACTCGGGGTCCGAGGCGATAAAGACCGGAATCGCGTTCACGAAGGCCACGCCCGCGTCAATCGCCGCTTGGGCGTAGAAACGCTGGGCCTGTTCGGAGCCTACGGGAAGGTACGACACGAGCACCTCGGCCCGCGCGTCGCGCAGGGCCTGGACGACGTCGACGGCCTCGGCCGGTGACTCCTCGATCGAGGCGCGGTAGTACTTGTTGAGCCCGTCCATGGTGGGTCCGCGCAGCACGGTCACGCCGAGCGAGGGGACCGTGGCGAACTTGATGGTGTTGTTCTGGCCACCATCGATGGCCTTGCCCAGATCGTTGCCGACCTTGGACGCATCGACGTCGAACGCCGCCACGAACTCAAGGTCACTGACGTGGTAGCCGCCCAGTACGACGTGCATGAGACCCGGTACGTCATCGCCCGCCTTGGCGTCCCTGTAGTACGTCACACCCTGAATGAGTGAACTGGCGCAATTTCCGACGCCGGCAATGGCCACGCGTATCTTCTTCATGGCTTTCCTTTCCTACTTCGCGTCGCGCGCGAAGGATTGCTGGTTACTACGTTCGGTGGACAACAGGTTGTCGATCCACGCGAGATCCAACTCGACACCACGAGCGGCGTGTTCCATGACGCTTCGTGCGTAGGTGTCAAGGTCTTCGTTGTGGGCGCCGGCGCGCACCTCGCCGAGTCGTTCGACGAGGTCCGCGCGACGGCGCTCGAGGAGACCCACCCGAAGGTTCGGGGTGAGGTACTTGGCGAGCGCCATACGCAACGAGAAGTTCTTGGCGTCGTCGAGCGTCGCGGGGTTGGCGAGCAGTTCGACGAACTCCTGGCGCCCCCGCTCGGTGATCCGGTAGACCTTTCGCCCGCGGCGCCCGAGGCCCGATGTGGTGCGCAGCGAGCGCAGCGACGCCCGCTCGCCCGACAGCGAACCCGTGGACAGGGAGGTGAGGCGCGAATCGTTGGGGGTGACAGCCTCGACGCTGCCGTGGCGTTCGAGTCGCGCCAGGGCCGGGTAGATCGAGCCGAACGAGACGTTGGCCCAGATGCCCAGGCGGTCGCGCAACTGGGATCGGATCTCGTAGCCGTGGTGGTCGCGGTCCATCAGCAGGCCCAGGATGGCAATATCTAACACGCGAGCCATCATATCACTTCGATATATCGAAGTGACAAGTGGTGAAACACCCAGGAATTGCCTGGGGCGGTAGTGTCGCCCGTAATGGATAAGAGTCTGGGCTCGAGCACCGCCGATGGTGCGGTCGTTGAGTTTGGGCTCGTGCGCCACGCCCTGCTGGCGAGGGTCGCCCAGGGCCTGCTGCGCTACGAGGATATCTGCGACGCCCACCCCGAGCTGTTGCGCGCGGCGAGGAATATCGGACGGTCCTCGGGCGAGGTCTGCCCGGTGTGCCACGAGACCGAGCTCGTCGAGGTGACCTACGTCTTCGGTGCGCGTCTGCCCTCGGGCGGGACGTGTCCGGGGACGCGCGCCGAGCTCTTGAAGCTCGAGCGGCGCGAGGAGCCCGTGCAGTGCTACGCGGTCGAGGTGTGCGTGGGTTGCTCGTTCCACCACCTGGTGCGCAAGTGGTCCGCCGGCGGACGCCGGGCGCGCAAGGCGTCGACCACGCGTCGCCGCGAGGTGGGTAAGTGACTCTCAGCGCGCCCGCGATTCGCACGCGCAAGCGCTCGAGCGGCGACGCGCCCCTGGTGATGGTGACCGCGTACGACGAGCCCGCCGCCCGACTCGCCGACGCCGCAGGGGTCGACATCCTGCTCGTCGGTGACTCGCTGGCCAACGTCGTCATGGGCGACGAGGACACGCTGCACGTGACGATCGAGGAGATGCGACACCACGTGCGTGCGGTCGCCGCCGCGCGTCCGAGCGCGCACGTGGTGGCCGATCTGCCGTGGATGAGCTACCACGTGGACCGGGCCGACACGTTGCGAAACGCCGCCATGCTCATTCGCGCCGGCGCCCAGAGCGTCAAGCTCGAGGGCGGGCGCAACCGCCTCGAAATGGTGCGGGCGCTGCTCGACGCCGAGATACCGGTCATGGGGCACCTCGGCCTGACGCCGCAGAGCGTGTTGGCCTTTGGGGGCTTCAAGGTGCAGGCGAAGTCGCGCGAGGCCGCCAAGTGGCTCATCGAAGACGCCGTCTCGCTTCAAGACGAGGGCGTGTTCGCGATCGTGATCGAGGGTGTGCCGAGCATCGTGGGCACCCAGGTGACCGCGGCTCTCGAGATACCCACCATCGGCATCGGCGCGGGACCCGACACGGACGGGCAGGTACTGGTGTTCCACGACCTGCTCGGCCTCACCGACCGCAAGCCGGCCAAGTTCGTACGCCAGTACGCGCAGCTGGGTGCAGCCATCACCGACGCCGTGGCGCGTTACGCCGCCGACGTGCGAAACGGGGAGTTTCCCAGCGCGTCGGAGGCGTACGCGAACCCCGAGGATCTGCTCCAGTAGCCGCCGACGCGGTCGTGGAGTAGGATTGACATTCCCACAGACGTGGGGAAGTCAGCAATAACCCTGCTCTGTTTCCGCAGAGCCCGGCAACGCCGGTCCGGAGGGAAAGGAATTCGGCCATGAGGCCTTATGAAACCATGATCGTGTTCGACACCACTGTCGACGCGCAGTCAATCCAGGTCGCGCTCGATCGAGCGCTCGACACCATTCGAACGAATGGCGGAAACCCCGGAGCCATCGACCGTTGGGGCAAGCGTCCCCTGGCGTACGAAATCAAGAAGCGCAAGGAGGGCTACTACGTCCTGGTGGAGTTCAGCGGCGAGACGACCACCGTGGTCGAGCTCGATCGAATTCTGACTCTGTCGGACGAGGTCCTCCGCTTCAAGATCCTTCGTCGCAATGAGCGGGCCATCGCCAGCCGTGTTACGGCCCAGGCGTAGGTTCGGACGCCAAGCAATCTGAGGAGAAGAGATGCCCGATAACACCATTACCGTCGTGGGGAACATCACGCGTGATCCGGAGTTGAAGTTTCTGAACTCGGGCCAGGCCGCGGTGCGCCTCTCGGTCGCCGTCAACCGCCGCTGGCAGAATCGCCAGACCCAGGAGTGGGAGGAGCGGGTGTCGTATTTCGACGTCACGGGCTACGGAGCCCTGGCGGAGAACGCGGCCAACTCGCTCACCAAGGGGACCCGGGTCATCGTGACCGGCCGACTCGAGCAGCGCAGCTGGGAGACCGAGAACGGCGACAAGCGCTCGGTGGTCGAGATCAATGCCGACGAGATCGCACCGTCGCTGCGCTACGCCACAGCCGTGGTCACCAAGACCCCGCGCCCCGACAGCAACTTCCGTCCCGAGGAGCGGCCGAGTGCCGCCCGACCCACTGAATCAAGCACGTACGCCTTCGATGAGGAGCCCTTCTAATGCCACGTATCAATAACCCCAAGCCGCCCAAGCGCGCACCCAAGATCGACAACCGCCGCGTGAAGAAGAAGCCGTGCTCCTTCTGCCAGCACGGTGTGGTGAGCGTCGACTACAAGGACCTCGCCCAGTTGCGTAAGTACATCTCCGACCGCGGCAAGATTCGCGGGCGCCGGGTATCGGGCAACTGCCAGCAGCACCAGCGCGACGTGACCGACGCCATCAAGACCGCGCGCGAGTTGGCGCTGCTGCCCTACACCCAGCGCACGGTGACTGAGCGGCGTGGTGGCCGTGGTGGCCGTGACGGTCGTGACGGTCGTGACGGGCGCGAAGAGCGCGGCCCGCGCGGCCCGCGGCCGGACCGCGAAGCGCCCGAGGCGAGCACCGAGGCGCCCGTCGTCGACAAGGCCGAGGTCGTAGCGCTGCTCGAGGAGGGATCGGCGGCGCCCGAGAGCCCCGTCGAGACTGCTGAGGAGGTCGGCGAATGAAGGTCCTACTGCGAAGCGATGTCCAGGGCGTCGGACGCCGTGGCGACATCGTCGAGGTGAAGTCGGGCTACGCGCGCAACTTCCTCGTCCCGAGCGGCCAGGCCCTCGTGGCGTCGGAGACCATGGAAGCCCAGGCCGCGTGGATGCGAAAGTCGCGCGACGTCAAGGACGCCCAGAGTCGTGAGGCCGCCGAGACCCAGCGCGGCGTGATCGAGCAGGCGAGGCTGACCATCGCCGCGCGTGCGGGCACCAACGGCCGTCTGTTCGGCTCGGTGACCGAGGCCGACGTCGTCAACGCGCTGCGCAGTGCTACCAACATCTCGCTGGACCGCCACGCGATCCACATGGACGAGCACCTCAAGGAGATCGGCACCGCCACCGTCCAGGCGACGCTCTTCGACGGCGTGGTCGCGACGATCAACGTTGAGGTTGTTGCCAAGTAGTTCAGGTAGTTCAAGATTTGTCAATTCGAACGACGCCGGGGCGACTGCCCCGGCGTCGTCATGTGACACCAACTTGGCACCATGGTGGTGGGGTAGTTAGGCACAGGAATATCCCCATCTTGTTGTTCTTGTGACCCACAAGCTCTATCGACAACCGTTGAGGTCTTATGACACAGATTGATGTAGACCGGAATCGGACCAACCAAGGCGGCGGCGGTCGCGTGCCGCCGAGCGCCCTGGAGGCGGAGGAGTCCTTGATCGGCGCGATGCTGCTGTCGCCCGAGGCGGTGAGCATCGCCTACGAGACCGTGCAGCCCGAGGATTTCTACCGTCCCCTGCACGGACAGATCTTCAGTGCGATCGTGGCGCTGGCGAACGCGGGCGAGCCCGTGGACTACGTCACCGTCCAGGCGAAACTGCAAGAGCGCGGTGCGGTCGCCGTCGAAGTCGCGCTGCTCTCCTCGTTGCAGATGAACACACCCTCGGCGGCCAACGCGCATCACTACGCGGAGATCGTTCGCGACAAGGCCCAACAGCGTCGGCTGATCTCGGTGGCCGGTGAGATCGTTGACGACGCTTACGTCGCCACTGACGACGTCGTGGGCCTCATTGACGAGGCGGAGCGCAAGATCAACCTCATCGCCGACAACCGTAAGATCGACTCCGTCTCGCCGCTCCAGCGTCTGCTGCTGGCCGAGGCGGACATCCTCGAAGAGCGTGGGGAGACGCGCGGTCAGTTCAACGGCCTCGAGACCGGCTACCGGTCGCTGGACGCCGTGCTCCAGGGTCTTCAGCCCAACAGCATGACCATCATCGGGGCTCGGCCCGGCACCGGTAAGACCGCGTTCGCCCTGGGCGTGCTCGTGCACGTGGGTGCGGTAGTTCAGCGCCCGGCGCTGTACTTCTCGCTCGAGATGAGCCGTCAGGAGCTCGCGGAGCGCATCTTGGCGTCGACCGCGCGAATCGACTCGTCGAAGCTGCGCACCGGCGACCTGAGTGACGCCGACTGGAACCGCGCGCACGACGCGTTCGGCTACCTCCAATCAGCCAAGATCTTCATCGATGACAACCCGAGCCTGACCGTCATGGATGTCCGCTCACGGGCGCGGCGCATCAAGCAGCAGAATCACGACCTGGGCGTGGTCATCGTCGACTACCTGCAGTTGATGAGCTCGCGCGGTCGCGCGGAGAACCGCCAGGTGGAGGTCTCCGACATGAGCCGCTCGCTGAAGATCCTCGCGCGCGAGCTGCAGTGCCCGGTCATCGCCCTGTCGCAGTTGTCGCGCAAGCTCGAAGAGCGCGCGGACAAGCGCCCGGTGATGTCGGACCTGCGAGAGTCGGGTTCGCTGGAACAGGACGCCGACGTGGTGCTCTTCCTCTATCGACCCGAGCAGTACGGGGAAGTACCCAATGACAAGAAGGCGGATGCGGAGATCATCGTCGGCAAGAACCGCAATGGTCCCACCCGCACGGCGCACCTGACGTGGCGTGGGGAGTTCGCCCGCTTCGACAACGTCGCCGAGGCTCGCGACATATAGCCCATTGGACCACACGGGTCCTTGACCCGAGCGTCGGTCCGGAACATCTCGACGGCCAGGCTCATCGCAGCCGCTGGTCATACACTGATCGAAGTTCCACGAAACACTGCTCAATTGGGGGGAAACGTGGCTTCACTGTGGCACTGGTTCTTGCACGTGACGGGGGCATCCAATGAGGGTGGCACCGCCTACGGGTTCTGGTCGGGATTCGGCGCGGACATCGAGGAGTTTGGCGTCGTGGTGCTGGCGGTCGGGGTCTACCGGCGCCACAAATGCAAGTCGTGCTGGCGTCCGGCGCTCAAGGGAGGCGTCGGACGGGTGAAGGGGACCCACTTCGAGACGTGCCATCTTCACACGAACGAGGATCAACACGAGCAACTCACGCAGCTGCATCGGTTGCGCCACGGCGCCATGCACGATCATCTGAATCAGTAGCGTCGGTCCGCTCGAGGCGGGTACGAGGGCGCGTTCGCGCCAGCGGCGCACTATCGCGCCGCGAGTCGAGAGTCATTTGTGGCGTGAACTACGTTCTGAATCTCATTCAATAAGCGCGCTCATTATCAGTCCAGACACGAAATTTCGTCGAGTTGAAAAGGTGTTAAGACGTGTGTGGAAGCGGTCTGGCTAGGGAGTGTTCGCATGAGTGGAACGAATTGGAGACGGGTCAGCGTACTGGTGGGAATCGCGATCGTGCTGGCGGTCGTGATTGGTGCGTTCGTCGTCGCGCTGCGCTCGGCCGCGTCGGTGCCCGCTGCCCCCGAATCGGTGCACGCGAGCGCGGGCGACGCGAACGCGGCGTTGACGTGGTTGGCGCCCACCTCGAACGGCGGCGCGATCATCGAGAGTTACACGGCGACCTCGGCGCCGGGCGGTCACACGTGCACGACGTCGGCGACCTCGTGCGTGGTGAAGGGCCTTGCGAATGGGACCTCCTACACGTTCACGGTGGTGGCTCGAAACTCGGCCGGTGCCGGTGCCGCGTCCAGTCCGTCTAACGCAGTGACCCCGAGGGCGGTGCTGTCGACGTGCTGGTCGCTCGACACCTCTCCGGTGGTCCCCCTGGCGCCCGCCGTCAGGACCGTGGTGGTTCAGTACTACACGGCCAAGCATCTGGGTCCAGTGACCTTCTACAAGGATCAGCAGTGGGTGCTCAACGTGGCCGAGCAGTCAAAGGGCGTGCACTACTGCAAGAACCCCGACGGGTCCAAGAGTGGCTACGTCGGCGCCGTGCCGGCGAACGCGAGCGCCGCGGTGATGGTGGAGGCATTCCACAAGCCCTACCCGGTGACGGGTTCACCCACCCACTTCGTGACCGTGGCGCAATTGGCGTCGGGCTGGAAGGTGGTGGGCGAGGGGACCGGTCCGTGATCCGCGCCGCAGCCCTATTTGGGCTGCATGCGGATGCCGGCGTCGACTCGGATCGACTCGGCGTTCATGTAACTGTTGGTCAGGAGTTCGACGGCCATCGAGGCGAACTCCGAGGAGTAGCCCAGTCGCTTGGGGAAGAGCACGCCCGCGCCGAGGCGAGCCTTGAACTCGTCCGACGCCGGTCCGGTGCCGTAGATGGGTGTGTCGATGAGGCCCGGCAGAATGCAGTTCGCCCGCACGCCGATGGCCGCCAGGTCGCGAGCCAGCGGGAGGGTGAGGCCCACGACGCCGCCCTTGGACGAGGAGTACGCGACCTGGCCGATCTGACCGTCCTCGGCCGCGACCGATGCCGTGTTGACGATCGCGCCGCGCAGTCCGTCGACGTCGGGGGTGTTGTGGCTCATGGCGGTCGCGGCGAGCCGGCAGACGTTGAAGGTACCCACGAGGTTGATTTCGATCACTTTGCGGTAGACCTCGAGGTCGTGCGCGGAGGCGTACTCGCCGTCCTTGCCGATCGTGCGCGTGGCCCAGCCGATGCCCGCGCAGTTGACAACGCTCCACAGGGGCGCGAGGGCCTTGGCCGCCTCGACCGCCGCGATCACCTGCTCAGTGTTGGTGACGTCGCAATGCGCGTACGCGCCGCCGATCTCGGCGGCGATCTCGGCTCCCCGCTCATCGTTGAGGTCCGCCACGACCACCTTCACCCCGCGCTGGGCGAGGGCGCGAGCGGTGGCCTCACCGAGGCCGGACGCGCCCCCGGTGACGATGGCAGAGGTGTTGAGCAGTTCCATGGCGATCTCCTATTCGCTGGGGGGTTGGCGTGGTTGCGCCGCGCCGATACAGAGTCAAGCAGAGATTACGGCGTTGAAGCGAGGTGGCCCCTCGTGGCGCGCCGATAGGTCGTCTCAACGCCGCCGCGACGACTTCGAGAGCCCCAACGCCGAGCGAACCGACACCTTGCGCGAGTACTCGATCGAGCCGTAGCGAAACAGTTGGATGGCCAGTCGTATCACCACGAAGCCGAAGGCGAAGAGCTCGACGAGCACGACCAGCGACTCGGGAAGGCTGAGCGATCCGAAGGCGTTGCGGATCATGCCGGTGATGGGCGCGGTGTAGGGGAAGTAGGTGAAGAACTGCACGATCATGGCGCCGGGGTGGCTCACGATGAGCGTCACGGCGTAGAAGGGCACGAACATCATGAGCATCATCGCGCCGAAGAAGGCGCCGGCCTCCTTGGCCGTCGGCATGACGGCGCCGATTGCGACGAGGGTGCCGGCGAAGAGGGTGAAGCCGCCCACCAGCAGCAGGGCACCGATGGTCATGCGCGCGGGATTGAACACCAGTTGGGACAGGTTCACGTCGGGCAGGCTGAGCGAGGAGCGAAAGAACGCGTAGCCGATCGCGATGGGACTGAGGAACACCAGCATCTGGACCAGTCCGACGATGAACAGCGAGAGTATCTTCCCGTTGATGAGCGTGTCGGGGTTCACGGTCGTGAGGATCATCTCGGTGACCCGATTCTCCTTCTCCTCGAGCGTGCTGTTGAGCATCTGGTTGCCGAGCAGCACCAAGACCGCGTAGAAGATCACGAGGTAGATCAACGGTGCGATGAGGCCGTTGATGCCGGGACTTTGCACACCGTTCTTGAAGGTCGTGGCGTCCACCTTCACCGCGCCGCGCGCGAGGCCCGCCAGGGTCGGTGAGTTGATCGCCACTTCGGCGCTGAGCTGGAGTATTTCGGTCGCGACGGTCGAGTACTTGGTGTTGTTGAAGACGCCGACGTCTTGGCCGTAGACGCGCACGGTCTGGCGAAGGGGATTGGCGGGAAAGACGAAGAACGCGTCGATTCGGCCGGACTTCACCTCGGCGATGCCGCGCGAGACGCTCGGGGCCTGGACCCCGCCCAGCTTGTCGATGATCGAGGCGCGCACGAGTCCCGAGGCGTCGCGGTAGGCGAAGGTGAACGTCGCGTGCTGTTGGGCCGTGATGCTCTTCTGGGTGGCCCGACTGCTCACCATGGCCAGGGTGAGGATGACCGCGATGATCAGCGGCACGATCAAGGTGGCGATCCAGAAGCGTCGCTTGGTGATGGTGCGCCGGACCTCGAAGTTCACGACGGTGTGCAGGTTGTGGTGGGTCACCGTGGCCCCCCCGGACGGTGCTCGTCGCCGTAGACCTTCAGGAAGATCTCGTCGAGTGTGAGCTTGCTCGTGGTGAACTCGCGCACGCGCACTCCCGCCTCGACCAGGGCGCGAACGACGTCGGCCGGATCGTTCGAGTCGGTGAACTTGAGTTCGGCGTAGTTGCGCTCTCGCAGCGACACGCTGTAGTGGGGGGACTCGGGCAGCTCGCCCTCGTAGCGGATGCGGATGGTGGTGCCGCCGTAGAGGTCCTGCACCTCGCCGATCGTGCCGTAGGCCTCGGCGCGGCCATTCTTCAACAAGATGATGCGATCACACAGGCGTTCGACCTCGTCCATCTGGTGGGTGACCATCATCACCGTGGCGCCGGCACGCTTCTGATCGTTGATGATGTCCATGAGCAACCGTCGGTTCACCGGGTCGAAGCCCTTGGTCGGCTCGTCCAAGATGAGCAGCTCGGGGTCGTTCATGATGGTGACGCCCAGTTGTACCTTCTGCTGTTGGCCGCTCGAGAGCTTGTCGAGCCGGGTGCGGGCCCGGTCGGCTAACTCGACTCGCTCGAGAAATGACAGTGACCACGAGCGGGCCTGGGCGCTCGTGAGGCCCTTGAGTCGCCCGAAGTACACCATCACGTCGAGTACCGACTCCTTCTTATAGAGCCCGCGCTCTTCGGGGAGGTAGCCGAGTCGCCGTCCGCCCTCGGGTGTGAAGGCGGCGCCGTCGATCTGCAGCACGCCCGAGGTGGGTTGATAGATCCCGAGGAGTGCTCGAATGGTCGTGGTCTTGCCGGAGCCATTGCTCCCGAGAAAGCCGAACGTCTCGCCCTGGATGACGTCGAAGGAGAGGTCTTCGATGACCGCACGGCTGTCGAAGACCATCTTGAAGTGCTCAATGTGCACGACCGTATTGCCAGGTGCGCCGGCGTTGGTCAGGACCATGCTTCGACTATTGCACGCCCGCGAAGCTGCGCCCTAGGGAGTTTGGTCCTCGAGGGAGCGCTCCTCGTCCGAGAGGTGTGCGTCGATGCCGGCGAGGGGGTCGACGCGGAAGATTCGATTGAAGAGGGCGATCTTGAGAATCCAGAACACGCCGAAGCTCACGACGTTGGCGCTCGAAACGAGCGCGGTGTCGACGAGATGACTCCATTGGTGCTGGTTCACGAGGTGGCGCACGCCCATCGCGCCCAGCGTCGATACGCCGATACCCAGGACCACCATCGTCCAGAACGGCACCACTTCGCGCAGCAGGTGGCTGCGACCCCGTTTGCCCCACACCCACGTGCGGTGCAAGAAGTAGGCCGGGGCCGCCGCCACGAGGTTGCCGATCATCGTGGCGGCAACCTCACTCGAGGTGAGCCCCACGCCGTAGACGAACGCAATGGTCACGAACGACACGATGGTCGTGATCGCCGACACGCTGGTGTAGCGAATGAGTTTGCGACCTTCGTGGGAATGGCTCCATTGCCACAGGCGATCGAGGCGGTTGTGGGGGGGCGAGGGGGGCTTGATGTCCATCACACTAGGGCGCCGCCGGTGTCGTTGCGCCGCCGTGGTGAGCCCGCCGACGCGGGTGGATCGGGCTCGTGCCGGGGCCCTAGCGTTGGAAGGTGGCTTCGATCTACGACTACACGAAAGACGAGCTGGGCGAGCTGCTCGCGGGCGAGCCCCGCTACCGGCTCGACCAGCTCTGGCACGGCCTGTGGCGCGAGGACCGACCGGTGGGCGAGATCACCTCGATCCCCAAGGCCCTGCGCGCCCGCCTCGCCGAGCAGTTCCCCCCGGGGTTGCAACCGCTCGACGAGGTTCGAAGTGATCGCGGCTCGACGACCAAGTGGGTCTTCGCCCTGCACGACGGCGCGACCATCGAGACCGTGCTCATGAACTACGAGGAGCGGACCACCGTGTGCGTGTCGAGTCAGGCGGGCTGTGCGATGGGCTGCACGTTCTGCGCCACGGGTCAGGCGGGGTTCACCCGGCACCTTGGCGTGGGCGAGGTCATCGAGCAGGTGCTCGTCGCCGCTCGCGCGGGCGCGCCGCGGCGGCTCACCAACGTCGTGTTCATGGGGATGGGTGAACCGCTGGCTAACTACAAGGTCACCGTCGAGGCGGTCAAGCGTCTGCACGAGCACCGCGCGATGAGCGCCCGCCACCTCACGGTCTCGACCGTGGGTGTGGCACCGGCCATCGAGCGACTCGCCACCGAGGGCCTGCCGCTCACGCTCGCGGTGAGCCTGCACGCCGCCAACGACGCGACCCGCGACGAACTGGTGCCCCTCAACCGGCGCTACCCGCTCAGCCGGCTCTACGAGGCCTGCGAGACGTGGATCACCACGACCTCGCGCCGACTCAGCTTCGAGTGGGCGCTCATCGACGGTGTGAACGACACCGATCAGGCGATGCGCGAGCTGGCCGAGTACGCGCGGCCCCTGCGCGCGCACGTGAACGTGATCCCCCTCAATCCCACGCCGGGGTACCTGGTGCGCGGGTCCTCCTCGCGGCGGGTGCACGAGTTTCGCCAGGGCTTGGAGGACCTCGGCGTGAACGTCACCGTGCGCAACACGCGGGGGCGCTCGATCGACGCCGCGTGTGGACAGTTGGCCAACGTGACCAACGCGCGTCGACGCACCCTGCGGGTGACCTCGGCCTAACCGATCCGGTTGTTCCAGAACGTCGGGCGCCATCGCGCGAGCGCCATCGCGCCGATGATGCACGCCACCCCGCCCGAGATGATCGAGAACTCGGTGGAGGTGAGGCCGGCCACGACTCCCGCCTCGAGGTCGCCCAGACGCGGCCCGCCGGTCACCACCGACATCTGGATCGCCGAGACGCGGCTGCGAAACTCGTCGGTGATCGCCAGCTGCAGGATCGTGTTGCGCAGCACCGTTGACACGACGTCGGTGGCTCCGGCGAAGGCCAGGCACGCTAGGCCGATCCACACGACGTGCACGAGGCCGAACAGCGCCATCGCCGCCCCCCAGGCGACCACGACCAGTACCACGAGCCGTCCCTGGCGCCGTACCCGGGCGATCCAGCCAGTCATGACCGCCATGACGAGGGCGCCAGCGCCTGGGGCGGCGTAGAGCAGGCCGAGGATGCGCGGACCCCCGTGGTACATGGTGAGGGCCACCGCGGGAAACAGTGCCCGGGGCAGTCCGAACACCATCGCGTTGAGGTCGATGAGGTACACGGCCTGGGCCGTCGCGTGGCTGCGGATGTAGCGAAAGCCGTCGCCGATCGCCTGGAGCAGGCGCACGCCGTCGTGCTCGCCCGCGGGCCGCATCGAGGACATGAACGAGGTGGCGACCATCAACACGGCGAAGGTTGCCGCGTCCAGCCAGTAGCACGTCGCGGTGCCCACGCTGGCGAGCAGCACGCCCGCGATCGAGGGGCCCACCACGGCTGCGACGTTGACGATGACCTGGTTGATCGAGTACGCGGCGACTAACTCCTCGGGCGGCACCAGCGTGGGGATGACGGCCGTGCGGATCGGGCCCGCGAAGCCCGCCGCGCCCGCCGCGCCCGCCGCCAGCAACACTAGGGCGGCGAAGTGTGGTTGCGTCATCTGCGCGTTGAGGGCCAGGGCCGCGCTGAACACGCCCAGCACGAACGAGCCGAGCACCAGGAGCGTGCGCCGGTCGTACCGGTCACCCAGCGCGCCGCCCCACAGTGAGCCCGCGATCAGAAAGGGAAGTTGAATGAGGCTTGCGACGCCCACCCACGTGCTCGAGTGCGTCTCGCGGTAGACCTGGTACGGCACGGCGACGATCGTGAGGTTACTGCCGAGTAGTGAGACGAGCTGTCCGGCGAACAGTAGACGGAAGTTCTTGTTGCGCCGCACGGGTCCGATGTCGACGAGGAGCCTAGGCACCTCATAATGCTAGAGGGGTAGGGTGGCGATGGGCTTTTGACGAAGGAGAGTTGATGATCGGCGAAGAGCTAATCCAACTGCTGACACCCGAAGGCGAGCGTAACTCGCACCCGGAGTACGAATCATCACTCGGGCGTGACGAGACCCTTGGCTTGTACCGCGACATGGTGATCATCCGTCGTCTGTGCAATGAGGCGACGTCGTTGCAGCGTCAGGGTGAGTTGGCGTTGTGGGCGCCGATCCAGGGCCAAGAGGCCGCCCAGATCGGCGCGGGTCGGGCGCTCGCCCCCTCGGACTTCACCTTTCCCTCCTATCGTGAGCACGGCATTGCGTGGTGTCGCGGCGTACCGCCGCGCGACATGCTGCGGATCTTTCGCGCGGTGAGCAACGGCGGATGGGACCCCCAGAAGTACCGTCATTCGGTACCCACGGTGGTGCTGGGCAACCAGGCGCTGCACGCGGTCGGCTACGCCATGGGCGTCCAGCGCGACGGCGCCGAGGAAGCGGTCATGACGTTCTTCGGCGACGGAGCATCCAGTCAGGGTGACGTGCTCGAGTCCTTCGTTTGGGCGGCGTCGTTCAACGCGCCGGTGGTGTTCATCTTGCAGAACAACCAGTGGGCAATCTCGGAGCCCTCGTCGCTGCAGACCAAGATCCCCCTGTACCACCGGGCGCACGGCTTCGGCTTTCCGGGCATGCGCGTGGACGGCAACGACGTGCTCGCCATGTACGAGGTCACCAAACGAGCGCTGGAGAACGCCCGAGCGGGCGGCGGACCGACGCTCATCGAGGCGTTCACCTACCGCATGGGCGCGCACACCACCTCGGACGACCCGACGCGTTACCGCGTGGACGCCGAAGTCGAGGTGTGGAAGCACCGTGATCCGCTCGAGCGAGTCAAGGCTCTCTTGGCGCGCGAGTTCAAGATGCGAAAGGTGACCTTCGATAAGGTGCAGGCCGAAGCGGAGGCCCTGGCCCTCCAGTTGCGCGAGGACGTGCTCGCGATGGGCCGACCCGACCCGTTGTCCATGTTCGATCACGTCTACGCCGAGCCCCACGCACTGGTCGAAGAGGGACGGCGAGAGATGATCGAACTGGGGATCGGCGGAGGCCACTGATGACGACGACGATGACCATGGCCAAGGCCCTCAACGAGGGGCTGCGGCGCTCGATGGAGAAGGACAAGCGGGTCCTCTTGATGGGCGAGGACATCGGCAAGCTGGGCGGGGTGTTTCGCATCACCGACGGGCTGCAGAAGGACTTCGGCGAGGATCGGGTGATCGACGCGCCCCTGGCCGAGTCGGCGATCGTCGGCACGGCGGTGGGCCTGGCGGTACGCGGATACCGTACGGTCGTCGAGATCCAGTTCGACGGTTTCGTGTACCCGGCCTTCGACCAGATCGTGTCCCAGGTCGCCAAGCTGCACAAGCGCACCGACGGGATTTACACGATGGGCCTGGTCATCCGGTTGCCCTTCCAGGGCGGTATCGGGGCCATCGAGCACCACTCGGAGAGCCCCGAGGCCTACTTCGCCCACACGGCAGGGTTGCGCGTGGTGTCGTGCTCGACACCCAATGACGCCTACTGGATGATCCAGCAGTCCGTCGAGCACGACGACCCGATCATCTTCTGTGAGCCCAAGAGCCGCTACTGGGAGAAGGGCGAGGTCGATCTCGACACTCCACCGCACGGACTCTTCGACGCGGTCGTGCGCCGCGAGGGCACCGACGTGACGCTCATCGGCTACGGCTCGCTGGTCAAGACCGCCCTGCGCGCGGCCGAGGCCGCCCAGGGCGAGGGGGTGTCGGTCGAGGTGATCGATGCTCGTTCACTTTCGCCACTCGACCTGGACACCATGGCGGCCTCTCTCGAAAAGACGGGCCGTCTGATCGTGATCCAGGAGGCTCCGCACATGGCCTCGATCGGTTCCGAGATGGTGGCGGAGCTGAGCGAACGCTGCTTCTACTCGCTGCGCGCTCCGGGTATTCGCGTAAGTGGTTACCACGTTCCCTACCCCCCCTCTCGCATCGAAGAGGAGTTTCGACCTAACGTCGATCGGATTCTCGATGCGATCGACCGAGTGATGGGATTTGAAAGTTGAGCGAGCAGATCTTCCTCCTACCCGACGTCGGCGAAGGCCTCGTCGAGGCCGAGATCGTCCAGTGGAAGGTGCAGGTCGGCGACGTCGTGACGCTGAACCAGCCACTGATCGACATCGAAACCGCCAAGGCGACGGTGGAGCTTCCAAGCCCCTACGCCGGCACGATCACGGCGTTGCACGGCAACGTCGGCGACGTGATGGAGGTGGGCAAGCCCCTCGTCGTCTTTGAGGTGGACGCCGCGCCGAGCACCGACGCGCCCGCGGACGCCGCACCGACGCAGGCTCGTACCGGGGAGCCCCGCACCGCGGTCCTCGTGGGCTACGGCGTCGCCAACGAGGACGCGGCACCGACCCGTCGCCACCGACGCCAGGGCGCCCCCGGCGCGGTCGCCCCCGCGGTCGCCCCGTCGGCCCCGGCCGGCGAGACGCGCGCCGCCCCGCGCTCCACGCCCCCGGTTCGCCTCTACGCCAAACAGCACGGCGTCGACATCGCGACCCTCACCGGCACGGGACGCGACGGGCTCATCACGCGTGACGACGTCGATCGGGTGCTGAGTGGTGCGTCGCTGGCGCCAGTCGCGTCGCGTTCGCTCGCGCCCGCCGGCGCGAGCGTTGCGTCACGCTTTGCGGGTCGCGACATCGAACCTTGGGCCAGCGGTCCCAAAGAGGAGCGCATCCCCGTCAAGGGCGTGCTGCGCTCGATGAGCGAGGCCATGACCCACAGCGCGTTCAGCGCCCCGCACGCGGTCGTGTGGGTGCGTGTCGACGCGACCAAGACCGTCGAGTTGCTGGCGTCGCTGAAGCAGCGCAGCGAGCTCGGCGGTGTGCGTCTGTCGCCGTTGACGATCGTGGCCCTCGCGTTCTGTGACGCCGCACGTCACTACCCGGGTATCAACTCGAGCTTCGACGCGGCCAACAGCGAGGTCGTCCTGCGACGCACGGTGAACCTCGGCATCGCGGCCAACACGCCGCGTGGTCTGATCGTGCCCAACGTGAAGGGCGCCGATCAGTTGGGCCTGGTGGCCATGGCTCACGAGATCAACGTGCTGGTGGACCACGCCCGTGCGGGCACGACGACACCCAACGACATGCTCGGCACGACGCTCACCATCACCAACGTCGGGCCGTTCGCGGTCGACGGGGCGATGCCGATCCTGCCGCCGGGTACCGGTGCGATCCTGGCCGTCGGTCAGGTGGCTAAGACCCCGTGGGTGGTGGACGACGCGGTGGTCGTACGTCACGCGGTGGAGTTGTCGATGTCCTTCGACCACCGTCAGATCGACGGGGCGCTCGCGTCCCAGGTGATCGCGCACGTCGGACGCTTCGTGGCGGATCCGGCGCCCTCGCTCATCGTTGGCTAGGCGTTGGCTCGCAGTACCTGGAGTGCGCGGTCCGCGTGCGCGTCCATGTGCAACTCGCTGGAGATGATCTCGGCGACGTGCTGATCCGGGGTGATGACGAACGTGGTGCGCCGCACCTTCAACAGGTTGAGCGACCGCTTCACGCCAAAGACCCGAGCGACGTGCCCGCCGACGTCGGCGAGCAGCGGGAAATCGATTCCGTTTCGTGACGAGAACGCCGCCTGGCGCTCGGTGTCATCCATCGAGATGCCCACCCGCTGGGCGCCCATTGCGGTGAACTGCGCGCCGAGATCGCGGAAGTGGCACGTCTCTTTGGTACACCCGGTGGTCATCGCGGCGGGATAGAAGAACAGCACCACCGGACCCTCGCGCAACAGCTGGGAGAGGGTCCGCTCGACGCCGTCCTGGTCGGCCAGGGTGAAGTCCGGTACCGCGTCGCCCGTTCGCACGTCTCGATGCTACGGGTCGAGGCGAAACCCGACGCCGCGGATGGTGAGGAGGTGCCGCGGGGTGGAGGGATCGTCCTCGATCTTCTGGCGTAGCCGCTTGACGTGGGTGTCCAGGGTGCGCGTGTCGGTGAGGTCCAGCCCCCACCAGAGGGTGTCGAGGCACACCTCGCGCGTGATCACCTCGCCCAGGCGCGACGCCAACAGCGCCAGCAGGTCGAATTCCTTGCGGCTGAGCTCGACGACCCGTGCGCTGCGCGTCACGCGACGCCGCACGAGATCGATGGTGACCTCGCCAAAGTGCACCGCTTCGACGTCGGCCGCCTCGGGCGGCCGACGCAGCACGGCGCGCATGCGCGCGACCAGTTCGCGCAGTCGAAAGGGCTTGGTCACGTAGTCGGCGGCCCCGATCTCCAATCCGAGCACGATGTCGACCTCGCTGGTACGCGCGCTCACCATGATCACCGGAACCCTTGATGTCGTCGTGATCTCGCGGCAGTAGTCGATGCCCGACCCGTCGGGCAACATCACGTCCAGCAGGACGAGGTCGGGGCGGGTGGTGCTCATCAAGGCGCGGGCCTCGCCGATGGTGCCCGTCGCCATGACGGCGAAGCCCTCGACGCTGAGCCCGAGGTGCAGCGCCTCCTGGTAGCTCTGCTCGTCCTCGACGACGAGCACCACGTGACGCCCGTCGCCGTTGACCATCAGGCCCCGGCTCTGGGCCACGCGACGCCGAGTCCGCGGCGGGACTGCATCGGGTCGGGCGATGAGAGGGCCATCGGACCAACGTACGAAGCCCGGGTTACCTGAAGGTGAAAGGAGTGCAATCGGCCAGTGGCGGCCAGATGAAACCTTGGCTCAACTCGAGCTCAGGGTGAACCCGGCGTAGGTCGTCGACGTGGACAGGTAGCTGCCCGCCGCCGTGCAGTGGTTGCCCGTCAGGCACACCACGCTGTAGACGCCGCCCGCCACGCCCACGCTGCGCGCGCCGTTGGGCAGTGCGACCTTGGTGCCGCGCTGCCAGATCCCGTGGACCTCGTTCACGATCAGGGCCTGGTAGAGCCCCGATCGGTCGAAGTAGGCCGCACCCGCGCTGCAGTAGCCCGCCGACGCGCACGATACCGCGACGACGCCCCCGTTCTTGCCGGCCATGGCGGCGTCGGCGGGCAGGGCGAGGGTGCGCGCGACCTGCCAGACCCCGCGCACCTCGTTGAGCAGGAAGCCCTGGTACTTGGCGCCGGCGTCGCGGTACTGGCCGCCCGTGGCGCAGTTGCCCGCCGAGGCGCACGAGATGCCCGCGAAGCCGTAGAAGAAGACGTGGGGGTTGACCGACGCGCCCACGGGTAGTCGCATCATGAGCGCTTGGGCCCAGTGGCCGGCCCGTTCCTCGACGGTGAAGCCCTCGGACTTGCCGGTGGCCTCGAGGTAGGTGCCGATCGCGCTGCAGTAGCCCGCGCGCACGCAGGTGAGCGCACTCACCTGCGTGTTGGGGTACGCGGCCGCATTGGCCGGCGGGGTCACGGCCAGGCCCGGGGACCACGTGCCGCGCACCTCGTTCACTATCAGTCCGTGGGTCACGTTGTTCGAGTCGATGTAGGACCCCGACGCACTGCAGTTGCCCGCCGATGCGCAGGCCACCTGGGTCAGGTTGACGAACGGGTTGACGTTGGCGTCGGCGGGCAGGGCCACCTCCTGGGCGCTGGTCCAGGCGCCGCGCACCTCGTCGACGACGAAGCCCAGCACGTGTGCGTAGGGGCTCGAGGTGTCCTGGAAGGTGCCCGCCGCGCTGCAGTTGCCCGCCGAGGAGCACGACACCGCACGCACTTGGGCGTTCTGGATCGCGGAGCTCGCCGAGGCGGGCAGGGCCACCTCCTGGGCGCTGGTCCAGGCGCCGCGCACCTCGTTGACGACGAAGGCGTCGATGGAACCGGTGACGTCCTGGTAGGAGCCGCCCGCGCTGCAGTTGCCCGCAGAGCCGCACGAGACGCTGTAGGGGGTGAGGCCGGGCGAGTTGAGGGCGTTGGCGGGCGCCACGATGGTCGTCGGCGAGATCCAGCGGCCGGTCACCTCGTTGAGCAAGAGGCCCTGGGGCTGACCCTGCGCGTTCAGGTACACACCGGTGGCCACGCAGTTGCCCACCGACGCGCACGAGAGCGACGGGAGATACCCCTGACCCAGACCCGTCGCGCCCGCGGGCAGGGTGGCGCGCTGTGCTCCCGGCCACGTTGGCCCCGCGTTGGCGGCGCCAACGGGCAGCATCGATGAGAGGGTGAACACCGAGACCAGCGCCGCGACGAGTCGTGCAGACTTCATAGGACCACGCTAGTGAGTCGGCGTCGACCCCTCATCGCTACGCCGGCTCGCCGGTCACGTTGCGAGCGTGTGAAGCTCCTCGGTCGCGGCGTTGAGGGGCATGGAGACTTCGACGCTGGTGCCACGGCCCGGCGCGGAGTGGACGTCGAGCGTACCGCTCAGCAGACGCGTGCGCTCGCGCATGCCGACCAGCCCCAGCGACGGGGAGTGCGAGGCGACTCGCGCCGCGTCCAGCGGGTCGAAACCGGCTCCGTCGTCGGCGATGCGCAGCTCCAGCGAGTGGGCGCGGAACTCGATGACGACGTCGACCTCACGGGCCCTGGCGTGTCGTCGCGCATTGCGCAGCGACTCCTGGATGATGCGAAACGCGCCCAGTTCGATCTCGGGGGCGAGGCGGCGTGACGGGCCGAGCACGTCGAGTTGGACGTCGGGTCCATCGCCGTCGTCGAGGTCGGCCACCAGGCTCGACACGGCGGCCACGAGGCCAAGTTGATCGAGCGCGGGAGGACGAAGGTCGCGCGACACCGTGCGCAAGCGCGCGGCCGCGTCGAGGGCCTGACGTCGCGCCTCGCCGAGTCCGTCGGTCACCTCGTCGGGAACCCCGTGCACGTTGGCGAGCAGTTCGAGTCGTCGCGCCAGGTGCAAGAAGAGTTGCAGCGGCTCGTCGTGAAGTTCGCGCGAGAGACGTCGTCGCTCGTCCTCTTCCACCTGGACGATCAGTTGGGCGAAGTGGCGGGTGCGGCGCTCCTCGGTGACGTCCTCGAAATTGAGTTGTCGACGCAGGCCCGCTGCGTTGGGCGGCAGGCTCACCACGTCGAGTCGGTAGTCGTGAGAGTTGGCGAGTGTGAGCACCTCGCCCGACAGTGCGTCGAAGTCGCGGTCATCGGTGGTGAGTCCGGCGCCCGAGCTACCGATGACGCTCGAGCCGAGGAGTTCCTGCGCGGCGGGGTTAGCGTCGACTACCACGCCGGTGTCGTCGAGCACGAGGATGGGTGAACGGTTCGTCTCGAAGAGCCGGCGGTACCCGACCTCCACCGCGAGCGCGGTCTGGGTGGCTTCTTCGATGCGGCTGTGGGCGATGCGCTCGGCCTCGATGCGCTGGCCGAAGACGAACGAGACCACCAGCACGATCAAGAGATTGACCAGGTCGGCACCGGTGTGGCCCTCGTTGTGGGGCAAGAGCAAGTCGGGCAGCCACAGGAGCGTCGCCCAGATGGCCGTGGCGAAGGATCCGGCGAGACCGTAGCGCAGGCCCGCGTAGCCAATCGGCAGCACCAGGATGGCGACGGGAATCGCGGCGCCCAACGCGCCGTTCGCGGAGCTGGCGTCGGTGTCGATGATGAAGTGCGCCACCACGATCACCAGGACGATCAGTTGGATGATCCAAAAACGCGTCTCGCGCAGTGGCGGATGCAGCACTCGGCGCAGCGCCGAGGGGTAGTTAATCTGAGGTGCCGGTGCCGTCATAGCTCAGTGGCTCCACCAGGTGGTGATTGAGCGCATAGGTCACGGCTTCGGTTCTCGAAGTGACGCCGAGCTTGCCCAAGAGATTCGAGACGTGGCTCTCCACGGTGCGCAGACCCAACTCCAGCGAGGCGGCGATCTGCTTGTTCGAGCGTCCCCGGGCGAGCAACTCCAGCACGTCGGTCTCGCGGCGCGTGAGTGAACTGACCGTGTCGGGCCCGCGCCGGCGTCGGCGGATGAGGCGTTGGGAGACCGCGTGGTCCAGCACGAAGATGCCGTCGGCGACGGCGCGTACCGCGTCGATCAACTCCTTGCCACTGGTGGTCTTGAGCAGGTAACCGCCCACGCCGATCTCGAGTGCTTCGGAGATGTAGGCGTGCTCGTCGAACGCGCTGAGGATCAGCACGCGCACGTCGGGCATCGACGTCGCCACTTCGCGAGCGAGTTCGAGTCCGCTCATGCCGGGCAGGTTGATGTCGACCAGGACGACGTCGGCGTTGGCGCCGTGCAGCACGCTGAGTCCCTCTTCGGCCGATCCCGCGAGGGCGACCACGTCGATGTCGGAGGCGAGCTCGAGGATTTGGCGCGTGCCCTCGCGCACCAGGGCGTGGTCGTCGACGATGACGACACGGATGCGGTCGCTCGGGGTTGTCTCGGGTCGGGCGTTCAGCGCGTCGAGGTTGTCACTGAGATGCGCGGCGTCATTCACGGTGGTGGTCCAATGCTCGGGCCCGGGCAACCGGGCGTCCAATGGCATGAAGTTGGAGCGCGTGGTACCGACACCATGTAGCGCTGGTGTGCCCCCCGAATATCGATGATCTCAATCTCAACGTCAATGAAGGTCTCACTAGTACGCCCAAGGCGAACCTTACCTCGCCTCCGCTGCCGTGGCCGTCGTGATTTTCGGTCGTTACAAGGCTTTTCGCTGGAGTGCTTGACAAGAGCCGTAGTTCAGTGATAGTACGCAAGTATACCAGTAGTTCCACGGTATTGCTTCAGTAAGTCAGTACGTAATTAAGTGATCAACTACACATCAGGAGGGGTGATGGTGCTCCAGGCGCAGGAAGAGCAGTTCGAGGCGGAGCACCGAGCCCACCTCGCCGATCCCATCGCGGTGGCGATTCGCACGCGAAAGCCCGAGCGCGCGGGCATGTACGAGCGCTTCGCGCCCACCGATCTGACCCCGGGCCTCGACGTGGCGCGCAACCCGCGCGTGGCCCGGCTGCTGCACAACCGCAAGCTCCAGTTCCTGCTCATCTTGCCGAACCAGATCATCTTCTGGCTCGTCATCGGCATCGGACTGCTGGGCACGGTGATCCCCGGGCTCAACTTCGCTACGGCCATCACCTGGTACGTGTGGTTCTGTCTCGTGTTCGTGATGATGGTGGTGGTCGGGCGCGCGTGGTGTGCGATGTGCCCCTTCGGCGGCTTCGGTGAGTGGGTGCAGCGCCACACCTTCTGGAAGCGCACGTCCTCGTCGCTCGGACTGGGTCTCAAGATCCCCGAGCGCGTCGGCCAGTACGGCTTCTTGATCTCGGTGGGGGCCTTCTTGTTGCTCACGTGGATCGAGGAGTTCTTCAACATCGCCGGTCCGGGCAACCCGGCGTCCACCAGCTTCATGGTGCTCGGTATCGTGGGCAGCGCGCTGCTCTTCTTCCTGCTCTTCGAGCGCCGCAGCTTCTGTCGCTACGTGTGTCCGCTCACCTCGATCATCGGCACCGTCGGCTCGATGGGCGCGGTCGCGGGCTTTCGCACCCGCGACCGCGAGGTGTGCCTGCAGTGTTCGACCAAGGACTGCATGCGCGGCGGCGAGGACGGCTACGGCTGCCCGTGGTACACCTGGCCGGGCAGCTCGGACTCCAACCTGACCTGCGGGCTGTGCACCGAGTGCTACAAGGCCTGCCCGTCGGACAACATCGGACTCTTCGTGCAAAAGCCACTCACCTCGGTGATCGCGCCCACGCGGCGTCGCGCCGACGTGGCGTGGGCGGTGGCGCTGCTCTTCGGCCTGGTGGTCTACCAGCAGGTGAACGCGCTGAGCTTCTTCGGCCCGCTCGACGACTGGCTCAACGCGCACACGAACTTCCCCCAGTACCCCAACCCCATCGACTACCTCGGCGTGATCGCCGTGGTCTCGCTCGCGATGGCCGCACTGGCCTGGGGCTTCGAGAAGGTCTTCATGCGAAAGGACTTCGAGGTGGCCCCGGGGGGACGCTCGTTCGTGGATCGCACGAGCGCGTTTCGCACCTTCTTCGTTCCCCTCATGTACGGCATCATCCCCGTGGTGGGCGCCGACTACTTCGCGCGCCAGCTGCCGAAGTTCCTCCAGCACGCACCCCGGGTGCTCCCGTCGATCGGCCACCTCGTCGGGGTGGGCTCGACCAAGTCGTCGCTCTACAACGCGTCGCTCATCGGCACCAACTCGGGCATCATCAAGGTGCAGGTCGGCGTCATGGCGCTGGGCACGCTCGCCGCGGTGTGGACGAGCTGGAAGGTGGCCGGACGCGATCTGGCGATCGCCAGCACGCACCGTCGCGCCGTCCAGGTCGGCGCCGCCACGCTGGCCCTCGCCCTGGGCGT
>DATKTZ010000056.1:0-12571 GCA_035530815.1 Acidimicrobiales bacterium
AGAGTCCGAGCCAATAATCTTTGGGACAGCACGCCGTCTCCTCCTTGGTCTTCAGGTGTAAGCAACCGAAAACCTAAGGGAGAGACGGCGTGTTATGCGTTAACAGTTCACATCAACCCACACCATCGGCAGGAGAGCCCAAAACTGCAACCTCGCACCGGAGGCTCAACTCGTCAGCACTCTGGGGTTCGACCCTATAGCGAAGTGAATGAACCTCAACTGCTGATTCTGAATCTGCCGAATCTTATGGTGCCCTCAAGGACACACAACATCCGCCATGGACTTCAGCCATGGCACCGAGGGTCCACTCGGCACCCATGGTCTCACCCGCTGCCACTGCCCTGAACTGGGCGCGACATCAATAGTCAGAGGCCAACGACCTTTCGGAACCTTCGCGCACTAGGGATGACAACCTGAGTGGGGACAGACCTTGGCTCAATGGCGTTCTAGTTGGGAGTTCAAACGTTGTCCCGACTGGCACACCACTGGTAGCCGGCGAGACCACGGCGCGGGTACGGTGTGGCCATGGGAGCGACGACTCGACTGCGCACGCCGCCCAAGCTGCAGCGCGGTGACCAGATCGCGGTGCTCTCGCCCTCGTGGGCCGGCGCCGGTGTCTTTCCCGAGGTCCACGACATTGGCATGCGCGTGCTGCGTGAGGAGTTGGACCTCGTTCCCGTCGAGTTTCCAACGACGCGCCGCGTCGGAGCGAGTCCCGAGGAGCGGGCGCGCGACCTGAACGCCGCCTTCGCCGACCCGAGCATCAAAGCCCTGATGGCGGTCATCGGCGGTTCCGACCAACTCACGGTGCTGCCCTTGCTCGATGCCGAACTCATTGCCGCCACTCCCAAGGCCTTCTTCGGCTACTCGGACAACACGAACCTTCTCAACTACCTGTGGGGCCTCGGGGTCGTTGGGTACCACGGTGGATCGACAATGGTGCACCTCGCCCGACCCGGTGGCGTGCACCGAACGTTGCTGGACTCGCTGCGCCGCGCGCTCTTTGAGAGCGAACTGGTAGAGATCGCGCCGTTGCGCGAGTTCACCGACCTCCAGCCACGGTGGGACGATCTCTCCACGCTGGTGGAAGCGCTGCCCACGACCGTGGAACCTGGCTGGCACTGGCACAACGCCACGCGGGTGGTGAGCGGGCCGACCTGGGGCGGCAACCTCGAGATCATCCACTGGAACCTCGCCGCCAACCGCTGGATCCTTCCCAACGAGGAGTATCGGGGCTGCGTGCTCCTTCTCGAGACCTCCGAGGAGATGCCGTCGGCCGACAGCGTCTATCAAATGCTGCGCAACGCCGGTGAGCGGGGCCTGCTGAGCGCATTTCCCGCGGTCGTGTTCGCCAAGGCGAAGGCCTGGCACACCCACGCTCCGCTCGACGAGAACGCGCGGGCTGCGTATCGCGTCGAGCAGGAGGCCGCCGTGCTGCGCGCGTTCGAGGCCTACAATCCCACGGCCATGATCGTCTACGGCCCCGACTTCGGCCACACGGACCCGCAGTACATCCTTCCCTACGGTGGCCGGATGACGGTGGACGGGCCGGCACGGCGCATCTTCGTGCAGTACTAATTCCGACGGGGCTGCGAGAGCGTGCAATACCTCCAATCCGGCCCCGGCTCACCCAGCCACCCGGCTCGACCCCGAAGAACGCCGCCACATTGCGAAGTGATCAAAGAACCGCGAACCTTTTGCGTCGCCCGAGCATCTCTACGGGTGTGCTGGCATGCTGGACATTTCGACCAAGAAGCGAGGTCAGGTGGGGGGTCCCGTGGATCTGAGCGATCTCGAGCAGTGGTTGACGCTTCGGTACCCCCAGTCGGTGCGCACCGCGTACCTCATCGTCGGCAATCGGCCCGACGCCGAGGACGCCGTGCAGGAGGCCTACCTGCGCGCTTGGAGGTTCCGCGACACCCTCGACGACGCGTCCAGCTTCTCGCCGTGGCTGTATCGAATCCTCGTCAACGCCTGCAACTCGAAGTTGCGTTCGGAGATACCCCACCGCGACCGGCGCCACAGCGCCGATCAACTTGAATCAGTGGCCTCGAGCGACGACCCCACCTCGCGCTTCGCGCTCTCGCGCGACGTGATGAATGCGCTGAGCGCGCTGCCAACCCACCTTCGCGTCGTGGTCGTGCTTCGCTACTACGCCGACTTGAGTGAGCGCGAGATTGCCGCCGCCATCGGTCGCCAGCCCGGCACCGTGAAGTCGCGACTCCACGAAGCGCGTCGTCGCCTCGCCGAGCATCCCGCCATCCGCTCGCACGCAGCCGAATCAACCACCTCCGGGGAGGCCGTCCAGTGACCATGATCGAAGAGGGACTGCTCACCAGCGCGCTACGCGACGCCGCCGACGTGTTCGACGTCTCCGAAGGAGCCGTCGAACGAATACTCGAGGTCGCACGCAACGCCGAGGATCGAGCACCATCACGAGCGGTGCAGTTCGCACGCCACCCGCATCGAGGGCGCACGCTGCTGGCCGCGGTCGCGGTGGTAGCAGCACTCGGGGGAATCGCACTGCCCCTCATGAACAAGGGCACCGCACCTCTACACGCCTTTGGGGGGTTGCCTCCACTCACAGGCCGCGCAACTTCGAGCCACGGCGCCCCTAAGTTCGATGCGTCCACGAGCCCGAACTCGACGCAATCCTCGGCGTCGGGCAACGAGGGGTTGGCAGTGACCGGGACCGGTTTCGCGCCGAACGCCGCCGCCGGAACGGTCGGGCCACGCATTGAGTCGAGCGGTTCGATCACGCTCCGGGTGAAGGGCACCGGCGTCGAAACGTCCTTCGCCCGGCTGAGCGCCCTCGCCGCGAAGGACGGGGGGTCCGTCTCCAGCTCCCAGGCGCGCTTCGCCAACCGGTCGACCGGACACTTCGCCTACGGCACCATCGTCCTGCGTGTTCCCCAGGGCCGCTTCGGCGCGCTCGTCACCCAGGTCCAACGCGTGGGCCACGCCACCTCACTCACCACGAGTTCGAACGACGTGACGAGCCAGTACGTGGACCTGCGCGCGCGCATCAGCGCCCAAGAAGCGAGCCGTCGTCAGTACTTGGCGATCATGAGCCGAGCCGGCTCGATCAGCGCCGTGCTCGCCGTCCAGCGACAACTCGACACCATCCAGAGTCAGATCGAGCAACTGCAGGGCCAGCTCAACGTGCTCGACAACCAGACCACGTACGGCTTACTCAGCGTGCACGTGACCACCGCCGCGTCGGTTCCCCTCGTGGTCCGGCACCGTTCCGGACTCGCCAAGGCCTGGCACGATGCGGTCGCGGGCTTCGTCGCCGGCTTTGAGTGGCTGGTCCGACTCTCGGGGCCGCTGGTGTTCGCCGTCCTGCTCCTGGGCGCGCTGCTCCTGGCGGCCTGGGCCGTGCGTCGGGCACTTCGGCACCGGCGCACCTAGGTCGGCGCGCCTCGGCATCCGGCCAGGAGCAGCGGTGACGCGTCTAGGACGTAGCGCTGCCCGCGAGCACGGCGGCGAAGATCTGCCAGGCCAGGAGCGACTTGGCCACGAAACTCAAGATCACGTAGGTGCGCTCACCCACCAGATAGTCCGCGAATCGGCCGATCCGCTTGTACTGGAGCCACTGGACGAGGGCGAAGCAGTTGAAGAAGGCGAAGATCGTGAAGTAGATGCCGTAGACGAAGCCCGGCGCGTGCTGAGACGCGCCGGGGGCGAACAGGTAGATCCCCACCGCAATCCACGGGACGGCGCCGACGAGACAGCCCAACCAGAAGGGTTGGAGCGAACCGCCTGGCGCCTCGTAGCGCTCCTGCATCCAACCGAAACCGATCATGGCGGCGTTCGCGCCCACCAGCGCCACCAGTGCGGCGACGTCGCTGATGCCGGTGAGCTGCGCGATGGCGACGATCATGACCGACGACGACAGCGCGTACTCGAGCCAGCGGTAGGGGTTCTGCTGTGCCGCCAAACGCCGCTGGTACTGGGGCCAACGCCACTGAGCCACCGTGAAGTGGGCCAACGCGGAGAGCACGAAGAAGACAGCGATCCACAGCGACATCGGTATGTTCGCCAACGTGACCAGCTGGTAGCGATCCGAACCGGGTTGGCCGGCCATGTAGTTGGCGGTCACCGGTAACGAGAAGCCGTTGGCGAGAGCGACAATGGCCGCCGCCGACACGAGGTGCAGCGCCCCGGCCGCAAGGTTCAGGCGTCGCAGTCGCGCGAGTGGGCTAGCGGCCATGGGCTTCTCCTCAGTCCTCTCCCACCATAGGCCCACCTCACCGCCACCCGGGCGACTGGCGCCGTGGGCTCTCGGCGGTCTCAGCGCGCCAAGGCGTCGAGGTCGCGTTCGGCGAACTCGCGGTGGAGCCACTCCTCGTTCAACACCACGAGCAGGCACTCACGCACCGCGAAGCTCTCCGACGGGGGCCAACCGGCTTCTTCGACGGGAAGCGTCCGCTCATCCAGGGCTTGGTCACTCAACCCGCTGATCACCGCGCGCACCGTCGCCATGCGGTCGCTTCGCAACGAGAGAACCTCGTCGAGTGAAGGGCGAGCGTCCCGATCGCGGGGTATCGCGGGGGTGTCAGGCATCTCATCCCAGGGCAGGTCGAGCGGGTCCCAGGGTGCGGGATCCCCCAGCAGTGCCCTTCGGACCCAGGCGTCGGTGGCAAAGACCAGGTGACGCAGCGTCTCGATGAATGACCACTCACCGCTCACGGACTGGTGGAGCAGTTCGGGCTGCAAGCCTCGAGCGCGCTCGACCGTCGCGTCCCAACGCCGCTCGATCACGTCCCAGGCAAGCGAGAAACCAGCGGCGTCCGCGGGACGCATCGCGATACGATCCGGGTCACGTCGGTTGAGCTCGGCGTTGATCAAGGGCACCACGTCCACGCCGTTGACGACGACGTTCTCGAGTTCCCCGTCGATGCGCACGTCGACCAGCTCGACCCCGCTCATGGTCACTCCGACGAGGTCGACCCCCCTCAACCTGGCGCCCGACAGATCCACCGCGCGAAACTCGGTGGCACGCATGTCCACACGCTCGAAGCGTGAACCGGTTAGATCGTCCCCATTGAACTCGACCATGGCGGGAATCTAGTGCCGCTCACCGGCGCCGCGCCATCGTGCGCACCCGTGCGGCCACGATCACGCGCCGACTCACAGCGCCAATTCGTAGGCGAACAGGCGAACCCCAGGTCCCGGCGACCGATCCTGGGCGGGAACGCGAACAAATCCCAGTTGCTCGTAGAGGGCGTGCGCGGCCGTCATGGAGTCGGCCGACAGCAGCCGCAGGCGATGACAGCCCACCTCACTGGCACGACGAATGCACTCGAGCGTGAGCGCGCGTCCGATCCCGCGTCGGCGCGCATGGGGAGCGACCGCCAACATGCGCAGCGCCGCCTCACCCTCGCTCGCGCCTTCGCTCCAGCGTGGCGGCGCTTCCCACGTGAACAGTGATGCGGTGCCTGTCAGCTCGCCCGTGTGCACGTCCTCGGCGACCAGGAGGAGGCCTGACTCGGCACGACCGGGCGCGTCACGCAACTCTTTTGCGTACTCGCCCGGCTCGATGCCGTCGGCCAGGTACGAGGCAACCGTGAGCTCACCCACGGCGGCGTGCTCTTCAGATCGCGCCGGCCGTATCCGCACCGTGTCCACGTGCCCTCCCGTTTTCGTCACGATTGGATCGCACCGCCATTTCTCTACGCGGATGGCGCGGCCAGCCGGTAGAGCACGTGGGGGGACAGGCGGTGCTCACTGGGAAGATTAGGGTGCGCGAAGTCGTCGCTGGCGTCATGGGTCATCGACAGCCGTTCCATCAAGGAACGTGAACACAGGTTGAGGGTGCTGGTGAAGGCCACCACCTCGCGAAGTGCGAGTTCGTCGAAGGCGAAGTCGAGCACGGCGCGCGCCGCCTCGCTGGCGTAGCCCTGGCCCCACGCGCCGTGCGCGAGGCGCCACCCGATCTCTACGGCCGGCGTGAAGTGCGCGACGAACGTGGTATGTGCGAGGCCGGTGAAGCCGATGAACTCGCCGCTCGTACGCACCTCGAGGGCCCACAGTCCGTAGCCGTCTCGATCGAAGTATGACTCGATCCGATCGATCATCTCGTCGCTCTGTGCCCTTGCGAGAGGCGAGAGGAAGAACTCCATGACCCGCCGGTCAGCGTTCATGTCGGCGAACGGATCACGGTCGCTCTCGAGAAAGCGGCGAAGTAGCAGGCGCTGAGTGAGAATCACTCGCAACCTCCTGGTTCAACCGGTTCGCGAACTCTCCGGTGCCGGTGACGCGCGAGGGTGCGGTACACCAGGTCCGCAATCGGCGCAACGTGCGCCGATGCCAACGCGCGCCCCACGACCGCCCAAGGGCCCGACAGACGTTGCAGCACATGGCTGATTGCGCGGGCTCCCTCGAAGCGCTGGTCGTCTTCGATCCACCACGCCGCACGCGTCAGTTCGCCATGTTCGAGCACGACCGAAGGCGCCGATGCCGCCCAGTCACGGGCGCTGACGATCGCCACCGAGTCCGCCGACGACAGACGGGCGGCCGCCCACGCGGCACAACCCGAGCACAGTGCACAGTCGCCGTCGTAGATCAGCACCGCCCGCGTCTCGGCCACGCCCGCACCTTAGCGAGCAACAACCGGAAGTGGCACTCACTCTCGCCCCCAAGGTTCTCTCAGCGCGCGCAGCGACACGGCGGGCGGCCACTGCGCACCATCGACCCACTGCGCCAATGACAGCAACCGACCAACCCCAGGGTTCTCATGCCCCGTGAGAGCACCCAGAACCTCTAGCGTTCGGTGGGTGAAGAAGCGACTCGCCCTCGTGCAACTGGCTCACCACCGCGAACCGACGCTCTTGGTGTCGGGTCAGACCATCTCGACCCTTGGTGACGGCATCGCGCTCGTCGCGCTGACGCTGCTCGTGCTCGATACGACCCACAGCGCCACCAAGCTCGCGTGGTTCGCCGCCGCGCGGATGATCCCACTCGTGGCATTCCTCCTCATTGGTGGTGCGATCGTCGACCGCTTCTCCCGACGCCTCCTGCTACTGATCTCGGACGTGATGCGAGCGGTCTTGACCGCCGCGCTGGTGGTGCTGCTCGGTCTGGGTCTGCTTCGCTACTGGGAACTGCTGATCTTTGCGGTGCTCTTTGGAGCCTTCGACGCCGTCTTCATGCCGGCGATGACCGCCCTCACCCCTGAGATTGTGCCCGAGGGACTCCTGGGCGCGATGAACGCCGTGCGCCCGCTCACGAGCAACCTGGTCGGCAACATGATCGGCCCGGCGCTCGGCGGCGTCATCGCCGCGTTCAGCACCACGTGGGCGATCGGTGTCGACTGTGCGACCTTCGTGGTGAGCGCGTCCACGCTGGCGTTCATGCGGGCAACCCCGCATCCCGTGCGCGCCGAGGGCACCACCATGGTGAGCGAGATCCGTGAGGGCCTGCGCTACGTCCGCTCCACGAACTGGATCTGGACGACACTGCTCGGGGTGACCATGGTCAACGCGTTCACCTTCACACCGCTGTCGGTGCTCGTCCCATTCTTCTTACGCCACTCCCTGCACGCCTCCAAGCAGATGGTGGGGTACTCCTTCGCGATCTCGGGCCTCTCCGGTGCCCTGGGAGCCCTGGTGGCGAGCAACCTTGCGATGCCGCGACGGCGAATTCGCACGATGTGGACCTACTGGACACTGGGCACGTTCGCCGTGCTCATCCTGGGTGTTGCCACCAGCGTGTGGCAGGTCTTCCTCGTGCCGCTCGTCGTGATGCCGACGATGATTCTCGGCAACGTGATCTGGGAGTCGATGATGCAGAGCGAGGTACCGCGCGAGCTCCTGGGTCGTGTCAGCTCGGTGGACTGGTTCGTGTCGCTGGGTCTGGCTCCGGTGGGGCTCGTCGCGTCGGGGGCGATCGCGTCCGCGGTGGGCGTGCGCACCTACTTCGTCGTCGCCGCGCTCGTCTCGAGCGTGCCGGGACTCATCATCCTGGCGTCACGCCGGGTGAACGCCGTAGATCGAGCAACGCCGTCACTCGAAGGGTAACTGCGGCGCCGACGCCAATGACAGGCCCTGCACGCGTGCACCGCGTTTCGCACCCGCGGGATAGATCATCTCGGGCCGAAAGGATCGACCCTTGGCCTCGCCTTGACGACCTCCTCGCACCTCGACCCACTCGTCGCCGGTGACGGTGTTGCGCACGTGCGCCACGAAGACCCAGCGCTGGCGTCGCTCTCGTGGGCCGTCGACCACCACGGCGTCGCCCTCATGCAACCCCGCCCAGCGTGTCGTACGAACCAGGTTGCCGTGGTGGGTGACGGTAGGTCGCGAGCGCACGCCACCTTTCTACTCGCTGACCGCTCGGCGGTGCGATGTCACAACGGTGCCGTACCCTTTGTCCATGTCCTTCACCCAGTCTCTGCCGAAGTCGCTCTCGCCCTCGCGTCTCCAGGACTTCCAGGCCTGCCCGCGGCGCTACCAGTACGCATCGGTGGAGCGACTCCCCCAGCCCGCCAGTTACGCGGCGGTGAAGGGCCGCTTCGTGCACTACGTCTTCGAGCAGCTGCTGCGCGACGAGGCGCCACTTCGCACCATCGGGCACGCCCGCGACTTCGTGCCCGCGGCCATCGACGCGGTACTCACCGCGAGCGTTCGCGAGGACCTGGCGATGGATGGCACCATGCTCGAACGCCTCCTGACCGAGACCGACCAGATCATCACGACCTACTTCGCCATGGAGGACCCCCGGGCGGTCCATCACGAAGGCGTCGAGCTTCGCCTGGGCGTGACGATCGACGGCGCGCCGCTCTTTGGCATCCTCGACCGACTCGACCGCGAGGGCGACGGTGAACTCGTGATCGTCGACTACAAGACCGGATCGGTGCCCAAGCGCGACTACGACTCCAAGACCTTCGCGAACGCCGAACTCTACGCGGCACTGTGCGAGGCCAGCCTGGGTGAACGACCGACCAAGATTCGCCTGCTCTACGTTGCCCAGGGCGAGAAGCTCGAGCGCGACGTGAGCGACGTCGTCACCCGTGCGCGCGCCTCAGCCGCGAGCGCCGCGTGGGAGCGCATCAACCGCTACTACGACGATGGCGAGTTTCCGGCCACGCCGTCAGCGAACGCTTGTCGGTTCTGCGCGTTCAAGGACACCTGTCGCGCCTCGGGGGTGTCGGTTCCGACTCGCTGATCTCTAGGCTGGGGGCGTGACTTCCTTCGCCCTCTCCTTTGACTATCGCTGCCCATTCGCCAAGAACATCCACTTGCACGTCGTCACCGCGCTGCGCGCCGGCGCCGACTTCGACGTCGACTTCGTTCCCTGGACGCTCAGCCAAGGCCATCGGCCCGAAGGCGCCACCGACGTATGGGACGACCCCGCCTACGACGCGGACCTCCTCGCTCTGGCGGCGGGCGTCTCGGTGCGTGACCAGCAGCCCGACCGCTTCCTCGACGCCCACGAAGCGCTCTTTCGGGCCCGTCACGAACGGGCCGTGCGTCTGGTGAGCATGGAGGAACTCGACGCGGTTCTGTCCCCGCTCGGCGTCGACACCCAGTTGGTTCGCGTCGACATCGAGTCGCGGCGTCCGCACAAGGAGATCGCCGCCAGTTTCGCCCGTTTCGCCGCGTTCGAGGCATTCGGCGTGCCCACCTTCGTCGTCAACGACGACGCCACCTTCGTGCGTTACATGACCTCGCCCGGCGAGGACCCCAGCGAGTCGGTGAGAATCATCGAATCACTCGTGTCGCTGATGAGTCTCGAGCCCGAACTGAACGAGTTCAAGCACACCCGTCTTCCTCGTTGAGCTAGACACCCCTAGCCCCTAAATGTCAAGCCGCGTGGTCGACGCGGTGTTTCCAGGCAATGTCCTCGTCGTAGTTGACGCGCTGTTCGAGGCAGGCGTGCAGGATGCCGACCCAGCGGTTGGCGAGTTGACGGATGGCCTGACGGTGGGTCTTGCCCCGTCCGCGCAGTTCGTCGTAGTAGGCGCGTGCACCGGGTGAACGAGCAGAAGGCCCATTGATCGAGCGCGTCGGCCAGGCGCCGGTTTCGCATGTGACGCGCCAACACCACGTGACTCTTGCCCGAGGCCCTCGTGATCGGCGACGTGCCGGCGTAGTTCCTGCGAGACTTGGCGTTGCAGTAGCGGTTCGGGTCGTCCCCGAACTCGCCCAGCACCCGGGCGCCGAGGACCGTCCCCAGTCCTGGCAGGGAGTGGTGATCCCGGCGTCCGGGTGCTGCTCAAAACCCGACGTCAACGCTGCTTCGAGCTCGGTGATCTCGGCGTTGTAGGCGCGGATCATCGCGACGTGGGCCTTTGTGGTGCGCCCGTAGGCGGCCTCGACGACTGGTCCCTGGGCGAGCTGCTCTTCGCGGGGTTGTTCGTGGAACTCCCACGACCTGCTACGTCGCGACATCAGGTTATGGCGATTCCTCCGTGAAGGTGCGAAAATTCCTCTCGCCACGCTTTTGATGGCACCGGCTTGGTCGAGGTGGTGGGATTAGTCACTGGAATGGCGTGCCGGTGAACTGGGCTTGTCGCGAAAGCGGTTCTTCAGAACAGTATTTTTCATCGACATGGTAAAATGAGTCCATGCAGAAGCGTCAGCCGACCGGAACCCAAAGGTGGATGGGTCACGCCGTAGTGGCTGTCGGCGTCACGGTCGTAGTTCATAAGACCGTCAAGCCGCACCCAATCGTGTCTATTGCGATTGGCGCGTTCGCGGCGTGGATTCACGAACGCCTCGATGCTCCTGTTTCGCAGATTATTGCGGCGATTGCACCTCAGTCACCATAATTCCTGTTGTCGGTTGTCACGAATTTCGAGCCGCTGCGAGCGCAGCCTTCACGGATTCCTTTGATCCAAGGATTTCGATTAGCGTCTCCCACTTGATTGGCACGCCGTTCTTTCTGTTCGTCCTGCCCTTGCACCAAACAAGACCTGTCATGGTGACGTAGCAGTCGCCCAAATGGTCGCCCCCGTTTGGCTTTCTGATCTCAAGTTCGAGTCCGTTTTGCTTCACGGCCATTTCAACTTGCAGTTTCTTGATCTCAACGTCCACGATTCTCCCTTTGTCGGTTGAATCGGAGAATAGTGGCGGAGTAGCCCAATCACGGGTTTATGGACCTACCGATTTCAGTCTTCGCTCACGACGCAACGCTTCTCATCGGGACAGATGTGTGCTCGTCCTGAGAACGCTCCCCGTGAATCCACTCGCCTGCGTTCCACCACTTGTCCCATCTGCGCACCGGCCCATCTACGAGAACCACGACCCCTCCGCACTCCGCGCAACGGTCTTTGTCGATATTCTTTCCATAACCAACGCTCCCGGCAACCATGTCTATGGTGCCGTCTGCCGGGAGTTCATGGCGTGAAAGGCATGTCGCTGGGCCTTGATCCAACCGTCCAACTCTGACCCCCTGGCTACCGAGGTTGCTTCAAGTTCTGCCACGATTCGATGAAACATGTCGTCCACGCCGAATCCGACATTGACTTGGGGTTTCATCTTTAAGTGGCGTATTTCCCACGAACGAGGAGAGATGCTGTCCGCTGGAATCAGCAGCCAGCCAGGGTTCTTCACTGGAAACATCAGTACGGCCAACACACCTATGTGAGCGGGATTGCGGATTCCGTCTAAGTCACGTTGGGTTAGGGGAATCTTTGATTTATCACTCGTCTTTACCTCAACGTCGATTGTTTGACCGACACTTGTTGGAGAAGTGGCCGTGAAGTCCGGTACTCCAATGGTATTTTCAATGACTTGAAAACCTGCGGCCTGAAATGCACACGCGAGTACCTGTTGCATGACACGTCCGAACTCCTGCGGACTTAATTTCTTGTAGAGCACGTCCAGTTGGTAGATCGTTCGATTTGCTCGACTCCGGTCTCCGTTTGTGTCAGCCATCTTCAGCAACAACTGCCGAGCCGGTTATCGGAGACCATGTCAGACGCCTTCGGTGAAACGACTCCTTGGCGGCAGAACTTACGATCAATTCATCTAGTTCCGAGTCCTGCGTACCGATGATGACTTGGAGTTGGGGTGCTTTTCGAGACAGGATATTCACTAGTGCTTGCTTGTGTTCGGTATCGAGGTTCTGACTGGGGTCATCAAGTATGACGAAGCCGAGGTTGTGTTGCAATTGTGAGGCGAGCGCCAGGTACACACTCAAGGCTACGCAGTTCATCTGTGCGGTGGATAAGCGGGAACTTGCGAGCGTATGTCGACTATCGGTGGACGAGTTCGTACGAATTAAGTATTCGTTGCTTTCGACGCCGGAAAGGACTTTACTCTCAACGGAAATTTGAATGTCATCGAAATAGGGGTGATTACACAATTCCTTGTAGAGCCTTGAAATTTCGACTTGGGCACCATCCACCTCGTTTCGTGCTCTAGTGCTCGCATTCGCCGTGACCACGTCGGCAATCGTTCTGATTCCGTCTTCAAGACTGCTCAATGACTCGATCTGTTGTTTAGCAACGGAGGAGTCTTCGTCGTCATTCCCGAGGCGAGATGATGCCTCTTGGTAGGTAGCGTCCAATTTGAGAAATCGTCCGATCTCCCTCAGTCGTTCCATGCTTGTTAGAACGGTGTCA
>DATKTZ010000057.1:0-11296 GCA_035530815.1 Acidimicrobiales bacterium
TGATTAGGTCCCGCGACGTTGACGAGTTCGCTGTACTGCTCAAGGGCCTCGAGGACTTCGCACTGAGCAGGGCAGCCGGTCCCAAGGAGATTCTCGATGTCCATGAGGTGAAGCGTACGAATTGGTAGTTGTGAGTTTGCCATGCACTGAGTGTAGTGAGAGGTCACAGTCTGTGCAAGTAATTCACGAGATTTTTCGAATTTTCTCGACTCCTGCTTTTGATCAGGTATTTTATCGATTCACAACGTCCTCAGACTTGCCACGATCAGGTCTCCCTCCGCCAATTGATACTCGATGACACACCATTGTGAGCCTTGCCCAGGGCAACAAGGGCTACGGCCAACTATCCATTCCCGAGGAAGAGCCCCAGACTGTCGAGTGGAGTTGTCTTCGTCGCTCATGGTCGCATGCGTTTCCATAGAAGTCTTGTGCACAAGTTACCTTGTCAGGGGTCATATTTTCTAATGTCCTTCGCTAGCGCATCTTCAAACAGCTTCGACTGACACCCGCTTGTCATGGACGACCAGTCAGTCCATGACCTACGACACACAAATTAGCGAGACGGATACCACCCAAGCCATAAAGGACCGCGTCGCGCGCTACAAGTCGAACCGGTTGACCGTGGCCCAACGAGAAACCATGTCGTCGGATATCTGTGCGGCGATCGTTGCCGCCCAGCCGAGCACCGCCGACGAAGCAGTCGCATGGATGACCATCGTCAGTGGTTTCATCGCCGATGTTGCACCATCAACGGGTGGTTCGCTCAGCGACTATCTCAACGAGGCAGCCATCTCCCGGTGGGTGTCGACGAACGCCAACTCCGGCAAGTCGCGCAAGACCCTCAACACACGTCGGGGCGTCTTGAACCGGACATTACGTGCTCACCGCGGCGTCGCCGCCAACATCACCAACGGACCCGCTCGCCGGCGCACTGCGGCTCCACTGTCGCTCATCGATGTAGCGCGGCTCGCTAAGGGTTGCCAGGACTCGTGTAGATCGGCGTGGCGGGGCTTCGTTGCTCACATCACCGCCGGCGTGCCCATCGGCACGTTGGGCGCGCGATTCGACTCCGGCGCCGTCAATGTGCTCACGGCGAAGTCGCGGCAGTGGCTCGTGGCTTACCAGGACAATGACCTGGCATCACTCGCCAACCTTGGCGGTGACCACCTCATCGATGCGGACTGGGGCGCACTGAAGGATGTCGCCGCCGAACTCGGCGTCGTTCTCACCCGCGACATTGTCACCCAGACGTATCGACTTCTCGCGGTTAGCGATAACCGCTTCAGCATCGCTGAACGTCTGACGTACTTCACGCTCAACGAAAGGGGTGCCACCGCCGTTGCACAGTTCCTGAGTCCATTCGCCAGTGAATTAGCCAATATTGACAAGATCCAGCTTCGTGACGGTTTGACCAACGGCGTGTGCACGAGTGGCACCACCTCGGCACTGTCAAATCGAGCCAACGCTCGTGGCTCTGAGGAGGACGTTGCGCCCTTGACTCGAAAGACTTCCCGAGCGGCGGCCAAGCGACTGGCCGCCGAACGAAGCGCCGAGATCGCTGAGAAGCGACGCCGCGCCCTCCCCGTGGAGGACTACCTCGCCACCTTCGTCCCCGACCGCGACGATGCGATCTGGAACGACATTGCCCTCACAGTACGGACCGCCGTCGGTCACTGTAACTTCACGTCGATCCAGAGGGCCCGCGAACACGCCGTGGCCCTAGCTGCCTACCTTCGCTGGCGCGTTGCCCAGGGAATGGCGTTCGAAGTGACGTCGTCACTGATTTTTGCGGGCATCGATGTGTTCTACGTGCAAGGGATGCCCGACCTCTCCCCGCGCACGCGCGGTGACTACCGACTACGACTTCGCTTCATTGCGACGGCCGCCAACGCATCGATCGATGCACCGCCGGCGCTCGAACTCGGCCACAACGCCGTTAACCGGGGGTACGACCTCGCCGAAGAACGATCACTACGTCGCTGGGCCCTCATGCAGTCCCAGACCGAAGTCCGTCGCCGTTTGTGCGCAATCGTTGGTCTGTGCGCAGGCGCGGGTCTCTCGTCGACAGAATTGCGTGCTCTTTGTAGAAAGGACATCTTCATCGACACTGACGGCACCATCGTCGTCTCCATCAAGGGCCAACGCCCACGACAGACCGTGATACGGCGAACCTACGAAGAGTTGGTCATCATTGCCATCTCGGACCTCGACCCCGACGATTCGGTGATTCCAGAGCTCAAGTCCTCGAGCCCCATCACGGCGATCATCAAAGGAGCCGATCAGTTGGGCTGCACCGTCGCGCTCGACACGCGTCGCCTACGCACCACGTGGATCTGCTGGCTCATGAGACAGCACGTCTCACTCCAACTGGCCTTCGAGGCGTCGGGCCTGCAGAGCGCGCGAACCTTCACCGACATGCTGGCATACCTGCCCGTGGCCGCGGACCTGAACGAACTGCGTGACGGGGGTGCGAAGTGAACAACCGTACCGCTGTCGAACGCATCCGCAGCATCGTGGACGAGACCGGAGTCACTCAGCTTCTCGTCAACGGCATCGCGCGCAGCCCTAAGGGCCTCAAGACCAACGTCAACGGCGTGAGACACCTACTTATCGGGTTGCTCCTAGCCATTGAAGAGTCCCAGACATTGACAATTACTGGCGCCTACGAAGCGCTCACCGAGCGCATGGACATCCGAGACCAGATTCGCCTCGGGATCAAGATCGGGCCGGGCCCAAGAGACTTCATCAATCGCAAGACCCTCTACCACGCCGCCAAGTTACTAACCGACGGGCTCGCGTACGGAAAGTCAGTGGAGTTCGACTTACCCGAAGACGAACGAAGCCGTCGCCACGACGTGCTCCTTGCCGCGTGTAACGCTCTTCTTGACTACACCGCTGAAGCCACCGAGGTTGATGACACGGAGTTGTCGGCCGACGCTACGGCAATGTGGGGCTGGGCCAAGGGAAAGTACTTACCGAAGCCCTCGAAGACAGAGATCGATGCACAAGACGATGAACTGATGAAGGCGGCCCTCCAGGAGTTGGCCAACGGAACCGTGAATACCGCCGACGACCTCGAAGGCGCAGAGCTACCCGAGGACCAGGCGATGTTCACCGACCTCGACCCCGACTCAGAGTGGTGTGGCAAGACAGGCAAGAGCGGAGAAACGCAGCGCTTCTACGGCAAATACATTCACGCCCTGGTCGCGGTGCCGTCGGCCAAAATCAAGGTTGACTCCAACACGCGAGCTCCAATCGTGCGCCGCATCGAGGTGACGCCGGCTGCCACGGCGGACCTCGTCAAGGTCACTCTCAGGATGATCGACAGCCTGAAGACAACGGTCAAGTCCCTGCTGATCGACCGGCACTACAGCTACAAGCAGTTCGGGTTCTGGCAGAGTGCACTCATCAAGCGTGGCATCCGCCAGGTCCTGGACCTTCGCGCCGATGACCACACGGTTCTCAGGTACCCCGAAGCGACGTACCTCGATGGTTCTGGACACTGTCCAGCGATGCCCAAGGAGTACTTCACCATGCCGCGACCGGGGGTGTTCGCCACTCGAGAAGATCACTTGGCCTTCCAGGTGAAGAACGCCGTGCGTGAGTCGTTCGCTCACGTCGTGCTCAACCAGATGGACGCCGAAGGTCGGATGAAGTTGCGCTGTCCAGCTCGCGACTTCAAAGTGGCGTGTCCGCTATTTCCGCCCTCGATGCTGGTAGCTGCCGAATTGGGTCTGACGATCATCAATACCAACTTGCTTAATCTCGAGCCAGGTCAGGAACCACCGAGGTGCTGCACCCAAGACAGTTTCCGGGTGACTCTGCCCGAGCAAGTGGCCAAGCTCAACCAGGTGCAGTACTGGGGCTCCTCAGCGTGGTACCGCACGTATGGTCGTCGCTCGTACGTCGAAGGCGCGTTCGGCAACATGAAGAACCACCGGACCGAAAACCTGCGTCGCGGGGCCATTCAGAAGAACGGTCTCGTTTGGGCGCAGCTCGTGGTCACGTTGATCGCCGTGAGCTACAACGTGCGCATGATCCGCGCCCGGCACGATCGCATGACGCACGACCCAATCGATCACCCCTTACTCTCCTCCAACGAAGAGACTGTGACGCACCTATCGCTTTCGGCTGATCAAGAGGCGATGATCTACGAAAGGTTGATGGGCGAATTCGGTGCCTCTCTTGAGGTCAGGAAGCTCCACCCGGCGATGCAGAAGCAACTCCAACGTTCGCACCGAGAGCAACGAGTACTTGAAATCGCTTCGCGCTCACGAGGGGAAAGAGCGTGAGTGGTTGGCCGTTCAACGAAAATCAGCGATCGAACGCTCGCCACTTGGTGATTTCCTCATCGAGTTCACAGCGCAACGTCCAGGTTCGGTCGTCGTACTCCTGGCGCACGAAGTCCCCACCGCGCAAGGCCTCAAGAATCGTGTGCTCGTGCTCGCGCAGCCGTCGAGCTGCTTCCGCGACCCTTCTTGCCTGTGTTGCTTCGTCATCCACTTCGTTCGCCTCCCTGACTCACTACTACTAGTCCGGTGTGACCATTCAAAGGTCATGACCAGCACCGCGTTCGCCAGGAAACAGCCCGCGCGTCCAGCGGGTGTCGTTGAGGACACGGCTGGTCACGAACCCGGGGCCCGAGGCCCGCATTGCCTTCCGAGCAGAATCACGGACCGTCACGGTCTATGAGAATTCGCGCGATGGCGCCACTCGGTGAGTTCGCGCTACGAGGGGCGGCCGTCGAATCTCCTGCTCGCGGGGAGGGCGGCTTGGCGGTACGCATAACGCTGGTGAGAAAGGGTCGGCTTCGTGGTGAGCAAATCGAAATGGACTGGATTCTGCCGCTATTCCGCACTCGAGTTCCCTTACGAAACGCCTTTATTTGTACGGCTTTTTGTATTTATGGGAATCCCCCACCAGGAGACGAGTACAGAAGTCCGGCGATTCGATGACGAAAGTCCGGCCCGTCACCAGTACCGAGTCATTCGCCCGAGATGTGGCGAGTTAGATCACTGAGGTGTGATCTCGCCAAACTGCCGAACACGCTCTGAACGTGACGATGTCCCACCGGGCCGTGTCAGGAGGTGGGTCAGCACTAAACAGCGGCGGTGATCGGGAGCCCGCGAGACAGTGTCTGGGGGTGAAACCCCCACCGCGTACACACCCTTGACTGCCGTCGGGTGCCTCCAGTCAAATTGGAGAACTGTGTCAGGGACGCGAACGCCGAAGCACGCCGTCCACTCCTCTTCAGTGAATCGCGCGGCGGGCATTGCCCCGAGGGGGTAGTCCAGAACCACGATGGTCCCGAGTGACGTGGACCACACTTCAAGTCCACCTCGGTCCACACCCAAACTCGGACGAGCCGGGGCCGTGCCCCTCAACACCTGAACCCCGTGGGCAGCGAGCTGCACGGTAAGTTCGTCTTTGGAGTATCACGCGTCAGTGACGGCGACAACTCCCGTCTTCTCAAGCGCACTAGTGATGAGGTCGTAGAAGTCCATAAGCCTCATTGTCCGGAGCCCGTAGGGATTGCCAAGCAACGAGGGAATCTGACGGGTGTCCGTCCGCGGCCCAGCTCAATCCGGGCTGCCATATCTGATGCTCCACCTACGATCACCCCCGAAACGCACCTCAAAGGAGACAAGAGTGGCAATGAAAAATCGAGCGAAACGCAGTGAAAAGTGAAATTCCAGCCCTCCCAAAGACCCTGCAAACTATGGCCTCTGGCCCTTTGTACTTGTCTCACCAGGGGGAAGTCACGAAAGTGGCCCCCAGCAGTTCACAAAAGTCCCGGTTCGAACGGCTCGAGCCGGGACTTTTGCTCTCTTGGCTCCTCGCACACTGGCGATCGAGCCGAGTTGCTACTGTGACCGCGCAGTGAACACGACGAGACCCCGCACGCACGTGCGGGGGTCATCCGTCACCCGGCGGTGAGTTCAGCTAACCGTCAAGTTCGAATCACGACCTCGGACGCCGTCGCGTCTTCGACCACCTGGCGGTAGGTGAGACGACGATGCCGCGTCGGACGTCCCGGTCGGCGCTGTGCGCGACGCTTCGCGATGCGCTCGGGGTCAAAGGAGAGGGCCAGGCGCCGGTTGGCGCTCGCGAGCGCCGCCGCCACGAAGAGGCCGATCTTAACGATGCCCATCACGCGGATACGTCCGCGCGCGAAGTTCTCACCGGCGGCATCCTTGATGTTCGCGAAGTAGGTCTCAACGCTGGTCTGACGTCGCGAGTAGCTCGAGGTCCAGGCTCGTGAGCCGTGGACATGACGCTGGAAGAGTGGCAACTCCTCCAGGCTGAAGGTCGTAAAGGCCGTCGCGCAGACGCTGTCGTCCGCCGGATGCGCCGGCGCGTTGAGGACCGGCAGGGCACCCTCGCGCAGACCCCGTCGCGCGGGTCGCAGTGGGCAGTCCAACTTGCCCGCCGCACCCGGACACTGGAAGACCTGGGTCAGGTTGGGACGCACTGAACCGTGGGGCACGAGCGCGTAGATCTCGCGCGCCGCGATCTTCTCCTGGTACTCGCGCACCGCTCGGTGAGCGGGCATGTACGTTCCGTTCTGGGTGCCGGTCGGACGATCGATCCGGTGCAGTGACCTCGACGTCGACGGCGAGTAGGGACGTCCGTCGATGATGATCGCCCCGCGCAGCGTTCCCTGGGGCCCTACCTGGTAGGCCGTCAGGTCGAAGACCGGTTCGCCGCTCATCGCCCGGATCGGCAGCAGGAAGTCCCGCCCGTCCAACGAGCTGGTGTAGCCCCGGTCGACCAAGACGTCTCCGAGCTGCCCACGGCGCTCGGCGACCTCGCCGGCGCAGGCCAGACCCATCATCTTGTCCTGCACCGTCACCGGACGCAGTCGCGCCGCCAGCGCCGCCCGCGGGACTTCGGGACCGTTCTCCTCGCGCGCGGAGATCGCGACGGTCAGGCTGTAGCCGAAGTGCGCGGGCTTGCCATCGACCTCGCGACTGCCCCGCCAGGCGGCGTCAGTGTCGGTCACGACGCGCGTCTTCTTCCAGTGCGCGCCGCCGTCCTCGTCGCGCACGATCTGGTGCCGTCCGTTCTCGTCCTCTTGCCACGCGAGTTCTTCGCGTGTCGAAGAGGTGCCCCACGTGGGAATGTCCGACCCGTCGATGGCGATCGAGGACGCCACCGCGGCCTCGGGGTGGGCCCCGGACGTTGCCAGCGCGTTGAAGACCTCGTCGAACGTGGCCAGTCCGTCGACCAGGCGACCGTCCTCGTAGTGGAAGGTCGCGCGCAGGACGTCGTCGATGCGTGTCACCAGGTAGCAGATCTGTCGGTACGTCACTGGCTCGCCGCGGCGCCTCAGCCCGAGTCGGGCCCGCGTGGCCGGACCCAGGGGGCCTAGCAGATCGGGTAGTTCCGAGAGAAAGAAGCGACCGGCGAAGGCGCCGAGTTGGATCGCGACGAGCAGGGTTCGCACCGAGAGTCCCCGCGGACGACCGCGGCGCGGACAGCTCTCGGCGAGCAGCCCTTCGAGGTACTCGTGCACCGCGACCCCGTCGACGAGTGCCGAGTCCACCAGGCGCTCGGCCTCGCGCAGGCTCTCCGTGAGACTAAGCGCGCTCACGCGTCGCCTCTCGGACAGGTCGATGGCACGGGTAGGTGCGAAGCCAGGCGCCACAGCGTGTCGGTCGTCTTCAGCCCCGACCAGGCCATCACCTCAACCAGCGTGTGACCCCGACGCATGAGGTCGATGAGGTAGCTCGCGCGCAGCCGGTCCACCGAGAGTCGCGGGACCCCACGGCGGTCGTCGAGCCACTGGTGGGCCTGGGCGGTGATGAAGCGGGACTGAGCAGTGCCGAGCAGCCGACCCTTCGGACGTCGCCGCACCAACTCCTCGAGCTCGGCCTCGAATGCGGGCAGGACCTTGGCGCACCGACCACGGGCTCGCACGAACACACCATCCTCGTGCCGGTGGACGTCGCTCGCGCACACGTCGCGCGAGCTCTCGCGCACCAACCCGGCACCTGCGCCGAGGACCACGATGGCAGGTACGTTGAGCTGGCGCAGTTCGGTGGGCTGACTGTGAGCGGCCAGCAGGAGAGCCTCGATCTCCTTAGTCGCGTAGGGCGCCTTGAGATCGTGCCGGCCGACCTGGTGGCGCACCGGCGCCTCCACCGGCACCGTGCCGTGGGCGCGGGCCAGGCGCCACAAGTACGGCTCTTCATCGCGTACGCCCGCTGGCTGGTTGCGCAAGAACCCTCGGATACTCGTCGGGGCGAGCACCGCCGCAACACTCATCTCGCCTTCGAGTCGACCGACGAACGCCGCCAGCTTCGTCATCGAGCGCAGGTAGTCGCGAATCTGCTCGCCGCGCAGGTGGCCGAAGGGTGCGACGGCCTCGCGCACCACGTTCGCGACCGCTCGCCACTCCGCCGGGCTCACCAAGTGGTGGCGCCCGATGGCGGGGTTGTAGGTCTCGATGATCGCTGCGGCCGACCGGGAATCTCTCTGGGGCACGCCTCTACAGTGCTCGTGACACCTCTCGGCCGCAGTCGACGCACTTTAGGCTGGCATAGTGAATATCTCCTGGTGAGAACTGCTCGGCACCCACGACACAGCACCAGCAGCCTCGCCTACCTCCGCAATCACACCTCGAGGCTTCCCTACTCCCAGGTCTCAGAATCGTGACTAGTAGGTGCGCTTGCACTTGTCCGCCGCTTCGGGCGTTCGGTGCCGCACCGTGCACGTCCCGTGACGGTAGTGGGACGCCCGTGATGGACGTGACGTATTCAGGGAGCGCGTTACGGCATAGGTGGCAGCGCTAACGGGGTGCAGCGCTCGTCGAGCGCTCTTGACGCTCTTGGGCGTAAGGGCGCTCTTTACAACCCTCCTTGGGTGGGCGGCGCGCCGCACGCTCCTTGGAATCAAGAGTCGCGTCAGAAATCCCACCGGAGCATCCTCTCCTCGAGTTCGATTGGAATCCTACGGTTCTCGGGAACGTCAGGAGTGACGCGGCGAAGTCGGCCAGTGTACGGTGCGCCGAGTCCGAGCACCCTGCGCCGCCCGACGTCGAAGCGGTCCCTGCAATCGGCGAACCTAAGGTCATGCTGATTGGCCCGCTCGAGACCGAAGCGGCTTGTCGAAGTGCCGGAACGTATTCCACCAAGCGAACGGGCATCGTCGAAAAGCGCCCGTGGGTCCTTCACTCGCCCGACGTAACTACTCGTCGCGGCTCGTTGGGTCGGCGGGCCAGGTGAACTCGTCACCGTTACCGAGGACCCCCCACTCCTGGGGTGAGATGAAGGGAATCGAACAGGTCCAGCATCCACAGCAGCTAAACACCTGCGCACTTGGCGCCGGATACGAATAGAGGTACTCTCACGGGTAGTCGACCGGGAGACGCGACATGGTGGCAGTGGCGATGAACTTCACCTTTGTCCCGGTGATGCTCGGACTGGTGGTATTCGTCGTCGTGGCGTTCCTGCCGCTGTACTGCATTCTCGACGCGGCTACGACGCCGTCCACTACATTCCGCGACGCTGGCAGCAGCAAGGCACTGTGGATCGTCCTACTGATCTGGCTCAACCTCTTCGCAGCAGTCATCTACCTCGCATCTATCCGTCCGAGGTTGAAGCTGCGAGACGGTCTTACGTAGTATCTCGCATCTCGCCCCAGAAGTAGGGGGCGAAGTGCACGGCAATCTCAACCGACGGCCGCTCCGGCGGACTCACCAGATGGCGTCGTCAGATAGCCGGGTTGTAAGACTCGACGCCCTCCACAGTGCTTGTGACTCCTCCCAGCGGTCGTCGGCGGAAGAAGGGTCACTGGTGGCGAGTCACTTGGTGAGATGTACCCGCCTTCTCCACTCTTCGGTATTGCTGACTCACACCTCGCCATTGAAAGGGACACGGTGAATCGTTGGAGACACAGCGTCCATGGTGCCTGCGAGACGAAGGCCACGCAGGCGTCACCCCCTTTCCCTACAGTGGACCTGGTGAGGCTCTCGACATTCGCACGCCGGTCCCTGGTGGCCACTTTCACCGTGCTCGCCGTGGTGTTACCGGCCGCGCAGGTCTCTGCGGCACCCCGCGTGGCCATCACCTACCTGACGCCCATCCTCTCGCCCGGCGGGGTGTTGACCATCAAGGCTCAAACCCCCGCCGGGGCGCGCTGCGACGTCACGCTGGAGTCGCTAAAGGCCAGGGCGCCCCAGACCTTGGGCTTTCACCGCGTGGCAACCGGACACACGATGTGGCGTTACCGCATTCCCGCGATGGCTTCGTCCGACGGCCTGTGGCAAGTGCGAGTCGCGTGTAGTCCCCGTGGAAGCGTCGCTCGTTTCGTACGAGTCGGACCGCCTTCGGTGGCACCGGCCCAGATCAGCGTGGGTAAGACCGGCTTCGTCGTACAGACCTACAGCTTCGACACGACCTCCTTCATCGAGTGCGGCGTGGAACTGACTAACACCTCAGCGAGCGACGCGCGCAATCTCACCGTGACCGTCACCTTCGTCGACACCCAGGGCCGGTCCGTCGCGACGACGCAGACCGATCTCGCCCTGATCCCTGCCGGCCAGACCTTCTGGATGAGCTGTCTAAAGTCGTCCGCCGTGTCGATCTCTCCGGCCTCGATGCAGGTCCAGGTCCAGGTTGGCCAGAACACCACACACACGGGCCGCCTTCCCGTCGTCTCCAACCTCACGCTCACGCCCAACTCCGCGGGACTCGTTTCCTCCCAGACCCTGGTGGGAACGCTGACGAACACGTACGCCACGCCACTATCGCCCGACGCCGAGATCTACGCCGTCTACCTCGACGCCACGGGAACGGTCATCGGAAGTGACATGGAGTGGACCGGCGCTTCCGTTGAACCCGGAGCGAGCGTCAACTTCAGCTTCTCGAACCTCAGCCCGAACGTGGCGAGCGCGGAGGTCTCAGTGGATCCCTGCGGTGGAGTTCTCGCCGGCACCGCCGCGTGCCCGTTGCCGTGACGCCAACGCCCGCGCCCCGAGAGAGGAGTTGCCACCCGTGTCGCTCGTGAGCCACTTGAAGGACACGTCGAGCCCCGTCAACCGCTTCTTCGCTGAGCACTTCGCCAACGTCAGCGCCGCGCGGGTTGTCCTCTCTCCATCCGAGGACCCGGGGGTCGTGCTCGGCCGCTACCTGGCTCCCGAGGATCTCCCCACGCGCGCCGCCTGGCGACTCGGCGAGCCCGCCGTAACCCCCGACCTCGAGGACCGCAGGGCGTATCGCTGGTCCACCATCGGGGTCGCCTTCGACTATCGCGTGCGCTTCTTCTTCGCGCCGAGCGACGGTGATCATCGGGT
>DATKTZ010000058.1:0-51466 GCA_035530815.1 Acidimicrobiales bacterium
CTGCCGGGGGCACCATTGCCGGGGGCACCAGTGCCGAGGTAGCAGAATCAGTTCTTTCATGCGTCGGTCCGAGAACCTTGGGCTGGCGTTCTTCGCCAGCGTCGCGACGATGGGTTACGGAGTTGAGGCGTGAGGCGGTGATAGACACGGTAATGATGAACCGGAGAGTCACAGCGTCTTTCACGCCTCACCTGTCGCTCGCGGCGGGGCATGGAGCTGAGGTGGAGATCGTGGGTGCGCTAGCCCTCGCGGTGGCGTGAGAACTCTGATTACTGGCGCGGCCGGATTCATCGGTTCGACAACGGCAGAACTCCTCCTTGCGACCGGACACGAGGTAGTAGCTCTGGACAATCTCGTGACTGGTCGGGCCGAGAACGTGCCCGTGGGAGCGACGTTCGTCCATGGGGATTGCGGTGACATTGAACTCGTTCGCTCCCTCGGATCTTTCGACGTATGCATCCACTTTGCGGGCTTGATCGAGCCTCGCGAGTCCATGGAACATCCCGAGGCCTTTTTTGATAACAACGTGGGATCGAGTTTCCGGCTCTTTCATGCGCTCGTGCAGTCAGGTGTGTCGAAGGTCGTGTTCTCTTCATCGTGCGCGGTCTACGGTGATCAGGCTGAGATGCCCATCAACGAAGAGCGTCCCATTCAGCCCCTCAGCCCCTACGGTCGCTCCAAGCGAATGGTCGAAGAGGGGCTGAATTGGCTGACCAGCCTCGGTCGAATCAGCGCCGCGTCGCTGCGATACTTTAACGCCGCTGGCGCCACTCTGGCCCACCCCGAACGCCATCGTCCCGAAGGCCACCTGATACCCCTTGCCCTCGACGTTGCCGCGGGTCGTCGCGACCACCTTGACATCTTTGGCACTGACTACCCCACACCCGATGGGACGTGCGTGCGTGACTACATCCACGTGTCGGATCTCGCCGACGCTCACGTCGCGGCCATTGCAGCCCTGGATGCGCACGACGCAATAACTGTGAATCTCGGCAGTGAGGTTGGATCGTCGAATCGCGAAGTGATCGAAGCGGTGGCGCGAGTGACGGGGCGAAGTCTCGATGTTCGATACGTCGAACGGCGACCCGGCGACCCGGCCGTGGCGGTGGCGAGCAGCGAGCGCGCCCGCGAACTCCTAGGTTGGCGACCACGTCGCTCCGAACTGGATGTTTTGGTGGCTGACGCGTGGGCCGCGCACCAATTGCCCTAGAAGGAAGAACGCACGGATCACGCTCCCGGTGGCGCGGCCGATCACTTTGCAGTCCATTGCTTGAGTTGTGCCTCTCGGGGCGATGGCCCCAGCGGGCAATTGATCAGAGGAAACGGGATTGCCCCACGCTGATTCCAGATGCCCTTTCGCAGCCACAGTAGGGTAGCGCGATGGTGAATTGGGTGACTGTTGCGGTTGTGTCGGTTATCGCGAGTGACTGAGTCGCGAATCTAGAGATATGTCCACTTCTTCTCGACGAAACCCCGACGAAGGGCACGAACGGCCCCGAGTCTCGCGGCTACTGATCGTCAGCGTGGTGGGCGCTCTGGTGACGGTGCTGACGTATGCGGTGGGCGAGGCGGTGGTCGGAGGATCAACCCCCGGCGCCCAAACCTCTCCCCACTCGAACGTGGCAACGAAGAGCCATCACGAGAGTCTGGCGATGTTCTCGAAGTCGCGCCCGACCCATCGAAAGGCAACGTCGAGCACGACTTCGACCACATCGACTTCGACCACATCGACTTCGACCACATCGACTTCGACCACAATGGGACCAACGTCAGCGACGTCGTTCGCGACGGCGGTGGGAACGCCGGATAGTTCCAGTTCGTCGGGTATGGCGCCTCCGGGGGCTACTGCGCTCCCGGGCTACACGCTGAGTTACGTCAGCGACTTTGCGGGTTCTTCGCTGCCGAGCGGTTGGGACGCTTACAACGGCAAGCCAGGTGGGGACCCGGGTGGACAGTTCGCGAGTTCACACGTAGTGGTGGGGGGTGGACTCCTGCAACTCAACACGTGGCGCGATCCAGCGTACGGCAATGCGTGGGTCACAGGGGGGTTGTGTCAGTGCGGACGTGCTCAGACGTACGGCGCGTACTTCGTGCGTACTCGCGTCACCGGCGCGGGCCCGACGGCCGTCGAGTTGTTGTGGCCGGCCGCCAACGTCTGGCCGCCCGAGATCGACTTCAATGAAACGGGTGGTGGCGCCGAGGGAACGTCAGCCACGGTGCACTTTGACTCGACCAACCACACGGATCAGCGCACGCTCGCCATCGACATGACCCAGTGGCACACGTGGGGCGTCATCTGGACGTCGTCATCCATCGTCTACACGGTTGACGGACGAGTGTGGGGGACCGTGGCGGTAGCCAGTGAAGTTCCCCAACAGGCCATGACCCTCGACCTCCAACAGCAGACGTGGTGCTCATCGGGCTGGGCGTGTCCGACAACGCCGCAGTCAATGCAGATCGATTGGGTCGCTGAGTACACGGCTTCATAGGGGCCTCGACACCCACGGACCGTTGGGACTCGTATTCCACAGCGACGGGAAGACCTCGATGCCCGTCGTGAGCGCGCGTATCGACTTTGGAATGAATTGACGAAATGTCGGTTTGCTGTGATGCTCTTGACAGATGGCTAGTGACGTGAAGGGGTGTGATGCGAGAAGCGAGTGCGGCATTTTCGCGCGATGCCGAGGCGCGCCGTAGCCGACGCCCTGCGAAGCCGGTCATCTCGGTCGTCATCCCGACCTTGAATGAGTCGAGCAATCTTTCCTTTGTTCTGAATACGATCCCCACGTGGGTCGATGAGGTCATCGTGGTCGACGGACGCTCGAGCGACGATACCGAGAGGGTGGCGAGGGCTCTATGGCCGAACGTTCGCGTTGTCGAACAGTCCCGTCCCGGTAAGGGTGCTGCCATGCGGTTGGGGTTCCGCGCCGCCCAAGGGGATATTCTCATCGCGATCGATGCCGATGGATCGATGGACGGGGCGGAGATTGGCGCCTTTCGTGATGCCCTCATCGCGGGCGCGGACTTCGTGAAGGGGTGCCGTTTCTGCCCCGGGGGAGGGTCCAACGACATCACTCGAATTCGACGTCTCGGCGATCGCGCCATCTGCTTGACGATTCGGTTGCTCTTTGGTGCTCGCTATCATGACGCCACCTACGGATACCTGGGACTGTGGGCGGACTGCGTCAGTGACATCGCGATTGACACTGACGGCTTCGGTGTTGAGACGCAGATCGCCATCCGCGCGCATCGAGCTGGACTTCGTTTGAATGAGATTCCTTGTTTCGAAGCCAAGCGAATCTATGGTGCGAGCAACTTGAGCGCGATTCGCGACGGCCTACGGATTCTGGGCGTGATCGCTCGCGAGCTTACGAACCGTCGTCGCGTCGCCGTGAGTCCGGTCACTGCGCGGACCTCACACGGCGAGCGCGGTGTCGTCGTGGTGGCGGGACCGGGCTCGTCGAGCACCGTGCCCGGCGTTATCGTCTCACAGGTGGTGCGAGCTCTGGCCAAGAGCGGGACCGTCGTACGCATTGAAGTAGATCCCACCGAGGATTTTGCGGCTGGTCTATTTCGTGCGACGACGTTGACTACGACCAGTGGCGTGTCCGTCGCCGAGCACGTCGACATCCACAAACTTCCCCATGACATCGTCCGGCAAGCGGCGACTTTGCAGGAGTTGATTGGACCCGACGTGTCGATGGCGATGGCCGTCGTGTGGCCCGGTTTCGACACGAAATGGATCGGGACACTAATCAGCACCGCGCACGCGGTCGGAGCCCGGTGCGCGGTGCTGTGCGCTAGTGTCCCCAAGCCAGATCACGCCGCCGAGGCCGCGCTGGCCAACGCCGTCGCCAACGCCGACCTGGTGCTGATTGGCGACGTCGCCCAAGCGACCGCGCTGGTGGGCCGACTGGGCCCCTCGGGCCCCGTGGTGGAAGTGCATCACGCCCTCTCCCTCCAGGGTCGCAGCGATCAGCCACTGGACTTTCGCGTGACGGCGTTCTTGCCACGCGACAACGAAGAGGTCCTCGCGACCTTGCTTGCGGCCTTTGACGCGATTCCGAACTCGCTTGTCACTAACTACCTCTTGCGAGTCGTGGTGCGCGCCAGTGATCAATCCATGTCGCACGCCGTTGAGTCGAGGGTGGCGGCCAGTTTCCACGCCGATCGCGTTCAGCTCATTGAATCGGATCTGACTGACGACGACATTGATCACCTCTGCCGAGACTCCTCGGTGTTCGTTGTGGCCGATCCCGCCTTTGAATCTCGGGCGTATCAGAAGGCGATGGACAGTGGAATCTCGACCGTGATCCTCCTGTCGTTGCCGTTGCCAGAGATGGCCGGAGACTACGCGGGTGCCGTGTTGGCTGATTCTCACCGGCCCGCGTCGGTCGACGTTGCCCTCGCGCACGCCCTTCGTTTAAGAGAGTTCCGATTCGCGAGCCCTGAAGCGTGGGGTGAACTCGCTGATCGTCTCGTTCCCACTCGGGCGTCGCAGGGACGAGCCGACGACCTGCACGAGCGTCGCCGTCAATGACGATCAGTGTTGTGATCTGCGCGTACTCCGAGGAGCGCTGGGATGATCTTGCGGCCGCCGTAGCCTCGTGTCAGGGCCAGACCCTTCGAGCCGATGAGATCATCGTCGTCATTGACCATAATGATCAACTTCGCGTGCGGGCCGAGGATGAGTTTGCCGATGTTCTGGTCATTTCGAATGAGTCGGCGAGGGGACTCTCTGGAGCGCGCAACACTGGGGTGGCCCATTCCACGGGCGACGTGATTGCCTTCTTGGACGACGACGCGTTCGCCGACCCCGACTGGCTAGAACATCTCACTGCTCCGATGGCCGATACGTTGGTTGCCGGTACGGGTGGCTGGATTGTTCCGCACTGGCCGGGCGTCGAGCCGACGTGGTACCCCGCGTCGTTCCTGTGGGTTTTGGGTTGTAGCTACGACGGGCTTCCGGCCAGTGGTGCGCGCATTCGTAACCCGATCGGTTCGAACATGGCTCTGCGACGACGCGTGATGGAGACGGTCGGGGGGTTCACGCTAGGAATTGGAAGGATCGGCAAAGTCCCCCTGGGTGGTGAGGAGACGGAACTCTGTATCCAGTACGCAACGCGCGTTCCCGCGGAGCGTTTCGTACTCTCGCGCGAAGCCGTGGTCCATCACCGGGTGCCCACTTCGCGACTCACCTGGCGTTACTTCTTGTCAAGATGCTGGGCCGAAGGGTTGTCCAAAGCCGTCATCTCCCGGCGGGTCGGCGGGTCCACCGGTCTGGCCGCGGAACGCGCCCACTTGGTTCGCAGTGTGCCTCGAGACCTTCTGGCGAGCATGCTCGTCGTCGCCCGAGATCCGCGCGCAGGTTCGAAGAGGGCGGCGATGATTGTTTCGGGTGCTGCGACCGCGATCGCCGGACTGGCTTGGGGATTTGTATTCGCGCGCGAGCGCCAGCCGACGAATCGACGGCGCAAGGACGGAGCCACCCGCCTTGTCGCATGCCCGGAGAGGTTCGCTCGAAAGGAGTGGTCACCGATCCCCATCGTGCACGTTGACGTTGATGAACTCGCCGAGCCCGTAGCAGTGGCGGCGCCCCCGGGCACGCGGTTGTGGGTCGAGGCCCAGCAGGAAGGCCAGGTGGTGGCGGTTCGTGACGCCGTCGTCGACAACGACGGCGGCTTGTCCTTGGTTGACCGACAAGGACTCCTCGCGAGTGCTCGAGAGGTCACCTCCTTGGCCGTGCGATCCCTGCCAGACGAACTCCTACCCCGGGCCTCGGTGGTCGTCTCAACGATTTGCGAGGAACCCGAACAATTGCTCGACACGGTGTTGACGCTGTTGGCGATGGACTATCCCGAGTTCGAAGTAATTGTCGTCGACAATCGCTCGGCGCGGTTCGACGAACCCCTGCCCGAGTTTCCGACCGACGCACGCCTTCGTGTGGTGGCCGAACGACGACCCGGGGTGTCGGCGGGCCGCAACCGCGGCATCGAGGCCGCTACGGGCGACATCGTCGCCTTCACTGATGACGATGTCATCGTGGATCGCAACTGGCTCAGGATGTTGGGTGCGAAATTCGCCTTGGATGGTGACGTTGAGGGCATTGGCGGACTGGTACTGCCCCAAGAGCTCGACACTCGCGCCCAACTGTGGTTCGAAGAGTTCTACGGGGGCTTCAGCCAGGGACTTCACGCCGAATTGATGAGCCTGCGCGATGACGTGGACCGTGGTCGGCTATTTCCCTACGCCCCCGGACGATTCGGTGCAGGCTGCAACATGGCCTTTCGACGCAGCACTCTGAGGCGACTCGGCGGCTTCGACATGGCGCTCGGCGGCGGCACCGCCGCTCGCGGTGGCGAGGATCTTCAGGTCTTCGTTTCCGTGGTATTGGGCGGCGGAACATTCGCCTACGAGCCCGCAGCCATGGTCCGACATCGTCATCGACGGAGCGAACATGAGTTCATGGTCCAGGTCTTCGATTACGGGATTGGCCTCACGGCAATGTTCTGCACGCTCACCCTCCGTGATCCGTCCCAATTCTCGGCACTCGTGCGCCGGGTGCCGAGCGGGCTGCGTCACCTCACGCGTTCGCGTGATGAACGTTCCACGAGTGTGGTGCCGAGCTACCCGCGTTGGGCCCTCCTGGTCCAGACTCTCGGGATGGCGTACGGACCCCTGGCGTACGCGCGCAGCCGGTTGGCGGCGCGGCGCTGGACGAGAGCAGGCGTTGAGTGATGTCCGCTCACTACGGCCCGGGCGTCGTTGACACGCGGAACCGATGGTGGCGCGCCGCCGCATCGGCAACGCTGGCCACGGTGGATCTGGCGACATTGGCTCTCGTACTCTGCGGCGTTCACGGTGGGCTGCGCTTCACTCTGGGACTCATCGTCGGTGTTGTGGTGCCGGGATGGACTGTTGTTGGGCCCATTGGTCTGTCGCCCGTGGCGCTGGTGCTCGGTCTCAGCGTGGCCGTCAGTCTGGCGACGCTGATGCTCGCCGCCCAGGTGATGATGACCCTGGGTGCGTGGCACCCCGTGGCACTCGAGGAGGTGACGTGCATGGTATGCCTGCCGTCTTTGGTGTGGCAGTCGCGACATCTTCGCACGAGACTGGTGAAACGGTGACGTCCGTACTCGTGGCTGCAGCGAGTGTGTTCGCCCTGCCGCCGACATCGGTGGCGGTCCTGACGGCGAGTGTCGTGCTGTTGGCGTTGCGCATCTGGAGCCACACGATGGCCCTGCCACTGACGCGGCTGGTGTCAATGACTCTCGACGCGTCGATTGGCATCCTGGTACTGCTGTTCTTCGCTCTTGTCGTCCTTCGATTCGTGACCTTCGCATGAGCGTCGTGCCTCGGCGGGCGGTCGTCGCGAAGGTCCTCGACTCCACGGGATCGCTGGTTCTGGCGGTGCTGGGCGTGGCTCTTTGGGTGATCGCGGTTCGCCAAGCGCACTTCGCGCGCATGGGCCCTCTCGGACTCGTGAGTATCCTCCACTGGGCGTACTTCGCGGGCTTGGGAGTCGTGGTAGTCGGCTTCTCCCTCGAGGTGTCGCGCGCGACGCCTCGCTTCGCGAGAGTCATCGCGTTGATCGTCGTGTTGGTTCTCTTTCTCTTTGGCACTGCGCCCGCAGTGGAGCCGGTCGCGGCCCTCACCGACTCGTGGTTGCACGCGGGCTTTACCCAGTACATCGTTCAGCATGGTCACACGCTGGCCAACTTTGACGCCCGTTTCTCGTGGCCCGGCGGCTTCTCGCTGGCTGCGCTGGTGGTCGCCTTCACGGGCCAATCAAACGCCCTGGCTTTACTGCGGTGGTTTCCACTGGCAATCGAGTTGATCTACCTCGCTCCGCTTCTGGTGATCGCTCGTTTCAGCGGCGCCAGCGTGCGCGCGGGCTACGTGGGGGTGGCGCTGTTCTACGCCACGAACTGGATCTATCAGGACTACTTCTCGCCCCAGGCCCTCAACTACTTGTTCTTTCTCGTCGTCATCGCTGCGGTGATCGCGTGCTGGCAGCCGCGGGCGCACGCGGTGGGTCAGAGGGGTCTGCGAAGTCGATGGCGGTCCACGCGCCGCGCACTCGCGTGGAGCCGCCTCGAGGGGGATGACACCGTGACGAGTTGGCCGCAGCCACGCGTGCTGGCCATCATGGTGTTGATTGGAGTGATCCTCATGGCTTCGGCCGTCAGCCACCAGCTGACTCCGTACGCGCTGATTTTGGCCCTGGTTGCCGCGCTGCTCACTCGCCGCCTGGCTCGACCCGAATTGATCGTGCTCACCGGGCTGTTTGCGGTTGGTTGGCTGAGCCTGGGTGCGGCGAACTACTGGGTGGGGCATCTCAACGACATCTTCGGTTCGGTGGGTCAAATCGGCGGTACCATCGGGGCCAACGTGGCTGATCGGGTGGTGGGTAGTGCCAGTCACCGCTTGGTGGTGAACGTGCGCATCGCCATCACAGCCGCTCTGTACGGGCTGGCCGCGCTGGGCGCACTTCGGCGCGCCAGTGACTCGCGCTTCATTGAAGTCGCTGCGCTGGCCCCTTTCACCCTGCTCGCCTTGCAGACGTACGGAGGCGAGGGGCTGTTGCGCGTGGTGTTCTTTGGTCTGCCCTTCACAGCTCTGCTCGCAGCCTCGGCTCTCTTTCCCCAACGAACGGGCACGGTACCCGCGTGGCTGGCGCACGATCGCGTGGTGCATCGGGTACGCGCGAGTCTCGTCAGCGTTGTCTTGGTGGTACTGGTCGTGGCGGGCTTCGCACTCGCGACGACCGTGGTGCGCGGTGGCAATGACGCCTATCAGGCGTACTCGCTCGGTGATGTACGGGCGGTGGACCTTGCGTACTCACTCGTTCAGGCGGGCCAGAGCATCGGCATGGTCGCGCCGTATCTACCGGTGGGCCAGCGTGACTTGGGCAAGGTGCGCCTCTTCATCGCGGCCAACTTCGGTGCGCCGTCGGTCAAGTACGACGAGTCCAACATGCTCAAGCGGCGTCCTGAGGTGATTGTCCTCAGCCGGTCACAAGAAGTGTGGGGTGAAATCGTCGCTGGCTACCCCAAGGGTTGGATGGCGACATATCGGGCCACTTTGTTGCGTCACGGCTATCGGATTATCGCCGCGTGGCCCTCGGCGAGTGTCTTGAAGGCAGGTGAGCCCGCGTGAGGATAACTGACATTCCGGTACGAGTCGTGCGCCGCCTGGGTGAGTTGCGCCGACGCGGTCCGCGCGGGATTGCGCGAGCGTGCCTCACCAACTACCTCATTCCCTCGGACTTCTTCCCCCGAGATCTGATCGTGCCCAGCCTGCGAGCGGTTGGCCTCGAGGTCGCGGCATCGTGTGGGCTCAAGGGTGCGCGCATCCAAACGACGCAACTGAGCATCGGTGCGGGCACGTGGGCCAATCGTGGCCTCTACATCGAGGGCGACGGGCCAGTGTCGATTGGCAAGGGAGTCCTGTTAGGACCCGAAGTCCTCATCGTGACCTCGACGCACGAGCGTGACGACGAACAGCGCGTTCGACCTGACGCGACGCATCGGGCGGTACGCATTGGCAACGGCTGCTGGATTGGAGCGAGGGTCGTTATCTTGCCGGGTGTGACGATTCACGACGACGTCACCGTTGCGGCGGGTGCCGTCGTTGCCTCGGACGTGGGTCCGGGCGGACTCTACGGGGGCGTGCCGGCCCGCAAGATCCGCTGAGGTTGAGGGGATGGCGGGCGCGTGACACTCGTTGGAATCGCCTCCGGGACGCGGCTCACTCGTGAGTGCCAAGGTGACCTCGTCACACCTCTCGGTTCGCGCGCCGCAGAGCATGCGCGCGAAGAAGGGCGGGCGTCGTCGCGCGTGGGTGATCGATGGTGAAGCTGCGAGCGGGCCGACTGGTGCGCAACGCGATTGCCCTCATGCTCTCCTCAGGTGGTACTGCCGTGCTCGGCGTAGTCTTTTGGGCCATCGCCGCGCGCCTCGCGAGCGCCCAGGTGATCGGACGCACGTCGGCGGAGATTGCGGCGATGGTGCTCTTGGCCAATCTTTCCCAGCTCAGCTTCGGGGTGGTCTTTGAACGGTTCTTGCCGATTGCGGGTGTCCAGACTCGCTCGTTCGTGCTGCGGGCCTACGCCCTGTGCACGTCGCTCGCCCTGGTGAGTTCGGTGATCTACGCGTCGTCGGGCCTGGCCGATCGGTTCCTCCCACCGACCTTGGCGTGGCGCGGCCTGTTCGTGACGGCGGTGGTCCTGTGGACCATCTTCGTGCTCCAGGATTCGGCCTTGACGGGGCTGCGGGCCTCCAAGTGGGTACCCCTGGAGAACATCTTCTTCGCATTGGCCAAGTTGGCCGTCTTGCCCGCCCTCCTTGCTCTGTCGGCGAGCCAAGGCATCTTCCTCGCTTGGACCGCGCCGGTGGCCGTGACGATTATCGCGGTCACTTGGTACCTGTTTGGCCGACGCATCCCAGATCACGAGACCTACAGCCGGCCCGGTGAAGGCCTGCCCTCGATGCGTGAGATTCTGGTTCTCGCCTTCGCGCACTACTCCACGTTCTTGTTGAGCATGTTCACTCCGTCGATCGTGACCCTTATCGTCATTCAGAGGCTGGGGGCGGTGACGAGCGCCTACTACTACCTGCCCGCGCTGATTGCCTCGGGCGTTACGTACTTCCTCTGGAACATCGCGACCTCGTTTCTTGTCGAGGCGTCGTCGGAGTCCTACGCGGTGCGCCGCCACGCGCGTACGACCATTCTTACGGGTGTCACCGTACTGACGCCCATCATCGTGTTGGGGGTAGTCTTCGCGCCGCTGCTGCTGCGCGTCTTTGGTCCGGAATACGCGACGCACGGCACGACCCTCTTGCGCATGTTGCTCCTAGCCTTACCGGGGAGCGCGGTGACCATCCTCTACACGTCCTTCGCGTGGCTCGACAAGCGACTGTGGTGGCTGGTACTGCGCGCGCTGTCCAGCGCGGTGATCTACTTCACTCTCGTCCTCATCCTCATCGGTCGCTACGGGCTCGTGGCAATCGGGGTGGCCTCGCTGGCATCGTCGTTGCTTCAGGGCGTGTTCTTCCTGCCGGCGTTGATTCGTCGTTACCGCAGGAGCTCGAATTCGTCACCCCCGAGCGGCGCGAACCTGTTCTAATTCGCGCCCGGGGACGCCTCTGGTCGGGCGCGGCGCATCGCCAGTGCTCGGCGACTCGCCGCGTAGGCGAAGGGCCCTCGCAGGTAGCCGCGGATCTCGTGCCAGAAGAGCTGGGGGGGAAAGGTCGGCGCCGCCGGAGCGCGCTCGCCGGTGCGCCGGCCACGGACGCTGGTGCGGGCCCGCACCAGCGTCCGGACGCCGGCCCGTATGATCAGCGAGGCCAGGCGCACCAAGTGGCAGGGATCACGAAGGATGAGCGACGTGAGCATGGCACCAAATCCCACGCCACTGCCGTCCATCTGGGCGAGGAGCCCCGCGTAGTCGCGTCGGTGGCGATGAAAGACGAAGGCGGCGGGCTCGTAGGCCATGCGACCCCCGTCCATCAGTAACGAGATGATCGCGGCGAGATCCTCGCCGCCGCGCGCGCGCGTCCCGGTGCCGAGTGCCTCGTCGAACCCGCCGATTCGCTCCAGGGCCGAGGGACGCATGGCCATGTTGGCTCCCGCCACGTAGGCGCCCACCCCGTAGATCGAGGGGTGCTCGCGCACCTGGCCCGCGGCGTCTCGCGCGAAGAAGCGCCGAGCGCGAAGGCATCGCGGACCGCGGCCGTCTGCTTCGAGGTGCCGGTACGCGAAACTGCGCGGTCCGCCGAATCCGCCGACGTAGCGCTCGTACCAGACCTGGGCGGGGTGATCGAGTTCGGCGGGCAGTACGAGTCCACTCACCGCGTCGACGTCGGGCTCGCGGACCATCCGGGTGCCGATCGCCCTCAGCCAGTTCACATCGACGCACACGTCATCGTCGGTGAACGCAACCACCTCACCGTTGGCGTGGGCCACGCCCTCGTTACGTGCGGCGGAGATGCCCGGTCGGACCGCGCGAACCACGCGCAGTCGCGCTCGCGACGCCAGAGCCGCCAGCGGGTCCGGCGAAGGCACGCCTCGACGGTTGTCGACGAGCACGATCTCGAAGTTCGGGTAGTCGAGCGCGTCGAGCGACTCGAGACAGCGTTCGAGCTCGTCGAGACGTTCACCAATCGTGGGCACGATGACCGAGATCGAGGGCAGATGCACGTCGTCCGGTGCCGAACCCGCCGACCAGCGTGACGAACGGATTCGCGCGGACTCCTCATCGAGGAGGGCGCGTTGGCTGGTCGGATCAGCGCCGAGATCGATCTCGACGATGCCACCGGGCACGCCGGCGTCCTTCAGTACCACCCAAGCGTCGCGGTAGCGCTCGTCGGCCGTCAGGTCGGGCCACGGCTGGTCGAGGTCGGCGCTGACGAGGAGAATCGGAGCGGTGGATGTCGCGAGGGCTTTCATCCATGCGTGACGGGCAGCGGTTCCGAAACGGCGCCTCGTCACTCGTGGCCCTTCGCATTCGGCGCACGCCACGTCGAGCGCGGGGACCACATCCGTGCTCGCGAGGTTTTCAGCAACTCCACGGCTCATCCGTTCCTAGCCATGCGCGTTCTTGGACCTTCGACTGGTTGTCTCGCATGTAGTCCCAGTACGGGTCCGCCACTTGCCAGTTGCCGTAGAGGGATTCGAGCTCGGCCTCGGCGTTCGAGTGGCGTAGCCAGCGTCGTTCAAGGAACTCGAACTCGACGAGGTCTTGGTCAGGCAGGCGGCCCTCGAACTCGACGGGCTGGTGCGGCGTCCCGCGGTACAGGTAGTAGCGCAGACCTCCCTCGACGGGCGTGAAGAGGAAGAACTCAAATCGGGCGCGGTGGCGGCGAAACGTTACCTCGGTGAGCTCCCCGTCGTTGTTGCGAAACCGGCGATAAGGCGTGAACCCCGCTCGGCAAATGACCGGAATCGCGCGCTCGAGGAGGTCTCGGTGTTGGGTGAGCAGGGCGAAGTCGGCGTCGCGGTCGTGGGCTAGCGGTGCGCCCTCGCGCGCCCAGCCGAGAAGAGCTCCCGCCCAGACCCAGTAGTGATCAGCGAGTTCGGTGCCGGCGAGGGCGTCGTTGAGTCGTTGCATGTCGCGACTGAAGTGCTTGAGGTAGAGGTGGTTGTCGACGCGGGTGAGCGTCGGGCCAATGATCGGTGCGCGACCAAGTCGGCGACAGACGACGAAGCGCCCGTGCCAGCGCCACTCGTCGGCGTGGATCATGGCGCGGCGCAGCGAACGCATCGGTGGAATCATCAGCGTGCACTACCGGCGCTCGAGGTGACGGGGGAGTACTCGGCCACCCAATCGATCTTCATCGAGACGGGCGTGCTGGGACAGAAGCGTCCGGCAGAGCAAAACGCCAGTTGTTCGAAGTCGAGGGTCATCGGGACTCTGGCGATGTTGGCAATCGTTGTGAAGCGGCCCCAGACTTTGCCATCGGCGGTGAAGGTGATGGCGTGCGCGGACCAGAGGACACCCCACGTGTGCCACGCGGTCATATCGATGATTAGCGAGCGCTGGTCGATATGGTTTTGAGTGCCCCAGTGGACAGTCCAGGACGTCGACTTGAATCGATCGCCCGTCTCGTTGAAGTCAATCTCGGGGGGCCAGACGTTCGAAGCGGGCCAGAGCAACTGGACTTCGTTGGGACCACCGCCGGTGATTCGTGAGCGAACGAAATATGCGCCGTACGTGCGTGGCGCCTCACACTGGCAAATGCCGCCCGTGACCCACTTGTTGGCGAAACGCGGGTCACGCCACGTGTTCAAACTCAAGATACCGTTGCTGATGACGACGTGGCTCGCGGCGAACTGACCCATGGGGTCGCCGCCGGGCACGCCACTGAAGACATTCCACCCGTGCGGCACGTCGCCTCCGGTGAAATCGGTTACGTAGTCGCGGGTGTAGCCCGCCAGGGCGTCGCGACCCGGCGGCGCCATGCCCGACGGCTCGCTTGCATCGACGTTGCCCACCGGGTACGTCGGTACCGGCGACGTGGTGACGACCGGAAAGCCCCCGGTCTGTTCGGGTACCGTGCTCGTCAGGCCAAACCACGCGACCGCGGCGAGTGCGGCGCCGACGGTGACCAACGTGATCACGGTGATTCTTCGATCCCACGGGCTCCTGGGCGGCCCCGGCGCGGAGGGGCGCGTGCGGCTCGCGCGCGCGTTCATGCGCTGCTCTGGTGCGACCAGGAAGAAGATTCTGCGGCTATTTCGTCATCCTACCGACGAGGGAGACTCGCGTCGCACCGAGGGACTGCAGCGGTGCGCACGCGCGGCCGCGAATCACGACACCAGTCAGTTTCGGTGGAGAATCTGGTCGTACCGTGGACGTCCCCCGATCGGCGGTGCCGGTCACCGTGACGGTGTGGATGACTTCGACGTGCTCGTCAAGCGCCCTCGTGTGAGTCGATGATGAACGGGTTCGCGAAATCGGTGTTGTCGATGACAACGTCGGCGATCCGGCGAGGGTTCACTTCGGCGAGGTAGATGCACTCGGCGACTTGATATCGCTCCCGGTGTGCGGCGAGCGCCCCTTCACGGCCTTCTCGTTCGCTGTCGCGCGCCGCGCCGCGCGCGAGACAGATCCCGCCGCCGACCTCGAGCTAGATTCGATAGTCCCACATGTCGTTGTACTCGTGGCGCATGGCGAAGACTGAATCCACGATGAGGACTGCATCGTCGGGGGCGAGGACGACAGTGTTCCGGTGGTCGTCGCCGGTTAGCGGATCGCGCGCACAGTGCGACCTCGCCACTTCCCGAGGACCCGGCGGGTTCGAGCAGCAGTGCACGCGCGGACTCGAAGTCATAGGCATTGCGGTAGTAACCCTCGCCGCTTACCCGGTCATAGCCCAGCGCCGTCGCCTCGCTCCAAGGATTCTTGAAGTCGTCCAAGCTCGCGCGAAGGGTCGAACGGCCCATGGCGCGAATGGTGGCGGCGAGTTCGTGGCCGAAGCTGGTCTTTGCGGCGGTCGTGCGTCCGTCGATCGTCACGCGGAGCCTACCCGTCGACAATGAGACGATCGAGGTCGCTACGTGCTCAACGAGCTGAGTGCGGGCCGCGGATATCGGTGCCGGTGTGGGTTGTGTCCACCTGGAGACCGATTCAAATGAGACCACGAAGCGAATCTATCGGGGGACGGATTTGGCGAGTCCACGCGACGATGATCTTCGACGCGTCGCACGGGGTGCTACCTCGACGGCGCCACTGGGGGGTAGTGGCGCCGTCGAGATCCGAACTACGACGAGACGAGAGTTGACTCGGTGTCGGTGTCGCGGGTGTGTAGCGAACTGGGATCGGTGGGGTTGCCGTCGTGCTGGTTCATTCCGAAGAGGGGCGCGCCCACGGCGATAGCGATGGCCACGGCTGCAAAGCCGATCTCGATGAGGGTGGTCTCGATGGTCATGGTGCCTCCTTGGTCCGATGCGCTTCACCCGACCGGGACCCATGCGGTCCCGCTGGTGCGAAGTGCAGCGATCTCCAGCATGCGTGACGCTCCTAGGACGCTGACAAGATTCGCGTAAGTAGTGGTTAAGAGCTCAGAATGCCCGGGTCCGCCGACTTCTAGTTGGAGAAGTCGCGCCGATCGAACAGCATCGTTGCGAGCACTACGAGGACCACGATGCAGGCGACGAGTACGGACAGGTGCCCGACGTTGAAGCTATTGGTCAGGGGATCACTGCCGAAGGCGTGGTACCACAGCGATGTCCACTCCCACGGCTTGAGCCAATCGACCAGTTGGGCGAGGGTGCTGATTAAGTACGTGGCAACCGCCAGCGCGCCCGTGACGCCGCGGGCGAGACCTCGTGAGCCGGTGCCCGCGCCGACCGTCATCGCCATGGTGCCGAAGCTCAGAGCGAACAGGCACGAACCAGCTACGACGGCTGACAGGGGCGCCCAGCCGACGTGGAGTCGAAAGAGCGGTCCGATGAGACCGAGCACCAGTTCGAGGACTACGGACAGGAGCACGGTCGCGCTGCACAGCGCTAGCCACTTCTCGAGAATGACACGCCGCCGCGAGACTGGTGTCGCCAGGAGCGCGTCAATGGTTCGACGTTCTTCTTCGCCCGCGGTCAGATCGGCACCCCAGAGAATCGCGAAGATGGCCAGGAGCAGCGGGGCGATGAAGGAGAAGACCTCGGTGCGCAGGTAACCGGCGCCGGTGGTGTAGTCGGAGAGATTGAAGAGCTTACGCATGGCCTCGGGAAACACGTCGAGGAGCTTCGAAAAGTCCTTGTTGCCATGGATGGACGGGTACATGGCGAGCAGCACCAGGCAGTACGCCGCGATTCCAGCCATCCAGCCAGCGAGGCTGCGCCGGATTTCACGGAGGGATCGTTCGAAGATGGTGTGCAGGCCGCGACTGGCCCTGGACCTATTCATGAGGCTGCTCGTAGAAGGAGAGGAAGAGTTCCTCGAGGCCGGGCTCACGAATGGAGAGATCGTTGATCCGGGTACTCGCGATTCGCGCGATCAGCGGATTGAGGTCGCCGGTCACCTCCGCGTGCAGGACGTTGCCCGTGACCTCGCTCTTTTGCACGCCCTCCACGGCTCCCAGGAAGTTGGCGTCCGGGGGAGAGGGGAATGTGACGTCGATGAGGTGCGCGGATCGGCGCTGCAGATCGATCACGTTCTCCACGGCAACGAGTCGACCGTTTCGAATGAGTCCCACGCGTCCGGCCATCTCGCCAACCTCAGAGAGGATGTGTGACGACAGGAACACGGTGCGTCCCTCCTGGGCGACTCGGCGAACCTGCTCGTGGATCTGTTGTTGGATGAGGGGGTCGAGTCCCGAGGTGGGTTCGTCCAGGAGCAGGAGTTCGGGTTCGCCCATGAAGGCCGCCACGAGACCCACCTTCTGGCGGTTGCCCTTGGACATAGCCCTGACCGGCCGGTCGATCTCCAGGTTCAAGGCGTCGATGAGTGGGGTGATGCTGGCCCAGGCAATGCCCCCTCGCAGGTAGGCGAAGTGCGTGAGGATCTCGCGCGGCGTGAATCGCTCGTAGAGCGCGAGGTCGCCGGGGATGTAGCCGAGTCGGCGATGAATCTCGACGCTGTCGGCTCGTGAGTCGAGTCCGAAGATCTTGATGGTGCCGCTATTGGGGCGAATCAGGTCGAGCAGGAGACGAATGATGGTCGTCTTGCCCGCACCGTTGGGTCCGAGGAAGCCAAAGACCTCGCCCTGTTGGATGGAGAGTGAGATGTCGCTCACGCCACCGCCACCGCGGTAGCGCTTGGCGACGTGGGCGAGTTCAATCACCACGGATCCGGCGGTCGAACCGCCCTGGCTTGACGCAAGCGTCTGCGTGGCCATCACCGTGCGCTCCTCGTGTCGAACAGCATCGCTACCGCCTCGTTCCACCCCGTGGTCGTCGCCTATCGTTACCATTGCACAAATCGCAACGTGGCGTTGAGAGTTTGGCCCCATTGGCCGGTCTGACACTCGCGTGGCGTGTCAATCGCGCAACGATCGGGCTCGCCTCGGCCGATGGTGCCGTGGAGATAGGCTCGCGTCCCGTGCAGGCAAAGCGAGCCGTGGGGGCGAGGGTGGTGGTCGTGGTCCTTGTGGTGGTCGCACTGGCGGTTGCGTCGTTCGCGCTCCTGGACCGCCACCATTCGCGGGTCCTGCACGACGCCCCGACCCGCGGGGTCCTTCGGGCGGTGGCGATTAGGTTCAACGACAACTACGCGCACGATCGGGACGGGCTGGTCTACGACCGATGGGACGCTGCGAGCCGCGCGATCATCACCCGGAGGGCGTATCTGCGACGTCATCAGGAGTGTCCCAGCGCACCCGGTTCAGCGGTCGTCGAGGACGTCAGTCGTGCCTCGCGGGGCTACTGGCTCGTTCACTACGCGATTGATGGCGTACAACTTGTCGACTACTGGCACTTCGTCGACGGTGCGTGGCGCTTTAATCTCGCACGCAGCAATCCCGACGCGGTGCGGCTCTACGAGATGCCGTTTGCGCTCTACGCGCGCCAGGTGGGGTGCGCGTAGCGTTCGCGAGCGGCGTTCGCCACCGAGACTGCGCGTACTGTCGGGAGTGTCGTAAAATTCTGGCGAGAGACCATCGGGGTTGTCGTGGACGAGGGAGATAGGGGCGCGATTGTGAATGCTGCGTTGAACGTAGAAGAGGAAGCGGTTCCCGAGCACGTTGGCGAACTCGGAACCCTGACGTGGCTCGGTCACGCCACGGTGCTGCTGACGACCCAAACCGGAACTCGAATCGTCTTCGATCCGTGGCTCGAGGGCAATCCCAAGTGCCCTGAAGGGTTGACTGATTTGGGACCGCTCGACGCGATCGCGGTGACCCATGGTCACTTCGACCACATGGGTTCGGTGATACCACTCGCCATCGCCAGCGGCGCCACCGTCGTGTGCGTACCCGAGATGGCGGCGTACTTCGCTTCGGTGGGCTTGACCAACCTGGTCGAGATGAATAAGGGCGGGACGATCCGCGTGGCCGACGTCTCATTGACGATGGTGAGTGCCGACCACTCGTGCGGGGTGGCGCTGGGCGAGAACGTGCCCAACGCCTACGGTGGCAACCCGGTGGGTTTCATCATCGGACTGGCCAATGGCCTCGGCGGTCCGATCTACATCTCGGGCGATACCAATGTCTTCGGGGACATGGCCCTGATCCGTGACCTCTACGCTCCCGAGATCGGTCTCATGCCGATCGACGGTCACTACAACATGGGTCCACGCGAGGCGGCACACGCGGTCAAACTCTTGGGCCTAAGTCGCGTGGTACCGATTCACTACGGCACGTTTCCCATCCTGACTGGTACGCCCGAGGAACTTCGCTTCTTTCTCTCCAACGCGGGATCGAACGCAACGATGGTGCCGCTCGAGCCCGGTGACTCGGTTGGCCTGACGCTATAGGAATCTACGTTGCCACTAGGCGAACGAGAACCACCCGCTGGCGTATGGAGTGATTGCGAGGGCGCCCAGCACACCCAGCACGATGCTTGTTGCGATCACCCATTGGCGTGTCGACGCGCCGCTCACCTGACGTCGGGTTCGCGCGAGCCAGTCCAGTGGGGCCACTCGGGCGGTCTCGACGAGGTGGCCGAGCACGTGGATGGTCATCGCGGCGAACCACAGCACGAAACTGGCCTGATGGATGAACAGCAACTGGGCACGCGCTGACACGGGCAGCAGGACGAGACCGACTCCCGAACCCAGCACGGTGAGCGTCAACACGATCACCACGGGACCCAGCAGACGCAGTCCGATGGGCGGCGGCCCCTTGCGCCGGTACGCGGGATCGCCGCGGTAGTACTTGAAGAAGCGCCAGCCCGTGGTGGCGATCTTGTAGAGCACCGGGGGAATGAGGAGCACGCCGATGAAGACGTGCGGAGTGAGCAGGGACGTGATCCGCAAGATCGTGACGCCCTCGAGGGCTAGCAACACCAGCAGTACCAGGGCGAGCGAGCCGGTGAGACGTGAATTACCCTCGACACCCCCGCTGTCGCTGGGCGCCGCGTGGCGTGCGTGCTGGGGGGCCCGAAGTGCCATGTACGCGCGGTGTCCCTTCTCGAGTCGAACGCGGTACCAACCGCGTGGATCGTTCGAAATTACCAATGACGCCTTATAGATTCCCAACACCTCGATAATGAGAACGTAAGATTTTCGCATGCCTCGCCCGTGAGCGGTGCGTCACGGCGACCGCGCGCGCCCTGGACGCGGTGATCAGAGCGCGTTCGCTAGGGTCGGGGGATGATTCCGGCGCCGACACGTGAGGGGACAGTCGACTTTCGTGGGTGGACGACGTGGTTTCGCATTTCGGGCGACCTCGATCGCGCGCTCACGCCCCTGGTTGTGTTGCACGGAGGACCAGGCGCGGCCCACAACTACACCCTGGCCATAGCCGGTCTCGCCGACGAGGGACGGCCGGTCATTCACTACGACCAACTCGGGTGCGGAAACTCGACGCACCTGCCCGATCGGGGTGAGCAGTTCTGGACCGTGGATCTCTTCGTGGAGGAGTTGGAGAACCTGTTGAGCGGTCTCGGCGTCGCCGACGACTTCCACCTGCTGGGACAGTCCTGGGGCGGGATGTTGGGTGCCGAGTTCGCGGTCCGACGTCCCAGGGGACTGCGCTCACTCGTGATCAGTAACTCGCCGGCGTCGATGGATCTGTGGGTGAGCGAGGCCACACGACTGCGCGCCCTCATGCCCGAGGACGTGCGAAACGCGCTGGATCGTCATGAACGAGACGGCACCATCAGCGACCCCGAGTATCTGGCGGCTACGCAGGCCTTCTACGACCGTCACGTGTGTCGGGTGCTGCCCAATCCGCCCGAGGTGCTCCGTTCGATGGAGTTGGTGGGCGAGGACGCCACGGTCTATTCGACGATGAACGGGCCGAACGAGTTCTACTGCATCGGGACGCTGCGGTCGTGGTCGATTGTCGAGCGGGTGTCACAGATCGACGTTGCGACGTTGCTCGCCTCGGGGCGCTACGACGAGGCGACCCCGGCGACCATGCAACCCTTCTTCGACTCGATCCCGGACGTTCGATGGGAGATCTTCGAAGAGTCGAGCCACATGCCTTTCGTGGAGCAGACCGACGAGTACCTGCGCGTGGTTGGTGCATTTCTGCGCGACCACGACTGAGACGCCGCGGCGCTGTCGGACACCTCGCTCCCCTCGGTAAGGTGAGTGTCCTATGGCGAGGGCGAGTCGGCTGTTCAATCTGGACACCGTGATGATCGATGTTGTCATGATGATCGAGGGCCTGCCGGTACGAGGTGGCGACGCGCTCTCGAGCGAGCGGGTGCTCACCGCGGGTGGCGGCTTCAACGTCATGAGCGCTGCGGCTCGTCACGGGATGGAGGTCGTCTACGCCGGCCAGCTCGGTGCGGGACCCTTTTCGGACATCGCTCGGGCGGCCCTGGACTCCGAAGGGATTCACGTGCCCATTGCCGCGGACCAGAGCGACGACGTGGGCTTTTGCGTGGTGCTGGTCGACGACGAGGGTGAGCGCACCTTCGTGACGTCGCCGGGGGCCGAGAAGCGACTTCGCGCCAGCGCTCTGGGAACCCTCGACGTGCGTGCCCAGGACTACGTGTTCCTCTCCGGCTACAGCGTCGTCTACGAGGAGATCGGCGCAGCGGTCGCCCAGTGGCTGACGACGCTGCCCGACGAGGTCGTCGTGGCCTTCGATCCCGCGCCGCGCGCGTTGGACATTCCCGCCGCGATGCTCGAGTTGGTGCTGGCGCGCGCCGACTGGTTGCTCTGTAATGCGAGCGAGGCGGTGCAGCTCGCCGGGAGCGACACCCTGGCGAATGCATTGGACAACCTTTGGACGCGCACCGGACGGCAGGGCATCGTGATTCACAACGCCGAAGAGGGCTGTCTCGTAAAGACTCACGAGATTCCCGCGACGCGAATCCCCGCTTTCACCACGTCGGTCCTGGACACCAACGGAGCCGGCGACACCCACGACGGCGTCTTCCTGGCCGAGTTGGCCCAGGGCAACTCGGTGCTCGAGGCCGCTCTTCGGGCCAATGCGGCTGCGGCGCTCGCGATCAGTCGATTTGGTCCGGCGACCTGTCCCACGCGCGACGAGGTGACCCAGTGGCTGGCGATCGAGATGGTGTGAGTAGATCTTGACACCATGACGTCATCTGATCGGGCTGGGGGCGTGATCGGGATTACGACGGCCTTCGGGGCGTCGTCGGCCGCACCGTGGTCGACTTGACGCTGTGGTGTGCCTGCGGGTGGAGAGAGTCGACGTGGCCGCGGCGTACCTGTCGTTGTCGACGCGCATGATCCCGAGCGCCGCTACGAGCCTCGGTCGCTCCTAGGCGACGACGAGTTCGCCCTTTCGAGCCGGGCGCAGCGGGTGCACACTCAACTGGCGCGAGCGCCGATGAGTAGACGACACCGGGGGCGCCACGCGAGGGTGTGGCGCGTCTGTAACGTGGCCGAAAGGGCGCCATGGAAGTGGCGCCGCCCGTCAGGGAGTGGAGGAGCACCATGGAGCGAGCGCGTACCCCCGATGATCGGTTCGCGAACCTGGAGGAGTTCGATTTCACGGCGCACTACGGCGACGTCGTCGATCCCACCGGCGCCGAGCCGCTTCGCATGGCGTACCTGGATGAAGGACCGCGCGAGGGCGACGTGGTGCTCTTGTTGCATGGTGAACCGAGCTGGTCGTTCCTGTACCGCAGGGTGATTCCCGGTCTCGTGGCGGCGCGCCACCGCGTCATCGCTCCGGATCTCATTGGTTTCGGCCGTTCGGACAAGCCCACCGACCGTCGCGAGTACACCTTCGCCCGTCACGTTGAGTGGCTGCGCGAACTGCTCTTCGACCGGCTCGATCTCAAGGAGGTGACCCTCTTCGGACAGGACTGGGGAAGTCTGCTCGGTCTGCGTCTGGTGTGCGAGCACCCGGACCGATTCGCGCGCGTGGCCATCGGCAATGGCGGACTGCCCACGGGCGAGGAGCCGAGCACCGAGGCGTTTCTCAAGTGGCAGGAGTTCAGTCAGCGTGCGCCCGAGTTGCCCGTGGGGGCCATTGTCTCGGGTGGCTGCACCGAACGACTGACTCCGTCGATCGTCGCGGCGTACGACGCACCCTTTCCCGACGAGTCCTACAAGGAGGGGGCCCGTCAGTTCCCGGCGCTGGTCCCCACGTCGCCCGAAGACCCCGCCCACGACGCCAACGTCGCGGCGTGGGCGGTGTTGGCAACGTGGACCAAGCCATTCCTGTGCTGCTTCTCCGACGGCGATCCGATCACCCGCGGCGCGGACCGCAAGTTCTTGAGGGTCGTGCCGGGTGCCCAGGGCCAAGCGCACGTCACTATCGAGGGTGCGGGCCATTTCCTTCAAGAGCAACGGGGCAAGGAACTCGCCCGGGTGCTCAATGACTTCATCGCGGCCAGTTAGAAGTAGTTCTCGCCGAGCGCCTCGCTCCATTCGGGCACTCGCAACGCGCCTCGCGGCACACTCCAGCGAAAGACGGGCTTGATGTCGAGCACCGGTGTTCCATCGATGCCGTCGAGACCGCGCACGACGAGCGAGCGCTCACCCAATGATTCGATGGCCACCGTCGTAAGCAGGATTCGATTCGGGCGATCCTTGTTGCGTTGGGCGAACACTCCAACGTCGGGCCACTGTGCGTTGCCCCGCGGGTGGCGGTGCCAGGGTCCCGGCGGCACGTCATCGGCCCAGTCGGCGAAGAAGACGATCTCGACGTGCGAGAAGTCGGCGAGCCCCTGGAGGGCTTCGCTGGGCACGTCGCTCGCCAACTCGACGGTGCTGACGATGTCGTTCCAGTTGTCGTCGAGCGCTTCGCTGCGATCGTTTCGAATGTAGGCGACGGCGCGAACGGGAATCTCCATGGACCCAATCTAGTGAGGGGTCCCGCGCGGCGTGAGCTATCGAGTCCACTGGCGAGTGCCCGGCGGTATCGTTGGACGTTCGCACTGCGTGACGAGAGATGATGGCGGAACTTACTTTTACCTACGGGACCATGGCGTCGGGCAAATCGACGCTGGCGCTGCAACTGTGTTGGCAGCTTCGAGAGAGTCGCAGTGACGTCGTGCTCTGGACCTTCGGCGACCGATCGAGTAGCGGCACGGTGACCAGTCGGATTGGCATCGAGGCCGAGGCTGAGGCCGTCCAGTCCGACGCTGATCTAGATGATCACGTGCGCCGACTGCTCGAGACCGGGGTGCGGATCCTGGTGATCGACGAGGTGCAGTTCGCCAGCGTCGAACAGGTCGATGCCTTGGCGCGACTCGTGGACGACCACGGCGTGGACGTGCACGCGTTTGGGCTCTCGGCAGACTTTCTGCTGCGCATCTTTCCCGGTTCGGCGCGTCTGTTCGCGATTGCGGATTGGGCCCACGAGTTGCCGCTCACCTCGTCGTGCTGGTGCGGCGCCAAGGGTCGTTGCAACGCGCGCGTGGTCGACGGTGTTGTCGCGCGCCAGGGGAGTCAGTTCTTCTTTGGTGACGTAGTTGAGGGCGCCGTGCACTACCAGGTGCTCTGTCGCACTCACTACCGGCTCGGCCAACTGGGTCCCGACGGGCGAAGCTAGAAGAACGCCGCGCAGAGATCGTAGAGTTCGCGCGGTACGCGCCGCTGACCGTGTGACACTTCCGATAGGGGCGCTAGTTGCACCCGGTTGCCCCGCACCACCGGCATCGTGCCGAAGCGGCCCGCGGCCACCGCGTCGTAGGCGGCCGCGCCCACGCGGGTCGCCCAGATGCGGTCGTAGGCGCTGGGGCTGCCGCCTCGCTGAAGGTAGCCGAGCACCGTGGTGCGGACTTCGAAGCCGCCGTGCTCTTCGATGCGTGCGGCAAGGAAATGACCGACCCCGCGGGTAGCGAATCGAACACCGCCCACGCCCTCGGAGGAGAGTTCGTGACGTTCATGGCCGCCGAGGGTCTCGAGATTGACGCCCTCGGCGATGACCACGATGGAGAACGCGCTGGCCGATGCTCGGCGCTTGACTAGGTGGTCGATGATCTCGTCCATGGTGAAGGGGAATTCGGGGATCACGATGAGATCCGCGCCTCCGGCGAGCCCGCCCATCGCGGCCACCCAGCCGGTCGAGCGACCCATAGTCTCGACCACCATGACGCGATGGTGCGAGGCCGCGGTGGTGTAGAGCCGGTCCAGCGATTCGGCCACGGTGCTGACCGCAGTGTCAAAGCCAATGCAGTAGTCGGTGCCGAGCAGGTCATTGTCCAGGGTCTTGGGCACGCCTATGACTGGTGCGCCACGGTCGGCTAGCCAGTGCGAAATCCGCTGGGTCCCGTCGCCACCGATGGCAATGAGCGCGTCGACGTGGCGCTCGATGCTGTGCAGGACTCGGTCGCGGCCCCCGGGAGGATTGTCGAGGTCGTAGCGTATGGTGCCGAGCAGGGTGCCACCCTGGCCGACAATGCCGGTCACGTCGGCTGGATGTAGGTCCCGGCCGACGAAATCGTCCACGAGTCCAGCCCAACCATTTTCGATGCCGATGAGTTCGTGGCCGTCGCGAAATGTCATCTGGCCAATGGCGCGGATGGCTGCGTTGAGACCCGGCGCGTCACCGCCTGCAGTTAGGACACCTATGCGCATTACACCTGCCTGGACAACATTTCTCCTACGTAGCACCCTAGGTCACGCCCTGAGGCCCGCCCGCGGCCGCGCAAAAGCCTCAGTCCCGTGTCCGTGGTCGGCGACCGTCTCCTGGGTGCCGCCCACGCCCACCACCGCTGCCAGGTGGTCGGAGCCCGCGCGACGTGGTGACGAGGGCTGGTGTCTCGGATCCATCGGTGCCTGACGATGAACCTTGGTTTTTGGTTGAGCGTCAACGAGACGTTACCTAACCGTCACGATCCGTTAACCTTCACTCCCTAGTTTGGCCTCGTCGCCTCAAACGAAGGGCTCACGAATGGAAGACGTCCCGAAGACCGACATCTCGAACGAAGAGATCTCGTCAGTTCTGGAGGTGCTGGACCCCGACAGCAACCGGCCTCTCGAGGTCATGACCACCCGGTCGTTGGACTTGAGCTTCGGCCAGAAGTCGATCCTGAGCGACGTCAACGTCACCTTTCCCCGAGGCACAATCACCGCGCTTATCGGTCCGACCGGTTCGGGCAAATCAACCTTCCTGCGAACACTCAATCGCATGAACGACAAGGTGTTCGGCTTTCGCCACTCGGGTGACGTGCTGTTGGATGGCGCCAGTATCTGGGACCCTTCGCTCGACCTGTTGACGTTGCGCCGCCGCGTCGGCATGGTCTTTCAACGACCGAATCCCTTTCCCATGTCGATCCGCGACAACGTGGTCGCGGGCGCCAAAGCGCACGGTATCGCCAAGGGCAAGCAGTTGGACGTCGTGGCCGAGACGCGCCTGCGCGAGGTGGGTCTCTGGGACGCGGTGAAGGATCGACTCAATGATTCGCCCTACCGGCTCTCGGGGGGACAACAGCAACTGCTGTGCCTGGCGCGCGCCCTGGCGGTGGGACCCGAGATGTTGCTGTTGGACGAGCCGACCTCGGCGCTCGACCCGCTCTCCACTGAGTCGGTCGAGCAGCTGATGCGCCAGATGACACCCGCGCTCACCTTGGTCGTGGTCACCCACAATCTGGGTCAGGCGCGCCGCGTGTCGGACAAGACCATGTTCTTCTACGACGGGCACCTCGTCGAGTATGGCGACACGGCCCAGGTGTTCGAGCATCCCAGCGAAGCAGTCACCGAACGATACGTGAATGGACTCATGGGCTGAAGCTCGTGGCGTACGTCAAACATGAACGCGGCACTCGAGGATAACTGAGAAATCGGTTGCAGGTCACCACTGCTTCACAGTGGGTTTACCTGAGTCACTTACGGTATCGCCGTCACCTACTAGGAGGAATCAAGTGAAGTTAAGTTTCGTAAAGGGAGCGCGCCTGGCGTCGACGTTCGCGCTCGCGGGCGCGGTCAGTGTGTTGGGCGTCGCCTCGGTCGCTTCCGCGACCACCAAGCACAAGAAGAAGACGCCCGTGAAGGCCCAGGTGTTCCGCGTTGAGACCCCGTCCAAGGCCAGCCTGACCGAGGCGGGTAGCTCGTTGCTGTACCCGCTGTGGAACCTTTGGGCACCGGCCTACCAGGGCAAGTACCCACAGGTCAGCCTGACCACCGGTGCGGGCGGTTCGGGTCTGGGTATTTCTGAGGCCACCTCGAACACGATCAACATCGGTTCGTCCGACGCGTATCTCTCGCCGACTCAGGTGAGCGCCACTCCGACGCTCATGAACATTCCCCTCGTCATCTCCTCCCAGGTGGTGGCCTACAACATTCCGGGCGTGAACGCGCACCTCAACTTGAGCGCCAAGGTGATCGCCCAGATCTACGAGGGTCAGATCACGAACTGGAATGACCCGGCGATCGCTGCGGCGAACTCCAAGATCAACCTGCCCAACCTGCCCATTGTTCCCCTGTACCGTTCGGACGGCAGTGGTGACACTTTCCTCTTCACCCAGTACCTCTCCAAGCAGGACCCCAGCGGTTGGGGAGCGTCGGTCGGCTTCGGCACGACCGTGTCGTGGCCCAAGAACGCCTCGTCCCTCGGTGAGAACGGCAACGGTGGCATGGTGTCGGGCTGTCAGCAGACCAAGGGATGCATCGCTTACATCGGAGCCAGCTACTTGAGCAACATCCTCGGTGGTGGCATGACCTACGCCGCGCTGATGAACGGCAAGGGCCAGTACGTCAAGTGGAGTGCCAAAGCCGTGGCTAAGGAAGCGGCGGGCTTCAAGGTCTTTCGCAACAAGGGCGCGGTCTCGATGATCAACGCGAAGACCTCTGGCGGTTACCCCATCATCAACTACGAGTACGCCATTGTCAACTCGCACCAGTCCGACACCAACGCGGCCAAGGCTGTACGTTCATTGCTCGAGTGGGCGATCAACCCGAAGCTCGGTAACTCGAGTTCGTACCTCAGCCAGGTCAACTTCTTGCCGCTGCCGACGAACTTCGCGGTGGCGTCGCTCAAGTTGATCAAGACGATCAAGTAGGAGTGAACTGAATGGTTGACGGTGCATCGCAGGCACACGGATCGCCGTTGACACACGCGTCGCCCGCCCGACGAGGCCTCTGGTCTCGCCGGGCGGGCATGCGCAACGTAGAAGACGTGTTGTGGCGCGTTGGGACGCGTATCGCCGTGACCCTTCCACTGCTGGGTCTGCTCTTCGTCCTCATTATCCTGGCGCTGAAGGCCTGGCCCGCCATCAAGGTGAACGGTTTTGGCTTCGTGAGTGGCTCGACCTGGCAGGTGGGCAACTTCTACGGCGCCGTTCAGCACACCCATGGCGTCGCGCACCCGATGGGTGCTCAGTACGGCGCGTGGCCACTGATTGCGGGCACCCTCGAGAGCTCGCTGATCGCCATCGTGATCGCCGTCCCAGTGTCGATCGGCACGGCCTTCGCACTCACCGAACGGCTTCCGAAGTGGGTCGCCCAGCCGGTGGGCTTTTTCGTAGAGATCCTGGCGGGTGTGCCCAGCGTGATCATCGGGCTGTGGGGAGTCCTCGAGTTGGGTCCCTTCCTCGCCCAGCACGTTTACCCGTTCATCTCGAACAACGTGCCCAACATCCCGGTGCTTCGTTACTTCAAGGGTTCGGTGGGCTACGGTGAGGGACTCTTGACCTCGGGTCTGGTGCTTAGCTTCATGATCGTCCCGATCATCGCCTCGACCACCCGTGACCTCTTCCTGCAAGTGCCGCCGCTACCCAAAGAGGGCGCTGAGGCGCTCGGCTTCACCGATGCCGAGGTGGCGCGCAAGATCACGATCCCCTGGGTTCGTTCGGGCATCATCGGCGCGACGATGCTCGGCCTGGGCCGCGCCATCGGCGAGACGATTGCCATCGCCATGGTTTCGGGCTCAGTGCTCGGCTCGGTCGCGCCCAATATCTACGGCACGATGACCACAATCGCTGCGACCATCGTCAGCCAACTCGACTCGGCGCTCACCGACGCTACGGGCTTCGCGCTCTCGACGCTGGCCGAAGCCGGCCTCCTGCTGGCACTCATCTCGGTGGTCGTGAACCTCGGGGCCCGCTCGATCGTGAAGCGCACGTCCAGACTCGCCGCGCCGGTGGGGAGGGGCTAGATGTCGATCGTTACCGACGCCTACCCCAAGACCTCCTGGCGCCGAGCGAAGTCGCTTGTCTTCAAGGCGATGACCCTGGTAGCGCTGGTCTTCGTCATTGGACCCGCGCTGTGGCTCGTTGTAGGGGTCGCGCTCAAGGCCATCCCGCATTGGAGGTGGAGCGTGCTCACGTCGGTGCCCTCGGGTAACGGCGGCGGACTGGAGAATGCGATTCTCGGCACGCTCGTGATCATGGCGGGCGTGATGGTCATCGCGGGCAGCGCCGGTGTGCTGGGCGGCATCTTTCTGGCCGAACTGGCTCCGCGGCGAAAGAATGGAGCCGATGGTGGGGCCTACCTGCGCGCGGCGATCGACGTGCTCGCGGGTTTCCCCTCGATCGTGTTGGGCTACGTGGGCTACGTGGCGCTATGCGTCGGTTTGCACTGGGGTTTTTCGGTCTTGGCGGCCCTGATCATCCTGTCGCTGATGGTCGTGCCCTACATCACCAAGGCGACCGAATCAGCGCTTCGTCAGGTGCCCACATCGTATCGCGAGGGTGCCGAAGCGCTCGGCATGCGCACGGGCTACTCGTTGCGCAAGGTGGTGCTGCGTTCTGCGATGCCCGGCATCGTGACGGGTCTGTTGATTGCCGAGGCCATCACCGTTGGTGAGACGGCCCCGCTGCTCTACACCGCGGGCGTGACCAACGACCTGCCCAACTGGCAGTTGATTCATCACCCGATCAGTTACCTGACCTACTACGTCTGGACAGACTGGAACCAACCGCTCCCGTCGCTGCACTACATCTCTTATGACGCCTCGCTCATCCTGCTGGTGATGATCTTGACCCTGTTGGTTCTGAGTCGGGTCATCGTGAGCCGTACGCAGCGCCACTCCGAGAGCGCCCGCTAGCGCCGCACCGCCACCAGCCGCTACCCTCGGCAACAGGACGTACGGGGAGGTCACGATGGCGGAGGAGTTCTGGCGGTTGTCCGCCGGTCGGCTCGCTGAGTTGATTCGATCGGGCGAGGCCACCTCGCGCGAGGTGGTCCAAGCGCACCTCGACCGCATCGACGCGGTGAACGATCAGTTGAACGCGATCGTCGAGTTGCGTCGCGACGAGGTGCTGGCGTCGGCTGACGTCGCTGACGCCGCGACGAAGGACGGCACCACCCTGGGACCCTTGCACGGCGTGCCGCTCACCGTGAAGACGAACATCGACGTCGCGGGTTACGCCACGACCGAGGGGGCCGAGGCGCTGAAGGACTTCATGGCCACCGAGGACGCCCCGTCCGTGGAACGCATGCGTGCCGCGGGTGCGGTGGTCCTCGCTCGCACCAACATGCCCGACCTGGGGCTTCGGGTCAACACCGAGTCGTCCCTCTACGGCGTCACGCACAACCCCTGGCGTCACGGGCTCACCGCGGGCGGCTCGTCGGGTGGCGAGGCGGCCTCGATTGCCTCGGGCATGAGTCCCATCGGCCTGGGTAATGACATCGGAGGTTCGCTGCGCAATCCCGCCTACGCGTGTGGCATCACGTCGATCAAGCCTTCGAGGGGCCGCGTGCCCCAGGGGAATCCGAGCGCGGTGGTGGAGATGGCCCTCAACTCGCAGATCATGCTCGCCGAGGGCGTGCTGGCTCGCCACGTCGGCGACGTGCGCCTCGGACTGCAAGCGGTGATGGGGGCCCACCGCGGTGATCCCCAGAGCATCGACGCGCCGCTGGTCGGCCGACCGGTCGCGCGCCGCGTCGCTCTGGTGCCCCACCCCCTGGGCGGCGATACCCACCCCGACATCGTCGAGGGCGTTCGCATCGCCGGGCGCGCACTCGAGGCCGCCGGCTACCAGGTCGACGAGATCGAACCCCCAATGGTGTTCGAGTCCTACCTGGCCTGGGCTGAGCTCATGGTGTCCACCCTTAGCGTGACCCGCGAGTTCATTGATCCGCTCATGGGTGCGGGTGGACGCCGATTCTTGGACCTGACCGCGGGGGCCTTTCCCGAGGCCACGGCGGATTCGCTGTACTACATGCACCAGAACCGCTTCCGCGTCGAGCGGGCGTGGCGGGCGTTCATGACGGACTACCCGTTGGTCGTGGGCCCCACGTGGACCCAACCGCCGTTCGCGCATGGTTTCGACATCATCGACGACGTGTCCGCCATGAAGGTAGTCGAGACCTACCGTTTCGTGCTGCCCGCCAACGTGCTCGGGCTGCCGGCGGTGAGCGTGCCCACGGGCGTGGCCAACGGCCTGCCCACGGGGGCCCAGGTCATCGGTCCACTCTTTCGAGAGGACCTGTGCCTCGACGCGGCTGAGGCCATCGAGGCCAGCGTGGGCGTGTTGACCCCGATCGATCCGAGGGACTGATGCTCGTGGTTCGAGCGCTCGAGCGCGGCGACATCGTTGGCGCCGTCGAGTTGATTCGCGAGGGTTCGCTGACTCTCGACGTCGAGCACCCCGAGGACGTCGAGGCGTACTGGCGCGCGGCCGTGGAGACTCGCGCGCGGCGCGGCGACGTGCTGGTCGCCGACGAGGACGGCGCAGTGGTGGGCGTTCTGCAGGTGATGGTGTTTCCGCACTTCCAGCACGCGGGCGGGTGGTGTTGCGAGCTCGAGAGCGTGTACGTGCGCGCCGATCGGCGAGGTCACGGGATCGGGACCGCGATGCTGGGGGCGGCCGAGGCGCTCGCTCGCGATCGGGGGTGCTACCGAATTCAGCTGACGAGTCGCAACGTTCGCGTCGACGCGCACCGCTTCTACTCGTCCAACGGCTACGAACAGGCGAGTCTGGGCTTCAGAAAATCGCTAGACCGCGACCTCGCGTAGGGCGCCGTCGTCGACGTCAAAGACGAAGCCGCGAATCTCGGTGCCATCGATGAAGGGGCTGGTCCGCAGGATTTCGACGGTTTCGCGCACGTCGCGGTCGGTGTCTGAGTAGGCGCCCAGTCGAAACCCGGGACGCTGACCGTAGTCGAGCTCGAGTTCGCGCTGCAGGGCCTCCTCGTCGAATGACTCCAGGCCGCAGCGAGTGTGGTGGATCGCCATGATCGCTCGGGTGCCGAGAAGTCGCTGACTCAACAGCAGCGAGCGCACGGCGTCGTCGGTGGCGATGCCGCCGGCGTTGCGGATGAGGTGCACCTCGCCCAGGTCGAGGCCCAGCGCGCCGAACAGGTCCAGCCTCGAGTCCATGCACGTCAGCACCGCCAGTCGCAACTGAGGGGCGGTGGGCAACTCGCGATGCCCGTGCCGCGCGACATACTCACGATTGTGGGCCACCAGGTCATCGATCACGCTCATCTGAGAATCTTAGGAAATCACGACGTCGCTCGAAGCGGTGGGCGCCGGGGCGCGTCGCCCGGCTCGCTACGCTCGCGGTGGAGGTAGTTATGAAAAGTATGGATGAAGTCCGCGATGAGCTACGTCAGCCAGCCCTTGACCTGCGCGCCATGATTCCCGAGGTGTTGAAGGGATACTCCCAGATGGCCAAGGCCTCTTTCGGTGACGGGGATCTGAGCGCCGCCACCAAGGAACTCCTGGCCCTGGTGATCGCGATCACGCGCGAGTGTGACGGATGCATCGTGAGCCACACCAGGGGTGCGGCGCGCCACGGCGTGACCCGTCAGCAGGTGGCTGAGGCGATTGGCGTCGCCATCACCATGAACGGCGGACCGGGGACGGTCTGGGGACCGAGGGCGCTGCGCGCCTTTGACGAGGCGGTAGCCGCGCGAGCTTCCTGAGCGGCGCGGTGACTCAAAACTCGTAGGGCAGTTGGACGATCCCGTTGACGAAGTTCGAGGCGAGCTGGACCGGCGCGCCCGTGGCGTGAATAGAGGGCGCGCGCTGGAGCAGTTGGCGCCACATCACGGTGATCTCGCGTCGCGCCAGGTGCGCCCCTAGGCAGAAGTGCGGACCCGGCGCACCGAAGCCGTAGTGTTCGTTGGGCGTTCGTCCGACATCGAAGCGGTAGGGGTACTCGAACACGGCGTCGTCGCGGTTGGCCGAGTTGTAGAAGAGCAGCACCTTGTCTCCGGCCTTGAGATCCTGGCCTGAGAGCGTGTAGTCGCTGGCGAGGGTCCGGCGCATCCAGATCACCGGTGACGCCCACCGCACGATCTCGTCGGTCGCGGTTCGAGCGAGTGAGTCGAAGTCCCCCACGAGGCGGGCCTTTTGGTCGGGGTGCTCGCTCAGCGCGTGCAAGGCGTGGGCGATGGCGGTCCGGGTGGTCTCGTTGCCCGCGGTGACCAGCAGGACGAAGAAGGACGCGAGCTCCTGTTTGGTCAGTTTCTCGGACTCGATCTCGGCGTTGACCAGCGCACTCGTGATGTCGTCGATGGGACGGTCGAGTCGGTGCTGACCGAGCTCCTCCATCAGCCCACTCAGCGTGGCACCCGCTTCGAGGAAGGCCAGGACGGCGTCGGTGCCCTCGGGGATGAACTCTGGGTCGCCCATCGAGAGGATCACATTCGAACAGCGCAGCACGGTGGCGAACTCGCTGCGCGGCACACCCATCATGGTGCAGATGATCTCGAGGGGGAAAGGTGCGGCGATGTCGGAGATGAAGTCACCGGTGCCATGATCCAATGCGTCTTGGATCACCTGATCAGCGACACGTTCGATCGACTCTTCCACCGCGCGCACGGTGCGCGGGTTGAAAGCGTTGGCCACGATGCGGCGCAGTCGGGCGTGCTTCGGGTTGTCGGTGGAGATCATGCCCGAGAAGTACTCGATCATCTCGGGCGGCAGGTCGAAGATCGAGACGGCGCCGGGTCCCGAGAGGAAGACCTCGGGGTGGCGTGACACCGTGGTGATGTCGGCGTGGCGAGTCAGGGCGTAGTAGCCCGGTCCCTTGGGGAGTTCCACTGACGTGTTCTCGACGACTGGTTCCTCGTAGAACGAGATCGGTCGGCGCTCGCGCAAGGCTGCGAACGCGCTCTCGCGCTCGACCCAGGGTCGGCGCCAGAAGTCTAGGTCGGACAGATCGACGTCATCGACGTCCCAGTGCTGGTCACTTCCCATGGCGTCCAGCGTACCGATCCTGATCAGCGGTCACGGTTCACGCGATTCACGGCAGACTGGGGGGGTGCCAGAACTCACCGACCAGGAACGAGCCGCTCGACTCAAGGCGCTCAACGCGTTGTTGGACCTCATGCGCCCGGCCGTGCAGGCCGACGGGGGAGACCTCGTCCTGATTCGCGCTGACGTCGAGACCGGTGTGGTGGAGGTGCAGTTGCAGGGCGCGTGCTCGAGTTGCGCGATCTCCTCGACGACGCTCCAGGGCGGCGTGACCAGGATTCTCACCGACCGGCTCGACTGGGTCAGCGAGGTCATCGGCGGAGTGGACGACTCGATCGACCAGGAGGACTCGATGTCCCTGGGCGCGGGCGGCTACGTACCCCGTTATCGCCAACTCTGATCACGCCGTCGACGTGCACCGTCCGGCGTTGGTCGCTATTATTTAGTTAGGTGAACTAATGGAAACGGCGACGACGAACGAACTGGCCGCGCGGCTACGGCGCGGCGTCACCCGGTTGAACCGTCGTCTGCGCTCGTCGTCCCTGGGTGGCGTCACGCCGGCCCAAGCGTCGATGCTGTCGTCGGTCGAGACCCTGAAAAATCCCACGCTCGGCGAACTGGCCGCTCGTGAGCAGGTCCAGCCCCCCTCGGTGACTCGCCTCGTGCGCACCATGGAGCATCAGGGACTCATCACGTGCGCGCCGGACCCCGACGACCGGCGCAGCACCCGAGTGCGCCTCACGAGCACGGGACGTCGTGAGCTCAGTGCCATTCGCCGGCGAAAGACCGAGTTCTTGGAGCAGCGCCTACACGCGCTCTCGAGGGCGGAGCTGAAGAAGGTTAGGGAACTGATCGATTTCCTGGATGGCTTGATGGAGGATCGTTGAACGCCGCCCGGAACTTCTCGAACAAGACGTTCGCCGCCCTGCGGGTGCGCAACTTCCGTCTCTACTTCGTGGGTCAGTTGATCTCGGTGTCGGGCACCTGGATGCAGTCGGTCGCCCAGGGCTGGCTGGTGCTGCAATTGACGGGTTCCTCAGTGGGCCTCGGGGTCGCCGTGGCGCTGCAGTACGTGCCGATCCTGTTGTTCGGCTTCTACGGCGGACTCGTCGCGGACCGCCACGAGAAGCGCCAGATCCTCTACCTGACCCAGTTGAGCGCGGGCCTGCTCGCGCTAATCCTGGCGGTGATGGTGAGCACTCACCACGTGAGCGCCGGTGCGGTGTACGTGCTCGCGTCGCTGCTCGGCGTCGTGAACCTTTTCGACATGCCGGCGCGCCAGGCGTTCGTCCAGCAGATGGTGGGTCGCGACTTGATCACTAATGCCGTGAGCTTGAACAGCGTGTTGATGAACGCGGGCCGCCTGATCGGACCCGGCGTCGCCGCGACGTTCATCGCGGTTATGGGCATGGCCGCCTGCTTCTACGCGAACGCCCTCTCGTACCTGGCGGTGCTGGTGGCGCTGGCCATGATGAGTAGCCAGGACTTCTTACCCATGGCGACCGTGGTGCGCGAACGCGGACAGATGCGTCTCGGCCTCAAGTACGTCGCCTCCGCGCCGATGCTGCGCAACTCACTGGTGGCGGTGGCGGCGGTGGGTACGTTCGGTTTCAATTTCGCGGTCACCCTGCCGCTACTCGCCCGTACCACCTTCCACCAGCGCTCGGCCGCCCAGTACGGACTCATGATGGCGGCCATGGGGCTCGGCGCGGTGATCGGAGGACTGTTCATCGCGCACCGTTCGAGGCCGACGCCCAAGCTGATGGCGACCTTGGCCACGGGTTTTGGCGTGTTCCTGGTCCTGGTCGCGTTCGCACCGTCGCTGGTGTGGGCCGAGTTGATGCTGGTGCCGACCGGGGCGTTCGGCATCGCGTTCATATCGACCTGCAACGCGACCCTGCAACTCAACTCCAACCAGGAAATGCGTGGACGCGTGATGAGCCTCTACGGCACGGCGTTCATGGGCTCGACGCCTATCGGTGCCCCGCTGATGGGTCTCATAATCGGTGCAACCAGCCCACGCCTGGGTCTGATGGTCGGGGCGTGCACGACGCTGGTGATCGGTGCGTGGCTGATCATGACCCACGATAAGAACGTGGCCAGCACCGAAGCGTTGCGCGTCGCCTAGACAGCGGCGGGCTTGGGCTCCTTGGGCAGCCCGAGGGCTCGCTCGCCGATGATGTTGCGCTGGATCTCGGCGGTTCCGCCCCAGATGGTCTCGGAGCGTGAGAAGAAGAAGGACGCCTGCAACTCCGAGACCGGATAGTCCGCGCGACCGCGGCGGTTTGCCTGTGGCGAGCCCTCCACCGGACCCTTGCCGGTGAGGACCTGGGCCTCCATGCCCAAGACGTCCATAGCGAGTTCCATGGTGCAGCGGTGGGCCTCGGACCAGAACATCTTGTTGCACGCGCCCAGGAGTGCAGCGTCGTGAGTGCCGTTGAGTGCGTCGGTGAGCGAGCGGTAGCCGTTGATCTCCATGATCTTGACCTTCTGCCACGCCCTCACTAGGTCGTCGCGCACTCGTAGATCCTCGGACCTCTTCGTGCGCTGGGCCTCGCGCACAATCTGATGCCACTCCTTCAAGAAGCGCCGGTAGCCCGTGGTCGACGAGGACCCGCGCTCGAAGCCCAGGGTGGTCATAGCCACCTTCCAGCCGTTGTTGACGCCGCCCACGACATTCCCCTTGGGGCAGCGGGCGTTGGTGAAAAAGACCTCGTTGAATTCGGCGGTGCCGTCGACTTGGGTAATCGGTCGCACCTCGACCCCCGCCTGGTGCATGGGCACGAGCAGGTAGCTAATACCGGCGTGCTGGGGGGCGTCGGGGTCGGTGCGCGCGAGCAGGAACACGTAGTCCGCGTGCTGGGCTTGGGTGGTCCAGACCTTCTGGCCGTTGATGACCCACTCGTCGCCGTCGAGCGCGGCGCTCGTCGTCAGGCTCGCGAGGTCCGAGCCCGAGTCGGGCTCGGAGAACCCCTGACACCACGCGATCGTGCCGTGCAAGATGCCCGGGATGAACTCCTTCTTCTGTTCCTCGGTGCCCCACTGCAAAATGGTGGGTCCCACAAGGGTGTCGCCGAAGAAATCGGCGCGCATGGGCGCCCCGGCCTTGGCGAACTCCTCGTTGAGCACGACCTGGCGCAGCAGCGACATGCCCTTGCCGCCGTACTCCACCGGCCAGCCCGCACAGATCCAGCCGCCCGCGAAGAGCTTCTCGTTCCAGGTCTGGTTGAAGGTCCGCCGCTCCTCGTCGGTCATCGTGAAGCCGGGACTGAACCAGTCCTCGGGCAGGTTGGCTTCGAGCCACGCCTTGATCTCGGCGCGAAAGGTCTCTGCTTCGGCGGAGTAGTTGAGGTCCATGATCTGCAGCGTAGTCAAGGCACCCGCGGACTCAGGAAGTCATTTGTGCCGAGGTGTGAATTGGGGGAGAATTGGGAACTTCGCCGAGTCCGAAAGCAGACACGTGTCCCAATCTCTACGCACGACCATTGCCGAGATGAGGCGGTCGTGGGCGCGCTCTCGGACCATCGCCACGCCCCAGCGGGTGCCCGCGCGTCCGCCCGAGCCCGGCGCGCTTCGTATCGCGTTCCTGATCTACCGCGGCAACCCGCGCTGTGGCGGACAGGGCGTCTACACCCGCCACCTCACCCGCGAACTGGTTCGCCTGGGCCACAGCGTCGAGGTCTTCGCGGGGCCGCCGTGGCCGGAACTCGACGAGGGAGTGGGCTTTAGCCCGGTGCGCGGACTGGATCTGTACCGAGACCCGGATCCCTTTCGCATTCCCGCGCGCTCGGAGTTCACCTCGCTCGCCGACGTGGTGGAGTTCGCGATCATGATGGGCGCCGGCTTCGGTGAGCCGCTGGCCTACTCGATGCGCGTGCGCCGCCTGCTGCGCCCCCGGCGAGCGGATTTCGACATCATCCACGACAACCAGTGCATGGGCACCGGCATCGCGCGCCTAGCGCGCGATGGGTGGCCGTTGCTCGAGACCCTGCACCACCCGATCACCGTCGATCGATCGATCGCCCTGGATCACGCGGAGACGCCCTGGAAGCGCTTCGCCACCCGGCGCTGGTTCGGATTCCTGCGCATGCAGGTGCGGGTGCTCAAGCACCTTCCGGCGGTGCTCACGGTCTCGCACAACTCCAAGATCGACATCAACGCCCAGATGGGCGTGGCGTTGGACCGGTTGACGGTCGTACCAGTCGGGGTGGATCACGAGGTGTTTCGACCCTATGGGGACGTCGTGAAGAAGCCAGGGCGGCTCATGGTGACGTCCTCGAGCGACGTGCCCATGAAGGGCCTCGTGCCGCTACTCGAAGCGATCGCCAAACTGCGCGTGGAGCGAGAGATCGACCTGGTGGTGATCGGTCAGCCGCGGGCGAAGGGGCGCGTGGCGACTGCGATGGAGCGCCTGGGACTCACCGACATCGTCACCACCATTTCCGGGGTGAGCGACGAGGAACTGGCTCGTCTCTACGGCGAGGCCGAAGTGGCCATCGTGCCGAGCCTCTACGAGGGGTTTTCGCTGCCCGCGATCGAGGCCATGAGTTGTGCGGTGCCGGTGGTGGCGACGACTGGCGGCGCGCTGCCCGAGGTGGTGGGCGTTAGTGGTGAGACGGGGCTGCTCGTCGAGCCCAACGACCCCGATGCACTGGTGGTCGCCATCCGCCAGCTCTTGGATGACCCCGCGTTGCGTCAACGCCTGGGCGATAACGGTCGACGCCGGGTCATGCAGCGCTTCACCTGGGAGGTCACCGCGCGCGGCACGGCCGCCTGCTACGAGGCAATCCTGAACCACCGGCCCTTGCCCGAAGCGATGCAGTTCGACTGATGCTGACCTGTGACTACGACCGGCTGGGTCTGCGTGGCGGCGATCGGATGCTCGACCTGGGCTGCGGGTTCGGACGGCACGCCTTTGAGGCCGCGCGCCGAGGCGCGAGCGTGGTGGCCCTCGACGCGGGCCGCGAGGAGGTCGAGGGGGTGGTGGCCACGTTCGCGGCCATGCTCGAGGCGGGTGAGCTCGCCGAGCAAGCCCTGCACACCGGCGCCGTCCAGGGCGACGCCCTGCACCTGCCCTTCAGCGACGCCGCGTTCGACCGGGTCATCTGCTCCGAAGTACTCGAGCACATCCCCGACGACGTGAGTGCGATGCGTGAGTTGGCCCGGGTGCTACGCCCCGGGGGCACGTTGGCCGTCACGGTGCCGCGTTTCGGTCCCGAACTGATTAACTGGGCGCTGTCGGACGAGTACCACAACGTGCCCGGCGGTCACATCCGCATCTACCGCCGCCACGTCCTCGAATCTCGGCTGGCCTCGGCGGGCCTGAAGGTGGTGGGCCGACACCACGCCCACGGACTGCACAGTCCCTATTGGTGGCTCAAGTGCCTCGTGGGCACCACCAACGACGAACACCGCCTCGTGAAGCTGTATCACCGGCTGCTGGTGTGGGACATCACCAAGCGTCCGCGACTGACGCGCTGGGCCGAGCGCGTACTGGCGCCGCTGATGGGCAAGTCGGTCGTGGTCTACCTGGTGAAGCCGGCGTGACGACGACCGAGTACCTCTCGGGCGTGCCGGGAATCCTCACCAGCGCCGAGCTCGCACAAAGCGCGCAGCACCTCGCCTCGCTCCAGTTGACCTCGGGCCAGATCCCGTGGAATCGAGGTGGGCACTGCGACCCCTGGAACCACGTGGAGGCCGCCATGGCGCTCACGGTTACCGGACACTTCGACGAGGCGCGTCGGGCCTACGAGTGGTTGGCCGAGCGCCAGTTGGTCAACGGTAGCTGGTTTAACTACTACGAGGACGACTGGGTGAAGGACGCCCGCCTGGACACCAACGTCTGCGCCTATCTGGCCACCGGCGTCTACCACTACCTGCTCGCCAGCGACGACGTCGAGTTCGCCGCGCAGCTGTGGCCGTCGGTGGCGCGCGCGATCGACTTCGTGCTCACCTGGCAATTACCCGACGGCACGATTCGCTGGTCGCTCGACGCGGCGGGACGACCCGAGTCCTACGCGCTGTTGACCGGTTCGTCGTCGATCTTTCACTCGCTGCGCTGCGCCATCGCGCTGGCCGAGCGCCTCGGGGTCGCGGTGGCGCACTGGGAGTTGAGCGCGGGTCGGCTGGGTCACGCGGTGGCGCATCACCCGGGGGCCTTCGCGCCCAAGAATGAGTTCGCCATGGACTGGTACTACCCGATGTTCTGCGGTGCCCTCGACGGCGACGCGGGTCGGCGGCGACTCGAGGACGGCTGGGAGCGTCACGTCATGGATAACCACGGGGTGCGCTGCGTGTCCACGAGCGACTGGGTGACCGCCGCCGAGACGGCCGAGTGCGTGCTCACCCTCGACGCGTTGGGCCTGACGAGCCGCGCGCTCGATCTCTTCTCCCTGACCGGGCGACACCGTCGCGACGACGGCGCCTACTGGACGGGCCTTGCCTACCCCGAGCACGTCACGTTTCCCGATTGCGAGACGACCTCGTACACGGTGGCGGCGGTGATCCTGGCCGCTGATGCCCTGACCTCGTCGTCGGGAGCGTCGGGTCTGTTTCGCCACGGCAATCTGGCTCGGCCGCTCGATCTGCCCGAGCCGCAGTGTCCGCTAGGGGCCTTCGCGCCGACGCAGCACTCGTAGCGAGCCCCGCGCGGCCACGTCGTCGAACCCGCCGCTCTCGAGCGCGGCGCAGTAGATCTCGTAGGGCGGTCGACCGCCCTGGGTGGGATCGTCGAACACGTCGTGGATCATGAGTAGTCCGCCCACCACCACCTTGGGTGTCCAGTGCTGGTAGTCGGCCCAGGCGACCTCGCGGCCGTGGCCGCCGTCGATGAACAGCAGGTCCAGGGGTTGGGCGAAATGCCGCGCCACTACGATCGAGTCACCCACCAGGCCCACCACGCTCGACTCCAGGTCGGCACGCGCAATCGTGCGCTGCCAACTGGGCAGCGTGTTGAGTCGGCCGTCGGACGGGTCGACGAGGGTGGGATCGAAGTGCTCCCAGCCCGGCTGGTTCTCCTCGCTGCCGTGGTGGTGGTCGAGTGAGTAGAGCACGCTCGATGTGGTCTCGGCGGCGCTGGCCAGGTACACGGTCGACTTGCCACACCAGGCGCCTATCTCCAGCCAGGTGCCAGCCGGGTGCTCGTGGGCGTGGGCCAGGGCGTGCGCGTGCAGGGTGAGTCCCTCCTCGCGCGGCATGAAGCCCTTCACCGTGTCGGCCAATTGCACGAGGCACTCGCGCCGACTCATCCGGTGAACACTCTCACCAGGGTGTAGATGCCCAGTCCCGCGAAGATGACGCCGCCCGCGAGGCGAATCTTGGCCAGCGGTACGAGGCGTTGGAGCATTTGGCCGCCGTAGGCGCCGACGAAGGAGATCGAGATCATGGCCAGCGACGAGGCGATGAAGACCTCGAGCGGCTCGTGGGTCTTGGCGCTGAAGTTGGCGGCCTGGATCTGGGTGAGGTCGCCGAACTCGCCCACGAAGATCACGCTGAAGGCGGTCGAGATCTCACGCCAGCGGGTCCCCGAGCGCTCGCTGCGTCCCTCACGCTCGCCTTCCTCGGCCACCTCCTTCTCCGGTACGAACAGCAGGTAGCCGGCCCCGCCGAGAAACAGCATCGCCACCACGAACTCCTTGGGCCGAAACGGTAGGAGGGTCAAGAGTCCGCCGGCCGCGACCGCCAGCCCCATCTGGATGACGAAGGCGCTTGACGCGCCCAGCACGATCGAGGTCGGGCGCGCGCGCGTGCTCATGACGATCGTGGCGATCATCGTCTTGTCGGGTAGCTCCAGGAGGAACATCAAGACGAAGACGCCAACGAAGGTGCCAATGTTCACGGACGTGGGCCTAGAACTGCGCTCGCATCGCGTCGCGGAAGCTGATCCCGACTCGCATGCGCTCGATCTGCTGGAGCACCGTGCGCTGCTCGCCGCCCAGTGGGTGCTCGAGGTGGAACGACTCGACCCGATCGGCGAACGCGTCGTCATCCAGGAACGTCGGCACGCCCATGGCGAGACGTACGTGGGTGCTCGGCGAGAACCTCTCGAGCGCCTCGTCCCAGCGCGCGCTCATGAAGGACCACACCTCGGGACCGGTGACGCGGTTGCGCGAGAGCAGGCCCAGTTCGATGGCGCCGTCCTGGGTTCGAAACTCGCTGAAGCTGCGTGCGGCCGCGTCGAGCGCGATCTTCTCGTCGTTGAACTCGGCGAGTCCCCACAGGTAGCGCTGCTCTTCTTGGGGCGAGGTCGCCGCGCGGTAGCGCTCGAGGAAGGTCTCGTAATCCCCCGGCCGGTTCTGGTCGGCCACGATGCGCAGGATCGCTCGGGCGAGGTCGCCCTCGAGCTCGTTCGCGTCAAAGCGCCGTGCCGCTTCGGCGCGAATGGTGTCGTTGGCCCCGATGATGCCCAGGCTCGACAGCACGATCGCTCGCAACTGGGGGGTCAGTTCGCCCTCTCCCTCGCGCTCGTCCCAGCCCAATCGCTCGAACTGGGGGGCAAAGAGTTCGCGAACCTGCGCGACCAAGGTTGGGCGCTGGTCTTCACGCAGGGCCCGGTAGGCGAAGTCGACTGCGGTGGCCACCGTGGTCCACGGCGTGGGCTCGTTCTGTTGGCCGAGTCCTCGGGCGCTCGCGAGGAAGTCATTCCAGGTGATCTGGCCCGAGAAGAGCAGGGCCCACGCGTCGGCGAGCAGGGTGGCGCGCTCGAGCTCTTCGAGCTCGCCGATGTGGCTGCCGATCGACGCGAGCTCCGCGGCACCGTAGCGAGAGCGAAAGACACCCGATCCTCCGGCGTTGAGTACCACCGGTGGTGCGTCGGTGATCATCACGGGCTCGTCGCCGAGCAGGTGGCGATGGGGCTCGCCGCCGGCCAGCGAGCGCGTGAGCACCGGCACCAGCCACGACGAGCCGATGGCGCTAAGTCCACGTGCCGGTCCGTAGGCGAAGGGCTGTTGGCGGATCTGCCCGTTCTCCAGAGTCACCAGGGGGTGGCCCCCCTGGAGGATCCAGGTGTTCATCAGGTCGCGCACGGGATGGCCGGAGGTCTCTTCCAGGGCGTCCCAGAGATCGGTGGTGATGGTGTTGGCGTAACTGTGCTTGGTGAGATAGTTGCGGATGCCGTCGCGAAAGACGTTCGCGCCTAGGTACTGCTCGAGCATTCGCAGCACCGAGCCGCCCTTCTCGTAGGTCAACAGGTCGAACATCCCTCGCGTGTCGTCGGGCGAGATCACCTCGTACTCGATGGGCCGCGTCGAGTGTAGGCCGTCGATCTGTAGAGCCGCGTCACGGTCGACGCCGAAGCCGACCCACATCTTCCATTCGGGGCGCAACGCGTTGGTGCACAACACCTCCATGAACGTGGCGAAGGCCTCGTTGAGCCAGATCCCCTCCCACCACTCCATGGTCACCAGATCGCCGAACCACATGTGCGCGATCTCGTGGGCGACCACCGTGGCGACACGCTGCATCTCGGCGATTGAGGCGGCCCCCGGATCCACGAGCAGGGCGGTTTCGCGGTAGGTGATGCAGCCGAGGTTTTCCATGGCGCCGAAGGCGAAGTCGGGAATGGCGATCATGTCCAACTTGTCGCCGGGGTAGGCGATGTTGAAGTAGTCGCTGAAGAACTTGAGGGCGAACTCACCCGCCTCGAGGGCGAGCGTGGCGAGGTGTGTCTTTCCCACGGGGACGATCACGCGAAGCGGGGTGCCCAGCACATCGACCGCCTCGGTCTCCTCGAAGGGCCCCACCACGAAGGCGACCAGGTAGGTGGACATCTTCATGGTCGGCGCGTAACTGACCGTGCGCAGCCCGTTGCCCAGATCGACGTCGGCGATAACGGGGGAGTTCGAGTAGGCGGCCAGATGGCTCGGTACCGTGAGATTCACCTGGTAGGTGGCTTTGAATGATGGCTCGTCCCAGCAAGGAAAGGCCTGACGGGCGTCGGAGTGCTCGAACTGGGTCGTCGCGATGGCGTGGGTGACACCCTCGGAATCGGTGAAGGTGGAACGGTAGAAGCCCACGAGTTGATCGTTCAAGACACCGGTGAAGGAGATCTCGAGGGTCGCCGGGCCGGGCGCCAGGTCGTCGTCGAAGGCGAAGGTGGCCGTCTCGTAGGCCGCGTCCGCACTCGCGGCGCCGGAACGGTAACTCGTGCCCGCCACCGTGAGGGTCGCCGTGCCTAGGACCAACTCCTTGGCGTGCATCGTGATTGACCGCGTGACCTGGGTGATGTCGATGTCGATCTCGACGCGCCCGGCGAAGGTGGCCGCGTCGAGATCCGGTGTGAGAAAGATTCGGTAGGCCGAGGGGACGACGGTGCGGGCCAGGCGATAGGGGTTGGTTGTTGTACTCATAAGTCGCCACCTTAGGACGAAAGGTTCTACGCTCGCTAAGTGACAAATTCGACAACGCCGGTGTCCCTGCGCCGCAAACCGGGCCCGAACCGACTGGCGGTGACCGGCATCGGCAACGCGATGTTGGACATCATCGCTCGCGACAGCACTGACGTGCACGAACAGCTCGGACTCGTGAAGTCGTCGATGACCTTGATCCACGAGCACCAACTCGAGACCTTTTACAACGCCATGGGGCCCACGATCCAGGTGTCGGGTGGCTCGGTGGCCAACTCGATCGCTGGCGTTGCGTCGCTCGGTGGCACGTGCGGTTACATCGGCAAGGTGGCCAACGACGAGTTCGGCGAGCGCTTCACCCACGACCTGCGCTCGCTGGGTGTCGAACTCGACCTGGCGATCGCCAACGAGGGCGAGGGAGCCACGGGACGCTGTCACGTCTTCATCACTGACGACGCCCAGCGCACCATGGCCACCTACCTCGGCGCCTCGAACCAGTTGCGCGTCGATGACATCAGCGAGGGTCTTATCGCGCGTTCGGAAATCACCTACGTTGAGGGCTACCTCTACGACCTGGCGCCCGCCAAGCAGGCCATCCGCAAGGTGGTCAACTTCGCGCACGAGCACGATTCGATGGTGGCGCTGTCGCTGTCGGACATGTTCTGCGTTGACCGGCATCGTCGGGACTTCCTGGAGCTCATCACCAATGACGTCGACGTGCTGTTGGCCAACGAGGACGAGGTGCGGTCGCTCTTTCAGGTTCGAAACCTCGATCATGCCTTCGGTGCCCTCGACGAACTGGGCGTATTGGCGGTGGTGACGCGAGGACCGTTGGGCGCCGATGTCTCCACGGTGTCGGGTGTGGTCTCGGTGCCGGCGAGTGAGGTGGAGACGGTCATCGATCAGAACGGTGCCGGTGACATGTTCGCGTCGGGGTTCCTCTACAGCCTCGCCCTGGGCGCGGACCCGGTGGAGGCGGCCGAGTTGGGATCGCTCTGCGCGGGCGAGGTGATCAAGCACATGGGAGCGCGCCCCGAGAGCGACCTGGAGGAGCTGGCGATCGAGGCGGGCCTGCTCTAGAGTCCGCGCCGATCGAGCTCGCGATCGAGTTCGCGGGTGCGCACCGTCTCCCAGCGAACCCAGGCGACGGCAATCGGGATGCAGGCGAGCAGCATCAGGGCGTCGCCACCGATCCACATGATGGCGCCGCCGAGGTGCAGGTTGTTGAGGATCGACGCGGCATCGGATCCGGTGGGCGCGGTGTGCTGATAGGCGGGAAACGGGTTGTGCGAGTTCATCGCCAGTGCCAGTCCGGTGAAGGTGTCCACGGGCACGGCTGCCATGACGTAGACCAGGCGAAGGCCGGGGTGGATCGTGAACCCCCGTTCGAGGCCGAAGGCCGCGCGAAAGAAGAGGTAACCGACGATGAGGAAGCCCACGTGCTCCAGGTTGTGGAGTGGCTCGTTCTCCAGCGTGAGGTTGAAGAAGCTCGTGAGGTGCGTGACGGGTATGAAGACGAAGTAGAGCGCGAACGCGAAGAGCGGGTGGGTGACCAGTTTCATCAGCGCGCCATCGAGGAAGCGGCGCATCCAGGCCGGCCCCGCGTCGTAGGCGAGATCCAGGGGCATCGAGAGGGCGAACATCGGTGCGGCCACCATGATTAGCGCGAGGTGCTGGACCATGTGGAAACTGAAGTAGGCGCTGTCGTACAGACCGAGCACCGATTCAGTGGCGAGGAAGGTAACGACGAGCCCGGCGAGGAACAGTGCGATGCGATGTCTCGGCCAGTGGTGGACGCGTCGCGCCCCGAGCAGGTAGCAGGCGCCGACAATCACCATCAGGGAGGTGGGGAATAGGTCAAACTGCCATTGATTCAGGTGATGCCAGGAAAACGGCGGCATCGTCATGAGAAGCACTGATCGATCCTACCTCTACGCCCTTGCGCCACGGCCTCTCAGTAGTATGTCCACGTGAAGTCGAAGTGGTTTACCTCTCGTGCCCTTTTGCTGCACCTCCTTTTGATCTTGTGGTTGGCACTGTGCGCGTCGGCGGCGTGGTGGCAGGTGGGCCGGGCAGTGCAGGGCAATTCGCTGAGCTTCATGTACTCCATCGAGTGGCCAGTGTTCGGCGTGCTCGGCGTGCTCGGTTGGTACGCCCTGTTGAACATTGACCGAGCGAGCGAGGAGGAGTTGCAGGAGCGACGCGAGTACGAAGAACGCATGCGCGCAGAGGCCCAGCGGGCTCGACGCATCACCGCCGACGACGAAGATCCGGCGCTCGCGGCCTACAACGACCACCTCGCCCAACTCGGCGCCCAGCCCAAGAAGAAACTCTGGGGCCACTAGTGGAGAAGGCGTTCGAGCGGTACCGGTTGATGTCCTACGTCACCGGCACGACGCTCATCATCTTGTGCTTGTTCTTGATCCTGCACACAGTCGACCTCGCGCTGTGGAAGCACTTGATCGTCATCGTAACCATCGTGGGCATCGGCCACGGCGTCGTGCTGTACCCGATCTATATGGTGATGTGCTTTCAGTTCGCGCTGAAGGCGCGCCTGCACGCGGGCTATCTCGTGTTAATGCTGCTGGCGGGCTTCGTACCGGGTCTGGCCTTCTACATGGAGCACCGTGTGCAGGTGCGGGTCCTTGCGGGGCGCGCCGAGGCGTGAGCAATCGCTGGCTCGAGCGCCGGGTGATCGCCTTCGCTCACCAGGGTGGTGCGCTCGAGGGGCCGTCGTCGACGTTGTTCGCCATCGAGCAAGCGCTGGACCGGGGCGCCACCGCTATCGAGTTGGACGTGCACGCCACCAAGGACCGTCACGTAGTGGTGTGCCACGACGACACCGTCGACAGCACCACCGCCCATCGCGGCGCGATCGCCGGGCTCACGTTGCACGAGCTCCAGGACATGGACAACGCCTACTGGTGGGCGGACGGCGAGGGCGTGTCGCACGGGTCCGACGACGCGAGCTACGTACACCGAGGCAAGGCACCGGGTGACCGGCGCTTCGGCGTGGTCACGCTCGAAGAGGTCGTGCGCACCTTTCCGGGCGTGCTGCTCAACCTCGACATCAAGGGCATCGCACCGCTCGTCGAGTCCTACGAGCCCTTGCTCGCCGACGAGCTGCGACGCCTCGACGCGCTCGAACGGGTGATTGTGGCGTCGTTCCACGACGACGCCCTGCGATCGTTTCGACTGGCGGCGCCTGAGGTGGCCACCTCGGCGGCCACCGGCGAGACCGCGGCGTTCTACTTCTCGTTGCTGGAGGGATCGAGTCCGGTGCTCGCGCCGGTGTGCGCCTTTCAGGTTCCGGTAACCTACGACGACGTCACGGTCGTCAATGAGCGCTTCGTCGAGGCCGCCCACCGCGCGGGTGTGGCCGTGCACGTGTGGACCGTCAACGAGGTCGACGAGATGACCCGATTGCTTGAACTCGGGGTTGACGGCATCATCACCGACACGCCGACGCCACTGGTGGCACTGCTACATGAACGACAGTGCGCGTGGGACGGGGTGCTCTGAAGCGACGGACCTAGCCGCGCCCGCAGTTCGGCTTCTTGCCGTGGTTGGCCTTCTTCTTGGCACGTAGTTTGCGCTTCACGGTCCGCTTCGACATAGGTGACAATGTTAGTGGGTGGCGAGCCCGTCGGGCCAAACGAGGGGGCGGTCGTGCAGGATACAGGTGACACCAAGGGAGAGCTGGTGCTGGTAGCTACGCCACTGGGCAATCTCGGCGACATCTCGCGCCGGGCGCTCGAGGTGCTCGAGCGCGCCGACGCGGTCTACTGCGAGGACACTCGCCACTCGCGAACGATCTTCAGTGCGTTCAACATCGCCCTTCGCGGTCGGTTGCACGCGCTGCACGAGCACAACGAGGCGTCGCTGTGCGATGAGGTGGTCGCCCGGGTCGGCGCGGGCGAGACCGTCGCGGTGATCAGCGACGCCGGCACGCCGGCCATCAGCGATCCCGGCGCTCGGGTGGTGGCCGCGGTGGCCGCGGCCGGGCTGCGCGTGAGCACGGTGCCCGGACCCTCGGCGGTGATCGCGGCGCTCACGATCAGTGGTCTGGACACCGAGCGCTTCGTCATGGACGGCTTCATTCCGCGCAAGGCGGGCGAGCGCTCGACGCTCTTTGATCAGTGGGCGGGTGAGACGCGAACGATCGTGGCCTACGAGTCGCCCCAGCGGCTGCGCGTCACCCTGGACGAGTTGGCGCGGCGCTTCAACCCCCGTCGTGTCGCAGTGGCGCGCGAACTCACCAAGTTGCACGAGGAGGTTGTGCGCGGCACGCTGGACGAGGTGCGCGACCACTTCAGCCGCCACGACGTGCTCGGCGAGGTCGTCGTCGTGTTGGAGGGAGCCGCTCGTGCGGGCGAAGTGGACGACGAGACCGTGCGCCGCGCGCTCGAGCAGCAACTGGCGAGTGGCGCCAGCGTGCGCGACGCGGTGGCCTTCGTAGTCGACACGTTCGACCTGCCCCACCGTGGCACCTACGAGCTCGCTCTGCGCCTTCGATCAGGAGAGGGGCCGTGAGTCACTACCCTTGTTAGATGGGCCGCTTCTACGTCACCACTCCCATCTACTACGTCAACGACCTGCCCCACGTGGGCCACGCCTACACCACGGTGAACGCGGACGCGATGGCGCGCTGGCACCGTCTGGCCGGTGACGAGGTCAAGTTCCTCACGGGCACCGACGAGCACGGCCAGAAGGTGGCCGACGCGGCCGCGAGTCACGGCGTGTCCCCCCAGGAGTGGACCGACCGCACCTCGGAGCGATTTCGCGAGGCGTGGGACGCCCTGGGGATCAGCTTCGACGACTTCATTCGCACCACCGAGCCGCGTCACTACGAGAGCGTGCAGAAGTTCCTCGGGGCGATCTACGAGAACGGCCACATCTACAAGGACATCTACCGCGGGTTGTACTGCGTCAGCTGTGAGGACTACTTCACCGTGGAATCCAGCGATCAGGGAAAGTGCCCGATCCACGGCCGGCCGCTCACCGAGATGGAAGAGGAGAACTGGTTCTTTCGCCTCAGCGCGTTCGAGGACCGGCTCCTCGCCCACTACGCGGACCACCCTGGCTTCGTCACTCCCGAGACCAAGCGAAACGAGGCGTACTCATTCATCAAGGGCGGGCTGAAGGACATCTCGATCACCCGGACATCGATCTCGTGGGGCGTACCAGTGCCCTGGGACGAGCGCCACGTCTTCTACGTCTGGTACGACGCGCTGATCAACTACCTGACCGCGATCGGCTACGGGCGTGAGGACGACGAGGTGGCGACGTGGTGGCCCGTGTCGCACCACCTCATCGGCAAAGAGATCATCCGATTCCACTGTGTGTGGTGGCCCGCGATGTGCATGGCGGCCGGACTCGAGCCGCCCTCGCACGTCCAGGTGCACGGTTGGTTGCTGATGGGGGGCCAGAAGCTCTCCAAGACCATGGCCGCCGAGGGGACGGTGCGACTCACCGATATCGCCCCGGTGACCCTAACCAACGAATTCGGCGTCGACCCGATCCGCTACTACCTGTTGCGAGAGACCTCCTTGGGCAACGACGGCGAGTTCTCCCACGAGGGCATCACCCAGCGCTACAACACCGATCTCGCCAACAACCTGGGCAACCTGGTGGCGCGCGTCACCACGGTGGTCGAGGCTAAGTGCGCCGGTGTGGGCAGCGCGCCCGACCCGGGCTCGGCGCTGGCCGAGGAGGCACGCGGCGCGCTGAGTGACGCCGCGGCCGCCTGGGACCGCTTCGCTCCCCAGAGCGCCCTCGAAGCGACCTGGCGGCTCATCGGCGCCACCAACGCCTATCTCGAGTTGCACGCACCGTGGAAGATGCAGCCCGGCCCGCAGCTGAACGCAGTGCTCGGCGATGCCCTCGAGGCCATCCGCCTGGTGGCGATCATGGTGAGTCCGGCGATGCCGAGCGTGGCCCGTGAGATCTGGCGGCGCATCGGGCTGGAGGGCTCGCCGGCGGACGAAGACTTCGCGACGAGCGCCGTGTGGGGGCGCTACCCGGGCGGGCGCACGGTACACAAGGGCGATCCCCTGTTTCCTAGGATCAAGAGTGAGCGGTGAGTTACTGGACCGACGCCCACTGCCACCTTCAGGACCGCTTCCTTTCGGATAAGGACGCGTCCGCGACGACCCTGGTCGCCCTCGCGCGGGCCTACGAAGCGGGCGTCAACCGGGTGGTCGTCGTGGGTACTGACGCCGTCACCTCGAACGAGGCCCTGGCCATCACCCAACTGAGTGCCCAGGTGGAGATCTTCGCCACGGTGGGGCTGCACCCGCACGACGCGCTGAGCGATCTCGCTCCCATTCGCGACCTGGCACGCTCCCAGCACGCCCGACTCGTGGGCATCGGCGAGACCGGGCTCGATTACTTCTACGAGCACGCGCCGCGCGCCGCCCAACGCGAGGCCTTCGCCGCCCAGATCGCCCTCGCGCACGAACTGGACCTGGCCCTGGTGATTCACGCCCGCGACGCCTTCGACGACCTGTGGTCGATACTGCGCAGCGAGGGGGTGCCGACACGCACGGTGATTCATTGCTTCACGGGCACCCCCGCGGAGGCGAACGGATGCCTCGAGCTGGGCTGTGACATCTCGGTCTCGGGAGTGGTCACCTTCAAGAATGCCGACTTGGTGCGCGACGCGGTGCGCGAGGTACCGCTCGAACGCCTCCACGTCGAGACGGACAGTCCGTTTCTCGCCCCCGTGCCGCACCGTGGACGGCCCAACGAACCGGCACTGGTGGCGGTGGTGGGCGAGTTCGTAGCCGAACTGCGCGGAGTGGACGTGGAGACGATTCGCATCGCCACGGCGGCCAACACGGCCCGACTCTTCAGGTTCCCTCTGTCATAAAGACGATGTAATCAGGATATTCTAGCTCTTACCCGATTGGAATTGCCTCGGTCGGCCCCCTTGCCTAGCGTTAAGGCGGGGTGTTTGCCAACGCCCCGCGATCCTGGCGGAGGGTGGAGATCTGAGGGCATCGATTCGGCGCGCGCGCGTGCGCTCGGCGTCGCTGTTGACCGTGGTCAGCCTGCTAGCGGCTCCACTGGTTCTTGTCGCGCCCCCCGCGGCGGGGGCCGCGTCCTCACACGCCCCGGTACGCGTGCCCGACGTGACCCACATGACCAAGTCCGCGGTCTACGCGGCCATGTCTCGCGCGGGTCTCTACTTTCACACCACCGGTCCGGGCAGTTCGAATGGTCGCTGGGTGAGTGCACTCGGTGTGCGGCCCCGGGCCGGCACCGTGGTGCCCTGGCATTCCACCGTGACAGTGCTGACGTCTCTACAGGTACCGATACAACCTGGTCACGTGCCCAATGTGATCGGCATGACCAAGACACAGGTCAACGCGGCCATGGCCAAGGCCGACCTCTACTACCAGACCACCGGTCCCGGTAGCGCCAACGGCACCTGGGTCCGGGTCGTGGGCCAAAAGCCCCGCGCCGGCACTGCGGTGGCCGCACGTTCGACGGTGACCC
>DATKTZ010000059.1:0-17546 GCA_035530815.1 Acidimicrobiales bacterium
AGTCGAAGCCGAACGGCGTCAAAAATGAGGCCGTCGGAGAGATCGCCACGGGTGAGGTGACTCCTGATCGCGGTGATCGCGTCAACAATGTCGGCGAGGCGCTCTTCGTCGTGTCGCGAACTCATAGTGGGATGGCTTCGCGTTCGACCACTTCTCGGACCCGAGGCCGGAGGCTGTCAGAAGGGGCAACGTCGACAGAGACTCCAAGTATCTCCGAAAGTTCCCTGCGCAGTGCCTCCAACGAAAATAGTCCTGACTTAGGATCCAAATCGACCACTAAGTCGACGTCGCTTTCTGCCTGGTCTTCACCTCGTGCGGCGCTGCCAAAGACGCGGACGTTGCTCGCACCATGGCGCGCCGCACAGGCGAGTACGGAGCGTCGCCGCTGGCGGAGCCGACGACCAAGAGGGGTGTCTGGGATTCCACTTGGATACTCATTTGTACGCTCCAAGTTGAGGACGAGGCGGTGCCCCGTTGCGCGTACGAGACGTTCAAATGTGGAGACCGAAGGTTCCCTGCGGCCAGACTCGTATGCACTGACGACGCTCTGCGCGACGCCCGCACGACGTGCAACTTCGGTCTGTGACAGGTGAGCGCTGACACGTGCTCGCTTTAGGAGTTTTCCGATTGCGTCATCTTCGGGTCTCGTCATGTCACTACCTTAGTACGTATTGTCTATGAGCACAACCTGAGGAAGTCGGTTCTGCTGGTTCTTATTGTGTCCCTCAAGGTCCACTCCGTGGGCTCAATAGGAGCTCAATAGGAATCGGACGGGGATTGGACCCGCGTCGTCGACTTTCATCTCTCCGGTGACACCCGCTCATTACGTTGACTCCATGAACTCACGTCGACTATGCGCCAGGATTTTGCGCGGTGAGGTTGGAAATGTTGCCTTCGGAGATCTTGTCCAACTTCTGTTAGATCTGGACTTTCGTGAGACTAGTGGGCGAGGAAGCCATCGGGTTTTTACTCGGGCGGGCGTTATCGAACTGGTAAATCTGCAAGTGGAGAAGGGCGACGCGAAGCTGGACCAGGTTCGACAGGTTGCCAACTTGATACGCCAGTACAATTTGAAGTTGAAGGAGGGCCGATGACGCAGAGTTATCCGATTGAAGTGTTTTGGAGCGACGAAGATCAGATTTGGATTGCCAATATTCCAGATCTACCGCTCTGCACGGGACACGGTTCCACTCCACAGGCGGCGGTTGAAGAGGTCGAGGTTGCCGTTGAGGCTTGGATGGACGCCGCCAGAACGGATGGTCGGCAAGTTCCGGTTCCTTCGCCTAGGACGATTCGGGCGTAAGTAGGTTTCACACTTTTTAGGCCGGGACATCGGCGGCGGGTTCTTATTGTGCCCTCAAGGTCCACCGAATTGGCACGGCGATCGGCCCGCGACTTTCGTGCTGAGGTCATTGCCCTCCGGACAGCGGAAGCCCGGGTAGTTTGCGCCGTATTGTAGAACCGTGGCATGAGAGACGCCGCAATTGGGCAGATTGAGTGCATCACTAGCAGTTCGAGTTCGCGGGAACGGGAGATCCACTTGATACGCAAAGCTGTCATTGCAGCGGCTGGTCTCGGAACGCGATTCCTCCCCCAAACCAAGGCAATGCCAAAGGAAATGCTGCCGATCCTCGACAAGCCGATCATTCAGTACATCGTCGAGGAGCTCGTTGAGGCCGGGATCGAAGACATCGTAATCGTTACCGGATACCACAAGCGTTCGATCGAGGACCACTTCGCGGAGCCGAGCCAGGAGCTTGTAGTTGCCCTCAAGGGTCCCAAAAGGAGGCTGTTGAAGGAGGTTGAGCACATCGCCAACCTGGCAAATTTTGCCTACATGCGCCAAAAGGGTCCGAACGGCAACGGTACGCCTCTTCTTAACGCTGCGCACCTAATCGGTGATGAGCCTTTCATCTACACCTTCGGGGACGACTTCATCCGCGCTACTCCCGGGCGATTCAGCCAGATGGTCGCCCTCCACGAGCGAACGGGCCTCGGAGTGCTGTCGTGTATTCGTGCGGATGACGACGACGACTACACGCGCTACGGGTACGTAGGGGGCAAGGAGATCGAGCCAGGTATCTTGAAGATCGAATCGATCGTTGAGAAGCCCGGCCGATCCAACGCGCCGTCGGATCTCGCGAGCGTGAGCAGTTACCTCTTCACGCCGACGATACTGGGGTGCCTCAGCGAGCGTGCCTCCGAACTTGGTCCTGGTGAAGAGCTTTCACTGCAGGATGCGATGCAGCTCTCGATCGATGACGGTAACTTCCTTCTCGGATACGAGATTGAGAATGCTCGCTACTTCGACACAGGAGACAAGCTCGAGTACTTGAAGACGATCATTGATCTTGGTCTTGAGGACGAGCATCTCGGCCCCGCGCTGCGGGCGCATTTCACCCAGTCGCTCGGTTCGCAAGGTCCTTCGACGAATCGCGGCGGAGGGAACCCCCGGCGGGCGGGGTTACCGCGGACGAAGTGAACCTGCCGCCCACGCGGCGTCAGGAGCGAGTGCGTCGTCGCTCGGCCAACCGGTGACGCGGGCAGCGCCATGTTGCCCATCGCTGTTGAGCTGGGTCAGCGTCCGCTGGCACTCGCCGAAGTAGGGCGACGAGTGCAACGAACGCCAACTCCAGCGCGTCAGCGCTCACGAACGAAAACCTGCGCATCTCTTCACGAGTCGGACGTTGGAGGCATCTCCCTATGGCGCCGTGACCAGCATCTTTACGCCGAGATGGAGCTCATTCCCATGTGCAGTCCTTGAATCGATCCGTAAGACGTCCGGGTCGATTGTCAGCGGCGAGCCGTCGAAAGATCGAGGGCTGGTCTCGTCACCCTTGCCAATCGCTCGTATGTACAGTCTTCACCATGAACGACGCTGGACAACCAGGTGCGCCGTACAACAATGAAGGCGTTCGGTCGCGCATCAATGCCTTGGAGTCGGCCAGGTCGATAGTTGCTGACCGGTTCCCCGACGCCCTTGTGGCTGTGCTTGCGGGAAGTTCCGCGGATGGGACCGCCACCGCCACGAGTGACCTTGACATTGTCGTCCTGCTCGATGGGCCACCCGCTCCTTACCGCGAAACCATACGGGTCGAAGAGATCCCGGTCGAACTATTCGTCCACACCTCCGACTCACAGTTGTATTGGTTCGAGCGAGAACGCTCCGAGGGCCGCTGCACGCTGGCCCACATGCTGGCCACGGGTGTCGCACTGACCGGTCCGGAGACTGAGACCACTCAAGCGCAGGCGAGACGCTGGGTTGCTCAAGGTCCTGAACCATGGACGACAGAACAGTTGGAGCAACGAAGGTACGCACTCACCGATGCTTTGGAAGACCTTGTCGGAGCCAGTGACCCAGATGAACGTGACGCTGTAGCCGGGCAGGTACTGCTGATGACTGCCGAACTTGCTCTGAGCTTGAGGGGCAGTTGGCAAGGTCGCGGGAAGTGGGTTGTGCGCCAACTGCGATCGGCGGACGCTGTACTGGCCAAGGAACTGCTATTGGCTCATCGAGAGGCCGTGGCCACTGGGCGGGTTGCTCATCTGGTCAGCAGAAGCGAGACTGTTCTTGGTGAGGCCGGTGGCCCACTGAAAGAAGGCTTTTTCATCGGGTAGTCAGGACAGCCCACGGTCGACGACTGGAAGTCCCCAGAGGATCTCACCGTTTGAGGGTTGTCGCAGGTCTTGCCCCATTTGCTTTCACGTGCTTGCCGATATTCGTGGAGCACATGTCCCGAGGGACCACCTTGCTGATGTGCAGGCGCACCAGCTCGAGGAGAAGGTCCATGCGGGCTCGGTTACGAAGGCTCTAGGCCCGCTCCGTCCCCGCTTTGCTCGACGGCATGACTTGCCCAGGAGAATCTGACCTCGTTCGGCCCCGAGGTCAGGCGGTTTGCCCCTTTCGTTGCGTTGCCTCGATCTCGACCCGTGAGACGTAGCCAAGACTCGAGTGACGCTGCTGTCGACTGCCGAGGGCTTTGATGTGCTCGAACATGGCGTTTGGCAGTTCGAGCCGGGCCATTCACCTCTTGTGGTCCAGGAGCTCGATCTGCGGGCTCGACTGGAAGGGCACCAGCATCGTATTGTCGAACGCGTCTCGCACCGATCCGAGTGACGGCATGAGACCGGTAGAGGGAGCCGTCCGGACTGCGACGTACCGTTTTGCTTCGGTGGCGCGATCACGATCGCGCCCGGGCCACGGTCGGTGATGTCGCGGCTCTCGACCCGCTCGCTGAACCCGATGCCATCTTCTCCGAGCAGAGGTCGGGCGACGGGTGGCGCCGTGGATCGCGAGGTAAGGTCGCCGCGTGGCTCCTGATGACGACTCGTACGACCTCGCCCTCGCGGCGGCGACGCTGCGGGCGAATGGTACCGATGTCCAGGCACTGTTGCGGGCCCTCGCCATCGGCTTGGCCGACGCGCTGGGTGATCGACTCCACACCACGTTCGCGGGTGGACGCTTTCGAAAGTCGGACGCCATCGCGTCGGTCCAGATCATGCTGGGTGACGAACACTTCGAGGCGGCCCTCGATGGTGCACGACTTCGATGCTCGGTGGCGCACCTGTCCGGGGGAATTCGGATTCGTAGCGAGTCCCTCGACACCGACGAATGGATATCTCGACTCGTGGCGACCCTCGCCGACGAAGCAGTGAGGAGCGATAAGGCCCGTCGGGCCCTCGAGCACCTCGTTATCGGAGGACAACAATGAGTGACCACGTCAATGACCTCCCCGAGGCCACCGAACATCGCCTCGAGGAGCTCGAGCACGGACTCTTCACGTCCGACCTCTCGGTGAACGAGTTCCTCCTCGTCAAAGAGGCGGGGTTTCACCCGGTCGGCCTGGTCATGGGTTCGTCGATCTATCACACCGGGATCCAGACCCGTAAGTGGAGTCAGAGCCAGGAGATGACCAAACTCACTGAGGCGATGTACAACGCCCGTGAACTCGCGATGACCCGCATGGAGGAAGAGGCCGCGGAGCTCGGCGCCGACGGCGTCGTCGGCGTGCGCCTCGACGTGAATTACTACGAGTGGGGCAAGGACGCGGCGGAGTTCATTGCCGTGGGCACCGCAGTGAAGGCCGAAGACGGCGTGTCGCGTCGCAACAAGCTCGGGAAACCCTTCACCTCCGACCTCTCGGGTCAGGACTTCTGGACGCTCGCCCAGACCGGCTACGCCCCCCAGGGGCTCGTCATGGGGACTTGCGTCTATCACATCGCCCATCGTGGGCTGGGACAGACTCTCGGTTCGACGGGTCAGAACGTCGAGTTGCCCAACTTCACCCAGGCGCTCTACGAGGCACGTGAACTCGCGATGACGCGAATGCAGGACGAGTCGAACCGCCTTGGCGCGAGCGGCATCGTCGGGGTGCGCCTCGAGGAGAAGTCGCACCAGTGGGGTTCGCACACGATTGAGTTCCTCGCGCTCGGCACCGCGGTCACCAAGACGGACAGTCCCGTCACCCTTGTTGCACCGACGACCATCATCTCGCTCGACAACTGATGACCAGTTCGTCTAGCGACCGCCCCGCGTCGAGCGCGCCGGGCTTCTCCTCGGGGCTTTCGGTGTCCGACTTCGCCGCCTGTCTCACCATGGGGCTCGAGCCGGTGGGCCTGGTCCAGGGCTTTTGCGCGATGCAGTCCAGCAACTACGCCGTGGGCCTGCAGCGAAATCTCTCTCCGTTCACCGCTCAGGGCGGCTACGTCGAGAACTACCAGTGCCCTCACGGCATGGTGTCGGGCGAGCACCGGATGTGGGGTCAGAACTACGAACAGCGCTGGATCGAACAGTCGTGGCGCGAGGGCTTCTCCAAGGCCCTCGCGCGCATGCTCGACGAAGCCACGGCCCTTGGCGCGCACGGCGTCGTCGGAGTGCTGGACAGTGAGACCACCCTCGTCGGCGCCGGCGTCATCGAGTACCACGTGCGCGGCACCGCCGTGCGCGTGGCGGGCGCCCCCGCGCCGACGACAGCTCCCTGGACCACCTACCTCGCGGGTCAACGCCTCGCGAAGTCCTTTGAAGCAGGCTTCGCGCCGGTCTCGGTCGTGGCTACGATCGCCTCGGTCCGGGTCTGGGCCTACTGCATCACGGAGTACCTCATGGGTGGTGGCGGGCTGGGCGGATGGTCGCCCGGTGTCGGAGCGGTCGAGATCGAGCAGACGGTTCGCGCCCACGGCCAGGTGCGCGAACTCGTGCGCGCCAACGCACGCGACGAACTGCACGGCGACGAACTGCACGGCGTGCAACTTCGCGTGGTTGAGCACGAGTACGAACGCGGCGATCTCGAGATCCAGGCACTACTGCGCGGCAACCGACTTCGTCGCGTAGGCGCTTTCCAGGCGTTGGCCACGCCTCAGCCGACGGTACGCCTCTCGTGAGCGCCGCGAACATCCCGGGTGGTGCTCGCGACCTCGCTGCACTGGTGCGCCACGCGGTCGCGACCACGACACCGCGCGCGGACCGTGGTGCGTCGACGACGTCGGACCTCACGATGGACGAGGAGTTGAATCTCCACGCCATTGGTTGGGAGCCGGTTGAGTTGGTAAGCGGCTACTCCGCCTTCTCTACGCCCGCGGGTCTGTGGAGTTGGGGACAGGGTGAGATCGCCACCGCCACCGAGGCGCACGCGCACGCCTTCGCCAACGCGATCAATCGGATTCACCACGACGCCGCGGCCGTGGGCGCGCACGGGGTCGTCGGCGTGGCCATCGAACGATCGGTCCATCCCAGTCACACCGAGGTGTCCCTGCTGGGCACCGCCGTGCGACCGGCCGGTGCCGGGGCCCTCGGTGCCGATCAGGTCTTCGTCTCGGACCTCTCCGCCCGGGACTTCTCGCGGCTCATGCTCGCGGGATGGGAACCACGCGGCCTCGCCACCGGAGCGAGTTTCGTGTACGCACCGCGTCGTACGGTGGGCATGGCGCTCGCCCAGCAGTCCCAGAACGTCGAGCTGACCAATTACACCGAGGCGATGTACTCGGCTCGCGAGTTGGCCATGGAGAGAATGCAGGAATCAGCATTGTCGATGAAGGGTGCCGGGGTTGTCGAAGTGAAGATCGTCGAGGGACCGATGTCCTTCGCACCTCACGCGATAGGTTTCGCCGCGTGGGGCACCGTGGTGCGTCTCAGCGAGGAGTCGCACCGTCTCATGTCGCCGACGATGGTCGTATCGCTGAATGATCCGGTGGTGATGTTCGACGCGGTGACACTGGAGTAGCAGTGCGCTCCATCTCGACGATGGTGTGCGAATCACCGAGGTTGAGCCGCAACAAGACTCTGAGTTCTACACGGTGACCGTTGGAGCGGGTATTGAGACTGTGGTGCGTGCACCGTAATTGAGATTGAAATTCGCCGCCCGCAAGCACCACGGACTGTCGAAGACAGAAGTCAACTCCCCAAGAACCGGCCCAGCCAGCCTTCGGTGAGTGCCTTCTTGATCTTCGAATCCAAGCCCGTCTCGGCGCAGTTGCAGCGCTTGGACTTGGGTACACCCGCCAGCACCTGGTTGACGTGCTGACCACAGCCCGCCCACGTCGGTCGCCCACACTTGGAGCACTTGATGCGCCTGCACACAATGATCGTCCTCTCTTGACCGGTGACGAGGCTCATCGAGATCCTCGAACCCCGCCGTGTTTAACTTCAAGTGCTATACCCTAGGGGGTATCAACCTACCGTCGCCAGTTTGGTCTCGCCGGACCCGCTCGGTGCCGCACGGGGTGGAGCGACACTGTTTCGTTGATCGTGGGGGGCGAGCGCGGGTCGTGGGGTGGCGAGCCACTCGCCGGCATCGGCAACTGAGTAGGACACCCGTCAACTTCTCACGGACGACTCGGTCGCGCTCAATGGCGTTGGGCGCGCTTTGGCTCGCCGCGAGGTCCGATAGGTTCGAAGTAGTGCGCACTACGAAGGTGATGAATTGAACTCCCGACCTCGACCCGAGTTGGTGCCGCGACTGCGCCGGGTCCTCGGTGCACTCTGTGCGACCATCGTCGTATTGACATTGGCAACGAGTGAGCCAGCCCACGCGGGCCAGACCACGAGTACTCGGCATCGAACCGCCACGTCGCGCACGAGCCGACCCACGACGACCACGACGGTGCCCGAGCCCCTCACCGCGCGCCGCGACGGGAAGTTCAACGTACTGGTCATCGGTGATTCGCTCGGCACCGACATGGGCGGCGGACTCGCGTGGCAACTGCAGGATTCCAGGCACATCAATCTCATTCAGAAGGGCAAGTCGATCACCGGACTCGCCAACTCGTGGTACTACAGCTGGCCGCGGCACCTCAAGCTCTTCCTCTCTCAGTACCACCCCCAGCTGCTCGTCGTGCTACTCGGGGGCAACGACGAACAGGGCATGAATGTCAACGGGCACGCCGCGCCGTTCGGTTCGTCAACGTGGGTGCGACAGTACTCAGAGGATGTCGCCACGATGATGAACGAAGCGGTCGCCCAGCACTGTGCCGTGTTGTGGGTCGGCATGCCGATCATGTACCCCAACGGCTATCGCCAGGGGATGCAGATCATCAATTCGACCTTCGCCAAGGTGGCTGGCACCAAGCGCAACGTGACGTTTCTGCCGACGTGGAAGTACTTCGCGAACGCCCACGGGCAGTTCGAGTTCAGCGCCAAGGTGAACGGCACGTCTCAGGTGCTTCGCGCGTCCGACGGCATTCACTTCACCTCGGTTGGCCAGAACGTGCTGGCCACCTACGTCATCAATGAGATGCGCGCGCGTTACGGACTCCCGGCGACCGCCCGGTACCCGATGAACTTCACCAAGTAGGCGACCTGGCGCCTACGCGGCGGCGTAGATGAAGGTGACGCCCCAGGTGACCGCTAGGCAGCCCACGAGCAGCACACCGGCGCGATATGGCTTCTGATCAAGCCATTTGGAATGGCGAATTGGATTCTCGAAGAAGTGATAGGAGATCACCGCGCAGGCGAACGCGCCCAGCACCTGCAGCACCCGCGAGAGCGGTGCCATCGGCGTCGTGGCGTACTGCAGGGGCAACATCAGCCACAGGTAGTGCCACAGGTAGAACGAGTAGGACACGTTACCCACGTACTGCAGCGGTGCACTGGCGAGCCACGCGGACGAGTTCAACTTCGCCCGGCTCTGACCAGTCCACAGCAGCACTGCCGTCGCGCCACACGGCCACCACGCCAACGAGCCCGGGTACACGCTGGTGTCGCCAAAACGCGTCGCGGCGACGATGATGACCACGAGGGCGAGGTAACCCAGCACCGCGTTCGTTCGCGGAGAGCGCTCGGTCCAGGCCCGCGGTGCGAGGACCAGCAGACCGCCCAGGGCCAGCTCCCAGAAACGGGTGAAGGGCGAGTAGTAGGCCTGGACCGCGTTGACGTTCGACAGGTGGATCGACCACCACGACGAGACGATGACAGCGAGGGCGAGAGTGATCGTCAGCGCGACGCGCCGACGCCGCACGCCGACGAGCGCGCCGAGGCCGAACACGAGGAGTGGGAAGACGATGTAGAACTGCTCTTCGACCGCGAGTGACCAGTAGTGGGTGACCAGCGACGGTGGCACGCCGGGAATGAAGTAGCCGCTGCTGTTCGCGATGAAGTGCCAGTTCGCCGCGAAGAGCGACGCCCAACGCACGTCGCTCAACAAGGTAACCCCCGTGTAGGGGCCGAGCCAGAGGTACGTGGCGATGACCGTGGCGACGAGCACCGAGGTGGCGGCGGGGATGATCCGGCGAATGCGCCGTGCGTAGAACACCTTCAGGTTTCTCGTGAGCGACGTGGTGGGCTGGCGCAGCAGGAGCCCGGTGATCACGTAGCCGCTGATGACGAAGAACACGTCGACGCCGATGTAGCCGCCCGCGAAGTGTGGGACGCCCGCATGCGCCAGCACGACCAGCAGCACCGCGAGCGCGCGCAGGCCCTGGATGTCGCCGCGAAAACTCGACCTCGGCGCCGCGACCTCGTGGTCGCGCGTCGACGTCAGATCCCTGGCGGTGCTCATCGAACCAACCTACCGGCGCGTGCGCGGCTCGCGGTCCGTTCTCGAACGGATCAGCTTCGTCGCTTGACCAGACCTTGGGAACGAATCATGTTGAGCTGCACGTAGCGCGCGACGTCGCTGGGCGAGATGATGCCCACCAGTTGGCCCGCGTCGTCGAGGATCAGGGCGCGCCCGTCGGGCGAGAGCTGCATCCGCTGCAGTACGTCCGGCAGCGCCTCGTTGGGACGAGCCATCGGCACACTGGCCCGTGGTTCGGCGACGTCGATGAGTTGAGTCTGCGCGCGTCGATCGGGTGGCACCTGGCGGATCCGGGCGATGGTGGTGAGGCCCACGAACTGTCCGTCCGCGTCCACCAGCGGGTACGTGCCAAAGCGGTGCTGGTGCAGGTGGCTCTCGAGTAGGTCGGCCACGGTGGTCGTGGCGGCGAAGGTGACCGGATCGCTCGTCATGATGTCGCGAGCGTGAACGTTGCTTAGCGACGAGCGCATCACGACCGAGCTCTCCTCGGAGCGCGCCGCCGAGAGGAGGAACCAGCCAAGGAAGACGAACCACAGGCCGAAGATGCCCAGTACCAGGATCTCCCAAAGGCCCAGCGCGACGAGGATGTAGCCCACCACCTGCCCGGCGTGCGCCGCGCTCGTGGCGGCGCGCACCCGGTCGCCACTTCGCTGCCACAGGATGGAGCGCAGGACCCGTCCTCCGTCGAGTGGTGCCCCCGGCACGAGGTTGAAGACGCCGAGCATCAGGTTCATCCACGCCAGCCACCCCAAGGCGGAGACCACCACGCCGTAGCCGCTCGAGTGCAGAACGACCGTGAGCAGCGCGAACGCACCCGACAGCACGAAGCTGACCAGCGGCCCCATGATGGCGATGCGAAAGTCCGCGCCCGGCGTGAGGGCGTCGCTCTCGAGTTCTGAGACGCCACCGAAGAGCCACAGCGTGATCCGGCGCACCCCGACGCCGTTTCGCCTGGCGACCAGCGCGTGCGAGGCCTCGTGGGCGAGCAGTGAGGCGAAGAAGAGCAACGTGGTCGCCACACCCACGACCCAGTACGTGGCGGTGGCGGCGTTGGGGTGGTAGGTGGGCAGTATGAGATCAGATAGCTCCCAGGCGACGAGAAGGAAGATGACCAGCACGCTCCAGTTGGCGCCTATGGGAATGCCGCGGATCTTGCCAAGTCGGATGTTCTGGTCCATGTCCGCTCCTGAGGCTACGCTCGCTCTTGGCCCTGCGTCACGGGCGAGTATTGCCAGCATCGGTCCGACAGCGGCCGAAGGGGTAGGGCCAAAATACTCAAAATCCTGGCTTTTGACAGGAATTTTACCACCGCTTCCTTGGGCGTAGCGCACGGACTATGAGCGTCTCGACCACGCGGTTCTTCCTTGGGGGCCACATTGCGCCGTGCGGTCATCCATCGAAAAGGTTCGCGTTGATCGGTCTTCCCATGTCTCTTTGGAAATTGAATTTCGAAGTGTTTGACCGGCCCGCGAGAGCCCTTACTCGGCCGGCGCGCGCGTTGGGGAGCCGCGCACGCGCACGGGGGAATCCCCGAATCACCGCAGCCTGTGGAAAACATGCGCTTTACTGGTTGAAAGATGCCGCGTTGCGACCGAAATCGGTGGATAACTAGCACAATTACTGGGCAAAAGTATGTCAATTGCCAATTTTTCCCTACGTGACCCTCGCCACTCTGGCACAGTGATCCTCGTAGTTCACGTAGTACCGGTCGACGATCGGGGGAACCGCAAGGGGAAACCGACGGAGAGGTAAGGGGCCTCGCAAGAGGAACGGAGCCTCCACCGGGCAGCGGAGTTCGGTCCGCTGTTCGCACGACGAATGACGTGAAGTACCCGCCGTCAAACGGTGGCCTGTCCGACACGGGCCACGGGGCGACGTGCCTTCGGAAACCCCGAGGGGCTGGCGAGTTTCGGCTCACTGGTCACTCGGGGTTTTCGTTTTGTGCGCTCGTCTCACCTCGGGACCGCGCGAGCGGTGAAGGCCTGCGGGGCCGGTCACGCGGGCGGAACGCGATGCGCACCCGCGAGCACCGTGAAGGTCCGAGGTTGCTCAGTGACCACGAAGCGCCGACGCACTCGCTTGTGCAGCGCATCGACGCCGAGCATGATCGGGGGGCTCGCGAACGCGACGACCCAGCCCACCAGCGGCGGCGGACCCTGCCCCAGCAGTGAGGCCAGCGGCTTCACGAAGAGCAGCGTAGCGAGCAACCCGAGCGACACGGCGACGCCGACGATCAGGAGGCGGTTGGACGTCCACCCGAGTCGTCCCGGCCAGCGCGACGAACTGCGACACGCGAAGGCGGCGCCGATTTGACCCATGACGACGGCGGCGAAGGCACTGCCCGAGGCCGCACGTAGTGCCGCGCCGTCGGGAAACGCGTGGCCGGGGAGCCAGCCGAGGGCGACGAGCGACAGGGTGAAGGCCGTCATCTCGAGGACGGACTCCGAGAGTCCCAGCACCACGAACACCCGCGTCAGCAATTGTCGATCGATCAGGTGGCGTCCACTCAGGGGTTGGTGGAGCACGGCCGGCCCGTGTTCGACGCCCAGGGCCAACGCCGGGAGGATGTCGCTTCCCACGTCGAAACTCAGGATCTGCAGGACGCCCAGGGCCAAGGGGAAGCGACCCCCCGACAGCGCCCAGATCACGAAGGGTGTCAGCTCCGCCACGTTGGACACGAGGTGGTACGTGAGGAAGCGGCGCATGTTCGAGAAGGTGATGCGACCGTGACGCACCGCTGCGAAGATCGTGGTGAAGTTGTCGTCCAACAGCACCAGGTCTGCCGCGGCGCGTGCGACGTCGGTTCCGTTTTCACCCATTGCCACGCCGATGTCCGCGGCCTGCAGAGCCGGCCCGTCGTTTACGCCGTCACCCGTCATCGCCACCACGTGACCGCGCTGTTGCAGCGCGAGGGCGATGCGCAGTTTGTCCTCCGGTGTTACGCGACTGATGACGACGCCGTCCTCGCGGTCGAGCATCGCTCCAAGTAGCGCCGCGTCCGAGGGCAGGTCGGCGCCGATCACCACGAGGCCGCCCTCGGGAATGAGCCCAACTTGTTGGGCAATGGCCCGGGCTGTCTCGGGATTGTCCCCGGTGAGCATGGCCACTCTGATGCCGTCGGCGCGGCACTCGACCAGCGCCTCGCGCACGCCCTCGCGCGGGGGGTCCTCGATGCCCACGAACCCGAGGAGTCTCAGCTGGCTCTCGAGTTGCGACGCCGATGCGTCGGGCGTGCTCGATCCGAGCGGGCGCGCCGCCACGGCGAGTACGCGAAGCCCCCGGCGCGTCATCTGCTCGAGCGCGTGTTGGGCCCCTTCGCACCTCGCGCTGCGCGCCAGGACGTTCTCGGGCGCCCCCTTCACGAGCACCTGTCCGTCAATGATCACCGACATCATTCGCCGATGCTCGTCGAAGGGAATCTGGCGCACCAGCGGGGATGACGCCACGTCGGCATCGACGTCGACGCCGACGCGGCGAGCGAGCGCAAAAAGCGCTGCTTCGGTCGGGTCCCCGTCGGGGATCCACTGGCCGTTGCGCTCGACGGCGCGGTCTTGCGAGCAGCGCGCGCCGGCGCGCGCGAGCTCACTCAGCGCAGCGCGCGGTGCCTCGAGGGCGCTCACTGTGCCGGTCGGCTCGTAGCCCACCCCCGCGATCGTTGCGGACCCCGACGGCATCCAAACCTCGATCACCGACATCTGATTGTGCGTGATCGTTCCGGTCTTGTCGACGCAGATGAACGTTGTCGAACCAAGTGTCTCGACCGATTCCAGACGGCGAACGAGGGCGTGGTGGCGTGCCATTGTTTGGGCGCCCACGGCGAGCGACAGCGTCACCGTCGGCAGCAGGCCCTCGGGCACCAGAGCCACGGTCACGCCGACCGCGAAGAGGAATCCGTCACGCACCGACGCCCCGATCAGGAGCGAGAGCACGAAGAAACTCACCCCCACCGCCACCGCGATCAGCGCGATGACGTGCACGACGTGACCTAGCTCATGCTCCAGCGGACTCCGCGGCCGGTGCTCGCGCTGAGTGAGGCTGCTGATGGCGGCGAGACGCGTGTGCGCCCCCACCGCCTCGACCACCGCCGTGGCCTCACCCCCGACAACGAAACAGCCAGCGAAGAGTGGGTCGCCAACTTGCGTTGCGTTCGGTACGCTCTCGCCACTCAGCATTGAGGTGTCGATCGAGAGATTCTGTGACTGACGCACGGTCATGTCCGCCGAGATGCGGTCACCCGAGCGCAGCACCACGAGATCGCCCACGACCAGGTCCGCAGCGTCGATCTCGCGGCGAACACGCTCGCGGATGACCGTTGCGCGTCGTGGCAACAGGTCTCGTAATCCTTGTGCGGCTCGCTCGGCCCGGAACTCCTGGGCGAAGGCAAAGGTCGCGTTGATGACGATCACCGAGAAGATCGCGATGCCGAGCGCTGGCTCGCCCACCGCGAACGAGAGGACTCCGGCGACCCAGAGCATCAGTGCGAAGAACTGCACCAACTGCCGTGCGAACCGGCGCCACACCGGGGTCGCGCGGTGCTCGGGGATCTTGTTGGGACCACTCTGGGAGCGTCGCCGTAGTGCCTCGGCATCCGAGAGTCCGTCGCCGCTTGCCCCAGACCCCGCCGACACCGGCAGCGACCTCTCGCCTTGCTCGTCGTTGTGGGGCATGTCGCGCCTCCATCCTTCAGCGTGGCACGGGCCCCGGGGCCCCGTCAGGGTCCAAGGTCACCAATGCGCGTCGTTGCAGCACCCCCGACGCGGCGCGTCGACAGCCGTCAGGGGATATGGCGGCGGACTCGTCGCCACCGACCGGGATGCGCCAGCCAGTAGAGGTTGATGGTCCAGCCAACGCCAAAGACCTTGGGCGTGAGCAGTCGCGGGTCGTCGGGGTTCCAGTACCGCGACCGGGTCTTGGCGAGTGTCGGACGACGAAGGTCGTAGGGCACGCCACCGACACGTCCCTGTTCGGTTCGCGGGACACCGGGCTCGTGGTCCGCTCCGCTGGGGGGCTCGAACGCGCTCACAACGTACTCCTATCGACAAATTCGGTCTAGCACTAGAAGAGACCGGGCGCCTCCGCCGGTTCGATGAGTTGCGGCCCGTCGTTGCGGATCGAGCCCACCGCGCGATCGACGCCGTAGTGCGTGAGCGTGCCCGCGGGGGTCGGGCGCAGGAGGAGCGCCCGCTCCTCGGGCGCGTAGTCGTGCACGTTGAGCCACTGGTCCACGTCGTCGAGCTCGAGTATGACCGGCATTCGATCGTGCAGCTCGTCCATGTCGTCGCCCGGCTCGGTGGTGATGACCGTGCACGTCTGCAGGGCTGGGCTCTCGCTCGGCGCCGCGGGGTCGCGCCAGAACTCGTAGAGTCCGGCCAGGAGCAGGGGTTGCTCGTCGCGCCGGATGAAGTAGTGAGGCTGCTTGTCGTGTCCGGTTCGGTGGTCCCATTCGTAGAAGCCGTCGACGGGCACCACGCAGGGTCGCTTGGCGAAGGCGCTGCGAAACGATGGCTTTTGGGCGACCGTCTCGCCTCGGGCGTTGAAGAGCCGGTTGGCGATGGAGGGATCCTTCGACCAACTCGGCACGAGACCCCAGCGGTAGCGGTCGAGGATCCGCGCCGTGTCGTGGTGGTGCACGGCGTAGAGGTGCTGGAGGGGACCGACGTTCCAACTCGGGTGACCCTCGGGTTCGATGCCTGCCGCCAGCGCGGCGTCCAGCAGCCGAGCGAGGCGCGCGGGGGGACTAAAGAGGGCGACGCGACCGCACATGGAGCTCCTTTCCCCTTTGACGATAGGACCACTGGCGGGTGTCACCGCGAGTGGCTACTCGGTGACGTGTAACATGGCAAACCCAACGCGGGATAGGGTATCCGAATGGCAACCCCAGGAGAATGGAAACACAAAGGTACGGGTCAGATCGTGCTGACGATCCTGACTACGGCCTTACTGGGACTCGGTTTCGTCCAGCACTTCCTTTGGGGCGTCTGCGCCCTTTGCATGGCGATTTTGTTGTGGTCGCTCGGGAGTCACCCCAGGGTAGCGGGGTGGATAGAGAAAGTGGGAGAGCACTTTCGGTGGCCCTTTGTCCTTAATGTTCCCCCCAGTCCGTCGAGCTCGATCACGCTGCCAGAGGGCGCGATGTTGATGGCGGCAGTGGGTAGTAGAAACCAGGCTTTTCTAGTCCGTGTAGTTGCGCCGAAAGGTGGCTTGGAGATAATCGAAGCTCGTTACGGCATGGGGATGACCATGAAAGATGTGACCGAAATTGTGAACCAGCGGGTGTCCGGCAACACGCTCCGCATGCTTGTGTCAAACGACGAACTGGGCGGCGATCCGTTACCATACGTCGGAAAAATTCTGACGATCAAGTTTCGTTTCAACGACACAGAGGAATTTGTCTCTATCCCAGAGTCTCAATGGGTAATTCTTCCGTGGGTTGAACTTCAGGCTCCGCAGAGCTAGATAGTCCCGATGCGGAATTGGTAAGCAGCAACTTCAACGCCTCTTCGGGCTCCATGTCAATGTTGACTGGCTCGTCGTAGCCATCGAAGGCGTTGCGTGGCATACGGATATTCTACCAGTCGTGTTTGGAATTCTCCCCCGCATGTGCGAGACTGGCGATGGCTAGGCAGGGGACTGATATACATGTCACACCCGTCTGAGATACTTAATGCATGACCAAGATGACAGAAAAGCAGCCCACCAACCTCATTGAGGCTATCCGATACTTTGCAGATGACGAGCGTTGCTTCGAGTTTATGAAGGGTCTTCGCTGGCCCGATGGTGCCATTGTTTGCCCGCGTTGCGGATACGATGAAACTTCATTTCTGACTACTCGGAAGATTTGGAAGTGCAAGGGCTGTAAGCGTCAATTCAGTATCAAAGTCGGAACCATCTTTGAGGACTCGTCACTCGGCTTTGACAGGTGGCTTCCCGCGATTTGGCTGATCGCCAACTCGAAAAACGGAATCTCTTCACATGAATTGGGCCGCGCGCTTGGTGTCACCCAAAAGACTGCATGGTTTATGAATCACCGTATTCGCTTGGCTATGGCTTCGGGAACCTTTCAGAAGTTGAGCGGCACCGTAGAGGTGGACGAGACTTACGTCGGTGGACTCGGTAAGAACATGCACAGGTCTGAGCGTGCCCGCAAGATTCACGGAACCGGCGGGACAGACAAAGTAGCGATTCAGGGTGCATTAGAGCGTGGCGGCCAACTCACTGCGGCCGTAGTCGATGTTGTCAGTAGCAAGACAATTCAAGCCAATGTTCGCGCTTGGGTCGAGTCCGGCGCGACTGTGTATACCGATCAGGCTCGCACGTACGTTGGACTCGCGAAGGATTTTCAGCACAAGTCCGTACGTCACAGCGAATACGAATACGTGAATGGTGATGTCCACACCAACAGCATTGAGAGTTTTTGGAATCTCTACAAGCGTGCCTGGAAGGGCACTTACACTCATAACGCTCCTAAGCACACGCTGAACTACGTGAATGAACGCACGTTCGCATTCAACAATCGTGAGTTGAGCGACCTAGGAA
>DATKTZ010000060.1:0-5106 GCA_035530815.1 Acidimicrobiales bacterium
TCGGGCTCTTTGAGCGACGCGGCGGTGATGGCATCGGCGCCGTTGCCGGCAACGATCACCTCGTAGCCCTCGCCGCTGAGGTACTTCTCGAGCAGCGCGATCATCTGCGCGTCGTCTTCGACCACCAGAATCTTGGTCATGGCCGTGCGCTGGGCCGCAGCGGGTGAACGGCGACGATGGTGTAACTGAGTTCCATGAGCACGACCCCATACTAGGAAAGTCTGGGTGAATTCCTTGGTACCGCTGCGCAAGACCCGAGTGTCGCGTCCAATCGGCTCGGAGCGGCCCGGGTGCCGGGCGGTCGATCTCGACCGCCCGGCACCCGGCCGCGTGACTAGAAGACCACCACCGCGCGACCCGTCAGGGTCCCTTGGTGCAACTTCTCGTACGCCAGGGGGGCGTCGTCGATGGAGAAGTTCTCCACGTGCACGTGGATCTTGCCCTCGCGCGCGAGTTCGATGACGTCGTAAAGCTCCTGACGATAGCCCCAGTAGGTCACGCCGACCGTGGCCTCGAAGGGCGTGACGAAGAAGCCCACGGGCATCGTCACCCCGCCCATTCCGAGTCCGACGATGCGCAGGTCGCCGCCCACCCCGACCAGCTGGCGAGCGAGGTCGACGCTGGACTGGAAGCCGGCGAAGTCGAAGACGCCCTCGGCCATGCGGCCCCCGGTCATCTCGGCCACGCGCGCCACCACGTCGGAGTCGCTCGAGAGCATGGTCACGTCGGCACCCGAGTCCTTCGCGAGCTGCAACTTCGCCTCGTCCACGTCGAGGGCGATGATGCGCGCCCCACTCAGGGCCCGCAGGATCTGGATGCCCACGTGGCCCAGTCCGCCCGCGCCCAGAACGACGGCCGTGCTGCCCGCGCCGAGCTTCCACAGGCTCGGTCGGATCGAGTGGTAGGGCGTCAGGGCCGCGTCGGTGAGCGGCGCGGTGGTGGCGGGGTTCATCGAACCGATGTCCACGAGGTGGCGCGCGTCGTCAACCACCATGTACTCGGCCATCGCCCCGGGACTGCCGAGTCCCGGCGCCATGATGCCCAGTTCGGTGGCACGCGTGCAGTAGTTCTCGTGTCCCGAGGCGCACTGACGGCACACCCCGCACCCCCACGGCCCGTACACGGCGACGTGCTGACCGATCTTCACGCTGTCCACACCGGCGCCCAACTCGGCGACGGTGCCCACGCCCTCGTGGCCGAGCGTCAGGGGCAGCGGCCCGAAGGTGTACTGGCTCTCGGGAAGATTCATCAAGAAGATGTCCGAGTGGCACAAACCCGCCGCGGTCATCTTCAACAGGACCTGACCCGGTCCGGGGGTGGGCTTGTCGATGTCCACTACCTCGGGACTCGCACCGAATTTCGTGTATTGCACTGCTTTCATGTTGATCTCCTTTTCACATTGTCAAACAGATCCGTCGAGGTGATGAGTGCGGGTGCGGCGGCGCACCAGCGAGCGAGCCTCGCGTCGCGTATCGCGCGGTCCAAGTAGGCGACAACGAACCAGTCTCGAGCTGGACCATGGCCCGCTCCTCTCAGTGCCAGCTCTTCGCGCCCGAAGCGGCGATCTTGATCTGATCACCGCGCCCCCGGACGCGCCAGCACCACATCTCCCACCATGGCGCACGTGGTGGACAAATGCAAAAGCGGATCAGATCGGGCCGCGGCACTTCGCGAGCGGCGCGTTCCACCAGGACGCATCGACCACTGGCTCGCGCACCTGGGCTGACGTGCTCGCGCCGTCGCGCTCAACCAACACCAGTGCACAATGTGTAGTGAGCCGGTAATCTACGCAGATGAAGTTGAAGCTCTCCAAGCGCGGCGACTACGTCGTACGCTCCGCGATCTGTCTGGCCAACAGCTTCGACGCCCCCTCGCCCAAGAAGCTGCGCCAGGTCTCACTCGAGATGGGCATCCCGCGCACCTTCGTCTCCCAGATTCTGGGCGACCTCGTCCAGGCCGGGATCGCCACCTCCTACTTCGGCGCCAACGGCGGCTACCGACTCTCGCGACCCCCGGCCGAGGTCACCCTGCTGGAAGTCGTCGAGGCCGGCGAAGGAGCGCTGGAGTCCGACACCTGCGTGCTCGGCGACGAGCCCTGCCACTGGGAGACGGTGTGCCCGCTGCACGAGACCTGGACGGCGGCCACCGCCGCGCTGAAGGCGGAGCTCGCCACCACGACGCTCGCCACCCTGGTCGAACGAGACCAGGCCATCGTGGCGGGCACCTACGCGGTGGTGGGCCACCGTCGCCCCGACACCCACAGTGTCGAGGTGGCTGATTCGGTGCAGGTCGAGCTCTCGGTGGCCCGGATCGCCGAGCATCTCGAATCGGGCGGATCGTGGATGGTGCCCCACCTCGAGGCGGCGCGCGCCGAGGGCGAGGAGTTGCTCGTGCGGGTGGGTCCGGGCGGGCCCAGTTGGCTGACCAAGACCGTGGCCGTGCACCTGGGCAGCCCGGTCAAGGGCGATGACGCCCTGATCATCCCCCTGCGTTGGGAGGCCACCGGTCCCTCGGGCCTGTTTCCACGCCTCGAGGGCACGCTGCGGCTCGTGGAGCTCGATCCGGACCGCACCGAGGTCACGCTGAGCGGCAACTACCGACCGCCACTGGGCCGCGCCGGCCAGGTGCTCGACGACGCGCTGTTGGCTCGCGTCGCTCGCTCGACGGTGCGCTCGCTGCTGCGACGCTTCGCCCGAGCCCTCGAAGAGGGCTAGTCAGCGCGCGATCACTCGCACCCTGGCCTCGTCCTTGAGCAGGGCCACCAGCTGACCGGCAAACTCGCGAGGGCCACTCGGCGAGGTGCCACGCAACTGCTGGGGTCCGAAGGCGCTCTCACGGATGACGACGGCGCCCTTGCCCGCGAGACGCTCGCGCATCTCCTCGAGTGCGCCGCGCGGGTTGACCCCGTAGGTACAGAACACGCCCACGCGACGACCACCGAGCGGCGGCAGCTTCTCGAGCCACGAGCGCATCGCGCGCGCGGGACGAACCTTCGCCACCACCAGACCCTCGACCCAGGTGCCGATCACCATGACGTCGGCCGCGGCGATCTGCTCCGGACCGACCTTGTCGATGGGAAGTACCGTGACCTCGAGCTCGCGGTGCGCGAACTGCTCAGCAATCTGCGCGGCCGCGGCCGCGGTCGTACCACCCTCGCTCGCAAAGCACACGAGGATCCGTTCGCTGCGATAGGCGTGACCCGCTCGCTCTCGGCGCGTGGGTCGGGCGTCGATGATCGAGGCGGCCGCGCGCCGACCCTGGGCCATGGCCTCGACCACGGTCGCCGGACCGGTGAGCGCGTCACCCACGACCCACAACCGCTCGCTCCTGGCCAGTGCGGCGGCCCAGAGTCCCGACTCGCGCGCCAACGCCAGCGCGCCGACCGGGCTGTGGTGCGCGTAGCTCGAGGCCGGGTTGGCGAGGATGCCGCTCGCGGTCCAGCGACGGTCCGCCAACACCGGGGCGCTCTTGCGCATCGGAACGCCCGGGAGCACCTTCGCGTAGGCGGGGTCGGTGCGATAACCCATCGCCATGACCACCAGGTCCACGTCGAGCAACTCGTGATCCCCCTCCAACACCCGGGGAGGTCGTGTCGCCTGACGCTGCTCGGTGCGCGCGAGCTCACCGCGCACGACGCGGCCGTCCTCGCCGTGCAGCACCTTCAGGGTGCGCTGGAAGCGCACATCCACCCCCTCGTGGCGTGCCTCGGCCAACTCGTCAGGACGCGCGAGCGCGAAGCGCTCGTCGAGCCAGTCGACACAGGTCGCCTCGAGGCCGAGGCGCCGGGCCATGCGAGCCACGTCCATGGCGGTGTTACCCGCACCCAGGACGAGCACCCGGGGGGCGCTCGCGCCCGAGGCGACGCCGAGCGTCGCCACGAAGCCGTTCGCGTCTCCCCCCGGCTCGAGCGCCGACTTGGCGCCCTGGAGGAACGCGGTGGCGTCGATCACCCCCTCGAGGTCCGAGCCGGGCACCGCGAGCCGCATCGGCACACCCGCGCCGTTGGCGACGATGAGGGCATCGTGCAACTTCAGCAACTGTTCGACGTCGTCGGCCCCGATCGTGGTGTCACAGCGCAGGTCCACACCCGACTCGACCAACTGGGCCCAGGGTCGCCGGGCCACCGCGTCGGGCAGCGTGAAGTCGGGCATCCCCCAAATGCAGAGACCTCCCGGGGTTGACTCCTTCTCATAGACCGTGACGCGCACTCCCGCCGACACGAGGTCCCAGGCGGCACCGATGCCCGCGGGTCCCGACCCGACGATGCCGACCGACATCGGAGGCGCGTCGGGCGAGGAGATCACCTTGGGTGCGCGCACCGGCGCCGTGTCAGCCACGAAGCGCTCGAGGCGTCCGATCGCCACCGGCTCGCCACCGGCGAGCGACCAGGTGCAGGCCCCCTCACACTGAGCGGACTGGTTGCACACCCGCGAGCACACGTCGGGCATCACCGTGGTGCGTGCGAGGATCTCGTGCGCCGCGTCGAGGTCGCGGGCGCGGATGGCTCCGATGAACCCGGGGATGTCGTTATGCGCGGGACAGCCGCGCACGCAGGTCGGGTCGAGACAGGTGAGGCAGCGCTCGGCTTCGCCGAGCGCCTCCTCCCAAGAAGCGAAGCCGATCCGGGTCTCGTCCACGTTGGCCACCAGGGTGGCCGGGTGGTGCACCGGGGGGTCGCGCCGTTCGTCGACCAGCATCGGACCGCTCACCGTGATCGCCCCGAAGGGGCAGGTGCGCGTGCACTGGCGACAGCCCACGCAGGCCGCGTCGTCGGCGACCGCGGTCCAGGTCGCGCCGTCCATCGAGAGCGCACCCACCGGACAGCGGATGACGCATTCCTGGCAGCCGGCGCAGCGGTCGGCGATCACCGCGACGTGCGGTGCCGGCCGTAGGTCATTGTCGAGCACTGTCATGATTCCCCCTTAGTCCGCCGCGTTGATGAGTACGTAGAGCACGGCCACGGCAACGCCCAGGGCGAGGGCCAGCGTGGCGGCGCCGACCTGGACGGCGCGACGGTGCGTGCTGGCGATCGCCAGATCGCGTCCGGCCACCTTCCAGCTCGTCCACACCGCGGCGAGCGTGCCCAGCGCCATGACGCCGACCTGC
>DATKTZ010000061.1:0-3987 GCA_035530815.1 Acidimicrobiales bacterium
CTGCTGGGCGAGCAGGTAGTTGGTGAAGGTCCCGTCGAGGGCCCAGATTCGGTTGAGGAGTTCGAGCTCTGCGGTCGTGTCAAAGCGCAGGTAGCCCACCAACTGGCGCACGTGGGTCCAGTTCTTCTGCTCCACGTGGGCCCCGTCGTTCTTGTTGCCCGAACGCGAGCGGGTGAAGGTGATCTTTCGCGTAAGGCAGTACTCGAAGAGGTGCGCGTTGATGAACTCCGAGCCGTTGTCCGAGTCGATGCCGAGAATCGCGAAGGGGAACTGCTTCGAGGCCTCGTCAATGGCCTCGAGCACCCAGCGAGCGGCCTTGTTCTTCACCGAGCGGTTCACCGTCCAGCCCGTCGCGATATCGGTCATGGTCAGGGTGAAGCAGAACTCCCCGGAGGAGTTGCCGCCCTCGTGACCTACCAGGTCGATCTCGACAAAGCCCGGCTGGTCCTCGGTCCACTCGGCCCAGGTGCGAATCGGGATCTGGCTCTTGAGCAGCGTCCCGGGCTTGGTGTGCGAGCGACCCTTGAGCCCCAGGCGGAGCCGCTCGACCTTCAGGCGGCGGTCAATAGTCGCGGCACTCATCGAGGCGAGCAACACGGCGTCGGCGTCGCTCAGGTCCAGGTCCCCGTCGCGCTTCAGCATTGCCACGAGCACCACCAGCATCGGTGCGAGTCGCTTGCCCGCCGGGTAGCGACTGAGGGTCCACACGAACACCAGGGCGACGGTGAGCTGAGCCGAATAGAGCGGCGCGCGTGACTGGCGGGGTTTCACCAACCTGATGGTGCCGGCCGCTTTGAGGGAGTGGCGGGCGTGGTCGCGGTGCCAACCGGTCAGCTCCACCAGAGCGTCGAGGACCAAAGTCTTTTCGGATTTCGATCCCCGTTTATAGGCGGCGGCCATCTTCTTGGTGACCGCGTGGCGTTGACTCATCGTTAGCTCCATCGAACATGCGTAGACGAGAACACCGCTCCCTCAGGCTCCTTCGCTACGCGGAGGTTTTAGATGAGGCAATGAATGGGTCTACGCGGAGGTTTTAGATGAGTCAACTCGGGAGGGCTGGACAAATGGTATTGGGACGGTAGACTGTCAACGTGAGCGCACCTACGACCGTCGAGCTGCTGCTGCAATAGGGCGAGTCCGTACTCGCCCGACGCCCCCGCATCCGCGGGGGTTTTTTGTTTCTGGAATGAAAGTGAGGAAATCAGAATGGGTTCGTACCCTAATCCCCAGCAGCCGAGCGTCATGCCGTTCCAAAAGTACCGCCCCACGGTCCCCGTAGAGCTCGCCGACCGCTCCTGGCCGAACCGACGCTTGACCAAGGCGCCGCGCTGGTGCAGCGTCGATCTGCGCGACGGCAATCAGGCGCTCATCGACCCGATGGACCTCGATCGCAAGAGCACGATGTTCACCCAGCTCGTCGAGATGGGGTTCAAAGAGATCGAGGTAGGTTTTCCCGCCGCGTCCCAGCCCGATTTCGATTTCGTGCGCCACATCATCGACGGCGGCCTCATCCCGCAGGACGTGACCATCCAAGTGCTCACCCAGTGTCGCGAGGACCTGATCACCCGGACCTACGAAGCGCTGCGCGGCGCGCACCGGGCGATCGTGCACTTCTACAACTCGACCTCGACGTTGCAGCGCCGGGTGGTCTTCCACCTCGACATGCCGGGCATCACGGCGATCGCCCTCGAGGGCGCGCGGCTCTGCCGATCGCTCGAGTCGACGTCGCCCGAGACCGAGTTCCTCTACGAATACTCACCCGAGAGTTTCACCGGTACCGAACTGCCCTACGCCCTGGAGATTGTCAACGAGGTCATCGGCGTCATCGATCCGACACCCGATCGTCCGTTGATCGTGAATCTGCCAGCCACCGTCGAGGCGTACACGCCCAACCTCTACGCCGACGCGATTGAGTGGTTCTCGCGCCACGTCGACCGACGTGACTCGGTCGTGCTGTCGCTGCACCCCCACAACGACCGGGGCACCGCGGTAGCGGCGGCCGAGCTCGGCGTGCTCGCCGGGGCCGACCGGGTCGAGGGCACCCTCTTCGGCAACGGTGAGCGAACGGGCAACGTCGACGTCGTCACGCTGGCGTTGAACCTGTTCTCCGAGGGGGTGGACCCCGAACTCGACCTCAGTGATATCGACAAGATTCGTCACGTGGCCGAGTACGTGAATCGGTTGCCGATCCATCCTCGGCACCCCTACGTCGGCGAACTCGTCTACACGGCGTTCTCCGGATCGCACCAGGACGCAATCAAGAAGGGGATGACCGCCATCGGCGAGGCCTACGAGACCTGGGAGGTCCCGTACCTGCCCCTCGACCCCAAGCACACGGGGCGGACCTACGAGGCGATCATCCGGGTGAATTCGCAGTCCGGCAAGGGTGGCGTCGCGTACGTCCTCAGCGCCGAGCACGGGCTCGATCTGCCGCGCGCGATGCAGGTCGAGTTCTCCAAGCGGGTCCAGACGCTCACCGAGGCCTCCGGTACCGAGATTTCGCCGGCCGAGATCTGGGAGGTATTCACCACGACCTACCTGCCCGAAAGTCCGGCCATCCAGCTCCTCTCTAGTGAGGTGAGCGCCGACCACCACCGAACGACGATCTTCGCCCAGTTGGTGGTGGACACCAAACACATCACGTTGAAGGGCGAAGGCAATGGACCGATCGACGCCATGATGAACGGTCTACGCAACGAGCTCGGGGTCGGCTTCAAGGTCCGTGACTATCACGAGCACGCGCTCACCGCGGGCGCCGAGGCGTCCGCGGTCGCCTACGTCGAGGCTGAGGGGGACGACGGCGCAACGTGGTGGGGCGTGGGGATGAGTTCTTCGATTTTGGACGCCTCCCTCGAGGCGGTGATTTCGGCGGCCAATCGCCGACGCTGAGCAAACGGGCCGATACCCTGGATTGATGAGTTGGCACGCGTTGACGGTCACGCTCGGATGGCTCGCCGTCGCCGTCGGATTCTTCGGTACCGCGGCGCAGTTGCGTCGAGTCAGCCTGGAGGGAGTCGAGGGGGTGTCCCTCGCGACGTGGTCACTCTTCGTCTTCATGGGTTGCTTCTGGATCGCCTACGGCGCTGCCGCGCGTTCGTGGCCGGTCATCTTGGGGAGCCTGCTCGCGCTCCCGATGCAGGTGGCGATATTGGTTCGACTGAAGCCCTGGCGCTCCCAGCGAACCGTGGCGGGGGCCCTGGTGGTCTTCGTCGTCACGTGCGTGATTCCCGCGCTGACCTGGGGCTGGGCCGGCGGCGTCTACGGGACCGGCGTGGCGATGTTCGTCACCCGTGTTCCCCAGCTCATCGAACTGGTCCGCCACCGCGACGCCTCAGGGGTGTCGACGGCATCGTGGTCCCTCGGGGTCGCGAGCGCGACCCTATGGATGACCTACTACGACGGGGTTCATCTCTGGGCCGCTTTCACGGCGACCAGTTTCGCCGGCGTGGCGAACTTGACGATCGCCAGCCTCGCCGCGTGGCGCCATCGCCAGATGCGCCAGGACTTCGTTCGAGAAGAAGTGTTCGCAATTAGTTGAAGAGGCTGGCGTACCCGTTGATCGCGGGCTGACCACCGAGGTGCGCGAAGAGCACGTGGGCGTCGGGTTCGATTTCGTGGCGTTGTACGAGATCGATCAAGCCCGCGAGGGACTTGCCTTCGTACACCGGGTCGGTGATCATGGCCTCGAGCGAGGCGCCGAGCTTCATCGCGTGAATCGTCCGGTCGTCGGGGATACCGTAGGTGCCGGCGTGGTAGCGGTCGTCGAGAATGACTTCCTCGTCGAGGATGGGTCGTTCGACGCCGATCAACGACGCCGTCGCGCGCGCGATTCGGGCTACCTGGTCCCAGGTCTCGGCCGGCGTGGCGGATCCGTCGATCCCGATCACCTTGCGCGGGAGGTCGTTGAGCGCGAAGCCCGCGACCATGCCGGCCTGGGTCGAACCAGTCACCGAACAGACGACCACGTAGTCGAAGGCGACCCCGAGC
>DATKTZ010000062.1:0-25644 GCA_035530815.1 Acidimicrobiales bacterium
TCGATCCTTCACCCGGGCGACCACGCCGCACTCGGGACAGCCCACGACTTCACGTCGACACTCGAAGTGGATAGTCAGCGGACCGCGGTGCTTCCCCTCGACGCCTCGGATGTCGACGTCGAGCAAGTCAACCAAGAGTTCGCACATGCGGGTAGGGTCTGTTTCCACGGGGGTTCTTCCAATCTGTCGGTGTCGTAACCACCAGATTTGCAGAGCCCCCGCCTTTCCCTTCAAGCCCTTGTCGTTACCGCGTTCCCGCTACCAGACCCCGCGCATTTCCGAAGTGCCACCTTGACGGGGTGATCGGCTGACTCGAAACCGATCAGGAGCAAGTGGTTTGTGCCGTCGCCCGCGCCGCTCACCAGCGCTTCGGCCGCGTCGAGGAGTCGACAGTTCGACGGCCACAGCCCGGACTGCGCCAGCGCTCGCGCCGCTCGAACTCCCTCGGAGAAACTCGCGTAGCCCACGACCGCCGAGGCTTGGAACTGCGGGCGCTCCTGCAGGCGCATCCACGCTTGGGTGATCACCCCGAAGATGCCCTCGGAACCCAGCAGGAGTCGCTCGGGCGAGGGACCGGCGCCCGAACTGGGAAACCGACGTGTCTCCCACGGACCAGCCGGCGTGATGGCGCGCACCGACTCCACGAAGTCGTCGATGCGCGTGTGCAGCGTCGCGAAGTGGCCACCCGATCGTGTCGCAATCCAGCCGCCAAGCGAGGAGACCTCGAAACTCTGTGGATAGTGACGCAGGGTGAGTCCGTGGGGACGTAGCTGAGCCTCCAGGTCGGGTCCCAGCGCACCGGCCTGGATGAGTGCGGCCCGCGACGAACGGTCCACTTGGAGTACCCGACGCAGCGCGGCGAGGTCGCAACTAATGACCGGTCGTTCGTCGTCGGGCGCCTCCACGCCGCCGACCACCGACGAACCTCCCCCGTACGGGATGACCACCGCGTTCGCCTCGCTGGCCCAACTCAGCACCGCGACCACCCCGTCCTCGTCGGGTGGCGTGACGACCACGTCGGGAGGGCGCTCCCATCGGCGCTCGAGCGCGCGCACGACGTCGCGAAATGACTTGCCGTAGGTGTGGCCGGCGCGCGCGAGGTCGTCGCTGCGACACCAGGGGGCTAGCGCCGTGGGTGGCGCGATGCGTGGCGTGGGAAGGTTCAACTCATTGGGCGTCGGAGGCGCGATTGCCTCGTCGGCGAGCGGCAGAAAGACTCGCAGGCGCTGGGTGAGGCGCTCCTGTTCCACGGGGCTCAGGCCCTCGCCCTCAAAGCCCCACCCCCAGAATCTTCGCGTTCCGGCTATGGGGCGAAGGCTAGGACCACTATGAGCGTCGCGTGGCGATGTCCGACACCGCGCCCTGCGCGCCGACCACGGGGCGACGCGCAGGGCGTCCGCGCTACTCCTCGATTCGGATCCGAACGTGCTCCTCGTCGTCGGTCACGACCATGTGCTCCAACTCCCACACCTGGCGGATCACTCCACCCTCGAGGTGCTCCTCGCGCTCGGGGTGTACGTGGGTGTGAAGGAACTTGTCCACGGCCTCAACGCTGTCTCATACGTCGATGACGCGAAGGTGGCCCTCCGGTCCGAGGCCCACGATGTGAACGTGGCACCCCTCGGGCAGGTCCTTGTCGACACCGATCTTCGGGGCGATCTCCCAGTATTTTTCCAGGGTCAACCCCGGATTGTCCTCCATGATCACAATCTTTCCCATTACTGAATCCCCTCCCTGAGCACATCTCACACCAATTGTGTGTGGACATCTCTAGTCGTGATTGGCCGTTAGGTCAACGACGACGCACGGGTTGGTGGTGCGCTGAAGGCGTGGCCCTGGCCCCGGGCGAGTTCGCCCGCGCGCCGACGCTCGGTTGGTCCCTACAGTGGAGGGATGAGTAGTGCAACGGCATTCGCCGCCGCCCAAAGGGTGCTCGGACCCGTCCTTTTGGGACTGGGCACCATCTTCCAGCCCAAGGCGAACATCGGTGATCACTGGTCGAAGAGCCCTCGGGTGGAGATCATCGCGAACGCGCCCTCCGACGAGTCCGGTGAACCGTTGGCGTTCGACCTCGACGACGCAGTACTCGAGGGGCGCCACGCGGCCTGAGTCAGGTGCGACAGCGTCGGGCACGACCGGAGGACCTGATGCGGGGGCGCGGCGAACGCAGAGGCGTCGGCCGGGTCGTCCGTTATGATCGCGGCAATGAGCGATCCCTTTCGACGGGTGAGGATTGCCCTGTCGGCGTCACTGCTCGTGGTGCTGGTGGGGACGCTCGGATACCTCGTGCAGGGATTCAGTCTGCTCGACGCCGTCTTTCAAACCTTCTCGACGATCACGACCGTCGGCTTCAGCTCGCCGCAGCCTCTGCACTCTGGCGAGAAGCTTTTCACGGTCTTTCTGATTCTCGTGGGCGTGGGCACCACGCTCTACACCTTTTCCGCCGTCGTTGAACTTCTCATCGACGGCCACATGAGAAGTCTCGTGAGGAGGCGCAGGATGGAACGCACCATTGCTCGAATGCGAGGGCACGTCATCGTCTGTGGGTGGGGCCGAGTGGGCAGCGAGGTGGCCAGATTCCTGACGAACGCGGGCCATCAGGTCGTCATCGTCGACCGTGACCAGGAGCGACTGAGCACCGTGCCATATCCGACGGTGCACGGCGACGTCACCGATGACCAGGTGCTGCTACTCGCGGGTATCGAACGAGCGGGCACCCTGGTGGCTGCGCTCGATACCGACGCGGACAACCTCTATTTGACCGTGGCGGGAAAGTCGCTGCGCCCGGATCTGCAAATCATCACGCGGGCGCGCAGCGAGTCGTCGGAGTTGAAGCTGGCCCGCGCGGGGGCGGATCGGGTCGTCAATCCGCAGCGGCTCGGCGGCGACCGTATGGCATCATTCGTGACCCAGCCCCACGTGGTGGATTTCGTCGACGTGGTCATGCACGACGGGAGTCTCGTATTCCGGCTCGGGGAGTCAGTGATCGCGGAACGCTCCATCTTGGCGGGCAAGTCGTTGCGTTCCGCGCACCTGCGTGACGAGACGGGAGCGCTCATCCTCGCCATACGCCGCCCCGACGGCAACTTCGTGACTAACCCAGCGCCCGAGGACGCTATCAGGGCGGGTGACGTGCTGATCAGCGTCGGCACCGAGGAGCAGTTGCGAGCGCTGGCCGACTTCGCGGCTCGCGAGAGCTGAGCGGCGCCGACTCCATCGGCGGAGCGGCGGCCGTGTGGTGATCGTGCCTAGGCGAAGTCGTCCGTCGTGAAGAGCGCGAGCACCGCGATGCCGTCAGCCTCGAGTGCTCGGTGGTCGCCACCGGTTCGATCGATGACGCACAGGACCGAGTCAACGATCGCTCCACCACTTCGCAGGTCGTGAGTCGACGCGACCACCTGGCCACCGGTGGAGATGACGTCTTCGACGACCAGGACGTGTCGATCGGCAATGCTCGCACCTTCGGCGAGTTTCATCGTTCCGTAGGTCTTGGGGGCCTTTCGAACGAAGGCCGCGGGGATGCCCGTGACTTGCGACAGCACCGTGGCGACGGCGATGCCGCCGAGTTCGAGGCCAGCCACGACCTCGATCTCGTCGGGAACGAGGCCGGCTAGGTGTGTCGCGATCTCACTTAGTAGTTGGGGATTTGCCTCGAAGAGGTACTTGTCGAAGTACGAATGTGAGGTCTGGCCCGAACGGAGCGTGAATTCCCCGCTGAGCTGGCAGGTCTCGACGACCAGCGTGGCGAGGTCATGATGCGCGATTGCGGGCGCGGCACCGGGCGAGGGCATGGTCAAGAGTATTGCAGCGCCGTCGCTGCGTTGGATGCACCTCGCATGGCGACGGGGCCTCGCTGCCAAGACGCGTCACGGTCGAGGGTTGCGGCCACGAAGAATGCCCCCGTGTCGAGGTGGCACTCGATCCCGCGGACCCAGCTTCGGCGCGATGACCCGGGAGCTACACCGGTCGGCGCCGCGAGCGCGCATCGTACGCCGCGTGGTTCCAAAGGTGGTCGGTTCACAACGACTGCGTGAGGTCGCGAGCCACGGGACCATCAGAGTAGGGAACGTGGGGTTCGGCTCAGTCGCCCGCGCCGCCGCCGTGATTCGTTTCGGCGCGCTCGTACTCACGAAGGTAACTTCGCGCCAGCGGTGGGAACGCCGCGCCCATCACAACGAACGCCGCGCCCAACGCGAGCCACCCCACGAGCCCGCGAGAGACCGCCACCGAGATGACCACGAGGGGAGCGAAGATGCCGATCAGCCCGCGACCCATCGAGAAGGCACCCTGGTACTGGCCCTGTAAGTCTTCGCGAGCCATGCCGAAGCCGATGCCCCACGACGCCGAGGAGCTGAGGAGTTCACCCAAGGTATGCACGACCATGCCCGTCAACAGCACGATGCTCGCCACCACAGGGCTGGCCCCTTCGGCGCTGGCGTAGAGAACGCAGGCGAGCGCGATCCACAATCCCGAGCGCCGAAACGCTCGTGCCGCGACGACGATATCACCGGTGCCCTTGCTGAATCGGACTTGCAGCAAGACCACCATGGTGGTGTTGACGAGTAGGAGCAGCGCCACCCACCATCGCGGCGCGCTGGTGCGTTGGACGATCCACAGTGGTAGACCGACGCTCTGAATGGCGAAGTGCGTCCAGAACAGGCCGTTGAGCAGCGAGGCCGTCAGGTAGCGACGGTCGCGAAACACGACCAGGAGTCGGGTGTTGCCCTCGGTCCTGACGACGTCGATCACCGGCATCTCGGGGAGCCGCGTGACGTAGATCGCGGCGATGACGAAGGTGAGCGCGTTGGCGAGGACCATGGCGACGTACGCCGAGCGAGTATCGAGCGCGAGCGCCAAGCCCGCGAACACCGTGCCCACCGAGATCCCGAAGTTGGTGACCGCGCGCTGAAAGGCCCGGATTCGAACCCGCTCCTCACCGACACCGAAGCGCGCCATGATGGCCAGACGGATGCTCGAGCCGGCGCTGTTGCACATCGCCCCGGCGATCGAGACGATCAGGAACTGGTCGAAGGAGTGGACGATCGCGAACGCCGCCATGGCGACGCCCTCGAGGAGAAGGAGTAATGCGGCGAGGCCGCGGGGACCCCGGCGGTCGGCGAGATGTCCGGCGGGAATGTTCACGAGCACACCGCCCGCCGCGGCGATGCTGAGTCCGAGCGCAACCTGATGATTGGAGAGCCCCACCGACCGTGTGAAGAAGATCACCGAGATAGTCATGTACAGGCCATTGCCGACGGTGTTCGCCAAGGTCGCCTTGGTGAGGGTGCGGATTGGACCGGGATCAGGAATTACAGCGCGCTTGAGACGGCTGCGGCGTGTCTGCGCCTGCTCGAATGAGGACACCCAGAGACTCTATTTCGAAGCGTCACCGACTGCCACGGCCCGGCTGGGGGGCGGTGGCCGCGATGGTCGCCGCGGTGGTTGCTGAGGGGTGTCGCTCAGCCGAGCGCGAGCACGCTGCGCAGGCTCACGTAACACGCGACCGCGATCACCAAGACGATGAATCCCTGATTCAAGCGTCGCACCGGCACGCGACTGGCGATCTGATTGCCGGCCACGGCGGCGACCATCGCGCTCGCGGCGAAGGGCAACAGGATGTGCGGCGCGACGCCGTGCACGCCGCCTCGCTCGGCGATGGCGATGGCGCTGCTCATCGCGATGACCAAGAGGGACGTGCCCACCGCTTCGGCGAGCCCAAGTCCGAGCGCCAACACCAGGCTGGGCACCACGATGAAGCCGCCACCCACGCCCAAGAAGCCCGTGAGAAAGCCCACGCCCACGCCCACCGCGACGACCAAGAGCGGACGGGTCGTGCGCGTCGGCGCGTCCACGCGCGCCACGGCTGGCGCCATCTCGATGATGCGCGTCGTCGAGTGACCTCGAGGGGCGACGGGTACGGGGTCCGCGGTCGCCACGTCGTGAGCAGGTGCGTCCTTCGCGGCGTGGCCCCGGCGGAGCATGGCTCCCGCGACGACGAACATGAGCATCGCGAAGATGAGCAGCAAGAGGTTCGGGTCTATTCTCCTGTTGAGCGCCGTGCCCGCCAGGGAACCGATGACGCTGATTGCCCCCACGCTGGCGCCAGTGGACCAGCGCACGCGCCCGGCGCGCCCGTGAGCGAGCATCCCGATGAGGGCGCTGGAGCCGACGATGAGCAACGACGCGCCCGTGGCGTCCTTGGCGTTCACCGCAAGCGCGTAGACGAGCGCTGGCACGGTCAATATCGAACCACCTCCCCCGAGGGCGCCGAGCGACAGTCCGATAGCCGTGCCGAGCAGCACTGAGAGGACAAGGTCAAGCACCATCAGCGGCTCGAGGCGCCGGCGCGTTCATACCGCGCCTTCTCGGTGATCGTGATCTGCCGGTGGATCTTCACTTCCTCGCCGCCCAACTGTCTAGTGGAATGTCCTAATGTAGGTACATTACCATCCACAAGCGCCGCCGGTAGGATGCGGACAGCGGTGGAGGATCCAAGTGGGTGACGTCTCAAACAGCACGACTCTGGACCGCGAGAGCCCGTTGCCACTGTGGGCCCAGCTCTATGACCACCTTTCGTCACGACTGGTCGCGGGGGAGTTCGAGCACGACTTTCCCTCTGAGATGGATCTAGCGACGCAGTACGCGGTGAGTCGAAACACCGTGCGCGAGGCCATGCGCCGCCTGCGCGCCGACGGGGTGGTGGTCGCCGAGCGCGGTCGCCGGCCACGGCTGGTGACGACCGAGATCGAACAGCCCCTCGGCGCGATCTACAGCCTCTTCGCCTCAGTGCAGGCCGCGGGCTTGGAACAGGAGAGCGTGGTCCGGGCACTAGACATGCGCGTGGACGCCTCGGTCGCCACCCACCTGAACTGCTCACCCCAGACGCCACTGTTCTACTTGGAGCGACTCCGGCTCGCGGGTGACGAGCCCCTCGCTTTGGACCGCGTCTGGATGCCGGGCGAGGTGGGATCCGCACTCTTGGACGTGGACTTCTCGCACACCGCGCTCTACGACGAGCTGCACGCACGCACGGGATTGCGTCTCACCATGGGTCGCGAACGTATCCGAGCGGTGGTGCCGCTCGCCGAGGATCGGGCCCTGCTCGCGATGGGGCCCGACGAGGCGGCCTTGGCGATCGACCGGTTGGCCAACGTGCACAACGATCCGGTCGAATGGCGCCAGACATTGATTCGCGGTGATCGCTTCAGCCTCGTTGCCGAGTTCTCGGCGCGCGCGGGCTACCAGTTTGACTTGAGTGACGCGTCGGCGCTCTCACCCCTGGCGAGACGAGCCAGCACGCCCACTGACCACGAGTGACGACGCGGCGCAGCCCGATCGCCGGCGACGCTGACCGCACGAGCTCTGGTTCTTCTCCCTCGTGGCCGTGGCCGTGGCCGTGGCCGTGGCCGTGGCCAGCGTCACCCGACAGCGGGTAGCCTGCGCCGTTGTGGCGTGGATCACTTCATGGTGTTAAGAAGGTTGACGGGTACTCACCAGACACCGTGAGGTGGAGCGACATGCGAACGACGATGAGTTATTGGCCAAGCACGAAGACGGGCTCGCGACTGCGAAGTGGGATAACCGCGACGGTGGTCCTCGCAATGATGAGTCTCTCACTGCTCGTCTCGAGTCCCGCGTCGGCCCACCCGGCGCTGCATCTCGGTGAGGGTGGCAATGGCACCTACCTGGCGTTGGGCGACTCGGTGGCGTTTGGTTATACCCCACCGGCGACCACGTCTACCGCCACCTACCTTGACGCGAGTAACTTCACCAGTTACGCGAATGACCTCGCCCAGTCGCTTGGGCTCACCCTGACCAACGCGTCGTGTCCGGGCGAGACCACTGGATCGATGATCGACCCGACGGCGCCCTCGAATGGGTGCGAAAACACACTGGGCGACCCACCGGGTTACCTCACGTACTTCCCCCTGCACGTGTCCTATACGGGCTCGCAACTCGACTATGCGGTGTCGTACCTGAAGTCACACCCCCACACCAGGCTCGTCACCATCGACATCGGGGCCAACGATGCGTTCGTGTGCGAGGCGATGACGGACGACAACTGTGCGAGCGAATTGCCGGGCGCGCTCGCTTCGATTGCGACCAATCTCGCAACGATCTACCACGCCATCAGAGTGGACGCCGGTTACACACATGCGCTCGTCGCCCTGGATTACTACTCGATCAACTACAACGATCCCATCCAGGTTGCCGAAACCGAAGCACTCAACCAGGCCATCATTGCGCCAACCCTCGCGGCCGGTGGCATTGTGGCTGACGGCTTCGGTGCATTCGAGACTGCCTCGCAACTGTCCAGCGGCGATCCGTGCGTAGCCGGTCTCTTGGTGAAGTACCCGGGCGGGCCGTCGACGGGCTGCAACATCCACCCGAGTCCGCTGGGTCACCAGGTGCTGGCCCAGGCGATTACCGCGGCGTTGAATTCCTTCCCGAGAGCGTTCGCGTGCGGACGCGGCCTGGCCTTTCATGGTGCTCCGACCGTGGCGGTGAGACACTAGCGGGCGCGAAGTGCCCAATCAACCGTGACGACGCAGGGTCGTAACGGTCTAGTCCCGCCCGTGAGCCTGGCGTAACTTGTCCGCGAGGTGTTCCCACTCGCGACTGAAGCGGTAACTGTGTTGGGCTGGCGGCTGGGGCGCCTGCGTTTCGATCCAGCGCACGAGGCCCTTGCTGCGGTTCTCGAAGCCGTGGTCGGCCCCGACCCCCGCCCACAGGACGTCGCCAGGGTGCAGGACGAGTTCGTCACCATCGACCAGAGCGTGGACCTCGCCTTCGACGAAGGTGTAACTCTCCTCGAACGGGTGGTCGTGCGGGTGGGCAATGGCGGTGGGCTGGTAGTCCACGACGAACATCGTGTGCAGCTGGGCGCCAACGCGCTGGTCGATCAACATGCGAACGCCGATACCGCTGTAGGCGAGCAGGGCGGTGGCCATGCTCGGTGATGCGGTGGGGTCGTTGACCGCCGCGCCCTGGGCCATCTTGTTGAGGTCCATCGACGCCGCGTCGAAGCGCACGGCGTGCTGGTTGCGAGGGTCGCGCATGTCGGGTAGCACCGGCGTTGTCTCGGTGATCTCGTCGCCCGTGAAGAAGGTGTCCTGGCGTCGCTGATCGTCGAGCTCGGCCGGGGCGCTCATCTGGAGCCACTTGGCTGGCCCGTCGACCGCACGCAAGGTGTAGGTGACGCCGACGGGGATCACGACCGCGTGCTCGGGCGCGAGCTGGGTCGTCGAGCCGAGCATCGTGATCGCCAGAGTTCCCTCGAAGACGTAGAGACTCACTTCGAACGAGTGCACGGTCGCGTCGAGGTGTCCTTGCGGCGCGAAGTGGCCCACCGACAGATTCATGTGCGGCGAGCCGGTGGCGCGGCTGATGAGCACCTGTCGCCGGTAGCCCGAGCTCGACGTCTCGAAGTGCGCCGGGGTGACCGCCGCGCTGTCGTCGATTCGTGTTACGTAGTACATCTGTGTCCTTTCATTGCAGAGTTCGTGCGCCCGTAAGCGCGCAGTACCGGGCCGCTACTTGAGCAGCCATCCGCCGTCCATCGCGAGGTTCACGCCGTTGACGCCGGTGTTATCCAGCAGAAACTCGACGGAGTGGACGATCTCTGCCATCGTTACGAGTCGACCCAGTGGCGTGCGGTTGACGATGTGGCTGTTGTCCTTGTTCTCCCAGAAGGGGCTGTCACCGATGATCCCCGGGTGAATGGCGTTGATGCGCACCGGCGCCAGTTCGGTGGCGAGGGAGTTGACGATGCCCACGACGCCCCCGTTGACGGTTGAGACCGTGGTGGATCCCGGGTACGGACGTTCGAGTGCGAGGCCACCGAACAGGACGACCGACGCCTGGGGGCCGAATCGGCCGAGCAACGTGTGGATGGCCTCGGTGTAGCCAACGAGCTTGAGCGTCACCAGTCGAATGGCGCGTGCGACGTTGTAGTCGGCGATGGTGTTGGCGTCGCGCTCGATCGCGGGAATGATGAGATCGTCGACGGTCGGCACCGAGACCAGTGCGTCACTGATGGTCTCGGGAAGTGAGAGATCGACGGCGAGAGGCAGTGTGCCCAGTCCGATCTCGTGAACGGCGGCCTCCGCGCTCTCGGCGGTGCGGCCCGAGAGGTACACCGTGGTGCCCTTGGCGGCGAGCGACTTCACGATCTCTTTGCCGATCCCTTGGGTCCCTCCGAGGACGACGGCCGTGCGGCCAACGCGACTTTCTGACATTGACAATCCCCCCTGTGAGTGTTCAGTGAAACCAAACATACTCCAAGGATTCTCGCGGTGTCGATGTGAATTTGGGCACGGCGCCTCGGACTTCACGCGATGAATCCCCGGTAAATCAAGGTGAACGGAGGGGTCGGAGCTCACTCAGACTTGCGTGAAGTCCTTATTGACACTAGTGAACACGGTGCTACGCTCGGCTGGTAACTGTTCAACTGAGGGGGAGAAGAGTAGTGAGTACAAACGTCAACTCAAAGGGCGAATCGCTCGAACACGGACGGCCGATCGTCTTTCGAAACGGCATCGTCATCACGATGGACACTACGCACCGAGTGCTGCACAACTGCGACGTGCTGATCGCCGATGGCGTCATCAAGGAGATCGGCGCGAACCTCACTGCGCCCGATGATGCGCTGAGCATCGACGCGACCGGGGGCATCGTCATGCCGGGCATGATCGACACCCACCGCCACATGTGGCAGACGGCGATGCGAGGCTACGGCGCCGACTGGACACTCACGCAGTACTTCGTCTGGTACTACCTCCAGCACGGCAAGAACTTCCGACCCGAGGACATCTACGCGGGCAATCTCCTGTCCGCGATCGAAGCGGTGGACGCGGGCGTGACGACATCGGTGGACTGGTCGCACGGTCTCCAGACCACCCAGCACGCGGACGCGGCGGTGGACGCGCTCGAGGCGGTTCCGGGACGATTCGTACTCGCCTACGGCAACATCCAAGCGGCACCGTGGGAGTGGACGGTCGAGCCGGCCTTCAAGGATTTCTACCAGCGCCGTTTCGACGGCAAGGGTGACATGCTGGGCTTCCAGATCGCCTTTGACGTACTGGGCGACCCGGCATTTCCCGAGAAGGCGGCCTTTGACGTCGCCAAGGACCTGGGAGTGGCGGTCACTACACACGCGGGCGTCCTGGGCGCGACCGGTGACGAGAGTATTCGTTTGATGCACGAGCACGACTGCATGGGTCCCGACACGGTCTTCGTGCACTGCGCCACCCTGTCCGAGGATTCCTACCATCGCATCGCCGCCTCGGGTGGCACCGCGTCGGTCTCAACTGAGAGCGAGCAGAGTGCGGGGCAGGGCTACCCCTCGTCGTGGCAGCTTCGCCAGTACGACATCCCCATCTCGCTATCGCACGACACGACGGTGTGGTGGAGCGCCGACCTCTTCACCGCCATGCGCACCACGATCGGCGCGGACCGTGCACGTCAGCACATGGAGGCCCATCGACAGGGTGAGCAGGTGACGAACCTCGACGTACGTTGCGAGGAAGTGATTCACTGGGCGACACGCGGTGGCGCCAGGGCTATCGGCCTTGAGGACAAGATCGGCAGTCTTGAAGTGGGTAAGCGTGCTGACGTGGTGCTCTTGAAGAACGAGAACTCGCCGGTGATGTTCCCGATCGTGAACCCATACGGGCACGTCGTCATGCAGACCCAGCGCTCGGAGGTCGACACCGTGGTGATTGATGGCAACATCGTCAAGCACGAACACCGATTGGTGGGCATCGATCTCGGCGCTGCGCGCGCCGCGACCGACAAGACGGTCTCGTACCTGGTCGATAGCGTCGGCGAGGAGGCGTGGGTGTCGGGCATGAACCCCGAGCTCACCGAGCGCCAGAAGAGCGAGAATCCGTACAAGTACGTGAAGTAGCCACCGTCTCCGCGTAACCGCGTGCCGACGGAGGTGCGTCTCTTGGCCACTGCTTCGTGATGTCTTCGTGGATGACCACGGAGCAGTACTGTCAGACCTATGGATTGTCACGCCGCCTTGCGCAGTCGCTGAGGTTTGGCCCGTCAACGACGGGATCACATCAAGGTCGCAACTGCGACCGACCATGTCCAACACCTCAGACTGAAAGGCACCTCCATGTACGTCCGGCCCTTCGCGGACTCGGATCTCCGCATACTCATTGATCTCACGGTCGAGACATTTCGGCCCTTTTACGAGGGTTATGTTCGTGCCCTCTTGGGAGAGGAGATCTTCCAACATCAGCACGGCGAGTGGGAACGGGAGTACCACGACGAGTTGCCGACTCTCCTTGATCCGACAGCGGGACGATTCATCGCGGTCGGTGTAATCGACGACGCCGTGGAGGATCTCGTGTCGTGGAAGTTTGGAGGTCGACCACATCACGGCGAGATCTACCTTCTCGCCGTAGCATCGACGCATCGCGATCGGCGCCTAGGCCGCGTACTCTGCGAGTACGCCATTCAGCACATGAAGGCGGCTGGTGTAGGGGTCGTTGGGATCGGCACCGGTGATGACGCCTTCCATTATGCGGCGCGAATGCTCTACGAAGATCTCGGGTTCACCAAGATCCCAGTGGCGGCCTATCTGAAGAGGATATGACCGTCGCCTTCGTACTTTGCCGGCGTTGAAATTGGCATGGCCCGCGTGGCGTGCGACTGTCAAGTCTTGCTTCCCTACGGTCCGTCTCTCGCACCTCGTCGACGCCGGGGAGCCGTCGTTCACCAATTCGCTTCGGTGGAAATCCCGGCACGCCTGAGGGTGCCCGCATGGAGAATGTCGGCGATTTAGTGGCAGATTGATGGCGTGATCAGTAACGATTCAACTGTTGACGGACCCGCGGTACCGTGCGTTAACTATGAATTGACATGTTCACTGAACGCGTGTACTGTCATCTCGACATGGCACTTCGTCATGAGCACGACGCTGGTTGTTGGCCTGGAATCAACAAGGGGTGGCCAGGAACTTGGGTTGTGCGAAGGGCATCACAGGCAAAGATCACGCGCCGGGGGCAAAGCGCTCCCGGGCTCATAGGGGGGAATCAATGCTCACGAATAGATTGCGTCGCACCACTGTTGCGATTGCTGGATTGGTTGCGCTGTCATCGACAGCCATAGGATTCTCGTCGGTTGCGCAGGCTGCGACCAAGCACAAGACGTACAACGTTGCGTATCTGTCGTACTCGGTCGCCAACAGTTACGACGCGCCGATGCTGGCCGCTGCGCGAGCCGTCGCTGCCTCCGCAGGCAACGTGAACGTCACGGTCTTTGACGCTCAGGGTAGCTACACCACGCAGGTCTCGCAGCTCCAGGACGTGATCAACTCGGGTAAGTACCAGGGAATCATTACCCAGCCGATCTACGGTGCGGCACTCATTCCCGGTGTGAAATTGGCGATCAAGAAGCACATTCGGGTCGTGAACATCGACCAGATCTTGGGTAAGAACTACACGAGTGACAAGATCCAGGTGAAGGGTCTTGCGGGCAACATCGTCTTCTTCCCTTCGAAGATCGGTTCGCAGTTGGCGGCGCAGACGGCTTTGGCCTGCGGTACGGCCAGCCCGTGCAAGATCGCCCTGGTGCACAACTACAAGGGGTACGAGCCCGACTCGGCCATCTCCGCCGCGTTCGCGGCCGGCGTGGCCAAGAACTCGAATGAGAGCATTGTCGCCGAGGGCGATGGCTTCTACGCTCCGGCAACAGCCCTGACGTTCGTTTCGGACGCCCTGGTTGCCCACTCCGACCTGAACGTCATCGTTGGTTCGGACCAGGACTGCGAGGGTGCGCAGTCGGCCTTGGCCAGTGCGCATAACACCACCGTCAAGTTGGTCTGCTACGGCGCCAGTGCGGCGGGGATCGCGGCCGTGAAGAGCGGTGCGTGGTTTGCCGACGTGGCTCAGATGCCCGCGACCGAAGGTCAGTTGGGCATGATCACGCTCATCAAGGCCATGAAGAACTCGCACTTCACCGGAAAGAAGGCGTTCAAGGGTCGGGCCCTGAACCCGGTGGCCAAGTTGTCGAACCACGGTGTCGTGACCAAGGCGAACGCGAACAAGTTCAGTGCCGAGTGGCCGGGCTGATCGAACCACAACGGCTCGCCAAAGAATCAGATACTGACGTGGACTGTTTGAACTGACATGTCGACGGGGATCCCAGAGAAGGAACCCCGCCGTAGCGTGGAAGACTCTCGAGGCGACTTAGTCGTCACGGGTGTGTCCAAGCGCTACGGCGGGGTGCCCGCCCTCACGAGCGTCTCGCTCACCATTGCTGCCGGAACCGTGCACGCGTTAGTGGGCGAGAACGGCGCCGGCAAATCAACGTTGGGCAAGATCATCTCGGGGGTGATTCAGCCCGACGAGGGGACGGTGGCGCTCAACGGTGTCGACCTGGCCCTGCGCACACCGCGCGAGGCCCTGGGCCACGGCATCGTGACCATCGCTCAAGAATTGGCTATCGTTCCCGGGCTCACGGTGGCCGAGAACGTCTATCTCGGTGTCGAATCGGCCACGGCTGGCTTCGTGCGGCGCCGCGAATCTCGACGCAACTTCGTGCGGCTGGCCAAGAAGGTTGGCTTCAACCTGTCCCCCGACTGGCTCGCCGGGGGTCTCTCGACTGCGGATCAGCAGAAGGTCGAGATCATGCGGGCACTGGCCCGCAACGCGTCGATCGTCATCATGGACGAGCCGACAGCGGCGTTGTCGAGCAATGAGACCGAGGCGCTGCACGAGATCATTCGCTCATTGGCCCGCGAAGGAAAGTCTGTCGTGTTGATCTCGCACTTCCTCTCCGAGGTGCTCGCGCTCTCTGACTACATCACGACGCTGCGCGATGGTCACCTCATTCGAACGGTGGCCGCAAGTGACGCGAACGAGGAGACCCTCATCGAAGGCATGTTGGGGCGATCTTTGACCACCGCATTCCCTCCGAAGTCTCGCGTGGACGACGAGAAGCCCATCGTGTTGGAGGTCGAGCACCTTAGTGCACCGGGCGTCACCGACTGTTCGCTGGTGCTGCGTAAGGGCGAGATTCTCGGCATCGCGGGGCTTGTCGGCGCGGGGCGCTCGGAACTCGCGCGTGCGATCTTTCGCGATGCCAAGTCGTCCGCCGGCACGGTGCGGCTCGCCGGTAGCGAACTCGCTGGTAGCAGTCCCTCGGCGTCGATTCATCAAGGGCTCGTCATGATCCCCGAGTCGCGCAAGGAGATGGGCTTGTTGACGGGACGCTCGGTGCGCGAGAACGTGTCGCTTTCGCGGCTTGACCTCGTCAGTCGGTTCGGCTGGATATCGAGGATCCGCGAACGGCGAATGGTGGCCGATCTCATGAGCCGGGTGACCGTGAAGGCGGCCAGCATGAACATGCCGGTCTCCATGCTCTCGGGCGGCAATCAGCAGAAGATCATGTTCGCCCGATCCGTCATGTGTTCGCCCAGCGTGCTGATCGCCGATGAACCCACTCGCGGTGTTGATGTCGGCTCCAAGCGTGCGATCTACGACCTCATGGTCGAGCTCGCCGAAGTGGGTTTGGGCCTGATCGTCATCTCATCGGAGCTGGAAGAGGTCCTGGGTCTCGCCCACCGGGTTCTGGTGATGCGCCACGGTCGCATCGTCAGCGAGTTGCAGGGCGAGCGCATGAACGAGCAGGCGGTGCTGGCCGCAGCATTCACCGAATCAACCTTGAACGAAGGATCAATCTGAACATGAACGCAGCCCTCACCGATCACGAAACGCTCGACGAGGACGTCGAAGGAGCGACGGGCCTAAGATCCGGCGCCACCCGACTGCTCCACTCGTGGCGGTTGGCCGGGATCTTCATTCCTTTCCTCATCCTCTTCGTGTTGCTGTCGATCGCGAGCCAGCCGTTCCTGCACACGACGAATCTCATCAACATCCTCGACCAACAGTCAGCGACCCTGGCCATCGCCGCCGCGGGAACGCTGGTGCTCGTCGCCGGCGGCATCGACCTCTCGGTCGGTGCCACCTACGGTCTGGCCACGGTCATCTCGGGCGAACTCGCGGCCAACCACTCCCCGATGCTCGCGATCGGCTTGGCGATTCTGGCCGGCCTCGGTGTTGGTCTGGCGAACGGGCTCATCGTTGCCTACCTGAAGATCAACCCGCTGATCGCCACGCTGGCCATGTCGTTCGTCATCGGTGGGATCGCCCTCAAGGTGACCAGTGGCAACCTCGTGGTGCTCTCGCTTAACTCGCCGTTCTACAAGTTCGCTAACGCGCAGTTCCTGACGGTGCCCAGTGCGGTGTGGATGACCGTGATCTTCGTCGTGATCCTTAGTCTCCTACTTTCTCGAACTACCTTCGGGCGCTACGTGGTCGCCTCGGGCGGCAACGCCGAGGCCGCTCGGTTGGCTGGTGTGCGAGTCAATCAGGTGCGCATCGTGACCTTCATGTTGAGTGGCGGGGCGGCGGCTCTTGGTGGAGTCATCGATACCTCTAGACTCCTCAGCGCCCAAGCCGCCGGTGGCGGCAGCGCGTTGGCCTTCACCGTGCTCGCCGGCATCGTGGTCGGCGGCACCTCGATCGCCGGTGGCGAGGGTTCCGTGGTGCGCACCGCCATCGGCGTGCTGTTCATCGCACTGATCGGCAACGGCTTCAACCTGTTGGGCGTCGATACGTTGTACCAGCAGATCGTGCTCGGTGTGATCTTGCTGCTCGCCGTCGCGCTGGATGTCTGGGCGCGCAAGCGTCGTCGCTGAGAGTTCATCAACCGTCCTAAGGAGGGATCGTGGGAATCCACACCAATGGAAGTAACGTCGTCGACTGGGAGAGCCGGATCGACATGCCTCGTCTGCGTGAGGACCGCCTCGCGCGTCTACAGGCCGAACTAGAGCGTTCGGACCTGGGCGCGCTGCTCACCTTCGACTTTCACAACATTCGTTACATGACCGGGACCCACATCGGCACCTGGGCCATGGACAAGTTGATCCGCTTCGCCCTGCTGCCACGCGGTGGCAAGCCCATCGTGTGGGATTTCGGTTCCGCGGCCCGCCACCACCAGCTTTACAACCCGTGGCTGAGCGGGGTCCAGATAGGTCCCGACGGCCACGAGATGCCCTACGACGGTGCACGCGCCGGCATCTCCACGCTGCGCGGAGCAATTCCACCCTCCGCTGATCGAGCTGGCACGGTCGCCACCAAGATCAAGGAAGTCCTGCACCAGTTTGGCCTGCAGAACGAACCCGTCGGCGTCGACATCATCGAGATGCCGGTACTGAGCGCGTTCGCGAAGGAGGGCATCACACTCGTCGACGGCCAGCAAGTCTTCCTCGAAGCGCGGCGCTTGAAGACCAACGACGAGATTTCGCTGCTCACCCACGCGGCATCAATGGTGGACGCGGCCTACGAGGAGCTCTACACGTTCCTGCGCCCGGGTGTGCGCGAGAACGAGTGCGTCGGACTCGTCAACAAGACGCTCTACGACCTGGGCTCGGAGCACGTTGAAGGAGTCAATGCGATCTCGGGCGAGCGGTGCTCGCCGCACCCTCACGTCTACAGCGACCGACTCATCCGTCCCGGCGACCCGGCTTTCTTCGACATTCTGCATAGCTATAACGGCTATCGAACCTGCTACTACCGCACCTTTGCCGTGGGCAGCGCGTCGGTCGCCCAGCGCGACGCCTACACCAAGTGCCGCGAACTGATCGACACCGCCATCGCCATGGTCAAGCCTGGTGTTACCACCGCGGATGTGGTGGCGGTATGGCCCAAGGCCGAGGAGTTCGGCTTCGCGAACGAGGAGGCGGCCTTCGGATTGCAGTACGGGCACGGCATCGGTCTGTCCATCTGGGAACGCCCGATCTTCAGCCGGATGGTGTCCCTTGATCATCCCGAGGTCCTCGAAGAGGGGATGGTCTTCGCGCTTGAGACCTACTGGCCGGCCAAGGACGGCTGGTCGGCGGCGCGCATTGAGGAGGAGGTGGTCGTCACGGCGACCGGGTGCGAAGTGATCACCAAGTTTCCGGCGGAGGAGTTGTTGGTGGCGGGCAAGCGCTACTACGCCGCGGGTGGTGTGCAGAGTGAGCTTCGCGAGTCCCAGTCGAACCTGAATACAGCTTGGGGTCGCGGGGAGTGATGACGAGCGACGCGAGGATGTCTTGAAGGGCGGCAAAGGCTGACCGGTAAACTGTCTGTCAGGGCGATCGGGCGGAGCGCTCGAACAGCGTGGCGAAGGTGTAAGAGGGGGGTGACGTGGTGGCAATGGGCGAGATTACGACCGGTGGCAAGAAGGGCGGCCCCCTCGATCCCGCTGCGCCCGCGATGACGTCACCGCCGGGTTCGGGTGATCGCCTGCGCCTCGCCGCCGAGCGTGCAACGTCCGATTACGTCGGTGCACGTCTGCGCGCTCGCCGCGAGGATCGTGGCGTGTCACTGCGACAGTTCGCACGTGAACTAGATGTGTCAGCGTCCTTCGTGTCCCAGATCGAGACGGGCAAGGCGAAGCCGTCGGTCGCCACGCTGTATTCCATCTGCGCAGCGCTGGACATGTCCATCGACGAGCTCTTCGCCACGCCGACGGCGCCAATCGATGATTCCAGTGCCGGTGACAAGCCCGCAGAATCGTTCGGGGGCGTGCGCGACGTGCTTCTCCGAGGCTGGAGCGCCGACGGGGAGAACCGAAACCTTCGTGCACCCCTGGTGAGCCGGAGCGAACGGCGGGCACTCGTGCTCGATTCCGGCGTCACGTGGGAGCGCCTCACCGCCACCAACCACGCCGAGTCCGACTTCATGTTCGTGCGCTACGACGTTGGCGGGAGTTCCACCAACGACGGCCGTCTTATCCGTCACGCGGGTACCGAGTACGGCTACGTCATCTCGGGTGTGCTCGAGTTGACGCTTGGATTCGAGACCTATCGATTGACGGCGGGCGATTCCATCTCCTTCGACTCCGAGACGCCGCATCGACTGACCAACGTCGGCGACGCTCCAGTCGAGGCAATCTGGTTCGACCAGCACCACTCGCACGCGCACGAGTAACGCGTGACCGAGCGGGTCGCGCCGGCTCTGGTCACGCGCAGGCGAGCGAACCGGCGTGCGGGCCGTGGCGAGCGCGTCGGCGAAGTCCAGCTCGTCGTCTCGCCTCAGTCGCGAACCAACTCGACGACGGGGATGGTGCGCGACGTCTTCGCCTCATACTCGGCGAAACCCGGGAAGCGCTGCGCCTGAATCGCGTAGATCCGCCCGCGCTCGTCACCCTCGACGTTCTTCGCGGTGGCCCCGAAGTGCTCGGTTCCCAGTTCGACCGAGACGCGGGGATTGGCTATCAGATTGCGGAACCAGTCGGGATGTGAATCAGCGCCTGCTTTGGAAGCGAAGACGTAGACACGTCCTTCTTCGGTCAGGTACATCATCGGGTTGATGCGCTGCTTGGCGGTCTTGGCACCGGTCGTGTGCAGGAGCAGCATGGGGGCACCCTCGAAGTCGCCTCCCACCCTTCCTTCATTGGAGCGAAACTCCTCGATGATCCTCGCGTTCCAGTCATTCATCGCGTTCGTTGCGTCGTCGTTCGATGTTTCCTGATCGCTCACGGCCCCCACCCTTCGGTTGAATCTCACACACTAATGATTCGCGGGACGAACCGACGTCGGCGAGCACGACGATCTGGGCAGATCTCGATCACGCAACGTACTCGAGTACTGCGAGAATCCGGCTCGCTTCGTCGTTACGATGCTCGGACGGTTGCTGGGGTCGTGGTGCTCGTCGCGGGCGGGTGAGTGTCTAGCCGTGCGCCTGGATGGTGAGTGTCTAGCCGTGCGCCTGGATCAGGGCGACGACCTCATCACGTCGGTAACCTTGGGCCCTCGCGTAGTCGAGCAGTTCATCGATGCGCGCCAACACCGCGCCGCGCTGGGGCGTACCCACGACTCGAACGCCACGGCCGCGAGTGAAGTCGAGCAACCCTTCCTCACGAAGGATATGAAGTGCTCGAATCACCGTATTCTTGTTCACCCCGAGCACCACGGCCAGGTCTACGGCCGGCGGCAAGCGCTCTCCCTGGACTGCTTCGCCCTCGGCGATGGCTCGTCGGATCTCGGCCGCCACCTGTTCGTGCAGCGATACCGGCTCGTTCTTGTTGACTCGTGGCAATCGCATAGTACTATGCATACTAGTACTATGAGCCATACCTTAGGGGGTGCTGTGGAAACGACGTCGGCCGAGCGGGCGACTGCTACGACAACCTCGCCGCCCAATGAACTCCTGATCAGGGAGGCTCGGCGCCGGACCACCCGTCGACGTCGACGCGTCGGTGCCGCGGCGTTCGTCGTGGTGGTGGCGTCACTCGTGCTCTGGTACGGAGGTGGTGGTGCTCGTTCCTCGTCGCCTCTGCGGGCCAGTGACTCGGCTCCGAACCGCGCCGCGCCAGGAGCGTCAAACTCGGCGGCGCTCGCCATTGCGGGCGGACAGAGCCTGATCAAGACGGTGTCCTTTGGCCCACGCACGTTGTGGGTTGAAACTGCAGATGAGATGAGATTGACCGGCGGCGCACAGGCCATCGAGCGCACGTCCAATGGCGGTCGGACCTGGACCGCCGTCACGCCGCCCGGCCTGGGTGTGACTGGAGGCACCCACTGGATCACCGCGTTCGTCGCGCTGTCGGCGACGCGTGCGTGGCTCGCGTACGGCGGCCCCAGTTCGTCGGCGCACCAGATTCTCGAGACGACCAGTGACGCCGGACGACACTGGTCGAGGGTCGGAGGGCTGCCGCACGCGGCGTGCACGCTGCAGTTCACTTCGGCCGCTGACGGTACGTGCACGAACGCCGTGGGTGCGGGCGGCTCGATGCCGATCGGGATCTACCGGACGAGTGACGGCGGTGCGAGCTGGCGCAAGATCTTCCAGAGCGGGATCGCGACCACGTCGGTCGCGCCCGGTTCGATTCCCTTCGGCTGCGACAAGAGCATCCAGTTCGAGAGCGCGACCAGGGGCTTCGTGTTCTTCTGGTGCGCCGGTGGCACCGGAGCCTTCATCTACGCGACGACCAGCGGGGGCGTGACCTGGTTCCCTCGCGACGTGACTGCGCCCTCGCCCGTTCCGTCGGGTGGCGGCGGGTTCGGGGGCACGCCGGTGTTCAACGCAACGAGGGGGGCGGTGCCCTATCTCGCGGGGAGCTACTCGGCGGTGTACGTGACCAACGACGGTGGCCGGTCCTTTCACCCGGTGTACCCACCCGGCAAGCCCAGGACGTGGGCGGTGGATCTGATCTCACCCTCGCGGTGGCGACTTACCTACGGCAAGGAGATTCTCGCCACGAACAACGCAGGTCACTCCTGGTTCGCAGTCGCCAGCAACACCGTGCTGACGGCCCATACCTACGTGAAGGGGGCCCCTCCGGGAGGTCTCGTTGACTTCGTCAGTGCGAATGACGGTTGGCTGACCGAGCACCAGTACGACCCGAACTCCTCGCTCTGGCGTACCACTGACGGTGGTCGTCATTGGCGCAGGGTGGAGGTCCCCGGAACTCAGAAGCGGTGATGGCTGGTCGCAGCGGCGGTCGTGAATGTGGCGTCCGTGGCGAACGGGTTCCGCCGCAGGTGTCTTGTCATCCCGTGGCTATTGCGCCAGGCCCCGCAATGATCTGATTGACCATCACCGAAGGGAGGCGAGCGCACACCTCGCTCAGCGCGTTGGGAAGACTGACGGTGAATGACGACGGGAGGTTGAAGCGGACGATGACGCTCGAGACTCGTCGTGGCGCGCACTGCGCTCGGGGCCAACCCGAGTCGATGGCGAGGGTTGTACTGGCGGTTCCTCCATTGGCGGACACTACGACGAAGTCGGGTTGGAAGTTGACGTTTCGGTAGGCGAGCGGTCCCACCGGTTGGTTCGCTCCGGTGACGGGCTGAACAACCGGTGGGCCGTCGAGATAACAGGGACGCGGGGAGTGGTTGGTGAAGACCAACGGGTACGCGCCGGGGATGCCCTTCACGTGGGTGACGCCGAGCGCGGCGGTGACCGCGCGTGCGGTACAGATGGCGTCGCCCCGATAGGTGCCAGCGGGTAGCGGCGGCAGGGCGGCCCAGGTGCGTGCATTGGTGGTGCGATAGATGAGACCCGCCACGACGTCGTCCACGGCGCCACGTGGCCCGAAAGTGGAGAGGGTTTGGGGTGAGCCGCCAAGTACGTCGAGGTGGGCCGACGTCCAATGAGCGCCACCGTCCGTGCTGACCTGCAGGCCGCCCTGCGCACCACCGATTGCCCCAAAGAGGACGCGGTGATCACCACTGATGGCAATGGTCATGTCCACTCCGCCCCCGGTGCCAATAGTGCCCTTGGTCGACGACGAGTCGTTATTGCGATTGATGATCGACCAGGAGGCGCCACCGTTGGTCGACAGCCAGAGGGAACTCTCGCCCGACATCATCCCCTCGCCGAGGAAGCACGACAAGATCCATCTATGAGGTGTTGGTGTGAGTAGCTGGTCGCCGTAGCCCAGAGTCGGACACGGGTCGCTCATGGATTGCCACGTGGCGCCACCGTTGGAGGTTGTGAGCATGGCGGTCGAACCCGCTTGGCCGCCACCGCCGGTGGGCCCTTCCATGACAACGAGCGATGTCGGCGAGAGAAGTGCCAGCGGTCGCGGGTCCTGCACTGTGACGTGGGCGAGTGGCGTGATCGAGGATGAACGTAGGGGCACGGTCCTACCGACGCGGTAGAGCGAGAGCTCACCTCGACACCGGTTGAGATGGAGCGACCCTTGGCAAATCTGAGAGACCTCCGCCATGGTGGAACCCTGGAACGCCAAACTTGGTGCAACGCCAGGCGAGTGGACACGCTCCCAGCTCCTTCCTCCGTTGGTTGTCACGAAGAGCGGGTCCGGCAACGAGACTCCCACGACGTAGCCAATGGAGCGATTGACGAAGTGAACGGAGGGAATGGCCTCATTGGTTCCGGCGCTGTACGTGGTGAATGGCAACTCCCCTCGAAAGTTCCACTTGTCGCCACCATTGGTGGTCGCGGCGATGTAGACGGCGCCGTGTGGGTGAAAGGGGTCATTCGAAATGACGGAGTAGCCGAGGCTTGAACTCAGCATGTCGACCGCGTTGACTTCAGTACCCGCTCCGAGGGATGTATTGGTCACCTCGCCGTCCAACAAAGGGATTGCGCGTGGGCCATCCCCACTCCTCAGTTGGTGAGGGGTCTTGGTGCGTGATCCACCCCCCACGGCCCATGACACGCCGAGAACCATGCCGAGCAGAACTAGCGTGGCCACGACGCCGCGCGCCCGTCGTTGGCGTGCCCTTCGTTGCGCCTCTTTGATGAGAAGTTCCTCGGTGAAGGTGTCGGTTCCCGACGTCGGCTCCTTGGCACGTGCGGACAGCGTCTTCGTTGTGAACCGCTCGCTCACGACGGTGATACCTTCTTCAACTCACTGACGTCGCTACGGCGAGAGCCCTGACCTCGCGCAACGCGACAGAGTTCGTCCATAGGGAGCGGAAGTCGCTCGCCTCCGTCGAACCTGCCTTCGACCGCAGCGCGTCGAACTTCCGTGGCGACCCGCTGATCGTTCGCTGTCGGCGCTGTCGCGTTGATCTCATTTGGGCTCATAATACTAGAATACATAGTACCATTATCGAGCGTAATCTGACGGCGTGAATCCTTCAATCGAATGGGTCTATCAAACCGGGCCAGATCGCAGGCGCGTTGCAGATTCGCGAGAACTACGCCCGTACGATTGGGACGTTGCCGTCAATCCGATCCACGTGACCTGTGCTCTCCAGGAACGTCGACATGTGGTGTTTGTCGCCGTTCGATGACATGTTATAATTGTCGCCGTTAGACGACACATAGATAAAGTCATCGTTCGTTGACAAGGTGGGTTCGATGAGAGTCAATTCAATGCGAGACTTGGCGGCATCCGTCCGGGGCCGTCGTAAGGACCTCGGCATCAGTCAGGCCGCCTTGGCCGCTCGCGTGGGCGTCTCCAGAGCCTGGATCAATTCAGTCGAGGCCGGGAAGCCTTCAGTAGAGTTCGACCTGGTCCTGCGGCTCCTTGATCATCTCGGCCTCCGCATGGACCTTGCCAAGCCAGGAAGCCTTGGTGACACTTTCAAGGGCAAGTCGGTCGACTTGGATTCCGTCCTCGACGAGTACCGCGACCGATGACGGACTCGCTGCTCGTTGTCCTCGACGAGGTCATTGCCGGCACCCTGGAACGGCTTTCGGGCGGGAAGCTCCGGTTCGACTACACCGAGGAGTACCGGGAACGCCTTGGGGCGACACCGATCTCGCTCTCAATGCCGCTCCAGGTGCGATCGCATTCTGACCGAACAATCACTCCATGGCTATGGGGACTCCTCCCGGACAACGATGCCGTTCTGGCTCGCTGGGCCCGCCATTTCCACGTTTCGTCGTCCTCGCCGTTTTCACTCTTGGCTACCCAAATTGGGGAAGACTGCGCAGGGGCGGTCCGCTTCGCCCCACCGGAAGAGATTGACCGCGTTCTGGCGCGCCCAGGCGGGGTCGCCTGGCTCACCGAGGACGAGGTTGGACAGCGACTCCGGGACCTTCGCGAAGACTCGACATCCTGGCTTGGGCGGTCCTTCACCGGTCAGTTCAGCCTCGCCGGAGCTCAAGCGAAGACGGCTCTGCTCTTCAAGGACGGGCGTTGGGGCGTTCCGTCGGGTTCGACCGCGACCACCCACATTCTCAAGCCGGCGGTCGCCGGGCTTGACGATCATGACCTGAATGAGCATCTTTGCCTCGACGCAGCCCGAGGCGCCGGACTGGTTGCTGTTCGAACGAAGGTCAGCCGGTTCGGAAACGAGTCCGCGGTAGTCGTGGACCGTTATGACCGGCGCGAGGTGGGTGGCGAGATCATCCGGGTGCATCAGGAGGATCTCTGCCAAGCGCTCGCACTCCCGCCGTCGCTCAAGTACCAGAATGAGGGGGGTCCGGGTCCTGCCGACATTGTCAGACTCTTCCGCAGTGTCATGCCGTCGCGGGCTGCTGACGACGCAATCTGGCGGTTTCTTGACGCTCTAATCTGGAACTGGCTCATCGCGGGAACCGACGCTCACGCCAAGAACTACTCCCTGCTGCTCGCCGACAACCAGGTTCGCCTCGCACCACTGTACGACATCGCCTCGGCCCTTCCATACGACATTCACGAGCGGAAGTTGAGATTCGCCATGAAGATTGGTGGCGACTACCGGGTCTTCCCCTATCAGAACATATGGCCCGAGGCCGCACGGGAACTGGCTTTGGATGTTGACGCCCTCGTCGACCGAGTTCGGGAACTTGCCGCCCTCGCCCCCGATGCCTTTGCCGATGCAGCCAAGACCCCCGAGGTTAAGACCTTGGCCAGACCGCTGTCCACGCGTCTGGTTGATCTGGTCGCCGCCCGTTCCGAACGGTGCAGTCAGCTTGTTGCGGGCCCCGCCCCGGCAACTTGACGGACGTGGCGGACGGGACCGCTGACCGAAACGATCACACAGTTCGAGTAGGACCTGATCTCGCAGTTTGATCATGCGGGAACCCCGTAGACGCTCAACATCTCCGACGGCCTCTTCGAAGCGAGCGCGGGCACGATTTGGGCACTAAGGGCGCTCTTCAAACGTCCATTCGGGACTTTCGCGGCAGACACGAGTTTTCCAGAAAACCGTATTAACCAGGAAAGATGTCGCACCCC
>DATKTZ010000063.1:0-24276 GCA_035530815.1 Acidimicrobiales bacterium
GCTGGTGGTGGCCGAGGGGCGGCGCGTGCTCGGGGTCATCGAGCTGAAGGACATCGTGAAGGGCGGCATCAAGGAGCGCTTCGCCGAGCTCAGGCGCATGGGTATCCGCACGGTGATGATCACCGGCGACAACCGCCTCACCGCCGCGGCCATCGCCGCCGAGGCGGGCGTGGACGACTTCCTCGCCGAGGCCACGCCCGAGGCGAAGCTCGCGATGATCCGCGAGTACCAGCGCAACGGGAACCTGGTGGCGATGACCGGCGACGGCACCAACGACGCGCCGGCGCTCGCGCAGGCCGACGTCGCGGTGGCGATGAACACCGGCACCCAGGCGGCGAAGGAGGCCGGCAACATGGTCGACCTCGACTCGGACCCGACCAAACTGATCGAGATCGTCGAGATCGGTAAGCAACTCTTGATCACCCGGGGCTCGCTGACCACCTTCTCCATCACCAACGACATCGCCAAGTTCTTCGCGATCGTCCCGGCGATGTTCGTCGGAGCGTTCCCACCGCTAAGGGCGCTGAACGTGATGCACCTGGCCAGCCCGCACTCGGCGATCCTGTCGGCGGTCATCTTCAACGCCCTCGTCATCATTGCGCTGATCCCGCTGGCGTTGCGCGGTGTGCGTTTTCGCGCCACCGGTGCGGCGGAGATACTGCGGCGCAATCTCGTCATTTACGGAATGGGAGGGGTCATCGTGCCATTCATCGGAATCAAAATCCTTGACGTTGTCGTCACCGCGCTGGGGATCCGCTGATGCGGCGCCTCTTCGTTTCCGCCCTGTTGCTCACCGTCGTGATGACCGTGCTGACGGGACTCGTGTATCCACTGGCGATGACGGGCATATTCCAGGTCACCTTCAACGGACAGGCCAACGGCTCGCTCGTCAAGTCCCACGGCGCGGTCGTGGGTTCGGCCCTGATCGGTCAGAATTTCACCGATGGGCGGGGCCGGCCGCTCGCACGGTACTTCCAGCCGCGGCCGTCGGCCGCCGGAGCCAATGGCTACGACGCCATGGCGTCGGGCGGATCGAACCTTGGCCCGTCGAACCCCAGACTCGCCGCACAGGTCAAGAGCGCCGAGGTGGCATACCGCGCGTTCAACGACGTGCCGGCGAACGTGAAGGTGCCTTCCGACGCGGTGACGACCTCGGGGTCGGGACTCGATCCTGACATTTCCATCGCCAACGCCCGCCTGCAAGCGGCGCGGGTCGCCAAGGCGAGGAACCTCACCGTCACCACCGTCGACCGGTTCATCACCCGAGCGACCCAGAACCGTATCCTCGGTATCATGGGTCAGCCGGTGGTCAACGTGCTCGAACTGAACATCCTGCTCGACGCAGCATCCGGGTCGTAGGGAGGGCATTTGCGCGGCAAATTGCGGATCTACCTCGGAGCGGCGCCCGGTGTCGGCAAGACCTACGCCATGCTCGACGAGGGGCGACGACGCATGGACCGGGGTACCGACGTGGTGGTCGGATTCGTCGAGACTCACGGACGCCTGCACACCGCCGCCCTGTTAGAGGGACTCGAGATCTTCCCTCGGCGCCAGATCACGTACCGGGGAACGACGCTCGAGGAGATGGACCTACCCGGACTACTGCGGCGAGCTCCGCAAGTCGTGCTCGTGGATGAACTGGCCCACACCAACGCCCCCGGCGACGAGAACGAGAAACGCTGGCAAGACGTGGACGCGCTGCTCGACGCCGGTATCGAGGTCATTTCAACGGTGAACCTGCAGCATCTCGAGAGCGTGAACGACGTGGTGGAGAACATCACCGGCATCCGCCAGCGTGAGACCGTGCCCGATTCCTTCGTACGCCGCGCTGATCAGATCCAAATGGTCGACATGACCCCCGAGGCCCTGCGGCGCAGGCTGGCCCACGGCAATGTCTATCCTGCGGAACGGATCGACGCCGCTCTGACGAACTTCTTTCGGCCGGGTAATCTGGCGGCGTTGCGTGAACTGGCCCTGCTCTGGCTCGCCGACCGCGTGGATGACGAACTCCAGTCGTACCGCGAACGCCACAACATCGATCACGCGTGGGAGACCCGTGAACGCATCGTCGTGGCGGTGACCGGGACCGAGACGTCGGAACGCCTCATTCGCCGAGCGGCTCGGATGGCGGCGCGCTCGCGCTCAGAACTGGTCGGGGTGCACGTGCGTCGCGATGACGGACTGCGGGCCGCGAGCGACGCCGGTCTCGACCACGCGGTGGAGTTGCTCGAGGAGTTCGGCGGTCGGTTCGTCGAGGTCGTCGGCACGGACGTGGCCGTGGCGCTCGTCACGGTCGCGAGGGCCGAGAACGCCACGCAGTTGATGATCGGGGCCACCGCAAAGTCTCAACTCGCTGCCTTGTTCCAGGGATCGATCGTGTCGCGCTGCGTGAATCTCGCTCGGGGCGAGATCGACGTGCACGTCATCAGCACCGAGCACACAGAAGGTGAGGTCACGAGCGGAACGAGCCGACGTCGCTCACCGTTTCCGCTGCCACTGCACCGGGTGCTCGCGGCCCTCGTCGTGGGGGTCATCGCCTTCTCACTGCTCACCGCGGTTCTGGCCGGCGGAGGTCCGGGCACGTTGGCGTTGGCGTTGAGTGCCTACTTGATCATCGTGATTGGCGTAGCGGCAATCGGCGGTTTGATCCCCGGACTGCTGGGCGCGCTAACGGCATTTCTGGTGACCAACTGGGAGTTCACCTCTCCGATTCACACCTTCACCATCGCCAACCCACGAGACTCGCTGGCACTGCTCTCGTTTCTGGCGGCGGCGCTCACGGTGAGCACGTTCGTCGACATCGCCGCACGACGGAGCGATACTGCCTTACGCGCGGAGCGCGATGCGAGGGCCCTCGCCCGCCTCGCCCGTCACGTCTCCGAAGGTGAGAATGCGCTGCCCGCGATGTTGAGCGAGATCGTCCATGCCTTTGATCTGAAGGGCGCCGCGCTTCGGCGGATCGGCGGGATTGGTGGCCATGCGGTCACGATCGGTGAAGTGAGTGATGAGGCCGCCGTCCTCGAAATCGGTGAGGGTTACGAACTCGCCGTGGACGGTCGTCCCCTCGACCCCGAAGGTCGCGCGCTGTTGGTGGCCGTGTCGGCGCAACTGGTGGTCGCGATCGAACACCGTCGCCTCGAGGAGGAGGCGGGTGAACGCCAGTCGCTGCTCGAGGCGGACGAGCTACGTGCGTCGCTGCTCGCCGCAGTCAGCCACGACCTGCGGTCTCCGCTGGCCTCCATCAAGGCTGCCGTGACGATGATTCTCGACACGACCACCACACTCACAGAAGACCAGATGAAGGTCTTGCTGGAGGGGGTCGACGCCGAAACCGACCGGTTGAATGGCCTGGTCGGCGACTTATTGGATATGAGTCGCATTCAGGAGGGCTGGGTCGATCTCGTGTCGGTCGAAGTCGATCTCGGTGAACTCGCGGAGCGGGCTGTCGCCGAGGCAGTGAAGGGAGCTGAAGCGTCGCCAACAGCCGTGACCTGTCGCGTCGATCAGGAGGTCGTGATCCAGAGCGATCCGGTGCTCATCGAGCGAATCGTGTGCAACCTCGTGCTCAATGCGATCCTGCACGGCGGGGGTCGCGACGTAGTGGTGGACGTCGATGAAATCGGGACATCGGCATCGGTGCGCGTCATCGACCACGGTCCAGGAATACCGCGAGAGCGGCGGGCCATCGTCCTTCGCCCCTTCCAACGCGAAGGTGACGTGGCGTCGGGCCGGGGAGTGGGGCTGGGTCTGGCCATCGCGGATGGATTCGCGGAGTCCCTCGGGGGGATGCTCGAAATTGAGGACACGCCCGGTGGAGGCTGCACGATGGTGCTCACGATCCCGACTTCGCGTGCCGACGAGCACGTAAAGTCCGATCAATGACCACGATCCTGCTCGTTGACGATGACAGGTCATTGCTGCGAGCACTCACCATTGGACTCGGCGCCCACGGTTACGTCGTCGAGGTGGCGACGAACGGTGTCGATGCGATTACGGCCGTCTCCAAGGTGCTGCCCGACCTGCTCCTGGTGGACCTCGGCCTGCCGAAACTGTCGGGCATCGAGGTCATCACCGCGGTGCGTGCGTGGAGCACCGTACCAATCATCGTGTTGTCGGCGCGGCCCCAAGAGGCCGTCAAGGTCACGGCACTCGATGCGGGGGCCGACGACTACCTCACCAAGCCCTTTGGAATCAATGAACTCCTGGCTCGCATACGCGCCGCATTGCGCCGTCACACCCCAGTGGGCGAGGAACGCGTCGTCGTTGCGGGTGACTTGCGGATAGACCTGTCCGCACGCCGGGTGGAGCGAGGCGACGTTCTCGTGCACCTCACGCCAAAGGAATGGGGTGCCCTGGCGGTCCTCGTGCGAAACCAAGGTCGCCTCGTGACCCAACACATGCTGCTCGAACAGGTATGGGGACCGGGTTACGCGGAAGAGAGCGAGTACCTTCGCACGCTCTTTTCGCGACTTCGCAAGAAGCTGGAACGAGACCCCGCGTCGCCGGTCCACCTCATCACCGAGCCGGGCGTCGGCTACCGGTTTGAGGTGTGACCGAAGTGCTCCGAGGCATCGTTAGTCGACGCCTCGACACCAGACGGGCCGGGGCGAATTAGTCTCGTGGGGTGAGCGACCGCCCCCTCCTCGCCGTGGAGTAGGCGGATGGCCTACGGTCCTGCGGAATTCGGCCGATTCAGTCCGCAGCGAGTGGCGCCACAGGTTCGTCTCTCGATCCGTGCCGCGTTCTGCCTCACGACGCCACTGGTCATCGGACTGCTGGTCGGGCAACGCTCGTACGGGACTCTCGTCGCCCTGGGGGCGCTGTGGGGCGTGAGCCAGGACGGCCTGGATCGGTGGCGGGCACGGGCTCCTCGCCTGCTGGGCGCCGCGGTCGCCTCGGGGGTGGGCGTGGCGATTGGTTCCGGGTTCGTCACTGCTGTGAAGTCACCCTGGGCGCTGGTGGCGCTCTTGGGTGTCGTAGCGCTCGTCGCTGGGGTTATCGAGGCGTCCCTCTGGTCGAGCACCGGAATGTACGTCTTGCTCGGCACCATCATCGGTCAGGGGCTCGGTTTTGCCGGGCGCACCTGGCAGGCGGCCCTCGCAATCGCGCTCGGTGCGCTGTGGGTCTATTTCGTGGCGAGTTTGACGGATCGACGAAGTCGACTTCTCGATCAGAGGGCCAGTCTGTTCCACGCCTTTCGGGCACTGGCCAACCTCTTGGAAGGAGTGGGCACTCGACAGATGGAGCAACTGCGGGCGAGGGCGGTCTCGATGCTCGACACGGCCCAGGACGTCATCGGCACTGAGTCAGTCGACACGAGCGACGAGGAGATGGTGGCGCTCTATCAAGACTTCGTGGTGGCGCTCCAATTTGGAGAGTTGTCGTCGTACCTCGCGGGCCTCGGCAATCCAATCGACGCGAGGGTCAGTTCCGCCCTTCGCGACATCGGAGCAGCCATCCGATACGGGTCGGCGGTGGCGGGCCGCTCCCTGGCCGATCACTACGCTGAACTGTTCGCCGACGACGAATCGATGGCCACGCAGAGGTTCGTGGTGGCGGCGCTGCGCTACCCGACGAAGGCCGATGCGAAAGGCGCTCGCCCTTTCCGCTCCACCATCTCGCGCTTGCCCATGACGGAACGGTTCCGGTTCGCGGGACTGCTTTCCGCGGCCATTATGGTTGCCGCGGTAATCGCCCATGTACTCCAGGGGCCCAATGGCTACTGGCTGCCCATGAGCGTCGCGTTCATATTTCGCCCCGATCTCGGGCCCGTGGTCCGTCGAGCGGTGGCGCGGACCTTCGGCACGCTCGCCGGGGTGGGCATCGCGGCGTTGGTCGCCCTTGCGGGGAACCCCGAAGGTCTGTTGATCGTGCTGTGCTGCGCTATGGCGGCCTCGGTTCCCTGGGCCGCCCGGCGTAGTCATGCGCTGGCGGTCATGGTCTTCACGCCAATCGTCTTCGCCATCATCGGTATCTTGGGGTCCGACCAGAACCTCTTCCTCCCCAGAATTGTTGACACCGTCATCGCCGCCATCATCGTGCTGTTCATTGACTACGTCCTGTGGCTACACGCGCCGTCGCTTCGACCCCGCCAACTCGTGGATGAAGCGCTCCGGGCGGCGGAGAGTTACCAGCAGACCTCGCCGAAGAGCGACGTGGTGACTCGCCACTCGCTACGCCGTAACGCCCTCCGTGTGGTTCATCGAGCGCGAGGCTCAATTGTCCAGACCGACGCCGAACCACACTTGTTCAGCGAGGCCGACCCCTCCCTATCGGGGCAGCTGGACCATCTCGTCGTGCAGATCGATCGGCACACGGGGGAGTTGATTGAGGGAGCCTGAATCAGGATGACGGGCGTTAGTCGCTAGAAGAAGCTGATGAGGTCGATCCGCTCCATCACCTCAGGGGTCAGCAACGGCATCGCGTCGAGCGCGGTCATGTTCTCACGTACCTGATCGGCCGACGACGCACCGGTGATGACGGTGGAAACGTGGGGATTCTTCGCGCACCACGCCAATGACAGTTGGGCGAGGCTGATGTCCAATTCGTCCGCGATGACCTTCAACTGAGCAACTTTCTTGTTGCTGGCCTCATTGGTGAGTGAGTCACGCAGCCACTCGTAACCGGGCAACGTCGCGCGCGACCCCTCGGGGATGCCGTTCAGGTACTTGCCGGTGAGCAGTCCCGAGTGAAGGGGCGACCAGATGGTGGTACCCAGTCCGATGTCCTCGTAAAGGCGCTTGTACTCCTTCTCGACGCGGTCGCGCCAGAGGATGTTGTACTGGGGCTGTTCCATCAGGGGCTTGTGCAGGTGATGCTTGTCCGCGATGTCGTAGGCCGCGCGGATCTCGTCAGCGCTCCACTCGGACGTGCCCCAGTAGAGGGCCTTGCCCTGGGAGATCATGTCGCTCATGGCCCACACCGTCTCCTCGATCGGGGTGCGGGAATCGGGTCGGTGGCAGAAGACCAGGTCGACGAAGTCAAGGCCGAAGCGCTCCAGCGATCCGTCGATGGCCTGACTCAGGTACTTGCGGTTGAGCGTGTTCTTCATGTTGGGGATGTCGTGCAGCCCCCAGAACAACTTGGTCGAGACGATGTACTCATGGCGCTTCCAGCCCAGTTCGCGGAAGGCGGCGCCCATGACGCGCTCGGACTCGCCTGCGGCGTAGGCCTCGGCGTTGTCAAAGAAGTTGACCCCCGCATCCTTGGCGGCACTGAGGCATTCCGCCGCCTGCTGGGCGGTCTCGATCTGATTCGAGTTGGCGAAGGTCACCCAACTCCCGAACGACAGGACACTGACCCTCAGGCCGGAGCGGCCCAATCGTCGATATTCCATGGCAGCCATGATTTCTCCTTAGTTGGTCGAAGCGGGGTGGGGTTCAGGCGGCGGGATTGCGGGCCACGTCGGGCCATTGCTCGTACGACACCGGTCCCGACGGCTTGGGTCTCTTCACCATCATCACGATGCCGGCGAGCGCTGCACCGAGGAGCAGCAGAATCGTCAATTTGAACAAAGCCTTGAGTACACCCACGGGTAACAAGATAGTGCCGCGAACCCCTGGACAATTCGCCTGGACGGAGTAGAATGTGCTCATGAAATTTGGCCAGAGCGAGCTACTGCTGCATTAGGGCGAGTTCGCACTCGCCCGTCCCCCGCTACGGCGGGGGTTTTTTGTTTCTCGCTCTCGCCACGACGGAAGAAGAAGGATGGATATGTGGCCCAACCCGCAGCAGCCCAGTCCCATGGCGTTCGATAAGTACCGCCCCACGATTCCCGTCGACCTCCCTGACCGGGCGTGGCCCAACAACCGCTTGACCAAGGCGCCTCGGTGGTGCAGCGTGGACCTGCGCGATGGCAACCAGGCATTGATCGATCCCATGGATCTCGATCGCAAGAACGCCATGTTCGCCCAGCTGGTGGCCATGGGTTTCAAGGAGATCGAAGTCGGGTTTCCGTCGGCGTCCCAGCCCGACTTCGACTTCGTGCGCCACATCATCGAGAATGACCTGATCCCCGGGGATGTCACGATCCAGGTGCTGACCCAGTCGCGCGAGGACTTGATCCGCCGTACTTACGAGTCCCTACACGGGGTGAAGCGGGCCATCGTCCACTTTTACAACTCGACCTCCACCCTGCAGCGTCGCGTCGTGTTCAATCTCGACCGCGACGGCATCAAGAAGATCGCCACCGACGCGGCCGCGTTCTGCCTGACGCTCGAGTCCACGTCGCCTGACAGCGAGTTCCTCTACGAGTACTCGCCTGAAAGCTTCACCGGAACCGAGCTCGATTACGCTCTCGAAGTCTGCAATGCCGTCATCGAGGTGATCGACCCTTCGCCAGCGCGCCCTTTGATTCTCAATCTGCCCGCGACGGTGGAGATGTACACGCCCAACCTCTACGCCGACGCCATCGAGTGGTTCTCGCGCCACGTGGACCGTCGTGACAGCATCATCGTGTCCTTGCACCCTCACAACGACCGCGGCACCGGCGTCGCGGCCGCCGAGCTCGGCGTTCTCGCCGGTGCGGACCGGGTCGAAGGCACGCTGTTCGGCAACGGGGAGCGCACTGGCAACGTCGACGTGGTGAACCTGGCCCTCAACCTCTTTTCCCAGGGCGTCGATCCGGAGTTGGACATCCGCGACATCGACAAGGCCCGTCACGTGGCCGAGTACGCCAACCGTCTGCCCGTCCACATGCGTCACCCGTACGTCGGTGAGCTCGTCTACACGGCTTTCTCGGGCTCGCACCAGGACGCCATCAAGAAGGGCATGGTCGCAATCGGTGACACCTACGACGTGTGGGAAGTCCCGTACCTGCCCATCGACCCGAAGCACACTGGTCGCACCTACGAGGCGATCATCCGGGTCAATTCGCAGTCGGGCAAAGGGGGCGTGGCCTACCTGCTCAGCACCGAGCATGGCCTTGACCTACCCCGGGCCATGCAGGTGGAGTTCTCCAAGCAGGTTCAAGAACGCACCGAGGCCTCCGGCACCGAGATTTCGCCCGCTGAGATCTGGGATGTGTTCACGACGACCTATCAGCCCGACAACCCGACGATCCAACTGCTCTCGAGCGAGGTGTCGGCCGATCAACACAACACGCGCATCTTCGCCCAATTGGTGGTGAACGGACAACACGTCACGGTCAAGGGAGAGGGCAACGGTCCCATCGACGCGCTCATGGCGGGACTGCGAAACGAGATGGATATTCGGTTCAAGGTCCGCGACTACTCGGAACACGCGCTGACCGCGGGCTCGGAGGCGTCGGCCGTCGCCTACGTCGAAGCCGAGGGCGAGGATGGATTGACCTGGTGGGGCGTCGGCATGAGTTCGTCAATACTCGACGCGTCACTCGAGGCGGTGATTTCGGCGGCCAATCGACGGCGCTGATCGGGGAGACCGTTAACCTGTAACCATGGATTATCACGCCCTCGCGACCGATTTCGCTTGGGCGGCAGTCCTCCTGGGGCTCGGGGGTGTCTTGGCGCAGTATCGGCGCGCCCGTCGTCTTGGGGTTGAGGGAGTTTCGACCGCCACGTGGGTGTTGTTCGTGTTCATGGGGGGTTTCTGGATCACCTACGGCATGGCCGCCCACTCATCGGAAGTCACCATCGGCAGCCTCATCGTGATGCCGTTTCAGTTGGCGATTGTGTTCCGTCTTCAGCCATGGAAATCGCCTCAGGTGGTGCTTCGTTCGTTGGCCTTCTTCGTCGCGGCCTGCGTGATGCCCACCCTGCTGTGGGGCTGGGTCGGTGGCGTGTACGGGACCGGAGTGGCGATGGTGGTGAATCGTGGTCCCCAGATTCTGGAGTTGATTCGCGAAGAAGATGCCTCGGGTGTGTCGGTAACCTCGTGGCTTCTCGGAGTGGCGGGCACCATGCTGTGGGTCGCCTACTACCAGAACGTCGGTCTCTGGGCGGCCCTTATCTCGACGGCGTTCGCCGGCCTCGCCAACCTCACCATCGCCCTGCTCGCCACGTGGCGGCACCGACAAGCGCGCCAGCGCTTGACCGCCGACGAGGTGTTCGCGTTCTAAACCAGTGGTGGATGACCGCGACGCCTCCGACCGTCGCGTCTCTATGATGCCAAGCGTGTCTCCTCGAACCCGTGACGGCGCCATCGATGCACTGCGCGCTGACGCGGTCGCCCTCAGCCGCGAGTGGATGAACCGGATCGACCTTGAACGGCTCATCGGCGACCACGTCAACGGACTAGAGGAAGGCGACGTCGACGTGGTGGCCATTGGCAAAGCGGCGCTGGAGATGGCTCGCGCCACGCGACAGGTACTCGGACCGCGGGTTCGACGCGAGTTCATTGTGGTCGACACTCCTGGTCGCGGCCCCGATGAGTCAGAATTCGACGTGTGGATCGGAGATCATCCGATACCCGGAGTCGCCAGCCTCGCGGCGGGGGAGCGACTGGTCGACTTCCTCGAACAAGTGACCGCCGCCCAGACCACGCTCTTCCTGGTCTCGGGCGGAGCGTCGAGTCTCTGCGTCCGTCCGGCGCCTCCGCTCACCCTCGAGGACTTGGCCGAGGTATGGAGGGTGACGCTCAGGGCGGGACTCGATATCACCGCACTCAATCGACTGCGGGCGTCGACCTCGATGATCTCGGGCGGGGCGGTGCTGCGCCATGTGCGCACGCCATCCTCGCTGACCCTCGTGATGGTCGACAATGTCATCTCCGGGGCCCCGTGGGTCGGATCGGGACTGACCTACGAGTTCCAACCGTCGCGAGCCGATATTGATGGGCAGTTGGACGCCCTCGGACCTCTCGCCACGCCGTTACGCGAGCGGATGGTCGAGGCGTTCGAGCAACGCAGGCTTTGGATGGTCCGGTCCGCGCCGAGTCGCCACCGAAACGAGGTCGTCGCCGAGCCTGCGCTGATGCTCGAACTGACGATCGCTGCGGCCGAGCGGCTGGGGTACCGGGTGGTCTCGTTGGGTGCAGCGATGCACGGTGACGTCGAAGAGATGACCCGCGAGTGGGCGCAGACACTGAAGGGGCAAGGGGCGGTGGGCGACCGGCTATGCGTCGTCGGGGTTGGTGAGGCCACGGTCCGGGTTACCGGCACGGGCGAGGGAGGACGTTGCCAGGAATTCGCTTGGCGGATGGCCGCCGAACTTGCCCGTCTTGATCGTGATGCCGTCTTCGTCGCCCGATCCTCCGATGGACGTGACTTCGTCGAGGGTGTCGGGGGAGCCTGGTCGGACTCTCGGAGCCTGATCCGATGCGGTGCCGTGGGACTCGACTGGGCGACGCTCGCTGACAACCACGACACGCTGTCGGGCTTGCGGGCCCTCGGCCAATTGCTCACCGGGGGTCACACGGGGTGGAACCTCTGCGACCTCTACGTGAGCGTCATGTGAGATGAGCAACGTCCCACCAGGAAGTTGACGCTTCGACGGTTACGTGCGCAGCACCACATTGAGCGGCATGTCCCCTGCGATCATTCGCTCGATCTGCAGTTTGACCAATCGAGCGATGCGTGGTGGCATGGCGGATGAGGCGCCGCCCACGTGCGGCGTGACGAGGACGTTGGGGAGTGCGAAGAGCGGGTGGCCCTGGGGCAGCGGCTCGGGATCGACCACGTCGAGGGCGAACCGAAGGCGGCCATCCACCGCTTCGGCGAGGATTGCGTCGGTGTCGGCGACACGTCCTCGCGCAACGTTGATGAGGAGTGCGCCATCACGCATGTTCGCGAGGAACCGTTCGTCGACGAGGTGGTCGGTCGATTCATTGAGCGGGACGCTCACGATGACGATCTCCGCCGTGGGCAACAGTTCGGCTAGCTCGGACGACGCGTGCACCGGTCCGTGGTTGTCGATCCGTGCCGTACTCGCCACGCGGACGATGTTCACTTCGAAGGGACGCAGGCGTGATTCGATGGCCTTGCCGACGCCCCCGTAACCGACGAGCAGGATGGTGCGGTCGGCCAGACTCGCGTGCCAGGCGGGTGCCCACGTCCCGCGTTGGGCGGCTCGCACGAAGTCGTCGATGCCGCGTTGGGACGCCAGGACGAGGGCGAGTGCGAACTCGGCCGTGGACGTCTCGTGCACGGAGGTGGCGTTGGCGTAGACGACGCCGGCAGGTAGTTCCTCGGCGACACCGTCGTAACCAAGGGTCTGGCTCTGAACCAAGCGGGTGCGAACCCCGTGGAGCGCGGCCAATCGATGAACTGCGCCGACGTAGGGGGTGACGACGATGTCGATGGCCCCGATCGGCGCTGGTGTCGACATATCCCAGTCGATGAGGTCAATTCCGGTCGGGGGCTCACCTAAAGCGGCGCGCAACCTTGCGTCAGGCACGCTCACGGTCAGGGCGGCGGGAATCACGCCCGCGAGCATAACAAGCGGGTTGCGTACCATGCGGCGACGTATCCTCCGTGCTGCACCGCCCGACGGCTAGCGCGTGTGACCGGACGAGTCAAAGATCCCGACGAGACTTGGGGCACGACTGGTCACCTCGTACGCGGTGATGGCGGCCTCGCGACGTAGGGTCAGTCCGATGTCGTCCCAGCCGTTCAAGAGGCGGTCACGGGTCATCGGATCCAGCACGAAGGGTCGCTGCCAATCGAGTTGTGGGACCTCGACCCTGAGGTGATCGACGTCGACGATGACGAGCAACGACGGATCGTCCTTCACCAGACGGGTGAGCTCTTCGACGTCGTCAGCTGGCAACTGCACGATGACGAGTCCCTGCTTGGAGGAGTTGTTACGGAAGATATCGCCAAACGAGGGGGCGATGACGGCCTCGAAACCGAAGTCCATCAGTGCCCAGACTGCATGTTCGCGTGAGGACCCCGTGCCGAAGCGTGGTCCGGCAATCAGGATTGACGCCCCGGCGAACTGGGCCTGGTTGATGACGAAGTCAGGGTCGTCGCGCCACTCGCTGAAGAGACCGCGACCGAATCCCGTCCGCTCGACCCGCTTCAGCCAGTCCGAGGGGATAATCTGGTCGGTGTCCACGTCCGAACGCTCCAGCGGGACGGCGCGTCCTTCGACGATGCGCACCGGCTTCACGCGCCGACCTCGTCAGGTGTTGCGAAACGACCGAGAATCGCGGTGGCCGCAGCCACCACGGGCGAAACCAGGTGGGTGCGCCCCCCTCGGCCTTGGCGTCCCTCGAAATTTCGGTTCGAGGTCGAAGCGCTCCGCTGGCCCGGAGTCAATTGGTCGGGGTTCATGCCCAGGCACATGGAACAACCGGGTTCGCGCCACTCGAAGCCGGCGTCGAGGAAGATCTGGTCCAGGCCCTCGGCCTCGGCCTGCGCCTTGACCCGGTGTGAACCGGGCACGACGAGCGCGCGCACGGTCGGGGCCACCTGATGACCGCGCGCGACGCCGGCGGCGGCACGCAGGTCCTCGATACGCGAGTTGGTACAGGAACCAATGAAGACGACATCGACGCCGATCGAGCGGATTGGTGTGCCCGGCTCCAACCCCATGTATTCAAGGGACCGTGATGTCGAGTTTCGCTGGTCGGGGTCGGAGAACTGGTCGGGTGACGGCACGCGGCCACTGAGTGCCACGACCTGGGCGGGATTGGTGCCCCACGTGATGAAAGGAACGAGGTCCGCCGCGTTGAGTTCGAGGTGGGCATCGAAGGATGCGTCATCGTCGGAGATGAACGTACGCCACCGCGCAGACGCGGTGTCGAACTCATCCCCGGACGGGACACCGGGACGACCTCGCAGGTAGTCGATCGTGGTTTCGTCCACTGCGACCAACCCCGCGCGGGCTCCGGCCTCGATGCTCATGTTGCAGACCGTCATGCGCCCTTCCATGGAGAGCGCTCGAATCGCGTCACCTCGATACTCGATCACGTAGCCCGCTCCACCACCCGTTCCCAACCGGGCGACGATGGCCAGGACGATGTCCTTGGCGGTAACGCCCTCCGGAGCCGTCCCATTGACGGTGACGGCCATGGTCTTGGCCATCTGCTGGGGCAGCGTTTGGGTAGCGAGGACGTGCTCCACTTCGCTGGTGCCGATCCCGAAGGCGAGGGCGCCAAAGGCGCCGTGCGTCGACGTGTGCGAGTCGCCGCAGACAATGGTCATGCCCGGTTGGGTGACGCCTAGCTCCGGACCGATCACGTGCACGATGCCCTGGTTTTCGTGGCCACGAGGGAAGAGGGTGATGCCGAATTCCTGACAGTTCTCGTCGAGGGCCTCCAATTGGCGCCGCGAGATCGGGTCGGTAACGGGGGTCGAGATCGGGTCGGTCGGGACGTTATGGTCCGCGGTGGCGAGCGTTCGGTCGGGTCGTCGCACAGTTCGGCCATTCAGCCGTAGGCCGTCGAAGGCCTGCGGGCTGGTCACTTCGTGAACCAGGTGCAGGTCGATGTAGATCAGGGTCGGCTCGCCCTCGGGCGAGGTCACGACGTGCTCGTCCCATATCTTCTGGAACAGGGTCTTGGCGGCCATGACCTAGCGTAATCCGACGATCTTGACCCGCAGAACCCCCGATGGAGCCTCGTACTCCACGAGGTCGTTGACCGAGTGTCCAAGGAGCGAGGAGCCGAGTGGCGAGGTCGGCGACGCCACGAGGACCCCCTCGGGCTTCTCCTCGATCGAACCGATGAAGAACTCCTGGAAATCGTCATCGTCGTCACCCTCGTACACGACTTGGACGATGGAGGCGTGTTGGACGGATTGGGCGTGTTCATCCCGTTCGACGATCTCGTGATTGCGGATCACGTTGTCGATCTGGCGGATTCGCGACTCCATCTTGCCTTGGTGGTCCTTCGCTGCGTGGTAGTCACCGTTCTCCGAGAGGTCGCCCAAGAGCCGGGCCGATTCGATGACGCGGGCAATCTCCGTGCGGCCCACCGTTGTGAGGTGGTGGTACTCGGCCTTGAGCTTTTCCAAGGTCTCGAGCGTGATGCGATGGATTTCACTGGCCATGCGCTTACCTCGACTTGTAGAGAAATCCCGATTCTACCGTTTGCCCCGCGTCCGAACGCCTCCGGTTTGCCACCGGAGTGTCTCGGCGAGCAAAATGGAGAAAACAAGGAGACCCGACACATGAGTAACGGACACCCCTATCGCGTGGCCGTGCTCGGCGGCGACGGCATCGGCCCCGAGGTGACCGCGGCGGCCCTCGACGTGGTGCGCGCCGCCGGCGTGGCGATCGAGACGACGGACTTCGATCTCGGCGCCGCGCGGTACCTGCGTGACGGCTTCGTGCTCGACGATGCGACACTGGAGCAACTGCGCGGATTCGACGCAATCATGCTCGGCGCGATCGGCCCCGCTATCGGCGATACCCGAATTCCCGGTGGTGTCCTCGAGCGAGGCTTGTTGCTGCGCATGCGCTTCGGGCTTGACCTCTACATCAACTACCGGCCATTTCGCGGCGTCCCCGGGTCACTCGCCGACGGGTGCGAATTCGCCATCGTGCGTGAGAACACCGAAGGCCCGTACGCCGGTGAAGGCGGTGTGCTGCGCTACGGCACCCCTCATGAGATTGCGACACAGGGATCGGTCAATACCCGCTTCGGAGTGGAGCGATGTGTGCGATACGCCTTCGAGCGAGCCGCCCGAGCGAGCCGCCCGAAACTCACCCTGGTGCACAAGACCAACGTCTTGACGTTCGCGGGCGATCTCTGGTCTCGGGTCGTGCGAGAAGTATCCGCCGAGTTCCCCACCGTCGAGGTTGACTACAACCACGTCGATGCCGCCTGCATCTACCTGGTCGAAGATCCCCAGCGTTACTCGGTGATCGTCACTGACAACCTGTTCGGCGACATACTGTCCGACCTCGCGGGTGCGGTGACCGGCGGCATCGGATATGCGGCGAGTGCGAACTTGAACCCGGCCCGCACCGGGGCCTCGCTCTTCGAGCCGGTCCACGGAGCGGCTCACGACATTGTGGGTACGGGACGGGCCAACCCCTTGGCCGCCGTGTCCTCGGCCGTTTTGATGCTCGAGCACCTCGGTGAGGTGGACGCGGCCGCGCGTATCGCTCGGGCAGTGGCAGACTTCAGTGGTGATCCCGTTGCGCTCGGTACTGCGGGCATCACCGAACAGTTACTAGAGAGGTTGTAAATGCCCATCACCCCCACGAAAAAGATCTGGATGGACGGGGCCCTTGTCGACTGGGAGAACGCCACGACCCACGTCATGAGCCACACGCTGCACTACGGCACCGGTGCGTTCGAGGGCATTCGTGCCTACAAGACACCTAACGGCGTCGCGGTGTTTCGCCTGCGCGAGCATATGGAACGGCTGCTTCGGAGCTGCAAGATCTTGATGATCGATGTTCCCTTCAGCGTGGATCAACTCTGCGACGCCACCACTGAGGTCGTGCGAGTGAACGAACTCAATGAGGGTTGTTACATCCGCCCCCTCGTGTACCTGGGTTATGGCGAGATGGGTATCTACCCGCTCACCTCCCCGGTGAACGTCGTCATCGCGGCGTGGCCGTGGGGCGCGTACCTCGGTGACGAGGGCCTCGAGAACGGCGTTCGGATGAAGATCTCATCGTGGTCACGGCACCATCCCAACTCCATGCCGACCGCATCCAAGACCGTCGGCGGCTACGTGAACTCCAGTCTCGCCAAGGTCGAAGCGATCAAGGCGGGATACGACGAGGCCATCATGCTGGGCACCGATGGACACATCAGCGAGTGCACCGGCGAGAACCTCTTCATCGTGCGCGACGGACTGTTGATCAGTCCGCCACCTTCAGAGGCGGGGGCGCTGCGCGGTATCACCCAGGCGAGCATCGTGAAGATTGCCAACGACCTCGGGTACTCCGTGAGTTTCGAGACCATGCGTCGAGACGACCTGTACTTGGCCGACGAGGCCTTCCTCACCGGCACCGCCGCCGAAGTGGTGCCGATTGGATCGGTCGACGACCGTCTGGTGGGAGACGGTAAGCCCGGTCCCATCACGAAGGCGATCCAGTCGACCTACTTCCAGGCCGTGCGGGGCGCGCGCCCCCAGTATGAGAGCTGGCTGACTCGGGTCTGATCTGGTCAGAGGGGTAGTGTCGAAGGGTGACCCAGCCAACGTTTTCGCCAGTTCCTGCAGCGGGTGCGGTGCGCCCCACGATGTCCACGGAGACTCCTGAGTTCTCTCGCGTCCCGAAGGCCGGTCTGCAACGTTCGGCGCACGTGCCAACCGGTCGGGGGCTCGGCACCCAAGCGCCGGGCGAGGGCTACGCCTTGGGCATCGCACGCCGTGAAGTCGCTCGGTTGACCTTCGAACACGAACACGACCGCCACGACGTCGAGGTTGGGGTCGCCCTGGTCGGCGCCAAGCGGGCGAGTCTGATCGGGCGGGGGCCACAGCTGGGTGACGTGCGCGTCGCCCTACGACTCTTCGATCTCGTCGAGGGGATTGTCGTGGACGCAAAGCTTGCGGCGCCCTTCGCCGGACTTGCGCACAGTTACGTCGCCCAACGGCGCTTCGTCGACGCGATCGCCGATGGAGACCTTCTGCGGTCGACCGGCGACTCTTCTCACTAGTACCCCAACTATTGAAGATTGAAGGATGGCTATGAGTTTTGACCTGACCCCGGAGCAGCGCGCATTTCGAGATGTCATGAGGTCCTTCGTGGACGAACAGGTGGCGCCGTACGCCGCCGAGCATGACCGCGACCAGACCTTCCCCCAGGAGAGTTTCGACGCCAGTGTCAAGATGGAACTGCCCGCGCTGCAGATGCCCGAGGCCTACGGCGGAGTCGGGGCCGACATGGTGACCCAGGCCATCATGGCCGAGGAATTGGCGCGGGGTTGTGCCTCGACGTCGGTGACAATGTTGATCTCGAAGTTGGGCATGTTGCCGGTGATGAACTTCGGATCCGAGGAGTTGAAGCGTCAATACCTTCCACGCATCGCCGCGGGCGAGATTCAGGCCAGTTACTGCCTGTCCGAGGCCGACGCAGGTTCGGACGTGGCTTCGATGAGGTGTCGCGCCGTGCGCGACGGCGACGAGTACATCTTGAACGGTTCCAAGTATTGGATCACCAACGCGGGAGTGTCGGATACCTATACCGTCTTTGCCAGTACCGATCCCTCAAAGCGCAGTCACGGCATCAGTTGTTTTCTCGTGGAGAAGGAGTGGGGCGTCGAGTTCCCCAAGCATGAAGACAAGATGGGCCTGCGCGCGTCGCCCACCGGTGAGGTGGTCTTCAACGATGTCCGGGTCCCGGCCTCGCACCGAATTGGTGCCGAAGGTGATGGATTCAAGATCGCCATGCACACCCTCGACCGGTCCCGGCCGACCATCGGGGCCCAAGCCGTGGGCATCGCCCAAGCGGCTATTGACTATGCGGGTGGGTACATGAAGTCGCGTAAGGCGTTCGGCGCGCCGATCGCCAACCTCCAGGGACTGCGCTTCATGCTCGCCGATATGGCCATTCGCACCGAGGCCGCTCGCGCCCTCGTCTACCGCGCCTGCGCCACCATCGACGCCGGAGATCCCGACGGAACCCTCACCTACCTGGGCGCGGCCGCGAAGTCATTCGCTTCGGACACCGCGATGAGTGTGACGACCGATGCCGTACAGTTGCTTGGTGGCTACGGCTTCACCAAGGAGTTCCCGGTCGAACGCTTCATGCGAGACGCGAAGATCACCCAGATCTACGAAGGGACCAACCAGGTCCAGCGCGTCGTCGTGGCCAAGCACCTGCTGAGGTAGGTCAAAACCCGAGAATAGCAGGGAATCCGGAGCCGAGTGCGACGGAGCCATCGTCGGGCAAACTGGCCCGGACGTGGCGGCCAGCGCCATTCGTGGTGCCATTCCTGGTGCCATTCGTGGTGACGGGCTCGGCGTGGAGTGTGCATGGGTTGGCGCGGCTCACTGACCGCCGTACAGCCTTTGATCGGGCTGCCACCTCGAAAGGGTTGACCGGCGCCCCTCACGCTGCACGAGTCGAGGAGTGGGGCGATGCAACGACGTTGCCGAATCTCCAGTCGGGCGTTGGCTTCTGGCGTAAGAACCCAGTGATGACTTGGTTCGTCGTGGGTGTTCGACGTCGGCAAGGTGGTCTCCTGGCGTCGAAAGGTGAAGGACCTGGTGAGGCGCCCTGACACTCCGCGACACTGGCAAAGTTATGGCGGAGTTATGGAAGAACGCACTAGGTGCGTTGTTGCAGACTGTCGTTCTTTGCTGGGTTCGAAGGTCAAGTGAGAGTCGGCTTCGATAGCGCCCTAACCGTCAGCCCCGGGTGAAACACTGGGGGAGTTGAGTTGTCCCGCGAACGGGAAATCCTGGAGTGTCACTCTTCCCTTGAGCATGATGAATACCTTATGGTCCCGGTCTGACACTGCGGAATCCCTATCTGAGTCAGAAGTGATTTCGCACCTTACCAAGGCCCTAGAACTCACCAGTGGTCACTGTAGAGGGCCTTCTGTCCGCAATGAGTTGAGAGTGCAGCACATGGGGGGTTCTATGCACCCCTCGTACAATCGTTGAGCGCAAGGGTGTTGGTCTTATCTCGCGACAGAGAATACGTTGCAGAGTTACCACCACGTTCGTTTCTTTGAGTGGCGCGTCTGTTGCACGTGAGCGTGAAAGTCAACCAGGGCGCCGCGCCGCGCCGCGCCGCGCCCTCAGTCGGCCGCCGGACTCGTCCATACGCATCTTGGCGAAGCGCTCGCTCACGCCGTGGACTTGAGCGACTCCGCGGTCAGTCACGTGGTATGCCGCCAGGCGGTGCGCCGCGACGGTGGGGATGAGCAGTTCCCCACCGAGCAGATGAGCCTGCTCTTCGGACTCGCTGTCGTAGGCGCGGCAGTGACTGTCGGTGCAAATCGATCCAGGAAAGTCGTGTTCGAGCAGCACGTGCGCGAGTTCGTGGGCCACGCTGGACTTCTGGCGCGCTGGTGCGTGGCAATCATTCACGATGATCAGGTGAGCCCTGCCTATCGGCAAAACCGCCGCCGAGAAACTGTGGGACCCGTCGTTGAGGAAGTAGTCGAGCGACTCGGAATGGCAACCAAAGTCCCTCAACCGACTCAGGTCAACGATCCGCAGTCCGTAGAGCTCGGCGAGTGCGTACACATCGAGCGGGTCGTGCGGGCCGATCCCGACCTCGTCGCGTACCTCGAGGGCGAGATTCCTGGCCTTGGTCTTGAAACCGCGCTGGACCATGTCACTCCGAGTCGTGCTCTGCCATCACGAAGTTCACGGCGGCGTTGAAGACGTCCTCCAGATAGCGGATCTCCGACGGCGAGAGGTCCTTGCGCGCCCTCAAGAGCGGCGCGAGCTGCGCCGAGAGATCCGGTGCCTCGGCCGTCGCGTCGGAGTTGATGAAGCTGTCGGGTGACATCCCGAGCCACTCGGTGAGGGAGGCGTACGCCTCGACGCTCGGCCGGGCGTCACCGTTGCGGATCCTCGAGAGCGTCGACGGGCTCACGTGGGCCTCCTTGGCGAGTTCCCGCCACGAGATCTGGCGACGCTCCCGCTTGAGGTCCAAGGCTGCGTACAGCGCGTCCACGTTCACCTTGCTACTGGCCATGTCGCCTCTTGTGCGGATTTTCGCTCACTGTTCGATAATAGCAACGGTTGGCTCCTCGGCGTGGTAGTGTTTGATAAGTCGAACAGTAGTTGACTTTCGAGTCAACTGCAGTGCGGCGCTCAGACCGCCCGGGGGAAACCCTAGGCCCGAACAGAAAGAGGGACAACCTATGACGGATTCCCCAGCAAACCCCACCCCAGTGTCTGGGGGCCACGAGACCGTCGAGGTCGTCGTCAACCGCACCCAGGTGCACCTCGAGACGCGCAAGGTCTCCGGAGTCGAATTCAAGGAGGCCGCGATCGCGCAGGGGGCGGAACTCCAGCTTGACTTCCAGCTGTGGCGGATCGACGCGGACGGGAAACGCCACCAGATCGCCGACGACCAGGAGATCGAACTCCACGACGGCGAGCGGTTCGCGGCAAACGCCCCAGACGACAACTCATGAGCGCGGCGTCCGGGGCGACCTGGCCGGCGTCGCCGGTCGGGTCGCTCCGGCCCGACGATCTCGAGTTCGAGGTCGTCGAGGCCGTTAGGGAAATCGCTGCAACCTTGTCGGAAGACGTCGTGGTGGCGTGGCCCGACGGCGAAGGAGGTGTCTTCGTGGTGGTGGACGACATCGACATTGGCGCGCAATGGACACCGCAGGTGACCTGGCTGGGATGCCGGATCCTTAACGCTTACCCGGAGGCCGACGTCTATCCCCTGTTCGTCCGGGGCGACCTGAAGCGTAGCGACGGAGCCGCGTTCGCCGCGCCCTTCAACCCCGGTAGCCAGTTTGCGAGCCAGGCGGCGGTGACCGTGAGTCGAACGTCGCCGCGGCGGAGCCCAACAACCGCATCCGCCGTCGCCCGGCTCATCAACACGATGAATTTCCTGCGCGAGGCCCGATGAGAGCGTCGACGCCGGTGGCGTGGGCTGACGTCGAGCTGCGGCTGAGCCGATCACTCTGGGACGTGGTACGCCGCGAGGTCCTCGGGGACGCTGACAGCGGAATCGAAGCTGGGGCTGGGGTCCTCTTCTGCGGCATCGTCCGCACCCCGCGGTGCACACGCCTGCTGGGCCGTGAGTTCGTCAGGGCAGTCGACGGAGTTGACTACGTCGACAGCGCGGTGGGCCATGGCGCGCTGGCTGCCGGATTCACGCTGGACGCCGCACTACGCGCGGAGTCCGAAGGGCTGATCCCCTTGTTCGTCCATGGCCACGATGGAGACCGGACGGTGGGCTTCTCCCAGACGGACCTTGACTCTCATCGGCGCGGCTACCCGGCACTGGCCCTGAACGCGAACGGTCCGATCGGTGCCTTGGTAGTCGCGCGCCGAGCCGTTGAGATTGATCTGTATTTCCCTGGCGGAGTGAACGTTCGCAATGGGCGGGCGGTGGTGGTCGGGTCTACCATCGAGCGTTTCGGCTCGGGTCGTCAAGGCACTGTTCCGGGAGTCCGCGCCGCGGACCGCCACGCCCGACTCTTTGGAGAAGTTGGTCTTCGGGTGCTCGCGGGTTCCAAGGTCGTGGTCATCGGCGCCGGCGGGGTCGGAATACTTCTGATCCAGTGGCTCTCAATGCTCGGGATCGGCCAGCTCGTGGTAATCGACCCCGGTCGGGTGAAGGAGGAGAGCCGGTCGCGGCTGCCGGGCGCCACGCGACGAGACGCCCGTGGGGGCGATAGCCGGCGCCGCGGACCCGAACCGCTGCTCCGAGCGTTCGGTCTCGTTGGAACCCAAAAGGTCCTTCTCGCAAAGAGGCTTGCCCGAAAATCCGCGATGGGAACGAACGTGACCGCAATCCACTCCGTGGTGGCTGACCCGGTGGCCCGGCGCGAACTCATCGACAGCGACTTCATCGTCCTGGCGGCCGACAGCGACGCTGCCCGTTATGCCGCGAACCGCCTCGCCCACCAGTACCTCGTTCCGATGGTCCAGGCAGGCTCCAAGGTCCAGCGACGCGACGACGGCACCGTGGCGGACGTGTTCGCGGTGACCCGGCCCGTGCTGCCGGACCAAGGCTGCCTGCGATGCGCCGGCCTGTACTCAGCGGCGGGGCTGTCCTACGAGACCGCTATCGGGGTCAATGCCGGCCAGCGCGACTATGGGACTGGCGAACCCGCGCCCAGCGTCGCCGGACTCAACGCGATTGCTGCGAGCCTCGCCGTGGCCTTCGTCCAGTTCTCGTTGACGGGCCTACGGCGCGCAGGAGATGCCGACAACCTCTTCGTGAGCCCGCTCGACGACGAGTTGGGGTCCGGCGTCTCGTCTCGTGACCCCGCGTGCCCAATTTGCGGCGACGCTGGCGTCACCGGGTGGGGCGACCTCAAGTCCCATCGGATCCCGTCCCCGCAGCCAAGCGGGTCGAGGTCGACAACGATGTAGGGTCCTGCACGCTGGGGAGTCGGGTGGTGCGGTCTCGCCGTCGGTAGATGGTTCAAGCGCGGCAACTCAGTCGCCTGAGGAGACTTCGACCCTTCTAAATGTGACCCATTGAGTCGCCTCCACACTTGTGTCGGAAGTCGGCTTGTCGGCAGCCTCCAGCGCTGCGGTGAACAACTCTTGGAGTTCGGGGCAGTTCCACGTAAATGTCATGCGGTTGACAGTCCGCATCTTCAAATGGCGCGCAATCAGCGATTTAACAAATGGTTTCCGTGTTGATTGCGTGATCGACCAGCGGGGGGACAGTCAAACCCGCGATCACCAGCGGCATGTCCGCGATGAAGCCCCGAAAGCGTCCCAAGCGCAAGGCGCGACTCGTGTCAATTCGTGAGGCCCGATCGCTCGCCGGCGAACTCCACGTCATCCACCAACTGGTGCTATGGCTCTTGCGCGTGGCGGGTCTTCGCATCAGCGAGGCCTACGGCCTGCTGATCTCGAACTTCATCTTCGACGGCGAGTGGGGTTACCTGCTGATTGACGCCATGGGCGGACGCGACTTCGACACCCGCAACGACGACGAATGCGTGGTCACCTCTCGCCGCGTAGAGACAACGAAGACCGATGCCGGGTATCGCCTCATCGCGCTGCCGCACTCGTTGACAAGTCTCATCCTGCACGTCATCGACGTCTTTGCCACCGACCCGCTCACAGGGGAGATCGATGGCTCCAAGCGGCTCATACCGACGATCCGGGCCGCGGATGGCGGCCCCGATGGATTCCGCTCCGCCCTGGCGGCGGCCAGCCGCCGTCTCGGCGGTGGTGTAGACGAAGACGATCTCGCGATCCCTCACGATATGCGTAAGGGTTATGCCACCGATCTCGCGTGGACGCCCGAACTCGACGCCATCGTGAAACGACGAGCCATGGGCCACCGGGGGGGACTGGACGTCTTCGATCTCGTCTACACCCTTGACGACCGTCTCTGCGAAGCGATGAAGCCCGCCGCCGAGGCGGTGGAGGCGGAGATCGCCAAGTCCGTCCGCACGCTTGTGGTGCCGACGACGCGGCGTCCCCGGTACGGCTCCGACCTCGAGCCGTCGTTGCGCGCAGCGCGCGCCGCCGCACTCGCCGAGATCGGCTGGCAGGTCAGCACGCTGGAGGAGGGGTGGGTCGGCGCCGACGAGGCGGCCGCCATCTTGTCGATGGCGGTGACTGCCACGCGACGTCTGTTCCCCGACCAGATTCCAGCGGTCAAGCAGGATGGCCAGTGGCGAGCACGATTGGAGGACGTTGTCACGTATCGCGATCGCTTCGCGGGCTGGGTGCGGATCGAGGACGTCGCAGAGAGGGTCGGTGCTACGTACCACCAGGTGCACGCGACCATCAAGCGTCTCAATCTGCAGGCGGTGAAGGACGACTACTCGCGCCAGCTCCTGTTGACG
>DATKTZ010000064.1:0-24592 GCA_035530815.1 Acidimicrobiales bacterium
CCACCAAGCAAACATCAGAGACGCTCAAGGTTCCAACCTTCGCCTCTGGCGACCCCGCGTTAGCAGTTTGTTGGCAGTTCAGACCTAGGTGGTCCGCACTTCGAGCCAGCCAGCCCTCCGCCATCGATGACTTGCCTTGCACCACCATGAGCACAGCGCGTTCTGCGAAATCGGGCATCGCCCCGAGAAGTCCGAATCCGAACAGTAGGCGACGGGGCCCGGCACCAGCCCTGTCCTGGGCTGAATCAAACACCTCAATTTGCCAACGCCGGGTCGGATGACACCCGGGCCCTCCCACCGACGACATCGAGAAGACGTACCGACACGTGGCACCACAACGCAGCGCTTGAGAGCCTGCCAACACTCCACCCTTCGGATGCGCCAGTCAACGGCCCCATCCGCTGCCGTTGAAGAAGAATGGTTTGGTACGCTTCCCATCTGCCCGGCGCGGAGCAATCGAGGAGTAGTCACTTGGCTCCTTTTCGAAGAGGAAGTGACTCAGCCATCCCCAGACGCCGCGGTGAGGTGCGGGTTGCTTCGAGCGTGCTTCTTCCTGGTCACCAGCCCCTACTTCCGGGGGTTGCGAGAGGAAACGGTCAATCGGGTCATCATGTTCGGCCATGATCTCGCTCCAGTCTTCGAGCCGCCACTTCTCTACCTTCCACCCTACGACCGTGCACGGGCACCCGCTCTGCTCTATCAGGTCCAGGTCGCAGCGCACGTCAATCCCCCTGCGGAGCGACGTGATGACCACCAGACAGCGGACGGCGCAAGGATCGACAGACTCCGTGCGCCGTGGCCAACGACGATGCACTTCGGCGCGAGGCACATCGATCTGCGTGCTCGGCGAGGTCCTCGTCGATCAGGCACCGTGGGCAACGGTGATCGGAAAGGGTGGGGTCCGGAATGGACCCCTGCCCTGAATCTGCAGCACGACGTCAATGCACCACTGGCCCGGCGGCACGATATAGCCCAGACTCGTGACGATCGACGCCGTTGCGATTACCAGCGGAATCGAGACGACGTCTCGCGGCGCAATGGAGAACTTGACGAGCGGCACGGTTTGGAAACCAATGAAGCCGCCCACCACCTCGTCTGACGCCGGATCCAGCACACTCGCCGTCAGCCATCCGTTGGTTTCGATGACCACGTCAGTGTCACCCAGGTTACGGATCCGCAGCGACGTTTGCACGGTGCCACCGGGTCGTACCACTACCTCGTGCTCCAGGGCCACTTCGAATGCATCTTCCGCCAGCAGCGGCGGTCTCGGCGCACGCGACATCGGCTGTCGGTCCGCGCGGGTTTCGCTGCCCTCGTCCATGGGGTAGGCGAACGCGCCCACCGTGAGCCGCACGGCGTCGCCGTAGCGCTCGTCCAGGGTCCTCGCCAAGGTCTCCTGGTTGGCACCCAGACCGATCTCCACTCGCCCCCGGACGATCCCGCGTCGCAGGAACGCGCCCGGATCCCCCGTGCGTGCCAACTCGTCAAGCGCACGACGGATCTCCTCGAGCCGAGTCGAGGAGTACGGCGTCGGGTGAATCTCGAGTTGGTCGTGATACTCCACGAGCGCTCGTAGTGACTCTTCGTGCGCCGCTAGGCGATCGCCCGCCACCAGCACGACGAGTCGCACGGTGGGTTCGTTCTCAAAGCGCACCTCAACCACGTCCCCGCGGTGCTGCTCGCCGTAGTGGCGCAACCTCTCCAGATCCTCACGGAGCTTGCACTGCTCGATCTCGATCTGGGACATGGGGGCGCCGCTCACGAACCCGATCCTGCCATGTGAGCCCGTCGGGTTGACGTACTCTCGCCACCGGGGCAGTCACGCCGCGACTCTTGGGGTGTCGCCCAAGCGAACAACGCACGAGAAGGGACCTTGGCGCGGTGCGCTCGGAGCTCCTAGACCAGGCTGGGCGCCACCTCAGCGGCGATGAGTCGCACGTGATCCAAGTCCGCGAGATCGAGAATCTGCAGGTACAGGCGCGAGATGCCCAGCTCGCCGTAGCGGCGAATCTTCTCGGCAACCTGTGCCGGCGTGCCGCAGAGTCCGTTCGCAGCCAACTCGTCCACGTCACGACCCAGTCGTCGTGCCCGTTCGTCGATCTCCGACTGGGTCGATCCACAACAGACCACGAGGGCCGCCGAGCGAGCGATCGACGAGGGCGCCCGGCCGATTTTCTCGCACGCCTGATCGACCAGCCCGTAGAGACGCTGGCAGTCCTCGTAGGACGCGAAGGGTACGTTGAACTCGTCGGCGTACTGCGCGGCCAGACGCGGCGTCACCCTGGGTCCGTGACCGCCGACGATGATCGGAGGGCGCGGTCGCTGCGCGGGCTTAGGAAGAGCGGGTGAATCGACGAGGGAGTAGTGCGCGCCAGTGAAATCAAACCTCGAGTCCACCTCCGTCCCCCAGAGGCCGGTGATGATCGCGAGTTGCTCCTCGAGTCGCTCGAAGCGCTCCTTCAATGAGGGAAAGCCGATCCCGTAGGCGGTGTGCTCGCGCTCGTACCAGCCGGCCCCGAGGCCGAGTTCCACTCGCCCGCCGCTCATCACGTCGACCTGAGCGACCGCGATAGCCAGTGGACCCGGTAGGCGAAAGGTTGCCGCGCTCAGTAAGGTGCCGAGTCGAATTTGTGAGGTGTCGCGTGCCAGCGCGGCCAGGGTGATCCATGCGTCGGTCGGTCCCGGCAGACCCGAGACGTCGCCCATCTTCAGGTAGTGGTCGGAGCGAAAGAAGGCGCCAAATTCCTCCTGCTCGGCGACCAGCGCGAGCGCGAGCAAGTCGTCGTAGAGCGCACCCTGTTGGGGCTCAGAAAAGATCCGCAACTCCATCCGCCCATCCTTGCACGGCGCCCGCAAATCGAGTTGTCCAATCCACCGTCGATCAGCGAAACTGATCAACCCAAGTGACCCGACGCTCAGCGAGGGTTCATCGAGTCCGGTCGATGAGAATGTCGCCCGAAATGGTATTCACCTTGATAAACGAGACGCCCTTCGACGAATCGTTCCCCGAGACGCCACTCAGGTCGATCTCCGAACCCAAGCGACCCGACACCGTGTTGCCGGTGACGTCAACCACCAGGCCGGTCGCCACGAGCACGGTGACATCACCTGACGCGACATTGACCGAAAGGACACCCGGATCGGTTGTGGTCACGACGACGTCGCCCGAAGCGCTCACGATATCGGTCTTCGCGGCCGCGCCACCAAGGACTACGTCACCCGAAGCGCTCTTGCAGCGCACTCGGGTGAGCACGCGATCCGCCGACACGTCGCCCGAAGCCGTACGAACGTCGAAGCTGGTGAGGGTGTCGGTGGCGACCACGTCACCTGAAGCGCTCGACACCTTCACGTCCCCGAGGGCCACCGCGACTGTCGTGTCGCCCGAGACGGTGCTCACCTGAAGGTCCGATCCCTCGGGCAGTGTGACTACCACGTTCAGGTCGCCGACGCCCGAAGAGAACCAGTCGCTCCGCATGGCAGCGCGAAGACCCGTGGCGGGACGTCCCGACGGTAACGGCGTCGTCTCGATCTCCAGCGTGCGGCGCCCCTCATCGAAGTCGACGCGCGCGCGCGCCAGTGACGCCTCAGCACCCGCGCGATTGGTGCCGAGCACCACCGTGACCTCGTTGGCGTCGCTCGCTCGAACGTTGACGTCCCCGCTGCGCGTCGTGATCACGACCGAGAGCGGACCCGACGCCTCGTACTGCTCGCGTCGTTCGTGGTCGTAGCTCGGCGTTGGTCTCGCCACCCTGGCGGCGCGCCGCGAATTCCTGTCCTTACCCATCACTTCCTCCCTTGTTCGTTCTGCAACCACGTAGCGACGCGATGTCACCACCACGTTCGCGCCGACCGACTGGGCGACCGGAGTTCGCTCCACGAGCGCGGCGCGCTCGCCCCCAATCGTCTCGAAGTTGAGCGTCTCGCGTCGGCGGCGCCGGTAGTCAGCGTCGCTGGCCCTCGACGCTAGGTAAGCCTGTCGTAGAAGCATCGTCACGTCCTCCTCCTACGCGCGACCGCGACCGCGCAGTTGTCGCTTGCCGGTGAATCCTGACGTCGGGACGTCTTGACGCACCGTTCGCTCGAGCGAGCGCACAATCCACGAGTTCACCGACGAGCCAACCTCCGAGGCCAGCGACTCGATGCTCTCTTTCAACTCATCACTCAGGCGCAATGCAATGCGCGCCGAGTAGTTGCTCGGCGGCGTGGAATCTTCGACCTCCGGGCTCACCAGGCGCGTAAGGCGCACATCATCACCCTCCACCGTCAAGGTCAGCGGCGCTGCATTGGCGACATTGTGCTCCTGGACCAGAGAGTTCAGTGCGTCCAGAAGATGCTTTTGGAAAGACGGCTCCAGGGTGAGGGCAAGTCGTTCGATCACCGATGCCGTCTCTTGGCTCGCGAGTGCCGACATGTTCTCGAAGTCGGCTCGAATACTTGTGATGTACTCTGATATCAACATTGATATCAAGATACCATCAGGTTAATATCAATGTCAAGTACTTCGTCACGAACCGACACCGCCTTCCAGGCGCGCACGCGGCCCCTTCTAGTCGGCTAGAGCCGCTCGCGTTCCGGCGGTCGCGGTGATTTGGACCCGAGCACCCGCCACCCGCATCGCGGGCTTCGGCCTCTTCATGAACCCCCTGGAGTGGCGCTACGTCGCCTTCGTCTGGCTCTACGCGCTCGTGTGGTTCCTGCTCACCGATCGGGTGAAGTTGCTCGGCTACCGACTCCTTGATCCCGAGCGAGTCCCGCGGCGCACCGTCGCGCCCCCTGCGCCGGTGTCCGACGCGTGAGTAACCACCCCGTCCCGCGCCCGTCGCACGCTAACGTCAACAACGTTCGCACGAACTCGAGCGCACGACGCATCTCGACGGACCCCGCCCGTTGGCGCGTTCCAGCATGTCTGGGCCACTAACGGAACCGGGTGTCGCGCGAAGTACGCGCCGCACGTGCCATCTCACCAAGCGCATCACAAGGAGACCAGATGAAACTGAACAACGCTGTTCTCGATGAGTTGAGAGTCGAGCCGGGCAAGCCCGCCGACCTGTCACATCGCAGCACCGAGAGCACCAAGGTCGACTGGCTCGACACGACCGACGGCAAGAAAGACGAAGACGGGCGGCGCAAGGTGGCCGAGAAGGACCTTCGCTCCTTCGTCAAGGAGCTCTCCGCCGCCCACGACCTCCTTTGGGCCAACGGTTCGCACTCGCTGCTCATCGTTCTCCAGGCGTTGGATGCGGCCGGCAAGGACGGAACCATCAAACACGTGATGTCCGGCGTCAATCCCCAGGGCTGTCGGGTCGAATCCTTCAAACAGCCATCGGCGGAGGAGTCGCGACACGACTACTTATGGCGCTGTTCGAAGGTACTCCCGGAACTGGGCAGCATCAGCATCTTCAACCGCTCCTACTACGAGGAGGTGCTGGTCACTCGAGTACACCCCGAGCTCCTGGACGCGGCGCACGAGCAGCCCACCCACGCCGGCCAAGCCAAGTTCTGGAAACACCGTTACGAGGACATCAACGCGTTCGAGCGCCATCTGCACCGCAATAGCACCCGGATCGTGAAGGTCTTCTTGCACATCTCGCGCGACGAACAGAAGCAGCGATTCCTCAAACGGCTGGACGATCCGGCGAAGCGCTGGAAGTTCTCGGTGGGCGACCTCGCCGAGCGCGCGCACTGGGACCAGTACCAAGAGGCCTACGAGGAGGCACTGAGCGCCACTTCGACGGCGTGGGCCCCCTGGTACGTAGTCCCGGCGGACCACAAGTACGCGCTGCGAGCGCTGGTTGGTGGCATCGTCGTCGACACGATCGAACGCATCGGCCTGAAGTCGCCCCAAGTCGCCAAGGAGAATCTGGCCGCCTTGGAGCAGGCTCACGAGAAGTTGCTCGCCGAGAAGTAATCGGCGCGGCTTCTGCTACTCAGCGACCACCGGCACCGGCACCGGCACCGAGTGCGTACGCGGCGTGCGCACGACCACGACCGCGATGACAAACGCGAGGAAGGCGCTGAGCGCACCCACACGTAGCGCCTGTTGGAAGCCGTGCACGGTGGCGTGCAGCTGAACCTGGCTCGAGGTCGCGGCGCCGTGCGCGGCGTTAAGCACGTGACGCCGAGCGGTCGCCGCCACGGTGACCAACACCGCGAGTCCCAGCGAACCACCGATCTGCTGGCTCGTGTTGAGCAGCGACGACGCGAGGCCCTGCTCGTGGTTTCGCACACTCGAGACCGCGTTCAAGGTCAGCGGCACGAGCGAAAGTCCCATCCCCAGCCCAAAAGTGGCGAGCGGACCGAAGATGTGCACGTAAGAAGAGGTCGCCGTGAGAAACGACGCCCACAAGACGCCAGCCGAGATGAGCAGCGGACCCACCGTCATGAAGATCCTCACGCCGAAGACGCGGATCTTGCGTGAGAGGTAGAGGCTGGTCGAGGCGACCATGACCGGCACCGGGAGATACGAGATCCCCGTGCGCAGTGAGCTGTAGTGCAGCACGTCCTGCATGAACTGGGTGAGAAAGAACAGCAGGGACAGCATCGACGCGCCGATCAGCAACATCATCGCGTAGCCACCCACCCGGTTGCGGTGGCGCAGGAAGCTGAGCGGGATGAGCGGCTGGGAGCTGCGACGCTCCACCAGTACGAAGAGGCCCAGCGCGATGAGGGCCACGATGAACGAGATGACGGTCCCCAGTGACGTCCAGCCCGCCTCGGGGGCGTGCACCAGGCCGTAGACGAGCAGCGCGACGCCGCCCGACGCCGTGAGGGCCCCGGGGATGTCGAGGCGTCCCCCGTGGCCGTCGATCTTGGGAAGCACGAAGGGTGTCACCAGCATCACCAGGGCGGCAATCGGCACATTGACGAAGAAGACCCAGCGCCACGACGCTCCCTGGACGAGTGCGCCGCCGAGGATCAGTCCGAGCGCGCCGCCGGCGGCGGTCATTCCTGCGTAGACGGCCATCGCCCGGTTGCGGTCCGATCCCTCGGGGAACGTCACCGCGATGAGCGCCAGGGCTGTCGGCGATGCGATCGCCGCGCCCACTCCCTGGACGGCTCGAGCGCTCACCAGCAGCAGTTGGGAGGTGGCGAGCCCACCGGCCAGCGAGGCCAGCGCGAAGAGTGCGATACCAATGAAGAACATCCGCCGTCGACCGAAGATGTCACCGGCACGGCCCCCGAGCAGGAGGAGTCCACCAAAGACCAGCACGTACGCGTCGATCACCCACGTGAGGTTGGTCACCGAGAAGTGCAGACTCGACTGAATCGAGGGCAGAGCGACGTTCACGATCGTCAGGTCCAGCATGACCATGAGTTGGGCGGCGGCGATCACGCCGAGGGCGAAGCCTCGACGCTCTCGGGCCTTGGGGTTGTCCGCCATGATGGGGTCGATCAACGTCACGCTTGCACGCTCCCCTCGCTCGAGGTGCGCAGCGCCCACAGCACCAACGTGACATCGCGCTCGTCCCCCGAATCAGCACGCGTCTCGCGACGCTCGAGGACCTTGGTCTCGAGTCCTTCGAAGCCCGCGCTGAAGGTCTCTTCGCTGAACAGCAGTTCGCGCGTTGGCGGCCCCGCCAGACCCCAGGCGTCAGCGTGATGTCCCGTCACGTACAGGTGTCCACCCGGGGCGACGGCACGCGCCGCGCCATCGAAAACCCGACCGCGCAACACGGGGTCCAGATGGATGTTGGCGACCACCACCAAGTCGAACGAGAGGGCCGCCGGCACATAGGCGAGCAGGTCGGCCTGAACCAGCGAGAGGCTGAGCCCCTCGCGCTCGGCCTGTTCGCGGGCCTTGGCGAGGCCCACCGCCGACGCGTCGACACCGAGAACCTCCCATCCCATGCGCGCCAGCCACAGTGCGTTGCGCCCGGTTCCACAGCCCAGGTCGACGGCGCGCCCCGGCGTCAGGGAACTGGCTAGTTCGACCAGACTCTCGTCAGGTACGACCGACCATGGATGCTCGGCAAAGCGCCGATCCCACCGACTACCGGGACTCTCATTTGTATCGGTCACCGCAACCCCTCTCACTCGTCACTCTCTGCGCTTCGCTCGTCGCCGATGCCGAGACCGGCTTCGAGGCGGGCCAGCACGCGGAGCATTTCTTCGTACTCATCCAGGCTGAACAGCGCCCGCAGGCGTTGCTCGTGAGCGCGCACGCGTGCGTCGAGCTCACGAACGAACACTTGGCCATCGTGGGTCAACGTGAGCACACGGCGACGGCGATCACCTTGGGCGACCTCGCTTCGCACGAGGCCCTGAGCCTCCAGGTGATCAACGCAGCGTTTGATGGTCATTGGATCGGTGCCCAGTGTGCGCGCGAGGACTCGCAGCGAGCTGACGGGACGGTCATTCACTGCGCGCAGTACCGAGGCCTGCGGAGGCGTGATGGCGAACCCGGCGAGTTCCTCGGCCCAGGCGGCGCGACGAACTCGTGCGATTCGACCAATTCGAAAACCCACGCCCTCGACCAGGGATGAAGACATCTCGGCCGACGACGCCACGTGCGAGCGCTCCGGACCAGTCACGCGATGCCCGCGAGGTCTGCGTGGGTGTCGTCGAGCGGAGCGAGAGGAAGGTGTGAGCCGTGCGACATTGCCCGCCAGTCTAGGGCAATCTGTAACAAGTGTGACAATTGATCACGCGGGCGCCAGGGAACCTGTCACGGCTCACCGGCACGGTCCGATCACAGGCCGGTCGGGTAAGTCTCGGGTGGTTCGCCCGCGTCCCACAGCGGCGTGCGGTCGAGCGGGTGCACCGCTGATGTCGTGTCCAGATGCACCAGCGCGTCGAACTGGGCCGAGATCGTTGCGTGGAACCAGTGGCTGAGTCGCTCGGTCTCGGGACGGTAGATGACGCCGATGGCCCGTTCGAGAAGCGTCGACCGCAGCGGCTCCGGGGCGTGGTCGCCCAGACGCACCACGAAGTTCTCGGACGGCGCGTGGTGCAGTTGATCCTCGAAACTCCCTTGGAGGGCGGGTCGAACGTGCTTGCGCTCGACCTGGCCACCCCACGTCGAGGCCGCGGTAACGCGGCCACGGTAGGTCGTGAACCCCACCAAGAAGCAGTCGTCGCCCCACGCTCCGCGGGCGAGTTCGCCGACGTTGAACTCACCGCTTCGACCCAGTTCGGTGGCCCGTGCGTCGCCGACGTGCGAGTTGTGCTCCCACACCACGATCTTCGAGTCGCCGACGATCTTTCTCAGATGCCGGTTGAGGTCGCGAAGTGTCTCGGCCATGTGACGATCGCGCAGGTTCCACGACGACACTCGGCCCTGGTACATGGCTCGGTAATAGCGCTCCGCGTCGTGCACGACGCGCGCATTCTGCTCGGCCACGAAGAACTCGTCTTCGGCAACCACGCCATCGCGGCGTAGGATCGCCGCCGATTGCGAACGCAGATCGGTCAACTGGGCCACCACCTCGTCCTCGCACGACGGGTGCAATCCCATCTGCACCGCGTGACCGTAGTCAACGCCCTCGCCGCCGATGATGTCGAAGCAGCTGTAGCGGTCCATCGCCCGGCGCGCGGCTTCGGGATCGGTGGCGCTCAGGTAGGCGACCACCGCCTCCATTGAAGCGCGTAATGAATACAGGTCGATTCCATAGAACCGGGCCCTTCGCGCGGGGTCAGTGCAGCCCTCGTTGTAGTCGCGCAACCACGCGATGAAGTCCACCACATCGGCGTTTCTCCACATCCACGCCGGAAAGCGGTCAAAGTCCGCCACCGACGACTCCGCGTCGGGATCGTCGGACAGACCCATCACGTAGCGGTTGATCCGATAGGCGTCGGGCCAGTCGGCCTCGACCGCGACCGCCACGAACCCCTTTTCCTTGATGAGCCGCCTGGTGATACGAGCACGCTCTCGGTAGAACTCATGAGTGCCGTGACTCGCCTCGCCGAGCAGTACGAAATGGCGGTCCCCGATCCACTCCATCAACTGGTCGTAGTCGCCCTCGTCACCGCCCAAGGGCAAGATCTCGTCGGACGCGATACGCGAACGCGTGCTCTCCATCATCGACATGGCAACTCCTTCGCCTCCACGGGGACCCCACTCACGTCGCGACGTGTAGTGACGAGGCGAGGTGCGCCGCGAACCACGACACCGCCAGCGCGGTGACCTTCTCCAGGGCGCCCGGTTCTTCGAACAGGTGCGTTGCCCCGTCAACTACCTCGAGACGACGCTCACAGATCATCTTTCGAAGTACTGATTCATTGAGTGCCAGCACGACCTGGTCAGCCCCTCCCACGATGAAGAGCGTCGGAGCGGTTACGTCGCGAACACGTTCACCGGCCAGATCGACCCGGCCCCCTCGCGCCACCACCGCAGCCACCTGGGAGTGCACCTGGGCGGCTCCCAGCAGGGCTGCCGCCGCACCGGTGCTCGCGCCGAAGTAGCCGTAGGTCAACACCCTCGGCTGTGCCTTCACCCAGGTCGTGACGCCCAAGAGACGCCTGGTCAATAGCTCGATGTCAAAGACGTTGCTCCGATCGAGTTCTTCTTCGTTGGTCAACAGGTCAAACAGCAGGGTACCGATGCCGTGCTCGTTGAGCGCTTGAGCAACGGCGCGATTGCGAGAACTGAATCGGCTGCTTCCACTCCCGTGTACGAAGACAACCACGCCGTTGGCTCCCTCAGGCAGCGTGAAACGTCCCGGTAGGCGTACGGCGCCCAGATCGATGAGCACGTCCTCGTCACGTGGCGCGTCGGCGTCCAACGGCGCCACCGTGGCCTCCAGTACCGGTGCGAGCACCCTCTCTCGCGACCGCTCCAGCAGGTCGACGACCTCCTCGTCCTGGGTCTGGTCGAAGTGCTCGTACCACTGGCCCACCGCAAATGAGCCTTCGACCTCCTTGACCGCCACGACCTGGTCGGCGTCGCCGAGCAACGTCGCCAGCGAGCCCTTGGCCGCGACGGGCACCGCCAGCACTACTCGGCGCGCGCCCTGCGCGCGCGCCACCCGGCACGCCGCCCGAGCGGTCGAACCAGTGGCGAGACCGTCATCGATGATGAGAGCAGTTCGACCTTCAAGCAGCGGTGACGGCCGGTCGCCGCGAAAGCGCCGCACGCGACGCTCCAGTTCCCCGCGCTCTCGGCGTTCGATCAACTCAAACTCCCGCTCGCCGATCTGGGCCGACGCCATCACCTCTCGATCAAGGATCACGACACCACCCTCGCCAATCGCACCCATCGCCACTTCCTCCTGGAAGGGCACCCCGACCTTGCGAACGAGGAGCACATCAAGTGCGAGCCCCAGCGCCAGGGCCACCTCGTAGGCCACGGGCACGCCACCACGCGGCAGACCGATCACGACTGTCTCGGGATCTGCGCGAAACTCCATGAGCCGCTGAGCCAACTGGCGACCCGCATCGACCCGGTCAATGAAACCTTCCACTTCGACCTCTTTCCCGCAGTTTGCAGAGCGTGGGCGACCTCAACGCCAGCGCCGTGGACGGGCCACACATTCGGCCCTTGCACCATTGGGACGTTGGCGGCGCGGCCTCGTGCCGCGTCGTCAAGCGCCCCTTGCCTGATTCGCGCCGGAGCCGCCGTGGGGGGACGTAACGGCCACCGCGAAGAAACTCAGGCCCTCTTCACCTGGATGCGACGCGTCGTGTCAGGTGACGATCCCTTCGGCATGGTGATGCGCACTTCTAGAACGCCGTCCTTGTAGACAGCGTTGATGTTCGACTTGTCAACTCCCGAGGGAATCGGGATGCTGCGCGTCAATGACCCGTAGCGGAACTCGCTGCGGTGAAAGTGCCGCTCGCTCTTCTCGCTGGACTCGGTCTTCTCCGCCGAGATAACCAGTGCGCCGTCCAGCACTTCGACGTCGACATCCTTGTCAGGGTCGACGCCGGGCAGTTCGGCACGCACGACCATCTCATCGCCCTCGCGGTACTCCTCGATCTTGATCATCTGGTGCATGTCGCCGTCACGGAAGAAGTCGTCGAGCCACTTCCATGAGGGCCACGTCGTAGTTGGGAAACTCACCGGCAGCGTCCGTTGCTTGGTGGAGACTTCAGTATGTGCCATTTCATCCTCCGCGAAGGATCTCGCACCGCCACGCCCTGAAGCGGTGGTACTACTTCACCCCAACGGTACGACCACACCGGGGGCTATTCAATGGCGATAGTAGAGCACTATGTCATGAAACTATCATTAGAAAAGACATTCCATAGAACAATAAACAGATTGAAGTTGAGTCAAAATTCCGTTTGGAAATTCACAAGATTCACCTAGGTTGTGTCTATTCCCATGTCAACGCTTGTGAACTTGCTATTTACGATATTCCTCTTCAAATGGCCCCGCCTGTTGCGGGAATACCACGACGAAAGAGCTATGACTCCATCTTGAACGCGGTTCCTAACGAAGTTCAGATTCGCGCAATGAGCGACCTCGGTTCTCGAGACGAGCGCCCATAGCGCTCCACCGCGTGGACCACGGCGATATCGCGTATGGCGTCGCTAATGAGCCAGGGCGGCCATGAGGGCGCCGTGCTCTTCCGCCGAGAGCGGGCGCGAGTGGTGGCGCGCTGGCTCCCACATGACGAGTACCGTTCGCCCCTCCGCCACGACCACGCCGTCAGGCGTCACCAGGCGCTCATCGAAGGTGACGCTCGAGCGTCCCACCACGGTAACCAGGTGGCTCGTTTCGACGAAGGGCGTACCGAGCGGGATCTCGGAGCGGTAGTCGAGCTCGATTCGAGCGACTACGTACTGCGCGGCGTCGAATCCATCACCGAGCACGCTGGTCAACCAAGCCGCACGACCCTCATCAAGGTAGGTGAGGAACACCGCTGAGTTCACGTGTCCGAGCGGATCGAGATCTCGCCATCGCACCGCCAGGCGCGTGGGGGCGGGACTACCGCTGAATCTGCTGGCCGCCATGGGGCCGTCGCCAGACACCGTCATCGCGCACCCCCCGCCGCTACGACTCGGCCCGACTGGGGACACTGATACCGGGCAGGCAACTTCATGACGCGTGACCTCCCGAGGCGAACGCGTGGCGCAGCTGTTCGTTCTTCTGCAGCAGTTCGAGCGCGTACGCACCGCGATCATGGGCGTAGCCGGATCCAATGACCATGCGCGCGTTGGACGACACTCCTTCTGATCCAAGGGCGGCCTTGGCGAATGACGTCGCCATGGAGAAGAACAGCACGGTTCCGCGGTCGTCGGTCAAGATCAACGACGCGGCCTCGCAGTCCTTTGCGTTGACGACCACGACGGTGAGATCTGCTGGCTCGATTCCCGCCGACCGCACCGCACGCAGCGATCCGACCGCGTCACGCAGATCCAACGACAGTGCCACGTCACACAGACCTAGACGCTGAGCGCGTTCGCAGACCTGGGGTGAGTTGTCGATGAGCACAGTGCGCGCGCCAGCGCTCAGTGTCTCGCGAGCAGCCGCGAGCGCGAGCAGACCCGCGTGGCCGCCCCCCAGCACGAGAACCGTGCGGGTCGAGGGCGTGATGAGCGACTTGGTCTGCACGGGTGCGTTGCCCACATCGAGCGCCGCGAGAGCGGCGTCAAGATCGAGGTCGCTGGGATAGCCCGTCCAGGGCACGGGCCACGGAAGATATGCGGTCCCGCGCACTGGCACGTGCGCCGACGCGGTGTCAACGCGCACCACCTCCTCCAGCCGCAGTGGCGTAAGGGTCAACGAGGCGAGGGGCACAATTCGCTCGCCGATCTGGGGCGGATCAGGGTAATCGGAGCCCACTGCTCGCACGGTACCGGTGAGGATCCCCCCCGAGCCGGTCACCGGATTGTCCATCTTGCCCCGATGGGCCACGATCTCCATGATGTTCTTGGCTATCGCCGACTCGTCGCGATCGTTCGACTCGACCAACTGACGAAAGCTCGTCGAGTCCAGGCACAACGTGTCGACCTCGATCTCCATCTCGAAGGGCTGCATCCCTAGAGTGGCGTCGAGCCGCAGGGCGCCCTGGGGCAGCGCGCCCTGGGGCTCGATGACCCGGCCCGCGCCGTACGCCTCGAGCGGTATGGCCGATGATTCGTGCATGTGGTTTCCTTTCGGCGCGGACGCCGTCTCGAGATTCGTGGTGGGTACGAGCTCAGGCCAGGCCGAGCAACGTCCTCGCCTGTTCCGGTGTGGCAACTTCACGACCGAGGGCGCGCGTCAGCTCTACCGTGGCGCGAACCAGCGATGCATTCGAGGGCGCCAACACCCCCTTCTTCAGGTAGACGGTGTCCTCCAAACCCGTGCGAATGCCAGGGGCCCCGCGCAACAGCGCCAGCGCCAGCATTCGCGGCTGGTGACGACCGATACACGTCACCGTCCAGAACGTGTCGGCTGGCAGCGGTCGCAACATCGCCTCGAGCGCCTCGGGCGAGGCATCGATGCCTCCCGGCACCCCGAACACCAGGTTGATGTGCAGCGGCGAGGGGATCCGCCCTTCGTCAATCCAGCGAACTGCCTGAATCACGTGGCCGACGTCAAAGGCCTCGACCTCGAGACCCTTGCCAGCGGCCAGCGCCCGCTCGATGATGCCATGCGCAGCGGCGGGAGGCGTGATGAACGTGTCATCGCCGAAGTTCATCGACCCCGACTCCACACCAACGAGATCCGGGTCGGCGCTCAGTCCGCCGATTCGCTCCTCGATGCCCATGTCATTCGATCCACCGGTGGTGGCCATGGCGATCAGGTCACTGCCCGCCCGCACGCGCGTGATCACCTCGGTGAACAACTCAGCGCGGCCGCATGGCGTGCCGTCGTCTTCACGCACATGCACGTGCACGACCGTGGCGCCCGCCTCGGCGGCTTCGATGCTCGACTCAGCGATCTCGGCGGGGGTGTAGGGAATGTTCGGGTTGTTCTCGCGCGTGACGTCCGAGCCAGTCGGTGCCACGGTCAGCACCACCGGATCCGCGTTCCACGCCTTCATCGCACCACCCCGAACGTTGACGCTGCGGCAATGCTTCCGACCAGGTCGGATTCGAAGCCACTCCCGTGTCCTGTGCTCATGTGTACCTCTCCTTCGCCACTTGTTCCATCACCCTACGCATCATGAGACGTTAATTTAATGAACGCTCGTTAAACAACAGCCAACCTAACAGACACGCTCTCAATCGTCAAGCATCGAACCGCACCAGGAAGCACCGTCGTCGTGCTCGGCGTGCCACTCACCCTCCCGTGAGTGCTCGGCGAGGATTCTCACGAGTCAACTGATCGAACTCAGACTCACCGAGACCCACCTCACCCAGGAGCGAGGCAAACTCGAGGGCAACGTAGTCGTAGCCGCGCCCCCCAAAGGCGTGCAGGTGCGAACGCAAGAATACGTCTTGGGACACCACGATCTGACCGAGGAACCCCGCCTCGGCCACGTCGACGATCTCGCGGACCGCTCGCCTCGCGTCGTAGTCCGGATCGGTGCCAAACCCGTCGAACTCGATCCAACAACCCCTTCGAACGAGCTCGAGGGCGTATCCGGGTTGGGGCACGGTGTCAACGTGGCCAATGATCACCCGGTCCATCGCCACACCCTCATGCTCGAGTATGTCCAACTGGAGTCCACCCACCGGCCAGCGGCACGCGTGCGTCGAGATCGTGAGACCGGTGCGCAGCTGCGCACGTGCCGCCGCTCGCAGCGATCGCTCCTCGCGCGCCGATACGAAGGCACGGTCAACCCCAATCTCTCCGATGATCCCGCAACGCACGCCGCTCTCGCCAACCCCGAGCGTCGCCTCGCGCACGATCTCGTCGGCCATCTCATCGACAGAGGTCCGATCGAACCATGCTTCGTCCAAGTACGGGTCGCGATAGTGGCCTGAACCCATGATCACGTGCACGCCGGCGCGCTCGGCGATTCGTCGCAGCGCCAGCGGATCCCGACCGATCTCCACCGTGGTCAGGTCGACCATGGTCGATCCGCCCGCCTCGGCGAAGTACCCCAGCTCCGTCACCGCCAGATCCTCGTCCATCATGAATCCGTTGCCGCGGTACTCCACGAGCGTGTTCGCCAACAGGTGTTCGTGCATGAGGGTAAACCCCAACTCATGAGGCTCGATGGGACCTCGAACGGTCATAACACTCACGATGTAGCCACCTTCCTGTCTCGTTTCCCGGTCACACTCAACCTGGCCATTCTCGTCCCGGCACCACGTGCGTCGCCGGCGTCCGCTGGCGCCAGGGCAATCGCTCCTCCAAGGTCGACGCGAGCTCCAGCAGAAGTTCGTCGTCGCCAACCCGGCCGACGAGTTGCACTCCGATCGGAAGCCCGTCACGGCTGAGCCCGGTGGGCACGGTAAGCGCCGGATTACCCGTCATATTGAACAGCGCCAGTCCGGGCGCGACATTCTCAGCCATCAAGAGGTGCTCACGAGCACTCGCGACGGCGCTGTGACCACCAGCCATGCCCAAATCAGGAACCAGCACCTGGAGAGTGGGCGTGATCAGCAGGTCATAGCGAGCGAAGAACTCGCGGACCGCGCGCACGACACGGTCTCGTTGGCTCAGGGCGCGCTCGAGTTCGCCGGGACCGCGGCGCGCGCCCTCTTCGACGTACATCCAGGTGACCGGTTCAACGAGATCTTCGCTCAGCGTTTGAGCGGTGGCGCGCGCCAGTGCACGACACTCGCGGTGCATCTCGATGGCCAGGCGGGTGAGCATCGAATCCCAGTAGTCCTCGGCGTCGTAGCGCGGTCGCGCGCTCTCGACGCTGAGTGCACGCTCGCCGACGATGGCGACTACCTCATCGACCGCCTTGGCGATCTGCGGGTCAAGGCTCGATCGCGGCTCCCAGGGATCGTTGGACACCGCGACCTTGAGCGGCACCGCTTCGCGTGGCTCCCACGGTGGCTCCAGGGCTCGAGTCATGGCGAGCACGTCGCGCACGCTTCGAGCGACGATGAGCTGCGTATTCTCGTTGAGATCGGCGTCCGAGACGGCAGGTACCACCACGGTTCGCGACGGCTTGAGTCCCACGAGTCCGCAGCACGCTGCCGGTATCCGGATCGAGCCACCCGCGTCGCTCGCGTCGGCGAAGGGCACCGCGCCGGCCGCCACTGCCGCTGCGGCCCCGCCACTCGAACCCCCCACTGACTTGCGTAGATCCCAGGGATTGCGAGTCGCCCCAAACAGATCCGTCTCGGTCGTGGTGTACAGGGCCAACTCGGACGTCGCACTGCGGCCGATGAAGCGAACACCCGCGTCCTTCATGCGCGCAACGACCTCGCCGTCCGCGCGCGCCACCAGTCCGCGTCCCACCCGGCTGCCGTACTCGGTGCGACGCCCTGCTTCGCTGTGGATGTCCTTTCGCAACGATGGCACGCCCGCGAAGGGTGAGTCCGTTCGAATCTCACGCGCCAACGTCGAAGGTTCGTAAAGCTCGACGACGGCGTTGACCCGTGGGTTGACCGCCTCGACGGCCCGATAGGCCGCGTCGAGGACCTCGTCGGCACGTACCTCGCCGTTCGCAATGAGCTTGGCGAGAGCAACACCGTCGCACCGCGCGTAGTCACGAAGATCCATGGTCGATGTCACCGCCCTCGTCGACGGGGGTCCCATGGGGCCGTCAGTTGATTCATGTGGCGAGCAGACAGGCGACGCGGTGGCCGCTGATGCTCACCGACGCAGGTCGTGCCAGCGTCGGATCGATGGTGCGGCATTGCTCCTGCGCCATCGGGCACCGTGGATGGAACCGACAACCCGTGGGAATGTCGATGGGGTTCGGGGTCTCGCCCGTCAGCGTCTGCGGTGTGGAGCGATCTCGAGGATCGGGCTGGGGAACCACCGAGAGCAGTGCGCGGGTGTAGGGATGCTGCGCATTGCGCAACACCTCCTTGGCGGGCCCCTCTTCGACAACTCGCCCCAAGTACATCACCACGATCCGATCGGCGAAGTGCCCGGCGGTCGAGAGGTCGTGCGTCACCATCACCACGGCCATGTTCCGCTCTCGACGCAGTGTGTCGAGCAGGTTCAGCACCGACGCGCGCACCGAGACGTCCAGCATGGACACCGGTTCGTCGGCCAGCAGGAGTGCGGGATTCAAGATCAGCGCGGCAGCGATGGCGACCCTCTGGCGTTGCCCGCCCGAGAGTTCGTGGGGAAACCGGTCCATGTAGAGGTCGGCCGGCCTCAGACCGGCGCTCTCGAGCGCCGCACTGACCAGGCGCGTCCGGTCACGCTTCGACGAGCCCACGCCGTGCACGAGCAGCGGCTCCTCTACCGTCCGGCGAATTCGAAAGCGTGGGTCGAGCGAACCGTAGGGGTCCTGGTAGATCATCTGCATCTGTCGGTAGATCGACAGCATGTCGCGCGACGACACGTCCGCGATGTCAGTGCCGTTCACCTCGATGACGCCCTCAGTCGCCTTGACCGCTCCGAGGATGGACATCACCGTGGTGGTCTTGCCGCAACCGGACTCCCCCACGAGGGCCACGAACTCGCCCGCGTCCACCTGGAGCGAGACCCCGTCGACCGCGTGCACCGTCCTCTTCGGCTGGCCGAGCAGTCGACCCACCAGGCTGCGATGAACCGGATACTGCGTCTTCAACTCGCGTACTGAGAGCACGGGGGCCGCACGGTGCGCGCCGTCGTGCTCGGCGCGCGAGGTTGGTGGCGTGCGATCGGTCACTGCAGTGCCTCTGGGGTGACGTCGCCGTCGAGGGCGACCCGTGTGCCACGGTCACTGGTGACGGCGTTCAGGTGGCACGCCGCGCTGTGCTGCGCGCCAACCGTGATGAGCGCCGGCGAAAGGGTCGCGCAGACGTCCATCGCCGAGTCACAACGCTCGCGGAACGAACACCCCGTGAGCGGTTGGTCAAGCCTGGGCGGCGTGCCGGGTATCGAGGCCACTACGTCGTCGCCGAGCAAACTCGGCGTCGCGGCAAACAAGAGACGCGTATAGGGGTGGTGTGAGTCGTGGTAGAGGTCGTCCACCGCCCCCATCTCGATGATCTGGCCGGCGTACATGACTGCGGCGCGCGAACACACCTCGGCCACCACTGGCAGGTCGTGGGTGACGAGCACGACCGCCAGACCCAGGGACTGCGCCAAGCCGGACAGGAGTTCGAGTATCTGCGCCTGCACCATCACGTCCAGGCCCGTGGTCGGTTCGTCGGCAAGCAGAACCTTGGGGTCACAGGCGAGCGCCATCGCGATGGCTGCACGCTGGCGCATCCCACCGGAGAACTCGTGCGGGTAGCGCTGGGCCGAGGATGCTGGAATGCCGACCATCTCCAACAACTCGCCGGCGCGCTGGCGCGCCGCGTCGCCCTTGGCCAGGCCGTGATACTTCATCGGCTCGACGATCTGATCGCCGATCGTCCTTACCGGGCTGAAGCAGTTCATGGCCCCTTGAAAGACCATGGCGACGTCGGTCCAGCGATGCGCGCGAACCGAGTCCTCGCCACCACTCAGGGTGTCAGCCCCATCCACGCGCACCTCACCGGACACCTCGGCCGAGGACGGCAGCAGGCCCATGGTCGCCAGGATGGTCGTCGTCTTGCCGCAACCGGACTCGCCGACGAGACCCAGTACCTCACCCGCACCCAGCGCGAAGCTCACGCCCTTGACCGCGTGCAGTTCGCGTCCCGATGGCAACTCGAACCAGACGTTGAGGTCCCGCACGTCAAGGATTGGCTCACTCACAGTGCCTCGGTCCCCCGGCCGACCAAGGGCCGCACGCGCCACGAACGCGGGGCGATGTTCGCTACGCGCAGTCTCGGGTTCAAACCCTCCTCGATGGACTGGCCCACCAGGTATGCCGAGATCACGACGAGTGCCACGCACAGGCCCGGGGGGACGATGGCCCACCACGCGCCGGTACTGATCGCGGTGCGCAAGAAAGCGTCCTCGATGATGGTGCCCCACGAGACCGCCGTGGGATCGCCCAGTCCGAGAAAGGCGAGTGCGGTTTCGTAGAAGATCGCGAGCGCCATGGTCACGACCGTCTGGGCGATGAGCAGCGGCGCCACGTGCGGCAAGATATGGCGCGTCATCACCCGAGTTCGACTCGCCCCGAGGTTGACCGCACGGCGCACGAAGGTGCGCTGGCGCAACGTCTTGACCTGGGCTCTCAGGACCCGAGCCGTTGAGGTCCACAGGAGCACCCCGATTGCGATGATGAGGTGCAGGAGACTCGGCCCCCACACCGCCGCGATCACGATCATCACCGGGATTACCGGAATGACGAGGAAGAAGTCCGTGATGCGCATCAATACAGTGTCGACCGCGCCGCCGAAGTAACCAGAGAGGATCCCCACCAGCGCGCCGGGAATTGCCGCGACCAGGGCCGCCGCGAAACCGACCAACATCGAGATTCGACCGCCTTGGATGAGCAGACTCAGCATGTCAATGCCGCCGTCATTGGTGCCCAGCCAGTGCCGAGCCGATGGGGGTGCGAACACGCCACCGCTCGCGGTCGTGGTGCTGAAGGGAGCGAAGAGGGGCGCGCCCACCGCCAGGATCACGAATACCAGCAGGATCAACCCACCGATGAGGCCAGCACGGTGTTTGACCAGCAACGTTCCCAGACCTGAGCGCTGCGATCGCTGCTCCTCGGTGACGGAGGCGGTGTCGAGTTCACTCACTCGGCAACCCTCGGGTCGAGCTTCAAGCTGATCAGGTCGGCGACCAGGTTCAACATGACCACCGACAACGTCAGGATCAAGAAGGCACCCTGAAGCATCGGGTAGTCGCGCGAGAGCACCGACTGATAGACCGCGAGACCAATCCCAGGCCAGGTGAAGACGGTCTCAACGAGCAGCGCCCCACCCACGACGTAGCCAATCGATAGTGCGATGAGGGTCACAATGGGCAGGAGAGCGTTTCTCAGGACGTAGCGGCGAAGGATGGTCCGCGCCGGGAGCCCCTTCGCCCGTGCGGTCAACACGTAGTCCTCGCCGAGGACCTCGAGCACGGCCGAACGCACGACCAGCGTGTACTGGCCGTAGAGCGTCAGCGCCACTGCGATCGCCGGCAACACCATGTGCTGGAGGGTGTCGCCCAGGCGCGAGAGCGTGGAGCCGCCCACGGCGAATGCGTTGTTCATTCCGGTCGTCGGAAGGAACCGACCGAACAGCAGGACCAACATCAGACCGAGCCACTGGGTGGGAAATGAGTAGAAGGCGATCGACGAGTTGGTCAGCAGGTAGTCGGCGGGGCGGTGCCACCGCCACGCCGCGGTGACGCCGGACCAGATGCCGAAGATGATCGCCAAGGTCGTGCCCAGGCCCACCATCGGAATCGTGTTGAACAGATCAGCGCGCAGGTTGTGCCACACGGGAAGGCCGTTGATGTACGACACGCCGAGGTTGCCATGCGCCAGCTGCTTGAGGTAGATGAAGTACTGCTGCCACTTCGGCTGGGCGAGACCGAACTGCTGGGCCAGGGCATGGCGCAGCGCCGGCGTGGCGTTGGGGACCCTGGAGAGGTCGGTGACCGCGCTGCCCGGCAGTGCGCGGAACAAGACGAAGTTGAACGTCAGCACCACGAACACCGTCAGAAAAGAGAAGCCAATTCTCTTGATGACGTAGTCAAGTGTTCTGGTGTTCAACTCAGTATCGCTCTCGTCGTACTAGCGGGCAGCGCGGTCACTCACGTGGCTTTAGCTGTGCTTGGCGTAGGTGATGCCGTCAATGGTGAGCGCCGAGAACAAGCCGCCTGGCGTTTCACCAAATCCGGACCACGCGTTGTTCCACACGTCGTTGACGTGCTCGTACACGTACATGAACTCCGGCATTGCCTTGGCCAACATTGCCTCCATCTTGAAGACGATCCGCTGACGCTTCTTGAAGTTCAGCGTCACGGCCTGCTCCGCGAAGAGCTTGTCGTAGGCCTTGCTGCAGTAGCCGGTCTCCTGCCATCCGCCGAATTGGCTGCAGGTGTAGGTGTTCAACATGAAGGTCGGGTCCGGACCCGGCGGCGTCCAGCCCCACATTCCGAGGTCGAACTTCTGACTCGGCGTCGCCTCGAGACCCGCGGCCGTTGCATCGTCGGTGATGCTCACTTTGAGCTGTACGCCGATCTTGCGGAAGTCGGACTGCATGATGTCAAAGGCACGCAAACGCGGACCCTCTTCGTCAGTCGACAGGACCACCGTGTAGGACATCGGGTGCCCGTTGGCCACGCGAATCCCCCCGGAACCCTTCTTGTAGCCTGCCTTGTTCAAGAGAGCGTTCGCCCTGGACAGGCTGAAAGCCACCGGCTTGAGGGTCGGGTTGTACCAAGCGGTGTCCGCAACCGGCAGGGGCTGTGAGCCAGGTGTCGCGTCACCGTTGAAGGCGTCCTTCACGATGGTCTTGCGATCGATCGCGTAGTTGAACGCTTCGTGCACCAGTGGGTTGAGCAGTTCGCGATTGGCCTTCTTGCCCTTGTAGTCGTTGATGATGAAACTGCTCTCGTTGAGTGCGGGCTTCGTGTCAACGCTCAGGCTCGGGTCCGCTTTCAGATTGCCGATAGCACTCGGGGTCGCGTTCAACATGACGTCGATCTGGTTGGTCTTGAGTGCCTGGATCTCGGCGTCAGCGCTCGTGAAGTACTCGAGACCGAATCCGTTGATCGTGGGCTTGGGCCCATAGAAGTTCGGGTTCACACTGAACAGATCGACACCCGAAGCGCTGTACTGCGTGCACATGAAAGGACCACCTGAGACAACGGGCTGGCCGGGCGTCGGCTGGTTGGAAAACGACCGTAGACCCGCGCCGTCCTTGCCGGTGGCGTACTTGGACCACACGTGGCTCGGAAGAATGGGCATTCTCGCGATATTGGCGAGCAGGGCCGCTTCGGGAGCCTGAAGGTGCAAGATAACGGTGGACGCATTGGGCGCCGACGCCGACTTCACTCCCTGCAGGTAGGTCGCCATGAGGGCTGACCCGCCCGAGGCGTACTTGAGCACGGTGTTCACCGTCCACACCACGTCGCTCGAGGTCAACGGCTGTCCGTCGGACCACTTGGCGCCCGAGTGCAGGTGGAACGTCCAGTTCAGACCGTTGGCCGAGTGACCCCAGCTCGTCGCGAAGTTGGGAGCGACAGCCAGCTTGGTGTTGTACTGGACGAGCGACGGGTAGATGTACTTGTACACCGCAAGCGCCGAACTCTCCAGAGCTACGAACGGATTCATCGAGTCAACCTGGTACTGGGTGCCGATTCGCAATGTCGGACTGCTCGAGGTGTGCGGGCTAGATGTTGCGCCCGCGATCGCGCCGGACGTGCCGACCAGCGCCAAGGAAGCGAACAACGCGACTGACGCTGTTCGACGGCGTGCATTCATGATTGGTCCCCCATAGTGATAACTCTCCCATTTCACGTCGCATCTCCTGATGCGATCCTTTATGAACGACCGTTAATTTAATGAACGCTCGTTAAACTGCCGTCAACCTAACAGGTTCGCGAAGTTGCGTCAAGGCTTTGTGTGAACGCCGCAAGAACTGTTCGCGGAGCGTGAGCGCACCGGCCCAAATTGATCCCCCCACGCGCTCGCGAGTCACTCGAGCGACAGTGCTCTCGACCAGTTCGCGGGCGTGGTGAGACCCTGGGTCTCTTGAGCTCGGTGCTACTGTCGAGAAGATTCGCGATACGCGCGGTTGTCTCGTTGTTCGCAAACCAACGGGGCGAAGGTAACGTCCACTAGAGAACCACTACGAGTTACAGGAGCATCTTCATGAAGATGCAAGAGGCCCCGACGCCACCCGAGCCCACTGCTGAGCCAACGACGACCAGGGAACTGATTCTGGACGCCGCGGTCGAATTGTTCGCCCAACGCGGCTACCACGCCACCTCGATGCGCGAGATCGCAGCCGCGGTGCCGCTGCGCGCGGCCGGCATTTACTACTGGTACGACAATAAGGCCGCAATTTTGCTGCAATTGGAGCGATCCTTCCTTGACGAGTTGAGCGAGGCCGTGGAGAAGGCGATCGCGCGACAGAAGACGCCGGCCTCGAAATTGGCCGCTGCGGTACGCGAGCACGTGCTCTTTCACGGTCTCTACCCGCGCGCGGCGTTCGTGACCGACAGCGAGTTGCGTGCCCTTTCGGGCGACGATCGAGAAGAGATTCAGCACAAGCGCGACACGTATCAGACGATGTTCGTGCGAATGATTCAAGACGGCGTTGACGCGGGCGTCTTCAAGACCTCCGACGTGAAGATCGCCAGTTACGCAATACTCCTCGAATGCACCGGTGTGGCGATCTGGTTTGATGCCGCGGGCAGCCGGTCCATCGAAGAGGTAGCCAACATCCACATCGAACTTGTGTTGGGCTCGCTGTTCGCGCCGCGCGCGGCGATTACGAAAGCGATCCGCGACACTAACTCGCACGTCCGCTGAGCCCGCAGCGCGGGCATGGCCCACGCGCACGTCGTCGCTTCGACCTATAGTGAGGGAAGTTTTTGACTGGTCGATCGTTAAGCATCAACCTCGCACGCTCGACCCGGGTGCCGTGCACCGGGGTGCGAGGTTGAGTGCCCAACCACCCGCCAGCACGAAGAGACTCGAGGACGGGTATGGATAAGGTGCGAACGAGCGCCGACGAGGCGGTCAGCGACATCGTCAGCGGATCGTCGCTGGCGGTGGGGGGCTTTGGGCTGTGCGGCATTCCGAGCGCGCTGATCGACGCGGTGCTCGCG
>DATKTZ010000065.1:0-7155 GCA_035530815.1 Acidimicrobiales bacterium
GGCGACGTCATCCAACGCGCCGACGATCAGCCCGAGGCGATCCGTCAGCGTCTCGCGATGTACGAGCGTGACACCGCGCCGTTGCTGGCCTTCTACGAGGAGCGCGGCCTGCTGGTGCGCGTGGACGGATCACGCGACGCCGACCAGGTGACCGCAGCGATCGTTGGTGCCGTGCACGAGCGGGGACTGGGTTGAGGCGCAGCGCCGACGAGCTCGACAAGATGCGCAAGGCTGGCAAGGTCGTGGCCGAGATGCACGAGAAGACGCGCGCGGCCATTCGTCCCGGCGTCACCACTCGCGAGCTCAACGCCGTGGCCGTCGAGGTGCTCGAACGGCGCGGCGCGCGCTCGAACTTCTTGAACTATCACGGCTTTCCCGCGGTGATCTGCACGAGTCCCAACGACATGATCGTGCACGGCATTCCCGGCGACTACGTGCTCGAAGAGGGTGACATCATCTCGGTGGACTGCGGAGCGATCGTCGAGGGCTATCACGGCGATGCGGCCTACACCGCAGGCGTGGGCGCGATCAGTGATCTGGCCCGTCGGCTCCTCGAGGTCACCGAGCGCTCGATGTGGGCCGGGATCGACCAGCTGGTCGCGGGCAAGCGCCTTCACGAGGTCGGTCGCGCGGTCCAACACGTGGCTGAGGCCGCCGGCTTCTCGGTGGTGCGCGAGTACGTCGGCCACGCGATCGGCACCGCGATGCACGAGAGTCCCCAGGTGCCCAACTACTGGCCGGGTACGCCCGGCCCCACGCTCAAGACCGGCATGGTGTTCGCCGTTGAGCCCATGGTGAACGTTGGTTCCTACGAGACCTACGTGCTCGATGACGGCTGGAGTGTCATGACCCAGGACGGCTCGCTGTCGGCGCACTTCGAGCACACGATCGCGGTCACCGATCACGGACCCGAGGTGTTCACCCAGGCCTAGGCGAGCCACGCCTGGTGCCAACACCGTCGGCCTCGGTGCTTCGACGCTGTGGCGTGGCCCACGCTGGGATGAGATGCGTCAGTGTCGGGCAACGTATCTCAGGCGTCACCGCGAAGGCGGCTGTAGACGACTCGGTCGTGCCACTCGCCTCGGCGCCACTGGGCCCCTCGAGCGATCCCCTCGCGGCGGAAGCCGGCTCGCTCGAGTGATCGCTGTTCCGCGACGTTCGCGACGTCGGTGTCGGCCTGGACGCGATTCGCCCGTGATCGGCCCAGTAGGTCGTCGCTGAATAGTCGCTGGGCCGAGGCGCCGAAGTGCCGACCGCGGAACTCGGGAAGGATCGTGATCCCGATGGACCACGCGAGACTCCTGGCGTTGGGCCCGTAGGGAATCTGGATCCACGAGACCGAGCCAACGGCAGTCCCGTCTGCCGTCTCCACAATCCTGGATCCGCCGCCGAAGTCGAGACCGTCGAGCATCTCGTCGCTGGGGTCGTCGAAACTGTCCCACTCGCCACCGACGTCGGGACTGCTGAGAGACTCCAGTAACGCGGAGTCGGTGTCGCGCAGCTCTCGCAGCACGACGTGGGGGAGTCCATCACTCGGGACCATGGTGTTCATCTCAGGCAACTCCCTCCGCTCGAGAGCGGACCTTGACCCGTCGCACCCACTTTGATCAACGAATCGTAGCGAGGGGTCGCCGCGATCCAGTGGCGTCCCCGCGCGGAGCCGGGGCCCGGATCGCTCCGGGCCCCGGCCCACGTTCGCGGTGTCCGCTGCGTCTCAGCTCACCGACACGGTGATGCAGTTGGACTGCTGCGCGCCCGAGGAGGCGATCAGGTACCACACTCCCGAGATCCCGGCTTGAGTGTTCGCGTTCGGTCCCCACTGGAAGTCGCCCGAGGAGTCGGTCGTCGCGACGCCAGGGAACGACGAGTAGACCGCGCCGGTGCACCCCGGTGAGGTGTAGAGGGTCATGTCGATGCTCTGAGCGTTGAGACCTGCTCCGTTGTAGGTGAAAGTTCCGGTGTAGGTGATCGGACCACCCAAGGCCACCGTTGCGTCGTTGCTCCCGTTCGCCAGCAGGGTCATGGCGTAGTTGGGCAACTCGGTGAGATCCAGACAGGCCGAGATGGCGTTGGTCGTGGATGCTTGGATCGACCACTCCCCGACACCCGCCTGGCCCGCGTCGTAGCTGTAGGTGCCCGTCGAGTCCGTCGTCGCCGACACGGTGGCGGCTGGCGCGTTGAGGCACCCGTGTCCGCTCCAGACGGTCAGGGTGACCAGGTCATTGGCGATCGGATTCGGGCCGTCAGTCTCGACGCCCGAGTACGTCACGTCCTGGCCGTTGTAGGAGACGCCGCTCGTCGAACCGTTCGCCAACATCGTGAGTGCGTAGTCGTGCACGGTGATGTCCACGCAGTTCGACTGGTTCGCGGGCGCCGTGGTGTTGGCCATGACGCTGTAGACGCCAAACGGCGACGGTCCACCGTCGAAGTAGTAGTTACCCGTCGAGTCGGTGTTGCCGCCGGATATCCCGCTGTAGAGCGCCGGGCCGAGGCAACCGAATCCGTTCCACACGGTGATGGTGATCGGCGCGCCGACGATCGGGGTCGCCCCGTACAGGTAGGTGCCCGTGTACACGACGTGCTCACCCATGTTGAGCGACGTTGACGTCGCTGCGTTGGCGAGCAGGGTCAGACTGAAGTTGTGTGTGTAGTACACGCAGACGTTGTACGGGTTCGAACCGATGAAGTAACCGCTCGACGTAGTGCCGCTCAGTGAATTGGGTCCACTGTTGGACCACGTGAACGGCGCGGTCACGGTCGTTGAATCGCAGGCCGAGTTCGGCGTCGGAGATCCGGTTCCCGAGGGGCCGGTCAGCGGTCGGAACTGGAGCCACACCTCGAAGGGCGACCACGGGTTCTGGGTGGTGTTGTTCAGTCCCACCCGATTTGTCTCGTTGATGATGCCACTCGCGGCGCGCACGAATTTCGCGGACGTGTTGCCGCCGTCGAAGACCACTGTGCTGGCCGAAGTCGCCTTGATGCCCGTGCCGCCACCGGCCGACGCTGGGCCAGCCATGAAGGCGGCGGGAGCCATCGTCAGAATGATTGCGCCCGCACCGATGCGCAAACGCCTTGTTAGTCGTGATGTCATAGGTCCTCCTGTTCGTCAGGATGCGTCGGTTTCGCCATTCGCTCGTCGCAGGTAGCGGGGCGACCAAAGAAGGCCTGCGAGTCAATGCGTCACTTCCACGCCGGGATTTCTTCCCGGCACCTTTCTCTTACACCCGAGTGGTCGACGTCGCAAATCGAGAAGCAGTCTCGCGTGCGAGCACGTCGCCCTTCATCGAACTCGTGTATGAAAGACGAATCAGGAATTGGTACGCCGACGCGATCACCGAACCCGCAGCGGGCGGGTCCGACTTCTCGCGCATCGTGGACGAGCGAGAACGCTACCTCGACGGGATCGGAGTCCCTCGCCACGCCCGATCACGAGCGTGGCGGCTGAGTCGTGATCAGAACTGACTTCGTGAACTGGCTGTCGAGTGCCGCACGGCATTCGCGTACTCGCAAGCCCACGCCCGGCGAAGCGCGCCACGCGCGACCAACGCGCCGATGTTCGCTGACGAGTCGACTTGACTCGGCTCCGCAGGCGGCATCACTCGTCCAGCTGATGTCGACTTTGTTGGCGCTGGGCGAACAGTGCCGCCTCGGTGCGTCGCTGAAAGCCCAGCTTGGCGAGCAGGTTGGATACGTAGTTCTTTACGGTCTTCTCAGCGAGGAACATGACGCTGGCAATCTCGCGGTTCGACAGCCCTTCGCTGAGTAACTCGAGAATGCGTCGTTCCTGGCCGCTCAGACTCTCGAGGCGCACGTCTTCGGTGATCTGGCGACGCAGCCGTTCGCGGGCTCGCTCTATCTGGTCCTGGGTGAGGAGCATCTCGCCATCGGCCACTCGTCGGATGGCGTTGACCAGGTCGTCGCCGCGCACGTTCTTGAGTACGTAACCCTTAGCGCCCGCCAGGACCGAGGCGTTCATCGCCTCGTTGTCGGCGAACGAGGTCAGCATCAGGCACGCGAGTCCCGGTCGTCGCTCGCGCAGCGTGCGGCACAGGTCTACGCCACTCCCGTCGGGCAGGCGCACGTCGAGCACTGCGACGTCGAGATTCTCCAGATCGATCGCGTCGGTCTCGCTTAGCGAACCGGCTTCGGCGACCACCTGGAGATCCGGCGTGGCCTCGAGCACCTCGCGCAGTCCACGCCGCACGATCTCGTGGTCGTCAACCAGAAGGAGTCGTATCACATCAGTCCAATCGGTTCGCAGTCCACTTGACCAGTGTGCCACGACCCACGGCTGAGGTGACAGTGCAGTCGCCGCCCAGCTCGTGGGCGCGCGAGGTGAGATTGCGCAGCCCGCGCCCCGGCCCCACGGGCGCGGCGAAGCCCACGCCGTCGTCCTCGACGGTGACGATAACGAGGTTGCCGTCGAGCTGGACGTGCACGCTGACGTGGCTGGCCTGGGAGTGGCGCGCCACGTTCGAGAGCATCTCGCGCAGGGCCTGGACGGTGTGGTGCCCGCTGCGCTTGCCCACGAGGTGGTTGACCGCGGGTGACAGACGCAGATCGACGTCGATAGCCAGTCGCGTGGCGACCTCGTTGGAGAGTTTGGTGATCCGGTCCTCGAGCGAGCCGCTGTCGAAGTCGTCCTGGTCGATCTCGAAGATGGTGGTGCGAATCTCGTGGATGGTCGTGTCCAGCTCGTCGAGCGCCGAGTTGATTCGCGAGCGCGTCTGCTCGTCGAGCTGCGCGGAGAGCGTGAGTTGCAGCGCCAGACCCACGCCGAAGAGCCGCTGGATGACGGTGTCGTGCAGGTCGCGCGCCAGCCGCTCGCGCTCTTCGCTGAGGGTGAGTTCGCGAAGGTCGCGCCGCAAGGTGGCCTGGTCGATGACGAGTCCCGCAGCCCGACCGAAGGCCACGACCAGTTGTTCGTCTTGTTCGTCGAAGGCCTCGCCGTCGAGTCGGTCGGTGAGGTAGAGGTTGCCAAAGACGTGCCCGTCCCCGGTGGTGACCGGCACTCCGAGGAAGCGCTCCATGACGGGGTGGTGGGCGGGGAAACCCGCGGTGCCCTCGTGGGTGCTCAGGTGGTCGACGCGCAGCGGGTGCGCGAGGCGGATCGTCTCGCCCAGCACCCCGAGGCCGTGGGGGTTGCGGCCGATGGCCGCACGCGTTGCCTCGTCGACGCCGCTGGTGATGAATCGCGACACGGTCTGGCCATCGCTGGCGACCACGCCCAGGGCGCCGTAGCGCGCGCCCACCAGCTTCGTAGCGGTGTCGACGATGGTGCGCAGCAGATCGTTCAGGTGTGCGTCGGTCTCGATGAGCAGGATCGCGTCGATGAGCGCGTGCAGCCGCTCGGGATCTCTGATCCGGTGAAAGGCCATGGACCCCAGCCTTTCACACGTGTGCGCGGGTGAGCCCGCTTCAGCCAACCCGCTCTCCGACCACCACGGCGAGTGGCAGCAGGATCAGCGAGGCGCCGTTGCCCAGCGCCAATTGCAGGGGTGGGGACTGGGTGACGTGCCCCTGTGCCGGGGCGGCGATGCCCGACGCCATGACCGACCAGGTGGCGCCATCGGACTCGAGGCCGTCGATCTGGACTGACAGCACATCGCCTCGTCGCGCCGCCACGATCACCGCTTCTTCGGTGCTGGCGAGAATGAGCTGGTGGTCGTCGATCACGTCGATGCGCGCGGGCAGGGCCGCGGGCAGACAGCGCACGGAGATCACCACTCGCGCGAAGTCCGCACCCCGCAGCAGGTCAAGACACGTGGTCCGCGATAGCGTCGTGCGCTTGACTCGATCCCCCGATAGTGACATGCATCCAGCATGGAGCCGAACTTGAAATATCAACTAGGGTCCCCAGTCACAATTTCGCGCTGTACTGTAGTGATTCACTGTACTTTCCTGTCGGGCCGCAGGGACGTTCGACTCTGTTGTACGCATCCGATTCGCGTGGTGCGACCTCGTGGTCGGGCCCGCCGGTTGCGACAGCCTGGGAAGTCTGTTTGCTCGGGCTGCTAGACCAAGCGAGGAGGAAACGATGATTCCACAGGTGCCGGTGCCGATGGCGGGGCTGCCCCACGAGGTCACGATCTACGAGGTCGGACCGCGCGACGGCCTGCAGAACGAGTCGGTGGTCGTCGACGTCACCGTGAAGGCGCAGTTCATCCGCCGACTCATCGAGGCGGGCCTGACGACGGTCGAGTTGACGAGTTTCGTGCCGGCGCGCTGGGTTCCCCAGTTGGCCGACGCCGAGGAGCTGCTGGGGATTCTGGGGCCGCTGGCGGGTCGTCACCCGGTGCTCGTGCCCAACGAGCGCGGCCTCGAACGAGCCCTCGCGGCGGGTGCGCGCGAGATCGCGATCTTCGCGAGCGCCACTGAGAGTTTCGCCCAGCGCAACCTCAATCGCTCGCTCGCCGCATCGCTCGAGGCCTTCGTCCCGGTCGCGCGCCGCGCGCGCGAGGCGGGTGTCGCGGTGCGCGGCTACATCTCAATGTGCTTCGGCGACCCCTGGGAGGGCGCGGTTCCCATCGCCCAGGTGACGGCCGTGGCCGAAGGACTCGCCGCCATGGGGTGTCACGAGATCTCACTGGGCGATACGATCGGCGTCGCCACGCCCGGTCAGGTCGTCGAGCTGCTCGCCAGTCTCGAGCGCGCCGGCCTCGCCCGGGGCGATCTCGCGGTGCACTTTCACGACACGTACGGTCAGGCCCTGGCCAACACGCTGGTGGCGCTGCAAGAGGGCGTGAGCACCGTGGACTCCTCGGCGGGCGGCCTCGGTGGCTGCCCCTTCGCTCGAAGCGCGACCGGCAATCTGGCCACCGAGGACCTCGTGTGGCAACTGCACGGCCTGGGGGTCGTCACCGGCGTCGACCTCGGGGCCCTGGCGCGCACGAGTCTGTGGATGGCGGATCAACTCGGCCGGGCGAGTGTGTCACGGACCCTCAACGCGCTGGCGCCCTCGTTGGCACGCGAGTGACGCGCCCGGGCCAGTCGCACTACGTTGGTTGACGGGTTAGAGACTCGAGGACGGGTATGGATAAGGTGCGAACGAGCGCCGACGAGGCGGTCAGCGACATCGTCAGCGGATCGTCGCTGGCGGTGGGGGGCTTTGGGCTGTGCGGCATTCCGAGCGCGCTGATCGACGCGGTGCTCGCG
>DATKTZ010000066.1:0-7881 GCA_035530815.1 Acidimicrobiales bacterium
CTTTCACCTGACGCTCAGTCACAGCCGCGACCCCTTCACGTGCTTCACCACCAGCCAGGACCTCGTGACCTTTTGGGCCTGTCACCAACGCGCCTTCGCGCACTTCGGTGGTGTGCCGTCAAGCATCCTCTACGACCGAACAAAGACCGTGGTGCGCCGTCACGTGGGGCCCGGACAAGAGGTGCCGCTGCACTCCGAGGCGTTAGCGTTCTGCGCGCACTACGGATTTAGCATCGTTGTCGCCGCCGCCTACCGACCCCAGACGAAGGGCCGCGTCGAGCGCCAGGTGTCAATCGTGCGCGAGCACGTGCTGCGCGGTCGCGACTTCAACAACGTGGCTGAGATGGACGCCGCGTTCCTCGACTGGCTGCCGCTACGGCGCGCCCAGGTGCACCGCACTCACGGTGAAGTGATTTCGGTGCGCGCCGAGCGAGACCGCGCGGCCTTGTTGCCCCTGCCGGCTAGCGCCTACAACGTCACCGAGCGACACCTGCGTCGCGTCGCCAAGGACTGCCTGATCTCCTTTGAGGGCTCGCTCTACTCGCTGCCCTGGCGCGAGGTGAAGCGCCCGATGCGCGTCGAGGTGCGCGTCACCAGTGACCGGCTGCACCTGCACCGGCTGGGCGGCGACAACGCGCTGCTCGCCACGCACCCGCGTTCGCGGGTGAAGGGCGCCTGGGTGGTGGATGAGTCGCACTGGGCGGGGTTGCCCGACGGGCGCGATGTCGCGACGGCGAACGACATGGTCGTGACGCCCCGCCACGAGCCCACCCTCATGGCCAGTCGCTCGCGCAACGCCGGGGTCATGGTGCACCACCGCGACCTCGCCTTCTACGACCGCGTGGGTGCGGCATGAGCGAACTGATCTCACTGCGCATCAAGGAGGCGGCCACGCGACTGCACCTGGCGAACCTGGAGGACAATCTCACTACGTTGTGTGAACGAGCGGACTCCGGTCAACTCGGTTACCTCGAGTTCCTCGACCTCGTCTTGGAAGAGGAGACCGGGGTCAGGGACGGACGGCGTTTTCGCAACGCCCTGAAGCTCTCGGGACTGCCGCACCACAAGACGATCGACGAGTTCGACTTCGCCTTTCAGCCCGACCTCGACAAGCGCAAAGTCCGTGACTTGGCATCGTTGGCCTTCGTCGAAGCGAAGTCGAACGTCGCCTTGCTGGGGCCGCCCGGAGTGGGCAAGACCATGCTGGCGGTGTCACTCGCGGTCGCGGCGTGTCAGGCGGGCTACTCGATCTACTTCACGAGTCTCGACGACCTGGTGCGCAACCTGCGCGAGGCCGAGGCGTCGGGACGTTTCGCGAAGAAGCTCCAGACCTACCTGAAGCCAAGTGTTCTCGTCGTCGACGAGGTCGGCTACCTACCGCTCAACCGCGCCGACGCCAACATGGTCTTCCAGATGGTCTCTCGTCGTTACGAGAAGGGGTCGATCATCGTGACCTCGAACAAGAGCTTCGGCGAGTGGGGTCAGGTCTTCGGCGACGACGTGCTGGCCTCGGCGATTCTCGACCGGCTACTGCACCACTGCGAAGTCATCTCGATCAATGGTCCGAGCTACCGCTTGAAGGACCACGTCAACCCGAAGGGAGGTGAGCAGAACCGCTAATCTGCAGTTCGGCGGACCTACATGTTCGCATGTACTTCGTGCTACATATTTGCGAGTACGCGGACACACGGGGTCTCGTGGCGGGAGCGGCGGATGGCGGTCATCCGCGAACAGCTGCAGTCGCCGAAGTTGACCGACCGACTGGTCGCGCGCACCTACCGGTTCCGATCGATCGAAGTGTGGTTCTGGACGATGGTATTGATCGCCCTCACCGCGACGAGCGTGCTCGTGATCGCGATCGTCCACCCCGAATTGTTGTCGTTCTAGAAGAAGTCTCGTCACGCGCTGCTGTTGTTCGACGATGGTCCAGCGTGCAGATCCGTAGAACGCAATGAACGTGGCTAGTGAAGAGTCACATCACCGATTCAGAGCGCGATGATGAGCTCAGGTTCGGTGGCCGCGCGCACGTCATCCACGGTGACGCCCGGTGCCAGTTCGCGCAACACCAATCCTTCGGGCTCGACGTCAATCACCGCGAGGTCGGTGATGATGCGTTCGACACAGCCTTGGCCGGTGAGGGGAAGGGAGCATTGGTTCACGATCTTGTGGCCACCGCCCTTGGCGAGGTGTTCCATCATCACGATGACGTGCTTGGCGCCGTGAACCAGGTCCATTGCCCCACCCATGCCCTTCACCATCTTTCCAGGAATCATCCAGTTCGCGAGGTCCCCGGAAGCCGAAACCTGCATCGCACCCAGGACCGCGACGTCGACGTGACCGCCACGGATCATCGAGAACGAATCCGCCGAGTTGAAGAACGACGCACCGGGAAGCACCGTCACGGTCTCCTTGCCGGCATTGATGAGGTCGGGATTCACGGCGTTGTCATCGGGATAGGGCCCGACACCGAGGATGCCATTCTCCGAGTGCAGCACCACGTGCAGGCCCTCGGGGACGTAATTGGGCACCATGGTGGGCAGTCCAATGCCGAGATTTACGTACTGGCCATCGCGCAGTTCCATCGCGACACGGGCCGCCAATTCTTCTCGGGTGAGGGTCATCGCGATACCGTCCTCTTCTCGATCCTCTTGTCGACGTCGGAGGCGTGCACCACGCGCTGGACGAAAATGCCCGGCGTGTGCACCCGCATTGGGTCGAGCTCACCGGGTTCGACCAACTCCTCGACCTCGGCGATGGTCACCCGACCAGCCGCCGCGCAGAGGGGATTGAAGTTCGCCGCGCTCTGCTCGTAGACGAGGTTGCCGTGACGGTCGCCGTAGCGCGCGTGCACCAGCGCGAAATCGGTGTGGATGGCGCGCTCGAGGACGTAGGACCGGCCATCGAACTCACGGACCTCCTTCGCTGGTGAGCCGAGGGCCACGCCACCCGCCCCGTCGAATCGCCACGGCAGGCCACCCTCGGCGACTTGGGTGCCGACTCCGGCGGGAGTGAAGAAGGCGGGGATGCCCGCGCCACCGGCGCGAAGGCGTTCGGCGAGGGTGCCCTGAGGGACGAGTTCGACTTCGAGCTCGCCAGCGAGGAATTGCCGTTCGAACTCCTTATTCTCACCAACGTAGGAACCGGTGGTACGACGGATGCGCTTGGCGGCGAGCAGGACCCCGAGTCCGAAATCGTCAACGCCGCAGTTGTTGGACACGGTCTCGAGGTTGCCGACGCCGAGGGCGAGTAGTGCGTTGATCAATTGGGTGGGTATCCCGCACAGGCCGAAACCACCGACCGCGATCGAAGCCCCGTCGGGGATGTCCGCGAGCGCGGCCGCTGCCGACGTCACAAGTTTGTCCACTGTCCTCACCTCGTCAGTCAGTCCGTTGCTCGGCCGGGGGAGGGTCGCGCACACGAAATCGGATTCAAATCTAACGGTCGGTCAGTAAGTTACACCAAGATGGCCGCGAGTGCCGACGGCATCACCATCCGCGGGTCCAGTCGTGGGCGCCACCTCGCCAGTGGATCAGTCGCAGCAGTCGCGGATCGCTCGGGAGACGGTCGCGCGGGGCGTGGACAGCGAGCCGAGCACGAGCTCGATATGGATGCGCGCGACCTCGTCGAGGGTCCGACTCCCATTGGGCATGAACCAGATGGCCACGCCGGTGCACTCGAGCAGGATCGCGTAACTGGCAATGCGGACATCGGTCGTACGAAACACGCCCGCGCGCACGCCGTCGTCGATCATCTTGATGAACATGGCCTGATAGGCGTCACGCGCGGTCTGGATCTCGGCGCGCCCCTCACCTTCAAGTGAGCGCAGTTCACTATCGGTCACGAAGGCGGCTTTGGGGTAGAGCCCGTGGAAGAGGACGTGCTCACGCACGGCGGCCGCCAGACGAGCGGCCGGGTTCTTGTGCTTGGAAATGGCCTCTTCTACGGCGGTGTTGAGACGCCCGAGAAAATCCTGCTCCAGGTGGAGCAGGATTGCTCCCTTGCTGTCGAACCAGTAGTAGATCCCCGCGGCGCGCATCGGGATGGCGGCGGCGATCTCACGCATCGAGGTGGCGTGGTACCCCCGTTGGGAGAAGAGGTCGACGGCCGCCTCGAGAATCAGGTCACGAGTGGTCGGTTCCGCCGGGACGTCGGTGAGGGGCTCCGTTCCTTCAGACTTCATGTGCATTCCCCGTTCGTTCGCGAACGGCAGTAGTCGTCGCGTGAATTGATCTTCGCCGCACCGTATCTCCCGATGTGATCTCTTGCGACAATCGTCCTGACAGTAGCATCCGCGGCCAAGGAATTCGGAGTATCCACCACAGGGCGTGGTGACCAATCCCGGGTACCAGTGCGTCCCTAGAGTGGAGGCTACGAAGTTCACATTGTGGACATGGAGGCTCCTTGACGGTTCCGAGTGGACCTGTTAGGTTGGCGAAAGTCTAACGGGCGTTCAATAAGTTGACGTTCTGCAGATGCGTTGTGCCGAGCGGCACAGGGCCCAGTTACTGGACACGAAAACGGGGGAGATTCACTGATGAAAACACGTCGCAAAGGAGCGGTGACCGCGCTCATCGCATCGATGATGCTGGCGGGCGTTCCCGTCGCCGTGGCGGGAGCCTCGTCGAGGCCGCACGCTTCGTCCGCCACCATGCTGCGCATCGGTACCCAGTACCAAGTCGACTCGATGAATCCGTTCGTCGCCTTGGAGAGTTCGTCGCTCGCGGTCTACAAGTACATCTACCCCTCGCTGGTGCAGTACAACACGCCACTGACCGCGTTCGCACCCAACTTCGCGACCAGTTGGTCGAATTCGTCGAACGGCCTCGCTTGGACGTTCCACCTTCACTCGGGCGCGACGTGGTCCGACGGCAAGCCGCTGACCTCCGCCGACGTCGTGTGGACGATCAACACGGTGCTGAAGGATGCGGCTGGTGGTGCAGCACTCCTGGCCTCGTATCTGCCCGGGGTGACCTCGGCGACGGCGCCTGACGCCAATACCGTGGTGATCAATCTCGCGACTCCCGAGGCGGCGATGCTCGCCAACATCGGACGCCTGCCGATCTTGCCCCAGCACGTCTGGTCCCAGTACGACACGGGTACCGCGGGATCGGGACTGCGCACGTTCGCGAATGCGCCCTCCTCGGGCCAGCCAGTGGTGTCGGGTGGACCATTCATGGCCACCCAGTACAACGCCTCGGGCGTGTCCCTGTTCAACGCCAACCCCAATTTCTACGGCGCCAAGCCCACGATCGCCGGATTCGGTCTGGAGTACTTCACCAGTGCCGACGCCGAGATCCAGGCGCTCAAGTCGGGACAGATCGACGTGATGTTGAACGCCACACCGAGCGCCATCAAGAATCTGAAGGCCGACCCCAGCTTGGTCGTTGACACGAAGCCAGCGCTCAATGAGAGCGACTTCATCATCAACGACTACGCGGGCAAGAAGAGCAACCGCGAGTTGCTCAATCCGCTCGTGCACCAGGCCTTCAACTACGCGATCGACCGCAATGCGATCGTGAAGAACGCGTTCAATGGTGACGCGAAGCCCGGCATGTCGATCCTCCCCATCGCCGACCAGGCGTTCTACAACGCTGCGGTCAAGCCCGCGCCGTTCAGCATCGCCAAAGCCAATGCGCTCCTGAACCAGGCCGGTTACAAGATGGGCTCGGGGGGCGTGCGCATGGCCCACGGACACGCGATGTCCTACACGGTGGTACTCGCGACCGACGAGGAAGCCTCGCGTCTGCGCGCCTTTGACATCATCCAGTCCGACTTCAAGAAGATCGGCGTTCAGCTGAAGGTCAGCATCACCGACGACGCCACGGCGGCATCACTCGAATTGACGCCGAGCCAGAAGTTTGACCTCGGTATGTGGGGCTGGACGCCGTCGGGTCCGGACCCGACGTTCCTCCTGAACACCTACACCTGTGCCCAGTTCGGTGGATGGCAGGAGACGGGTTACTGCAACAAGACCTACGACAAGCTCTTCGCCCAGCAGTCGGTGACGATGGACCCCGCGAAGCGTCGGGCGATCGTCTTCCAGATGCAGGCGATGATCGCCAAGGCCATGCCGGAGTTCATCTACGCCTACGAGAACGTCAACGACGTGTGGAACAAGGCCTGGTCCGGCTTCGCCGAGACCCCGGGTGGACTGTTCTCGCCGCTGACCATCAACGGCATCACCTACGCGAAGCACGCCTAGCGACGCCCAGCACCGCGCTTCCGGCTACGAACGATAAGAGAAACGAACTGTGAACACTCGAACACTTGATTACGTGATTAAGCGAATCGGCTTTTCGCTCATGACCGTGTTCGTCGTGCTCACGTTCAACTTCGTGCTCTTTCGTGCGCTGCCCGGAAGCGCGGTGACGGACCTCTCGCGAGTGCCGAACTCGACGCCCGCGCTGCGGCTGGCGTTGGCGCAACAGTTCGGTCTGGCCGATTCGAAGTGGCGCCAGTACTTCATCTATCTCAAGCAGCTGACGCACGGCAACCTCGGCGTGTCGTACATCAACGGGTTGCCCGTGTGGCACAACTTGAGCATGGACCTGCGCAACACCATTCCCATGGTGGGGCTCGGCACCCTGCTCGCCATCATCTTCGGGGTCTGGTCCGGTGTCACCGCCGCGTGGCGGTGGCACCGACCGGCCGACTACCTCTTGACCAACGGATCCATCGCCTTCTACTCCTTCCCCACCCAGTGGCTGGGGCTGATGCTGGTCATGCTGTTCGGCCGCTACCTGCCGACCACCGGCATGAACGACCCCTTCGCCGTGGGCGGAACCGTCTGGACCCACGCGTTCGACACGTTCAAACACATGATCCTGCCGGCGGTCGCGGTCGCCCTCACCCTCTACGGTCAGTTCACGCTCGTCGTACGCTCGGCCGTCCTCGAGGTCCTGGGGGAGGACTTCGTGCTCACCGCGCGGGCCAAGGGCTTGCCCGCGCGCACGATCCTGCGCCGGTACGTATTGCGCAACGCCCTCCTGCCGATCGTGACCCTGATCGCGCTCTCGATCGGTTACGTCGTCGGTGGTGCCCTGCTCGTCGAGACGGTGTTCACGTGGCCCGGCATCGGCCTGGCGGTGTACCAATCGGTACTCTCCCGCGACTACCCGATGCTGCAGGGCGCCTTCCTCATCCTGACCCTCTCGGTCGTGATGCTCAACCTCGTCGCCGACCTCCTGAGTCTGAAACTCGACCCGAGGGTGGCGGAATAATGGAGTCCCCCGACGTGACCAACGACACGCCCCGCCAGGAACCCGCGACGCCCCGCTGGTGGCAGAAGATCCTGCGTCACCGGCTCGCCGGGGTGATCGGTGCCGTGGTGCTCCTGATCTTCGTCGTGCTGGCCCTCGGGGCCCACTGGTTCGCCCCCTACAGCACCACGAACGCGAGTGGCGGGGTCTTCGCCCCACCGTCGGGTCGCCACTGGCTGGGGACCAGCGACGGCGGCATCGACATGGTGAGCCTGCTGATCCAGGGTGGTCGCATCTCCATGCTGGTCGGCTTCTCCGCGGCGCTGGTGGCGGCCATCCCCGGCGCCCTCGTCGGCATCCTGTCGGGCTACTTCGGTGGGGCGGTCGACACGATCTTGATGCGGATCACGGACTTCTTTCTGGTGATCCCGGTGATCCCGGTGATGATCGTGATCGCCGCGGTGTGGGGTCCCAGCCTCTTCCACCTCATCATCGCCATCGGGGTGCTGCTGTGGACCACGACGGCGCGCGTGCTGCGCGCGCAGGTGAAGACCCTGCGCGAACGGACCTTCGTGCGCCGCACCGTCAACCTCGGCGCGAGTCGCACGCGGGTGTTGTTCCGCCACATCCTGCCCCACGTGGCGCCGCTGCTCATCGCCCAAACGGTCATCACCATGGCGCT